>JBEGOM010000004.1:0-141233 GCA_041181985.1 Pseudomonadota bacterium | reverse complement strand
TTTATTCAGGTTTGAAACCAGCACCCTTCAACAATTCAGCACTTTCCACCACATACCCTTGCGTGTATTTGCGAAACTCATCGGTGGTTTCAGTCACTGGCTCAATGCCCAAGGGCACAAACGCACCAGCTTTGGTCAACTGACGCACGGCCTCGTTGGCGGCTTTATTCAACAGTTGTACTCTGTCTTCAGGCGTGCCTTTGGGGGCCCAAATGCCATACCAAGATTCAGTGACAAATTTGGGATAACCACTCTCCACAGCTGTGGGCACATTGGGCATCACCGAGCTTCTTTTTGACGATGTCACGATGATGGGTTTGACCTTGCCGCTCTTGGCCATGCCCTGCAAAGAGATGATCGAGTCAATCAAGATTTGTGTGTGGCCACCTGCTACATCGGTCAACGCAGGAGCTGTGCCTTTGTAAACCACAGTGGTTAGGTTGAGGTTGCCCTGCTTGTCAAACATCAGCGTACCCAAATGTGCTGCCGCACCTAGGGCAGGCAATCCTGCGGTCCACTTGTCGGGCTGCTGTTTAACGGCGTCGACCACTTCTTTCAATTTTGTTTGTGGCAAGTCTGGAGAAATCACCATCATGAGCGGTGCTTCACCTACCCTTGCCACATAGGCAAAGTCAGTCAAGGGATCATAAGGAGGTGCTGCCATCACATGTTTGGCCAGCACATGAGTGGACGCTGAAAACAACAAGGTGTTGCCATCTGCAGGTGAAGTTTGCACGGCCTTGCCGCCCACGGAACCGTTGGCACCGGGTTTGTTCTCCACCACGATGGTCACATTCAAGTTGGATTGCATTTGCTTGGCGATCAATCGGGCTGCACTGTCCACACCACCGCCCGGTGCAAACGGCACAATCATTTTGATAGAGCCATCCGGAAATTTACTTTGTGCAGCGGCAATGCTCGCGATTGCCAAGAGGCTCAAGCCCAATACTTTTTTCAACACAGCTTTCATCACTGTCTCCTTTGGTTTATTTCAATCAATCTGTTCGATAACCTTTGCGCCATGCATTGGCGCCACCTAACAACAATGCTTCGGGTGCGGGCCCGTGCAACTTGGCATACGACTCGATGGTTTTGGTCATGCGTGGCAACAACCATGCAGCCACATCTTCATCACACGCACCGTTTTCCAAGCGTTCCAAAATACCGCGAATGGCTTTGTCTTGCTCGGCGACAGGGCCGGGTGCCAGCAAAAATGCCTCTACGGCTTTTTCGCCCCATCGTTCACTTTCTGCCCACAAATAGTCTGCAATGTCACGCTCAAAATCTTCCAATGTCACGCTGATGCCACTCATGGTGCAAGAGCATCCCAACGCAATGTGTTGCGCTGAGAGCCGATGCCACAAGTCGGCTAAGTAAGCGGCTTGCTTTTGAAAGGCGTGCATGACCATTCCATTAAGCAAGGGCCTTGGCTCGCAGTTTGTCGGTTTCGGCTTGCTTGACTTCAAAGCTGTCATTCAACACCACACCATACAGTTTTTCAGCAGCTGCGCGACTGACATAGCCTTCGCGCACATCTTCTGCCACTTTGTGTGCATCGCGTTTGAAGGGGCTGCCAAAACCGCCACCACCGCCAGACAACATTTTGTAGGCGTCGCCTCTCTCAAGACGCACATTGAAAATTTTGGCATTGGGCAGCTCGTGTTGCCATTCACCTTTGCGACGAATGCCAATGCCGTTGCCGGCAGCTTCACCACCACCCTCTAAGCCCCAAGGTTTGCAGTGCATGCGGTCAATGCGTGTGGTCACTGAAAAAGGCGATAGCGCTTGCACCACCATTTCAGCTCCTAAACCACCGCGGTATTCGCCAGCGCCTGCGCTGTCTTCGCGCATTTTGTAGCTTTCGACCAACACGGGGTATTTGGCTTCCAACTGTTCTGTCGGGCTGTTGTGGGTGTCACCATCGTTGATGCACACCGTGACAGACACACCGTCTTCTCGGCTCTTGGCACCCCAACCGCCACCCAAGGGGCCAATGCCCACGATGAACAAGCGCCCATCTTCGGGTGAAATGCCGTGGATATTTGGAAACACCAAATCTGCATGGTGACCTGCAATGGCACGGTCAGGAATGGCTGGTGCAAGTGCTTTGAAAATGGTGTCGATGACGGTCATGGGGAAAGTCATCCAAACACGCATGGGGTATGGGCGTTCTGCGCTGATGACGGTGCCCATGGGCATGATGACTTTCAAGGGCCTGAAGCTGCCGTCGTTCACAGGATAGTCGGTGGGTGTGGTGAGGCACTTGTAGGCTACTTGCGCACACGCAATGCCGGTGGTAAAGCCTGAGTTGTAAAAACCTTTCACCTGTTTGCTGACATCTGACAAGTCGACTTCCATCTCGTCACCTTTGACGGTGACTTTGACACGAATGGGTATGCGCTTGCCTACTTCTAAACCATCGTCGTCCATGAACGATTCGGCTTCATACACACCATCGGGAATGGACAGCGTGTTTTGACGCGCCAGGGCTTCTGATGCGTCCATGATTTGCAAAATAGAAGCTTGCACCGCTTGGTTGCCATAACGCTGCACCAGTTCTAAGAAACGGCGCTCGCCGGTGGTGATGGCGGTGATCTGCGCACGCAAATCGCCCAAAGCGCGTTCAGGCAAACGCACATTCATGGCGATGATGTCGATCAAATCTTGGTTGACCACACCTGCCCTTTGGTATTTGACGATGGGCACCTGAATGCCTTCAGAGAAGATGTCGGTGGTGATTTGCCCAAGGCTCCCCCCCACATCTAACCAATGCGCCATGCAACAGGTAAAGCCAATCAGTTCACCTTCATGAAACACAGGCATGGTGAAGGTGAAGTGGTTCAAATGGCTGCCGGTGGTGTAGGCATCGTTGGTGACCAAAATATCACCGGGGTGAATGTTGTCGTAGCCGAAGTGTTTGATCTTGGCTTTGACGGTCTCTGACATGCCACGAATGAACATGGGCAAGCCCAAGCCAATAGAAACCGTGTCGCCCTCTTTGGTGAACAAACCCACCGTGAAATCCAAGGCCTCGTAGATGATGAGGTTGTAGGCCGTGCGCATCAGGTTGGTTTTCATCTCTTCGGTCACGGCAAACAAACCGTTTCGAATGATTTCAACAATGACCGGATCGACCGCTGCTGCGTTAGCCGATTGAACTGCTTTGGTACTCATGAGCGATCGCTCCCAATAGAAATTTGCAAATTACCGTACAAGTCCACCTTGACCACATCGCCAGGCTGCACCACGGTGGTGGAGGCGTGTTCTTCAATCAGAGCTGGGCCTGTGATTTCGTTGCCGTTCTTCAACAGATCGCGGCGGTAGACGGGAGTGGACACAAAGTCGCCCGCGCTTCTGAAATACACCGGTTTGTTCGCACGGAAAGCGGCTGCATCGGGCTTGTCATTGCCTTGTTCAACGGCATTGCGGGGTGGCTTGCGCATGCGGCCCAAAACGGTCACGCGCAAACTCACAATGTCGGCGGGCTCTTGCGGTGCTGAGGTGCCGTAGCGCACTTTGTGCACATCGTCGAAATGTTTTTTGATCGAGTTTCTGTCTTTGCGCACAAAGTTGTCTTGCGGCAGATCGACGGTGACCGCATGCTCTTGACCAAAGTAACGCATGTCGGCTGCGCGTTCAAACACGATTTCATCGGGGCGGATTTGTGACGCACCCACGGCGGCACGGCCTTCGTCTTCCATTTCTTTGTAAATGGTTTCGATCTCTTCAAAAGACAAACCATCCAAGCGGCGAAACACCGAACGCACATAGTCGTAACGCAAATCGCTGAACAACATGCCGTAGGCTGAGAAGTAACCAGGCGCATAAGGAATGAGCACTTTGCGAATGCCAATTTCACGCGCAATGGCTGAAGCATGTAAGGGGCCTGCACCACCGTAGACCACCATGGTGAAGCTGCCAGCATCTAAACCACGCTCTGTGGTCACGGCTTTCACCGCATGCGACATTTGCGTGACCGCGATGCGCAAAATACCGTCAGCGGCTTTGGTGGCATCCAAGCCCAATGGCTTGGCCACTTTGGTTTCCATCGCTTCTTTGGCGCGGTCCAAATACAGAGGCATTTCACCGCCAAGGAAGTTGTTTTCATCCAAACGGCCCAAAATCAAATTGGCATCGGTGACCGTGGGCTCTTCGCCACCGCGGCCATAGCACACAGGACCGGGCATGCTGCCTGCTGAGCGGGGGCCTACGCGTAGCGATTTGCCAAGCTCGACCCTTGCAATCGAACCACCACCTGTACCCACTTCAAAAATATCCATCATCGGAATTTGAATCGGCAAGGCCTTTTCATAACCCCCAATGAGTGCACTGCCCGTGGTGAGAGGTCGACCTTCGCTGATCACACCTGCTTTGGCAGTGGTGCCACCCATGTCAAACGCGATGGAATCGGGCATGCCCAATTGCTCGCAAATGGCTTGTGCACCAATCACACCGGCGGCGGGGCCTGACTCGAGCATGCGCACACAATCACGGCGTGCGTGTTCCACTGGAAACAAACCGCCCGTGGATTGCACAGCATAAAAATCACCTTTGAAGCCTTTGGCACCCAAGTGGGTTTGCAACTCACCCAAATAGTCAGACACACGCGGGCCCACATAAGCGTTGGCCACAGCAGTCGATACGCGTTCAAACTCACGGTACTCTTGTGACAACTCGTGCGAAGCCGTTACAAAAGCGTTGGGCAATTCTTCTTTCAAAATGGCTTTGACACGTCGCTCATGGTCAGGGTTGCGATAGGAGTGCAATAACAACACAGCCACCGCTTCGACATGCTGCTTCTTCAGTTCTTTGGCCAGTGCGCGCACGCCCTCTTCGTCTAATTTTTTGTGCAACGAACCATCGGCGCGCAAACGCTCTGTCACTTCATAGCGCAATGAACGTGGCACCAAGGGTTGGTGCTTGGAGAAAAACAAGTTGTAAGCGTCGGGGCGGTTGACTCGCCCTATTTCATAAATGTCGCGAAAGCCCTCGGTGATCAACAGAGCCGTCTTGGCACCGTTGCGCTCTAGCAAGGTGTTGATGGCAATGGTGGAGCCATGCAAAAACAAATAGCCATTGGCCAAATCGATGCCAGCGCTGTCGAGGGTGTTTTGAATGCCCTCATGCAAGTGACCATGCGTGGACAAGGCTTTGCCAAATTTGATTTTTCCGCTCGCCTCGTCAAAACAAGCCATGTCAGTGAAGGTGCCACCGATGTCGACCGCAATGCGAAGTGTGTTTTTGTTTTGAGACATTCAGTTGATTCCTTGTTTATGCTTCGGCGGTCACAACATTGCGCAAGGTGCCCAAGCCCGTGATTTCCACTTCGATGACATCGCCCGCCTTCATGTAAACAGCAGGCTCGCGCTTGTCACCCACACCACCTGGTGTGCCAGTGGCAATCACATCGCCAGGTGAAAGCGTGGTGAAACCAGACAGGTATTCGATGATGACTGGCAAGGTGAAAATCAAATCAGCCACCGATGCATGTTGCATGACTTCACCGTTGAGGCGACTTTCTAACGTCAGTTGATTGACATCGGGAATAGCGTCACGCGTGGCCATAAAAGGGCCCAGCGGACCGGTGCCGGGAAAGTTTTTGCCCGGTGTCCATTGGTGTGTGTGACGCTGCCAATCGCGCGCGGTGCCATCGTTGAAGCAGGCATACCCTGCAATGTGATGCCATGCATCGGCTTGCGAAATGTTGCGTCCGCCCTGACCGATGATGATGGCCAACTCACCCTCAAAGTCAAACCGTTGGGTGGCCTTCGGTCTGACAAGTGGTGCGCCATGCGCCGTCAAGCTGTCGGCAAAACGCGTGAAGATGGCGGGATGTTCGCTGTCCGCACGCTTCATTTCAGCGACATGCGTTTTGTAATTCAATCCCACACAAAAAATCTTGCCAGGGTTGGCAATGACGGGCAACAAACGCGCTGCACTGGCTTTTACGGTGTGGCCTGCCTGACGCGCGGCAGCGTCTAGGGCTTGCAATTGGTTGGCGGCAATGACGGACTTCAAGTCTGGGTAGGTGGCGCGGAAATCAGCCGGGGCTTCTAACCAGTGGTCTTCATCTTGCCAAACCCCATAGGTTTGACGCGCGGCAGTTTCAAAACTCACAAATCTCATTTTTTTTCGTCCTTCAGTTGTCGCTGAACCACCCGAGGCGTGGCGCTTGGGCGGAAGTCTAGAAAAATGCAGGCAATCTGCCTAGAATGCAAACACAGATTTCAGATTTGCCAATTTAGGCATAACAGGAAACCCCCATGCAAATCAACAACTTTCGGCTGTTCCTAGAGGTTGCCGAGCTTGGCAGTCTGACCAAAGTGGCCGCGCGCCGGCAAACCGTGCAGTCACACATCAGCCGGCAAATCAGCGATTTAGAGAGCGACTGCGGTGGCGCTTTGTTTCGCAGAACCGGCCGCGGGGTGGTGCTGACTGAGTTTGGCCACTATGTTGAAAAACGGGTGCGCCAGTGGATTCTGCAATCAGATGAACTGTTTGGTGACATTCAACAAAGCGCGAAGATTCCGATGGGTGAAGTCAAGATTGGCATCTTGCCCTCTGCAGCGCACCCACTGATGACACAGGTGTTTAAAAAGTTGCACCATACCTACCCCAAAATTCAACTCAACATACGCGAAGGGCAAGGCAGTGAGCTCGATGCTTTGCTCGATACAGGCAGTGTGGACATGGCCATTTTGTTCAGGTACGAAAAGCCATACAGCCACGATGAGGTGTTGTTGTCCACGGCCAGCACGTATTTGGTGTCTAGCCCTGGGCTGTCGCTGACCTATGGCGAAATGGTTGATTTCAAACGGCTCGAAGGCTTGCCGCTGGTGCTGCCACGCAAAGGCTCGCATTGGCGCTCGATTTTGGATGAGACAGCGCGTAGCAAAGGCTTTCAACTGCAAGCTGAAGTAGAAGCAGACTCTCTCAAAGTGCAAAAAGAAATCATCGCCAACAACCCACACATGTATGCGCTGTTGGGGCCGTTTTCAGTGAATGAGGAGTTGCGCCAGGGACGTTTGCAATCCGCCAAGGTGATTGCGCCAGACTTGAAACGCTATGTGACGCTGGCCATGCCCAAACAGGGGCACATCACGCAGGCATCGAAGACAGTGGCTGAGTTGATCAAAGGCACGGTGGTGGGTTGGGGGAATCAGTTGAGTCCGTCAAAATAGTCAATCAACGGCTTGAACTTCAAGGCACACGAACCAAAATCTAATTATCTTTTGTTGGCTTTACAAAAGCTTAAAAGCAGACTTCATGACCTTACGAACCAACAGGGGAACCTCTCCAGCCTTAAAAAAGGTGGCCGCGAATGAAAACTGCGTTCTAACCACTGCGCGCTCATGGCTGAATGCCTTGAATCCATAGTGGCCGTGCGCGTTACCCATACCGGAGTTATTGATGCCCCCAAAGGGCAAGTTACCATGAAGGAACTGGATCAGTGCGTGATTCACGCAGGCGCCACCAGAAACTGTCTTGCTCAGGACCTTGTCGATGTTTGCGTTGCTACGGCTATAGATGTACAACGCTAGGGGCTTGTGCCCTTCGTTGATGTGTGCAATCACCTCATCAAGGTTGCTGTAGCCAATCACTGGAAGCAACGGACCAAAAATCTCTTCATCCATGATTCGAGCGTTTTGCGGCACTTGGTCAAGCAAGGTTGGTTGTACGAAGCACTCGTCTTGACTTGAACCACCCCCCGTGAGCACGCGAGCGCCATTGGCCTGCGCATCATCAAGAAGTGCCTTTATGCGAGTGGCGTGCCGTGCATTCACGATATGGGCAAGGTGACTGCTGTTTTTTTGCTCACCCATCGTTGCGCCATAAGCTTTTGTGAGTTGTTCGCGGCAGCATTCAACCCACTTTTCCTTGACGCTTTCATGCACGAAAACATAGTCTGGCGCGATACAGGTTTGACCTGCGTTGGCAAACTTGGCCCACATCACATTGATAGCAGCTAGCTTCAGGTCGGCAGTTTCATCGATGATGGTTGGACTCTTGCCGCCTAACTCCAGGGTCACGCTCGTCAAGTTCTTAGCTGCTGCCCCCATGACATACTTTCCAATGGTTGGGCTACCCGTGAAGAAGATGTGATCAAACGGCAATTCCAATAGGGCCTGAGAAACATCTGCTTCACCTTCGAAGATTGCCACCTCATCCTCTGTGAAAACTTCACGCACGACTTTGCAGATCAGCCCTGAGAGATGCGGCGTTAATTCAGACGGCTTCACAATGGCCGTATTACCAGCAGCAATGGCTGAAACCAAAGGGCCTAACGTCAGGTTCACCGGATAGTTGAACGGGCCAATGATCAAGCAGCGTCCTCGGGGTGAGTATTGAACATGGCTACGCATTCCCAAGGTCAACATGGTCGGCCAAACACGGGTTGGCTTCATCCATTTTTTGAGATTTCGAATGGCGTCATTGGCTTCCACGCACACTGGCAAGATCTCAGCGAGGTCAACCTCCCCTTGCGGCTTCTTGAAGTCCAAATAAGCAGCTCGATACCAATCCTCTGTGTGGGCTATCACAGCGTCACGAAGTTTTTGAATCTTTGCAATACGCTCCCCCGCAGTTGAGCTTCGCAGACGAAGCGCAGTTGCAGCCTGAGCGTCAAAGACTTCTCGTAAAAATGTTTTTTCTAATGCCATGACTGGTGTCTCACTTTGTGCAAATCAAATCAGATGCTAAATGAATAGAAACACTCTAGGAACCGAAACGGCAGCTGGTGCTCATAAACACTCATCCAGACGAACACTAACTGCGAGCAAATTCGATTAGCCCATTTATTTGCCCTTGATCCGCTGAACGCAACGCCACGAGATAGCGATCACGAATCTCCCCGGGTGGGGTGATCGAAGAGCTGGCTCCTCCCCAAGTCAATCTGGGTCGTCCAAGTCGTGTGATCAATAAATCAGCCATCAACCGAGCATGGCGGCCGTTGCCGTTTGGGAAGGCATGAATCAGTACAAGTTGATGATGAAAACGCACGGCCATCTCATCCTCATTGAAAACATGGTTTTCGATCTGGTAGCGCGTGTTATCGAGCAAGTCACGTAATTTCACGGACACCTGGGGCCAATCAACTCCAATATTTTTATTGGACTGACGGAAAGTTCCAGCCCACTTCCAAGTTCTATCAAACATCTGACGGTGCAAATCGCGCACAAATCCTTCATCTAACAGCACTCGCTTTTTTTGACGCGTGGCCCAACGATCACCGAGAACAATATTGGCCTGCTCCCATGCGTTAAGGTCTGCCTGTGTTGTGATGTGCACAGGCACCAAAGCTGCGGCCTCATCTGGATCAAGTGGGGTGGCCCCGGGTATGTACTGAAATTCCATATGCCCTATCTCACCAAAGCTCTCGGCGTGAGCCTTCAAGCAAATCCTTGACCGCAAGATCAAATTGAAGCTTGTTTAAGGGGCCTTCTACAGCCTGATCCTCAAGCGTCATGGAATGCGCGATCGGTTGCAATTGCTCTTTCGCAACGGCGTGTGCTCTATCTTGAATTTGTTGCGAAAGACTTGTTCTGGGTACTAGCGCGTACTGCAACTCACAGTCCAACGCATGCGCCAACTTACGAAGGGTTGCCAAAGTGATGCTGTCCAAAGCCTCAGAGGCCTCCAACTTGCGCACACCTGCATGCGAAATGCCAAGTCGCCTGGCCAAGGCTGCTGCCGACATTCCCAAAGTTTCACGGACAGCACGAGCCCAGCCCGATTTTGGGCGTGCGCACAGTTGCGCCGACTTCCAAGAGCCGAGCAAGGCATCCATCTGCTGGAGCTGAAGATCGCGAAATTGCTTTTCCATGGTACTTATGAGTTTCGTTAGATGGCCTTAATAATAACCTATGGGTTTTATTTAAGCAACTTATTTGAAACTCATGGATTTTATTAACAAAAGTATTTCGAAACTTATAGGTTTCATTTATTCGATCATTTAAGACTAGAAGATAAGATGCTTCAAATCAGCAATATTGAGAAAATTAACGATTTTGAAGATTTTGATCTTGTCGAATCAACCCACAGCGCCCTTGTGGCGTTTCAGACTTGGTTACAGCTCATTTCTAAAACTCTGGCTAGCTTCACTTTTCTGTGGCTTATGTGGGCTGGTACAGGCGGAAGTATTGGTGGGTCAAGTTGTAGGGGTCTCCGATGGAGACACACTCACCCTGCTCGACGCCAACCGAGCCCAGCACAAGATACGACTTGCGGGAATCGATGCACCAGAGAAGACCCAAGCCTTTGGGCAGGCCTCCAAAAAAAGCTTATCCGACCTTGTCTATCGCAAACAGGTGACCGTGTATTGGGACAAGACAGACCGCTACCAACGCACTTTGGGTAAAGTGACTTTGAACGAGCAAGACATTTGCTTGGAGCAAGTCAAGCGTGGCATGGCGTGGCACGGTAATCGACCCTTAAAACCAAAGGTGAGAGAAGTAGAATTTTTTCCAATGGAAGAGGTTCTATATGAAGAGATCGAAATTCAGTGACAGCCAGATTTTGGACGCGGTCAAACGCGTTGAAGCTGGCTTGGGTGTTCCAGACATTTGTCGTGAGTTGGGCATCAGCACCGCTACCTTTTACAAATGGCGGGCCAAGTACGGCGGCATGGATGTATCCATGATGTCGCGTATGAAAGAGCTCGAAGAAGAGAACCGCCGGCTGAAGAAGATGTACCTTGAGGAAAAGCTCAAGGCTGAGATTGTGGCGGAGGCGCTCGAAAAAAAGTGGTGAGGCCATCTCGCAGAAGGGAGATGGCCAAGAAGGCGGTCACAGAGCGAGGTGCTTGCATTCGGGTTGCCTGCGAGGCGTTTCGCATCAGCGAGTCCTGCTACCGCTACGAGCGCAAGCTCGATGCTGAGAATGATGAAGTTGCCAATTGGTTGATCCGATTGACAGATAACCATCGCAATTGGGGCTTTGGCCTTTGTTATTTGTACCTGCGTAATGTGAAGGGCTTCAAATGGAACCACAAACGTGTGTATCGGATCTACAAAGAGCTAGAACTGAATTTGCGGATCAAGCCACGCAAGCGACTTGTGCGTGAAAAGCCAGAGGCCTTGACCGTACCGCACTGCATCAACCAAGTGTGGTCGATGGATTTCATGCATGACCAACTCGAAGATGGGCGAACATTTCGATTGCTCAATGTCATTGATGATTTCAACCGTGAGGCGATTGGCATGGAGATTGACTTCTCTTTGCCGTCAGAGCGGGTGATTCGCGAGCTCAAGCAGATCATTTCGTGGCGGGGTAAGCCAGAGGTGATTCGTTGTGACAACGGCCCTGAATACATCAGTGCGGCCATACAAACATGGGCGCATGAGATGGGTATCAGACTTGAATACATTCAACCTGGTAACCCGCAACAAAACGCTTATGTTGAACGGTTTAATAGGACGGTGCGGTACGAATGGCTGTCGCAGTACTATTGGTCAGACTTGGCAGAGGTGCAAGACTTTGCAACAAAGTGGATGTGGTCTTACAACCACGACCGCCCAAACATGGCCTTGGGCGGATTCACTCCTAAACAGCGGTTGGCCATGGCTGCGTAATGTTTCTACTTCTGCGACCCTTGCAAAAGGGGAGGATTACCGTTGATGTTTCGGACACGCGAAACTTGCAATATGTTCAAGCCAATTGTTCAACTGCTTTGATGCCGCAAGTTACCGAAACGAAAAACGCCCCAAAAGGGGCGTTTTTGCTTGATAGCTGGCGGGCCAAAACAAATAGTTCCACTAACTCGCTCAGTTTTCATAGGTCTGATTTTGATTGCGTCAGGGATTCGAACCCCCGATTCAGAATTACGCGATCACATTTTAATTAGTGATAGCATTTTCTTTGTCACATTAAGTTCAATTTAATTTATCTGAAGACACTGAAAAGTAATTTGTCAACTTTGGAACGAGCCAAGGAAAAACTAAAAAGACTATCAAGGTAGATGCGGGATATCCAATCGCTATGCGTTTTAGCCACTCAGCTAATCCGCCTTGTTCAGTCCAACCGCGAAATAACATTACAGCTGTAACGCCAGTAACTGAAGTCAAAAAGCAACCGATTAATCCAACACAAATGATCGGATATGCACGTTTCCCCCATTCACGTATTGCGTTCATCTTACTCATTTAGTCACTTATGCCCCAGAGGTATCCGGGCTGCAGAAGCATCTGTATCAAGTAAACACATTAACTTTGCCAAATCGTGATCAAGTCGCTCCAAGGTTTTGTTGTCTAATTGTTCAAGAGCATGTGGCAACACCCCAGAAAATGGTGCAGGTGCTTTTTTCAATATTTTTACACCTGCTGGTAGTAAATGTAGTTGAACAGTTCGACGATCAACGCCTTCCTTTTTGACACTTACCATTTCCAAATTAACTAAACCTCTAACAAGGTTGCTTGCTGTAGTTTGATGGATATCTAGTGCAATTGCTAGATCGCTTACACCGATACCTTTGTTACTTGCAATTACACTTAGCGCCCAAACTTGAGCGCCACCAATTCCAACTTTTTTCTCAATATGTTGAAAGTGAGTTTTCACAGTATTGAAAACAAGTCTAAATTTACGCAACACCCGTTTTGGGGCATCAAGCGTTTGTTGAATTTCACCAGCTGTATTTTTTTTCTTTGTTTTCTGGACTGTTACGGCAGAATTTTTAGTACCCATAATGCATACC
This sequence comes from Pseudomonadota bacterium, assembly GCA_041181985.1. Lineage (GTDB taxonomy): Bacteria > Pseudomonadota > Gammaproteobacteria > Burkholderiales > Burkholderiaceae_C > Limnohabitans. The sequence goes on along the minus strand of JBEGOM010000004.1, from coordinate 128,545 downwards.
AATTCGGAATTTTTGATAGTGTAATGCTACTTCTGCTAAGAGACTTTGAAGTGAAAGACGCTAAAAAAGAGGGCCCTCAAGGGGCCCTAACCGGAAACGCATCGCCTTCAACTTTTAATTTGTGTGTCGTGTGAATAGATGAGATCACATTTTTTGCATAACTTCTTCACGCTTTGACCAAAGGCCCTGCAAGGTAGCCCATAAATAAAAATCTAATCCAACAAAGCTAGCCATCATTTAACCTGCTTCTCTTACCAATCGAAAGCCTAAAAGAGGATAACGACTACCAGGAGTGTTGTAGTTACGGTAAGAGCATCTCGCATAGAGCGGCCATGTATGCCAAGAGCCTCCCCGGCGAACCTTGACATTACCTGAATCTGCACCTTGAGGGTCAGTTAAATCCGAATGGTAGTAGTAACTTTCATCGTAGTTGTCTGAAACCCACTCCCAAACATTGCCAACCATGTCGTGCAGCCCGAATGCATTTGCTTGAAAGCTTGCAACTGGAGCTGTAAAAGAATATCCATCGTGCCCCTGCGATGCAAATTCTGACCAGCGTATCCAGTGAGCAGTCGCATCCTTGTCGAATGTGTTTGCAAGCTTCGATAAGTCTGAAGGCGAATCCGAGCTTGAATAGCGCTTATGCTGGCTCGCCACACAAGCGTACTCCCATTCAGCTTCCGTTGGTAGGCGATATTTAACTCCCTCTTTTTGGGTCAACCAATTTGCCATTGCAACAGCATCATTCCAACTCACATTAACAACCGGATGATCTTGAGACTGTTTAAAACCAGGATTCATCAAACTAAATTTTGGATTACGTCCCTCAAATGCATCATCTGACTCTTGCCTATTTTTATCATGTGTTGCACTGTATCCATAGGCGCCAGTTCCGTCCTTTATAGACTCAGGAACGTATCTCGATTCAGATAAAAACTGAGAAAACTGGCCAACAGTTACTTCCGTCTTGCCCATATAAAAGTTTTTTGAAATTTTTACCAGATGGATTGGTCGCTCATCTTCTAACTCAACTATGCGATGAACTTCGTACTTTGGAAATTCTTTTATCAAATCCAAAGCCGTATCCTTGCTCCCCATAAAAAATTGTCCCTTCGGAATTAGGATGAAACTCATCCCAATAGAGTTAGACATAACTTTCGCGGATGAAAAGAAAAAACCAACTCCAAAGAGACATATGAAGGCCAAAGAAATGACTCCAACGACTAGTTTTTTTATACCTGAAAACTGTGTTGATAGCGTTTTATATTGTGTGTTCATTGAAGTCAATATCCGCACATTACCTCGCATTCATGTATGGTCCCCAGTTAGGCTCGCGCATATCACCTATTTGGGCAGCTAATTTTGACTTCACTCGTCCATCGATTGTGGTCATCATCAAAACGTCAACTCCTTCATCTTGTGTTGCGTAGATAATCAAGCGACCATTGGGCGCAAAACTCGGCCTCTCATCAGCGATAGTGTCTGTCAATGAAGTCACGGTATTTGTATTCATATCTAGCAACTTAAGCTTGTATGCCCCTTCAGTTCTAGAAATGTAAGCCAACAATTTGCCATCTGGGCTGACCGCGGGCGATATGTTGTAACTGCCTGAAAAGGTTAATCGCTCGGGTGTGCCTTGTGGCAAAGTAACTTTATAAATTTGTGGCCCGCCGCTGCGATCACTGACAAAAAAGAGTGTTTTCCCATTGGCGGCATAAACTGGTTCTGTATCAATATTCAACGATTGAAACAATCGCTTAGGTGTTTTATCTTGCAACTCAATTGAATACAGTTGTTGATTACCACTTTGTGACAAAGCGACCACCAACGATAGACCATTTGGATGCCAAGCTGGTGCGCTATTGGACCCTTTGAAATTTGAAACAGCATGCCTCACGCCATCCGCAACATCGTGCACATAGACAATAGGTTTTCGCTGTTCAAAGGAAACATAAGCAATACTTTTGCCATCCGGCGACCAAGTAGGGGAAATGATTGGCTCAGGGGAACTCAAGGCAGTTTGAACATTTTCACCATCTACATCAGAAACCCATAAGTTGTAAAGACCCTTGCGTTTGGTGACATAGGTAACTCTTGTTGAAAAAATGCCTTTTTCTCCAATAAGATTTTCATAAATAAAGTCTGAAATTCTGTGCGCAGCAAGTCTCAAATCACTGGCATCAACGGTGAAGCCCATCGCTCCTAAATCTTCACTTTTCACAACATCCCACAGCCGAAATCGGACTTGAAATTGTCCTGAAGTAAGTTGCGAAATACTGCCTGCCACAAAGGCCTCAGCACCCAACAGCTTCAAGGAATTTAAATCAGGACGCTGCGTTTCATCAATGACGCCCTTAGTTTCCAATCCTTTGAATTGACCACTTCGCTCTAGGTCGTTACGCACAATTCGTGAAATTTTCTGTGGTGACTTGGCTTCGTCGCGAAACTCAGAAAACGCTATCGGTAACTGCGTGGATCCAACACCGCTGACTTCAACACGAAACTGAGCTTTTGCAGGTTGGAGTGTCGTGAACCATAGAAAAGCAACTGAATACAAAACTTTCAACAGAGTTTGTAGACCCCTTTTCATATTTGGTGACCCAACAAATGTGAATGTATGGAACCGATAAAACTGTTGCATTGCGTATGCAATCGCAAGGATGGGACAGAGAGATTCAGTAACCTCTCTGCCTACTCAATTACTTACCCATGTAAGCGATATCGGCACGACGATTTTGCGACCAAGCAGTCTCATCGTGGCCTGCAGATTTTGGTTTTTCACTGCCAAAGCTAACTGGTTCAACTTGGCTGTCTTTTACGCCGTAAACCTTAAGTGCACGCGCCACCGCTTCTGCACGCTTTTGGCCCAATGCCAAGTTGTATTCACGACCTCCGCGTTCATCGGTATTACCTTCAACCCGGATTTTCAACTGACTATTCGCTGCGCCGTATTTCCCATGCCGTTCGAGGACTGATACATATTCCTTCTTGACCGTGAAATCATCAAAATCAAAGTAAACGCTCCGGCTTTTGGACAGTTCATTGTTTGGGTCCAAATGAGGGGCAACAACAACTTGTGCAACAGCAGATTTTGCGGCTGGACTAGAAGATGCATCAGTAGAAACAGTTTCAACTTTTGGCGAACTGCTACAAGCTGCTAAAAAAAAGGTCGTCAAAGCCAAAGTTGCGAAGGTGGCGCTAGATTTCATTTGTATCCTCATCATTGAAGGTTTAGGGGCTTGAAAACCGCATAATAACATTTGTTCAAATGTATTTTAGAAAAAAATTAATTCTTTTCTTTACACTTTAGTGGTGCTTTAATAAGGAGTACCTTTGCTTTCTCTAATTAAGTGGAGTTCAGTCTTGAAGCTTTTTCGCTTGTTAATTTCTGCGATTTGGTTGCTTGCTTCGACAGCAGCTTGGACACAAGATGTCATACATCACGGTCCTATATTGGAAGTTGAGGTCAAGCGAGGCGAGGATCAACTTCCTTTGGCATTAGTTGATAAGCTGCGCAAAGGCGATCTACTGCTGGTGCGCCCAGATACAGAAACACTCGCCAAAGGTGACTGGGTTTTGCTCTTAGCTCGTGTATCCCCCACAGGCAATCAAGTGGTATCACAGCATTTCGAAGTGGCAGATCTTAAAAGTCCAGCGCAGTTCGAAATCACAGCGGACAACCAAGCAATTGTGATCATGCTAGCACCTCAGTTACGCAACTTATTCGGACTTTATACAAGCCTTAATGAATCTGCCAGCTTGCTAAACGAAGTGCTTCGAGCTGATCCTCAACGATTTTTTGACCTTCAAAAGGTTGATCAAATCAACCAGGCAATTCTCGCTATCAGTCAGGGCCTATCTAAGCGCGTCTCTGGTCGCAAGCCACAAGATGCAATTCAAGCGGCCAGAGAACTAGCCGCTAAATTTGGCGTACTGAATCTCGAACCCGAATGCATTAAAAATGATGCAGTAAACACTGAATGTGTTGCAACTCAAATTGTGTTTGCAAAAGATTTCGTTCTTCCTTCGAACGGTGATTTAAGTGCAATGGTAGGAAATAAAAAAGCAGTTGACCTAAACAGCTTTTTGATTTCTAACCTTCGGATGTTTTCTGAAGCCAGTGACTTTTTGAGCAATAAATACAGAGATAGCTATGACTTCGCTCCTACATTTGGACGTCGGCAATCATCATCCACACGCATTGAGTTGTTCTCCGTAGCACGTTTTCGCTCCGGAAACATAAAGACTGCTTACATCTACGTGCCTTCTTGGTTTGGATCGACTGCACCGGTCTTATCAAATAACGATAGAGCTACGCAATGCTTCACAACCGGCACCTTGCCATTGCAAGTGCGGGGAAAACTACCCTTAATCAACTATTGGCATAACTGGAAAATGGAGATCATCAATGTTGAAAATAATTCATTGCTTGGTGAAGCACAAAATATTTCATTCGACCAAGAATCTGGTGTATTGAATTTTGAACCTTTTATATTTGAATCGCATAATCGACCGAGTACAAATGATGTCGGAGTCAAAATATCAACACAATTTGGATTCTCTAAAGTAACCCTACCCACCATTCGGATGAGACTTCCTCTCCTAAATCAAAGCGATTTCTCTAATGCCCTGGAAGGCAAATCAACATTAATCGCTGGAGAGAAAGGGCAGTTGAAAATTCTTGATGCAAATAGAGCATCATGCGTTCGATCAATGGAAGTTCAATTACCAGACGGCTCAGAAATTCACAATGACAGTAAAGAACTAACTCGAATTGACCTAGATCTAAGCAAAACGGCTTCCACACAATTGACAATGAGTATTCAACAGCCAGGAGCAGATCCTATTGCCATTAGTTTAAAAGTCCTAAAACCGAGAGCCCGCATTACGCGGGTTGAACACGCGCAGTGGGAAAACTATGTAACGGTCTTCGGCAGCAAAATTGAACGTGTTTCACGAATCGAAATCGGACGTTCTATTTGCAACCAAGATGTTTCTACTTCCTCCATTTCCATCGACAATGAACAAACCTTCAAATGTGAAACAGACATTCGTGACAACGCCCAACTTCCAGAGCAAGTGCTAATAGTTCACCAAGATGACGAGCCCTCTGCTCAGTGGATTCCTCTAAGTAAGAAGCCAGCTAAACCACGATTTGGCATTTCTAGCAGCGTCAACAACTCACTAGTCATAAGCCCATCCGCAAAAGCGCTGCAGTGGCACCTCTCACCTACTGATCATTATTTGAGTGAAGACTCAGGACTGAATGTTTTATTTCAAGCGAAAGTACCCTACACAATTCAGCGCGGCTCGTACATACTTCAGATTCGCTTCAAGGATGATCCTCAATCTGATAGACAGCCAATCAATACTCCTTTGATTGCGGACTTTTCACACAATGAGTTACGCACAAAAAATCCAGTCAACTTTTCTCAGTCTGATTTACCTAGTGTCATCAATTCTTTAGAGTACCGCATCCAGCACAATACATCGGGACAAACTAGTGAATGGGCGAACTTACCAAAATCTGTAATCGTTCTTCCTGATTTACAAAACGCGATTTGTTCCTCAACAAATGATTCATTTCTAGTTAACGGTAAGAGCCTAAACTTGATCGACTCAATTCGGATTGAAGACACAGCTAAAAACGAGGACTTTCAACCCGCTCAACTTGTATCCTGTATGCAGGGTCTTTGCCTCAAAGTACCAGCACCCCTAGCTCGAGATTCAATCGATATTCGTATGCGGTGGGTTGATGACAGGGAGTTCAATGTCTTCCTACCAGGTGTTACAAAGAACTGCGGCAGCAGACCTAGTTCGAATTAAATCCTGACCTGCGCGTCTTGGTTAAGAGCTTTGGGTGGATTGAGGGCTGAGTAACTCGTTGATTTATATGTAGTTTCGAACTCGCTCAGGTCAATAGCTGCTGAGCAAATAGCTGTCTCAAACTGGGATTGACCCCTTGTAAGGGGCTGAGTTAGCCCCCTGAATGACAGTCCCATCGGTATTCCTTAAACTAACAACTAGGAATACGACTATGGATATGACTATGTCTTCAATAAGACCCAACCGGGTGGAAGTGGTCACCAGTGTTCAGCGCCGCAGGCGCTGGACCCCGGAGCAAAAGCTTGAAATCGTCAAACAAACCAATGAACCAGGAAGCTCTGTCTCTTTGGTAGCCCGCCAACATGGACTGACTGCAGCCCAGTTGTTTCAATGGCGCAAAGCTTATTTGGAAGGTTCTTTGGTCGCAGTCGGTGCCAATGAAACCGTTGTCCCAGCTTCTGAACTTCAAGAAGCCATGAGACGCATTAAACAACTTGAAGGTGCGCTTGGCCGCAAGACTCTGGAGAACGAGATTCTCAAGGAGGCTGTGGACTTTGCCAAAGCAAAAAAGTGGATTGCGCGCTCGCCTGTATTGCCCGGGGACGAGCAGTAAGGGCGGTGTGCACGGCACTGGGCGTATCGCGCAGCAACATATTGACCAAGAAAACACGTTCATCTGATTGGGCTGATTTGAGAAAGTCACCACCCAAGGCCGATGACGCTGACCTGAAGGAGGCCATTGCATGTGTGGTCAAAGACCGAGCAACATACGGTTACAGGCGCGTTTGGGCCAGGCTGAAGATTGATGGCCGCCAGATTAACCATAAGCGGGTTTATCGAGTAATGCGCGATGAAGGTTGGCTGCTGTTCAGACAAGGTCAAAAGCCTTTGGACACCAGAAAACATGAAGGCACAGTGGCCGTGAAAGAAAGCGACACGCGCTGGTGCTCAGATGGACTGGAGCTGTCGTGCGACAACGGAGAACGCGTCAGGGTGGCATTTGCACTGGACTGCTGCGACAGGGAGATCATGAGCTGGGTGGCCACTACAAAAGGCATTGATGCAGGACTGGTTGGCGACTTGATGATGCAGGCTGTGGAGAAACGATTCGGATCACACGGCAAGCCACCTAAAACGATTGAGTGGCTGACTGACAACGGCAGCTGCTACACGGCAACAGAGACAAGAAGCTTTGCAAAGCAACTTGGCTTAAAGCCTGTGACGACACCCGTCACAAGCCCTCAAAGTAACGGCATGGCTGAGAGCTTTGTGAAGACTCTGAAACGGGACTACGCCAAGCTGGCTAACCGGCCAGATTCAAAAACTGTGATGGCGCAACTGCAAGATTGGTTCGATGACTACAATTTGTATCACCCGCACAGTGCACTTGGCTACTTGCCACCAACGCTGTTCAGGGAGAAACGATCGGTAACTTAAACATACCGGTGGTACTGAATTACAGGGTCAAGACCAGGGGCGCTTTCTTCAAATCTGTGGGTTGGTCTGATGATAAAAAACCCAATCAGATCAACAAGTTAGATCATGCGATTTGAAGAATTGAAGATTTGAAAAAAGTTAGCTGGCGGAAACGGAGGGATTCGAACCCTCGATGAGGCTCTACACCCCATACTCCCTTAGCAGGGGAGCACCTTCGGCCACTCGGTCACGTTTCCAGCTTCTTAGATTATAGCCAGAGCTTAAGCGCTGGGTTGGTCCAGGTCGAAGGCTTTGTGCAGGGCACGGACAGCCAGTTCCATGTATTTTTCGTCAATCACCACCGAGGTTTTGATTTCGGAGGTGGAGATCATCTGGATGTTGATGCCCTCTTCGCTCAAGCTGCGGAACATTTTGCTGGCCACGCCCACATGGCTACGCATGCCGATGCCGACGATGGAGACCTTGCAGATTTTGGTGTCGCCCTGCACTTCGGTGGCGCCGAGGGCTTTCAAGACCTTGTCTTTCAACAAGTCGTTGGTGCGCGCAAAGTCGTTGCGGTGCACGGTGAAGCTGAAGTCGGTTTTGCCATCCTTGCTGATGTTTTGGATGATCATGTCCACTTCGATGTTGGCTTCGGCCACAGCGCCCAAAATTTGGTAGGCGATGCCTGGCTTGTCGGGCACACCGACGATAGAGATTTTGGCTTCGTCGCGGTTGAACGCGATACCCGATACGATGGCTTGTTCCATTTGTTCGTCTTCCTCAAAGGTAATCAACGTGCCCGATTTGGCTTCTTCGTTGATGTCAATATCCCACGCGGTGAAGCTGGACAACACGCGCAGCGGCACCTTGTATTTACCTGCAAATTCAACCGAGCGAATTTGCAACACTTTGCTGCCCAAAGAAGCCATCTCGAGCATTTCTTCAAAGCTCACCGAGTGCAAGCGACGGGCTTCGGGCACCACGCGGGGGTCGGTGGTGTAGACCCCGTCGACATCGGTGTAAATCAAGCACTCAGCGGCTTTGAGGGCGGCTGCCACGGCCACGGCCGAGGTGTCAGAACCGCCACGGCCAAGGGTGGTGATGTTGTCGTGTTCGTCTTTGCCTTGAAAACCAGTAATGATGACCACTTTGCCAGCGTTCAAGTCGGCGCGCACACGGGCGTCGTCGATCGACTCGATGCGGGCTTTGGTGTAAGCGTTGTTGGTGCGAATGGGCACTTGCCAACCCGCGTAGCTGACCGAGGGCATGCCTTCGGCTTGCAAGGCAATGGCCAACAAGGCTGACGAGGCTTGCTCGCCGGTAGAGGCCAACATGTCGAGTTCGCGGTTGTAGGCTGCGTCGGCTTTAGGCGGCGCGAGCTCTTTGGCGAGGCCGAGCAAACGGTTGGTTTCGCCACTCATGGCCGAGGGCACAACCACCATTTGGTGACCGGCTCGCGCCCATTTGGCGACGCGTTTGGCGACATTGCGAATGCGCTCAGTCGAGCCCATCGAGGTGCCGCCGTATTTATGAACAATCAATGCCATGATGCGTGAAAAAAGGTTGTGTTGTCAGGCAAAAGCTAAAGATTGTAACAACGCAAAACCGCCCCATCACGTCTGACAAAACCACGCCCCACCTTGAGGTCGATCTGATGGCCACGCGTGGTGCAGGCTTTGACTTGCACCAACAGCGCTTGCATTTGCGCGGCGCTGGCTTGCATGTGCATCAGCCCCAACCAATGACGCAACACATTGGTTTGTCTTGCTTCACTCAAGGTTTGCAAAGCTTTGATGTTGGGTGGGTTGCCAACGGTTTGCAGGTCGCCAAGGGCCAGCTCTTGCAACAAGGTTTGCGCTTGCGCAGCATGTGATGCACTGCGCGCAAAGGTTTGTCTGAAAGATAGAAAGGCTTGTTCTAATACAGGCAACACTTCTTTGCGAATGCGGTTGCGGGTGTAACGCGTGTCAGCGTTGGTGGGGTCTTCCACCCACGCTTGCCCCACCGCTTGCAGAGCGTCGCGCAGCGTTTGACCTGCGATGTTGAGCCAAGGTCGGTGGTAAGTCACTCCGTCGCGTTGCGCACGCGCGGGCATGCTGGCCAAGCCGGGCAAGCCCGCGCCGCGAGAAAGCGCGATGAGCAAGGTTTCCACTTGGTCGTCGGCATGTTGGGCCAACACAATGTCTTGAATGGGAGGTTGTTGTTGCGTGTTTGAACCGCTTGCTTGAACAGCATGCCCTTTCAAACTGTTGCCCTGCCATGCGTTGTTTTGCAGGGCTTGTGCAAACGCACGGTAACGGGCTTGGCGGGCAGCGTCTTCTGGGCTCTCACCTGCTGCGTGTGCGGCGTTGACTTTGACCGTTACCAAGGGCACTTGGTAGTGAAGGCACAGGGCTTCGCAATGGTCTTGAAATGTGCCGGCAGCGGCTTGCAAACCGTGGTTCACATGAATGGCGTGCGTCCACTGAGGCCAACGCAAGGCGCAGGCCACGAGCATGGCGGTGGAGTCGGCCCCGCCGCTCAAGGCGACGGCAAAGGGGCCAGTGGGCTGGAAAGTGTCCAGCGAGGGGAAGTCAGCGGGCGTCGGCTTTGGTGTCGCTGAAGCGGCCATAGCTTTGCAAGCGCTCGTATCGTTTGTCGAGCAACTCTTTAACCTTCATGTCTGTCACTTGGCGCCATGCATCGTTCAAACCACGCTTGAGCTGTGCTGACATTTGTTTGGGGTCGCGGTGTGCGCCGCCCACAGGTTCGTTGACGATTTTGTCGACCAGCCCCAAGGCTTTGAGTCGGTGCGCGGTGATGCCCAAGGCTTCTGCCGCGTCTTCGGCACGGTCAGAGGTTTTCCACAAAATCGAGGCGCAACCTTCGGGGCTGATGACCGAGTAAACCGAGTATTGCAACATCAGCACTTGGTCGGCCACGCTGATGGCCAATGCACCGCCCGAGCCACCTTCACCAATGATGGTGGTGATGATGGGCACTTCGAGTTGCGCCATTTCAAAAATATTGCGCCCAATGGCTTCACTCTGTCCGCGCTCTTCGGCGTCGATGCCGGGGTAAGCGCCGGGGGTGTCCACAAAGGTGAACACCGGTAGTTTGAATTTCTCGGCGGTCTTCATCAAACGCAAAGCTTTGCGATAGCCCTCGGGTCGGCTCATGCCAAAGTTGCGCGCGGTGCGTTCTTTGGTATCGCGCCCTTTTTGGTGACCGAGCACCATGCAAGCGTTGCCATTGAAGCGGGCCAAGCCACCGACGATGCTCAGGTCATCGGCAAAGTGACGGTCGCCGTGCAACTCCACAAAGTCGGTGAAGATGTCGTTGATGTAGTCGAGGGTGTAGGGACGCTCCGCATGGCGTGCGATCTTGGTGATTTGCCAAGGCGTGAGGTCGCTGTAAATTTCTTTGGTCAGCTGCAAACTTTTTTTGCTGAGCTGGTTGATCTCCTCAGAGATGTCGACCGCTGACTCGCTTTGCACATAGCGCAGTTCGTCAATCTTGCCTTCTAGTTCGGCAATGGGTTGTTCAAAATCGAGGAAGGTCTTTTTAGACAAAATGCATTACTCCTTGGCTGCTCAGTAGTCGACCGGCAGCGGATCGAGGGACCGCCAAATATACCAAGTTGCGACACTGCAGTACGGCGCCCACGCTGCGGCCACTTCGCGGACCTCGCTGCGGCTGACCGCCTCACCTGAAAAATAGTTTTGGCTGATGCCGTTGATGAGCCCAACATCGTCGAGCGGCAAGATGTTGGGGCGCATGAGGTGAAAGATCAAAAACATCTCGGCCGTCCAACGGCCAATGCCGCGAATGGCCACCAGCTCATCGATGATGGCTTCGTCATCCATGCTGGCCCATTTTTTTACATGCAGGGCACCGCTGTCAAAGTGCAAAGCCAGGTCCACCAAATATTCGATTTTGCGAGCCGACAAACCGGCGGCGCGCATGTCGTCAACTTTGAGTTTCAACACATTGGCAGGCGTGATTTTGCGGGGTAACACCGCAAAGCGGTCCCACACGGTTTGCGCGGCTTTGACCGAAATTTGCTGACCCACAATGCTGCGTGCCAAGGTGACAAATGCGTCACCACGCGACTGCAAACACGCATCGCCAAACTGCGGGATGAGGCGCTTCATCACTCGGTCTTTTTTGACCAAGTGTTTGCAGGCCTCACCCCAATAGTCGGGGGTGGCGATGGTGATTTTTTCGGTGGGCGCCATGACTTATGCGCGCTCCCAAGTGGTGCCGGTGGGCGAATCTTTCAGCACGATGCCTTGGGCCAACAACTCATTGCGGATGCGGTCGGCCTCGGCAAAGTTTTTGGCCGCTTTGGCAGCGGCGCGTGCGGCGATGTGTTCTTGAATGACGGCTTCGTCGTCAGACGCGCCACCTTGTAAAAAGGTTTGGGGGTTGTCTTGCAACAAGCCCAACACGCCGCCCAAGGCTTTGAGCAAACCTGCAGTGTGCGCATCGTGGGTGCGGTTGACTTCACCAGCCAAATCAAACAACACGGCCACGGCTTCGGGGGTGCCGAAGTCGTCGTTCATGGCGGCTTGAAAACGCGCGGCGTAGGGGTTGGCCCAATCGATTTGAACTGGTGTTGCCGTGACCGCACTCAGCGCGGTGTAGAGGCGCTTCAAAGCATTGCGGGCATCGTTCAGATGCACATCGCTGTAGTTGAGGGGGCTGCGGTAATGGCTGCGCACCACAAAGAAGCGAATGGTTTCTGCGTCGAAGGCTTTGAGCACATCACGGATGGTGAAAAAGTTGCCCAAGCTTTTGGACATTTTTTCATTGTCGACATTGATGAAGCCGTTGTGCATCCACACATTGGCCATTTTTTGGCCGTGTGCGCCTTCGCTTTGCGCAATTTCGTTTTCGTGGTGGGGGAACTGCAAGTCAGCCCCGCCACCGTGAATGTCAAAGCTTTGGCCCAACATGTCGCAACTCATGGCAGAACACTCGATGTGCCAACCGGGGCGACCTGCACCAAATGCGCTGTCCCATTTCACCTCGGTGGGTTCGCTGGGCTTGGCAGACTTCCACAACACAAAGTCGAGTGGGTCTTGTTTGCCGTCGTCCACGGCCACACGTTCGCCGGCCTGCAATTCGTCGAGCGACTTGCCTGACAACTTGCCATAGCCTGCAAATTTACGCACAGCAAAGTTCACATCGCCGTTGCCAGCGCGGTAGGCCAAACCTTTTTGCTCCAAGGTGCTGATCATCGACAACATTTGCGGCACATAGTCCATCGCACGGGGCTCGTGTGTGGGGCGTTCGATGCCCAAGGCGTCAGCGTCTTGATGCAAGGCGTCGATCATGCGGTCGGTCAGTTGACGCACGGTTTCCCCGTTTTCAAGTGAACGCTTGATGATCTTGTCGTCAATGTCGGTGATGTTGCGCACATAGGTGACACGGTAGCCACTGGCTTTGAGCCATCGTTGCACCACATCGAAGGCCACCATCGAACGCGCGTGCCCTAAATGACAGAAGTCATACACCGTCATGCCGCAGACATACATGCGCACATGTCCGGGCTCTAGCGGCGAAAAATTTTCCAACGCACGCGTGAGCGTGTTGTGAATACGAAGTGTCATGAGTGATTGTTTGAAGACCGTCAGTCGAGGTCGGGCATGGGGGACACAGCAAAGTCTTGTGCAGACCCCCTGTTTTACAATGTCCCTAGTATACAAAGCACATGAAAAACCCGAACACCAGCACCCCTCCTCTGCGTCAGCCGGGCTTGACAGTCCGTCGCATGCAGACTTTAGTGTCATCGCGCGTGATGTGGTGTGCTGTGGCGTGTTTGGTCGGCTCAGCGTCGATCGCGCAGGTCAAGACCGAGACAAGCATTCTGGATCCCTGGCAACCGGGGCAGTTGATCAACCCAGTCACACAAAACGATCCGCACAACGATGTGCGCAAACTGTTGCGTCAAGCGAAGTTTGCACAAGCCTTGGCCTTGGTCGACAAGGCATTGCTCAAAAACCCGCGCGATCCACAAATGCGTTTTTGGCAAGGCTACATATTCGAGCGCACAGGCAACCCCAACATGGCCCTGCCCGTGTATTTGGCGTTGACACAAGAGTACCCAGAGCTGGCCGAGCCCCACAACAATTTGGGCGTGCTGTACGCGGCGCAAGGCGATTATGAAAAAGCGCGCGCCGCGTTTGAAGCGGCTTTGCGCAGCAACCCCAACTACGCCACCGCGCACGAAAATTTGGGCGATGTGTTGCTGGCCAGTGCCAAACAATCTTTTTTACGCGCACAACAACTGGGCAACAAAAGTGCTGTGTTGACGCAAAAAATTGAATCGTTGAAACCCACCTTGCAAGGGATAGAAAACAAACCATGACACAAATATTGATCAATCGCCGCGCGCTATGCGCCATCGCTTTGACTTGGTTTGGCCTCGTGAACGCGAGCCAAGCGCAAGAGGCACCCAAGGTGAAATTCGTCACCAACTTGGGCGAGTTTGTGGTGGAGGTGTACCCCGACAAAGCGCCCAAAACAGTTGAAAACTTTTTGCAATATGTGCGTGACAAACACTATGACGGCACCATTTTTCACCGCGTGATTGCCAACTTCATGGTGCAAGGCGGTGGCTACGACCAGCGCTACATGGAACGCCAAACTCGCCCACCGGTGGTGCACGAAGGTTTGGAAGCATTGAACAAAGGTGGTCCGCGCAACACTGTGGGCACCATCGCGATGGCGCGCACGAGTGTGCCCAATTCGGCCACGGCACAGTTTTTCATCAATGTGGTGGACAACGCGTTTCTCGACCCCACACCGGCACAACCTGGCTACACCGTGTTTGGCAAAGTGGTGAGTGGCATGGAGGTGGTCAACCGCATTCGCGCCACCCCCACCAGCTCGGGCGGACGCTTTGGCAGCGATGTGCCACGCAACCCCATCGTCATTCAATCAGCTGTGATGTTGTGATTTTTTCATTCAAACCCATCAGGAATTTTTTATGAGCAACCCTCAAGTCGAACTGCATATCTTGGACCACGGCGTGATCACACTCGAACTCGATGCCGAAAAAGCACCCAAGACAGTTGAAAACTTTTTGCACTATGTGAACAAAGGCCACTACGACAAAACCATTTTTCACCGCGTGATCAACAACTTCATGGTGCAAGGTGGCGGCTTCGAACCCGGCATGACACAAAAGCCTTGCGATGAGCCCATCACCAACGAATCCAACAACGGTTTGAAGAACGACAACTACACCGTGGCCATGGCGCGTACTTCTGACCCACACTCAGCCACGGCGCAGTTTTTCATCAATGTGGCGGACAACGACTTTCTCAACCACAAAGCACCCAGCATGCAAGGTTGGGGCTATGCCGTGTTTGGCAAAGTGGTGGCAGGCACCGATGTGGTTGACAAAATTCGCGCTGTGAAAACAGGTCGCAAAGGTTTTCACGACGATGTACCCAAAGAAGATGTGGTGATCGAAAAGGCCGTGGCCCTGTAATTACTTCTGCGCTTTTTTTCAAATGCACTCAACACCCGCGCTGCCTCACAACATGACGGTGGTGCAAGCCCCAACAAGCTGGCAGCGTGTGGACTTCATTTCAGATGTGCACCTCGATGCCAACGCGCCAACCACTTTTGAAGCCTGGCAGCGCTACATGGCGAACACGCCTGCTGATGCTGTGTTTATTTTGGGTGACTTGTTTGAGGTGTGGGTGGGAGACGACACCACCGACGCATTTGCACTCAGCTGCGCCGATGTTTTAGAACGCACCTCTCAGCGTTTGTCGGTTTATTTTTTGTGTGGCAACCGTGATTTTTTGGTGGGTCCGCAATTGCACAACGCCACAGGCATGCATGGCATGAGCGACCCCACCGTGTTAGAGCTTGGTCAGCAGCGCCTGTTGCTCACGCATGGCGACAGCTTGTGTTTGGACGATGTGGACTATTTGCAATTTCGACAACAAGTGCGTCAAGCAAGTTGGCAAGAAGCTTTTTTGGCCAAACCACTGAGCGAGCGTCAACACATCGCGCGTGGCTTGCGTGCACAAAGCGAAGCACGCAAACAAACCACGACCGACTATGCCGATGTTGATGCCCAAGCCGCCACAGATTGGTTGCGCCAAACCCAATGCCAAAAGCTCATTCATGGCCACACGCACAAACCCGCCACGCATGACTTGGGCTCAGGGTTGACCCGTTGGTGTTTGAGTGATTGGCATGCGGACGGCCCCTCGCCTCGCCTTGAAGTTTTATCTTGGTTGCGCGACCAAGACAACAGCCCCACGCAGGGGCTGTGCCGTTCGTCTTTGCTGTGACGGGACAGCTACTTATTTTTTCAGCAACACCTTGAGTGCTGCTTGCAAGCGGCGTGAGGCAGCTTCGTCATACGCAGTGTTCAAAACCTGTGCGGCATCAGCAGCCCAAGTCGCTGACGGCGCTGGGTCGTTGCGACGGGTGAGCAACTGCAATTGCAAAGCACGGCGCGCATCAATGTGCGCGGCAGGCGTTGGCAAGTCAGCGGCCACTTCTAAGCGCAGCAAAGCAGTACTTGCGTCGCCCTGTGCAGCTTGAGAGATGGATTGCACCCACTGGCCGCGTTGCGAAGAAGACAACTTATTGCCAATAGCTTGCGCGGCTGGCACTTGTTCAGCATCGCGTTTTTCCCAAGCATGCATGAGCTGCGTCAACACCTCGCCATGGGCTTGCGCCGCCAATCTGCGCAACGCAGTTTGCGCTTGCTCCAGGGCATTGCGTTGGGCACGGAAAGCGGCATCGCCCAAGCGAGGACCTCGTGGTGCGAAGGGCTCACGGCCATCGCGGTTGGGACGCTGGCCTTTGTTGTCTCGCCCGTCGCGGTTGTCTCGGTGATCGCGGCCGTCACGGCCACGCCCGCCAGCTTGTGACACTTCGGTGCGCTTTTGACCGGGGCGGTCATCGCCGCGCACTGCCACCACGGGGCGTGGGGAGGCTTTGGGGGCGGCGGGAGTTGGTGTGCTTTCTGGTACCTCTGTAGCGGAAGCGTCTGATGGTGTTGCTTCTGGTGAGGCCGCTTCAGATGAAGGAACTTCGGATGATTTGACCTCAGATGAGCCATCAGCCGCTTGCTCGACAGGTGGTTGCTCAGACACGGGCGTTTCAGTCTGTTGGCTCTCAGGCGCCTGATCTTTTGCAGGTGCATCAGCCACCACTTTTGCAGCTTGTGCTTGAACAACTTCACCACGAGAAACACTTTCAAGTGTTTGCATAGCAGCACGAATTTGCTGCGCATCGCCTTTGGCAATGGCGGCTTCGAGCGCCTTGGAGGCGTCGAGCACGGCTTTGTCGTGCGGCGTCAGTGCGGCCTGTGATGACTCGCGAGCCGACGATTTGCGTGCGAAGGCTTCGTCAATGGGTTGACGGAAAGCGTCCCACAATTTTTGTTCTTGCTTGCGGTCAAGCACCACGGTGTGGGCTTCTTCTTGCCAACGGTGTTGCAAGTCTTTGACTGCATCAATGCGCAAGGTGGGCGCTGCGCCCAGTGCTTGTGCTTCGGCGATCAAGGCTTGGCGACGCGCCAAGCTGGCTTTTTGCGCGGCCTCTAAAGGTTCGTGTGCGGCATGAATGGTGGCTTTCCAAACAGGCTGCATTTCGGCAAACATTTTTTCGCTCAAGTGACCGGCGTCACGCCAGCGTTGTGCGAACTGGTGCAGTTGACGCGCCACATTTTTCCAGTCGGGGCCGTTGCCATGCTCTGCGGCCCAGGATTTGACTTCTTCGATCAAGGCCAAGCGTTGGGCTTTGTTGGCTGCGGTTTGCGCGCGCGCTTCTTTCAACCAAGCGTCCACCACTTCGTGGGCGCGATTGCACGCGGTGTCAAAACGCTTCCACAGCGCGGGGTTGGGCGCTGCTTGTTTGTCAATTTTTTTCCATTGCTCACGCAGGTTGCGCAAGGCCTCTTGCATTTTGCGACCGCCCATGACGGGCACCCACACCACGGCTTCTTCAGCGGGTGGCTGCGCAGGGTCAACGCCTTCAGCGGGCTTGGCTTGTGGCGCAGGCTTGAACAAAGCCTCGGCTTGAATGGCCAACTCAGTGCGCTGTTGGTCAATGACCGCTTTGTCCGCGGTGGGTTTGAGTTTTTTGGTGGGGTCCACACCCACGGCTTCACTTTTGGCAAGGGTGGGGGTTGCAACTGTCTGCGCAGCAACACTGCCCTCGCCTCTTGCGGTGCGGATTTGGTCTGCCCATGCGGGCACCGCTGGCAGAGGGGCTGAGGCGTCTGCGGCCGCCACTTCGGTCAGCGCCAGAGCGGCACAAAACGCCTCCCACACAGCGCTGACTTGTTGGGCGCTGGTTTGCAAGGCGGGGGCAAATTTGGCGTCCACACTGGGCCATTGCGAATCAGCGGTGAGGCTAGCGGCTTGAGCGGTCCATCGGTCTAGGTCGGTTTGAATGCCTTCGCGCTGAGCCAAGGCGTCTTGCCACGATTTGGTGGACAGCACCTCGATGCGCTGCGCCAACAACACGGCCACTTCGCGCTGTACTTGCGCTTGGTGTTGCAATTCTTCAATGGCTTTGACGCGCTCGGCCAAAGCGTTTTTCAAACTGGCCAAGGGCTCGCGTGACAAAGGTGCGCCGGCCTTGGCGGCATCGCGCTGCCATGCCATGGCATCGGCCAGATTGATGCGCTCGGCGTCACGCAGCGCTTCACCGGTGGTGGCCCACGCTTGCATGAGGGCGTCTTGGTCTTTGGCTTTGCGGGCTTCGTCGAGTTTTTCGCGCACCAACTTGGCCGCCCCTTTGTCGCGGTGGCTCATTTCGGTGAACACCGCTTGCAATTGCTCATGTTCAGGCTGGCTGGCCAGCCACTGGTTGAGCCGCGTGGCGCGCTCACTGGCTGTGGCCGCCGTGAAAGCACCGCCGGTAAGGGCGTCAAGCGCGGTCAGGTCATGTTTGGGGGTATGGGGTTTCGAAGAAGCAGTCACGGGTCAGGCTCATGGTCAAATTAGGCCCAATTGTCGCTGACGCTTTAAAATTTTGAGCTACTACCTGTGTATAAATTTATGTTGACCCGCTTAAATCCTTGGTTGGCTCGCGTGAAGCTGGGTGTGCGCACCTTCGCCCACGATGTGGCTCAAGGTTTTTTTGCGATCAGCCACAACAGCATGGCGGTGGTGGGTTTGTCGGCCTTCTTCTTTGTGGTGGCACTGTCGGTGCGGCCCGACTTGCGCAACATCACCGAGGCCAAACTGGTCAGCTGGCTACAAGAACGGCAAGACGAAGAGCTGGGGCTCGAAGCCTCCACCGACGCGGTGGACCGCGCCACAGCGGCTGACCCGCGCGACTTGCCCAAACAACAGGCCAACTTAGCCTACTGGCTGAGCAAAAAATACCGAGTGGCACCTCAACCTTTGAGCGCTTTGATTTCTGAGGCCTATGACATCGGCCCGATCATTGATGTAGACCCCACCCTGATTTTGGCGGTGATGGCGGTTGAGTCGGGTTTCAACCCGTTTGCACAAGCCCATGTGGGAGCGCAAGGTTTGATGCAGGTGATGACCTCCAATCACCAAGACAAATACCAAGGCTTTGGCGGCACCATGGCAGCTTTCGACCCTGTCGCCAACTTGCGCGTGGGTGCTTATGTTCTCAAAGACCACATTCAACGCGCAGGGTCTGTCTCTGGCGGGCTGAAACTTTATGTGAGTGCGGTCAATCCACAAGGTGACAACACCTATGTGAGCAAAGTACTGGGTGAACAAAGCCGTTTGCAACAAGTCGCCAGAGGCCTGAAAGTACCCATCAGCGCCCCCACCACCGCCACCGAAGCCGCTACCGCACGCCTAGAAAGCTTGTGGGAAAAAGCCCAGAGCTTGAAGCCTTTCGGCAAGGACAATGCCGACCCTGACCCTGCAGACTGAAGCCCCAAGGCCATCACGGTAAACTAATGAGGTGCGCGACTGGCGATAGGCTGGCAGGGCAAATGCTCGGCATGGCTGACGTGGAACCATGACCACTGGGGAGCGCACAACTTCTGTTTTGAAGTGTTTTGCCGTTCGCCTGGGCAGCCCTGCCGCACACGCGGGGACTCTTTTTCTCAAGGACTGCCAGCATGTACAACCGATCTATCTTGGTCGAACAGACCGACCCCGAACTTTGGGCTGCCATTCAGGCCGAAAACGCCCGTCAAGAACACCACATTGAGTTGATCGCCAGCGAAAACTACGCCTCACCTGCTGTGATGGCGGCGCAAGGCTCGCAACTCACCAACAAATACGCCGAAGGCTACCCCGGCAAGCGCTATTACGGCGGTTGCGAACATGTGGATGTGGCCGAGCAATTGGCGATTGATCGCATCAAACAAATTTTTGGCGCTGAAGCAGCCAATGTGCAACCCCACTGCGGTGCCTCTGCCAACGAAGCGGTGTTTTTGGCGTTCTTGAAACCCGGTGACACCATCATGGGCATGAGCTTGGCCGAAGGCGGTCACTTGACCCACGGCATGGCGCTCAACATGAGTGGCAAGTGGTTCAATGTGGTGTCGTATGGTTTGAACGACAAAGAAGAAATTGATTACGACGCGATGGAGAAAAAGGCGCATGAGAGCAAGCCCAAACTCATCATCGCCGGCGCATCGGCCTATAGCTTGCACATCGACTTCGCCCGCTTTGCCAAAGTGGCCAAAGATGTGGGCGCGATCTTCATGGTCGACATGGCGCACTACGCTGGTTTGATTGCCGCAGGTGTGTACCCCAACCCCGTGCCCTATGCCGATGTGGTGACATCGACCACTCACAAGAGCTTGCGCGGCCCGCGCGGTGGCATCATTTTGATGAAGGCCGAACACGAAAAAGCCATCAACAGCGCGATCTTCCCCGGCTTGCAAGGTGGCCCTTTGATGCATGTGATTGCAGCCAAGGCGGTGGCGTTCAAAGAAGCACTGAACCCTGAGTTCAAAACCTACCAAGCCCAAGTGGTGAAGAACGCGCAAATCGTGGCAGAAACTTTGACAAAACGCGGCTTGCGCATTGTCAGCGGCGGCACACAAAGCCATGTGATGTTGGTCGATTTGCGTTCGAAAAAAATCACCGGCAAAGAAGCCGAAGCTGCGTTGGGCGCCGCGCACATGACGATCAACAAGAATGCGATTCCGAACGATCCTGAAAAACCATTCGTGACCAGCGGTGTACGCATTGGCACACCAGCCATGACGACGCGTGGTTTCAAAGACGAAGAGGCACGCATCACGGCCAATTTGATTGCCGATGTGTTGGACAACCCACACGACGAAGCGAACATTGCGGCGGTGCGTGCCAAGGTGCATGCTTTGACTTCACAGTTTCCTGTTTATCGCTGATACCACTTCATGAAGTGCCCATTCTGCGGTCACCTTGAAACGCAAGTTGTTGAAACGCGCATGTCTGAAGACGGTGATTCGATTCGCCGTCGTCGTCAATGCGGTGCGTGCGAAAAGCGCTACACGACTTATGAGCGGCCGGATGTGAGCTTTCCCAACATCGTGAAAAAAGATGGGCGGCGGATTGAATACAAACGGCAAAAATTGCTCGACTCGATGAGCTTGGCGCTGCGCAAACGCCCTGTCAGTACCGAGCAGGTGGACAACGCGATTGAGCGGATTGAAGAAAAACTGTTGGGCTTGGGGGCACGCGAGGTGCCTTCGACGCGCATTGGTGAATTGGTGATGCGTGAGTTGAAAAAACTCGACAAGGTGGCCTACATCCGTTTTGCCAGTGTGTACCGTAGCTTTGAAGACATTGATGAATTCAAAAGCTTGGTGGATGAAGTGCGCAAATAACGCTCGGCCCATACAAACCGCAACATACACAGCGCAAATCAGTTTAATTTTTAGTCGTTACAGCTATCTGCTCACTTTGAACGCCTAGCCTTTGCGCATGCAAAAGTCAGGCGTTTTTATTTTCAAACCTGCCGCATCATCCAGCGGGCATTCGCTGGTTGAGATGATGTTGTGTTTGTCGTTGCTGGCCATCTTTGCCGGCATGGCAACGCCTGTGTGGTGGCCAATGGTGGCAAATATGCACCTGGCGTCAGCGCGCGACGCATTGATGAACGATGTGCAAACCGCCCGCGTGCAAGCGTTGCAATTGGGCGCGGCGTTGACGCTTTCGCGTTTGAGCGACTGTGCATGGGCAAAGGCCGACAGCACCGACTGGAGTTGTGGCTGGCAACTGCAACGGCAAGACACACAAGGGGTGCTGCGCACACATGCCATACACGCACCTTTGCAGTTGTTGCTGGTGAATCAAAAAGAATTTGTCATTGGTGCACGCGGGGAGCTGGGCAGCGTAGGCACGCGTTGGTCTTTGAGCCATCCGAATTCAAGCGGTCTGCGCCAGTATGTGGTTTGCCTCAACAGCGCGGGGCGTTTGCGTTGGCAATCGGGTGGGACATGCGCTTGAAGTTATGCAATGGATTTGCGTTGCTCGAATCGTTGGTCGCCATGCTGTTGCTGACAGCGGGCGTGTTGGCTTTGATGTGGACGCTTCAAAAAGGTTTGACCATGCAACGACAAAATGTGAACCGCGAAAACGCCATGCGTTTGGCTGACAACATGGCGCAACGCATGCTGACGCTCAACTCACCAAACAACGCACGCAACTGGGGAATGACCGGCGTATCAGCAACGCACAATTGCATGACCCAACCTTGCAGCGAAACGCAATGGGTGAGTTGGCTGATGCAACAAGCCAACGAAGAACTCAAACAACTACCCCAAGGCGACATGGCGATCGCACCGTTGCAAAGTTGGCCGAACGGATGGGTGATCAGCGTGGGTTGGCGTGATACAGCAGAAACTTTTCGCACCGATAACGCTTGGGGTGGCCCTGCGTGCCCTGCTGACAAAAGCTGTTGGCGTTTGGTGCTTCGCACCCACTGATGCCATGCAACCTACACGCAACACGGGCATGGGTTTGATTGAACTCATGGTGGGTTTGGCCATTGGCATGGGTGTGATCTTGGCCGCCACTGTGGCCTACCAAGCGCAACGGCAATCGTGGCTGTTGATGCAAGGCATACATGCGTTGCACCACAATGCCAATGCCGCGTTTGATCACATGCAAACCAGCGCGCAAAGTGCCAACGCATTGGTTTTGCAAGGTGCGCCCAATGGCACCGTGGCACAGTTGGCCATACCCCCCAACGACTGGGGCTTGGCCGAAGGCAACACGCGCAGCGACGCTTTTGCCTTGAGCCACTTTGGTGTTTTAGACGGATATGACTGTCAAGGCAACCATGTGGGAAAGCCAACCTTGATTCGAGACAGTTACCAAGTCAACAGCAAACAAGAGTTGACATGCAAAGACACACAGTCAGCCGGGTCTACCTACCAAGCGATTGCCGAAGGGGTGGAAGATTTTCAACTGCTGTATGCCGAACGCACCCAAAGTCAAATTTCAGGCGGCGCGGCGCAGTGGCAATGGAAGAACGCCGATCAACTTGTTTCTACTGCGCAGGTGATGGCGATTGAAATTTGTTTGCGCATGGTCAGCACGCAATTGACGAATGTGCCTGCAACTGAACTGAAAGGTTGCCAAGGTGAATCTGTGTTGAATGATGGCAAATTGCGTCGCGTTTTTCGCCGCGTGGTGGCGATTCGGTCGCAGTTATGAAGGCTGCCATGTCACGGGCATGTCCTGCGAGTCAAAACTCTTTCCAATGCACTGATCAGCCGCGCACCGTCCTTGGCATCGCCTTGCCCACCGTGATGGTGATGATGCTGCTGAGCAGCGGCTTGGTGGTGACAGCATGGCGCAGCGTTTGGCTACATGAGTTGTTGCTGCAAGCCCGCGCCGATGCAATGCGTACGCAATTGTTAGCGGATGTAACGCTGCTGGCCGCGCTTGACGATGTGTTAGCGCGAAATGCTTTAACGGATGCAAGTTCAAGTGCAAGTGCAAATACAAAGCCAATTATCGATGCACCAGCATCAATGCGTCACGCCATGGGAAGCCCTGAACAAAGCCATGTGTTTTTTCCGAAAACCACCGATGAATTGCTTGTGTTGCGCCAACGGCTCGGAGCGAGCGCCTGCCGGGAAGGCATTTGTGCGCCCTTGCAACCCTTGCCTTCAGTAGCGACTTACTGGCAGAGCATGGGTTCAACAAGCATATCCCCTTCAGTGATCAGCCCCTCGAAAGGGTCAGCAGCAGAAAACAACTCCTTGCAAAATAAAAACGCACGCTATTGGGTAGAAGTTTTTGTACCCACCGATGCCAGCGACGGCAAAACATTTGTTTACCGAATCACCGCCATGGTTTCGGGTTGGAAATCTGCCCAACCCACGGTGTTGCAAGCTATTTGGCAACCGGACACCGCCGCCGTCAGTGCAAACAACGACGCGCCTTCGGGGCGCTGGGTCAGTTGGGCCGTCTTGCATGCGCCGTGACAAACATTGGGTAATGAGCGTTGCAGGCATCACCCTGATAGAGCTCTTGGTAGCACTAGCCTGCATAGGCTTTTTGCTGACATGGGCGAGCACGCAGTACCCCACATATATGCAACGCAGCCAACGCGCACATGCGCGCACCATGTTGCTTCAAACAGCGCTTTGGATGGAGCGCTATGCGAGCGCGAACGGCAGCTACCCTTTGCCGCAAAACATCCCAAGCAGCGTAGGGGCTGCTCCCGATGTGAGCTACCAACTGAAAGTGACCAGCAGTTCAGACAGCTTCACCTTGATGGCCATTCCTACAGGCAAGCAACTTGACGACCCTTGCGGCTCGCTCACCCTCAGCTACACCGGCGTGCGTGACGTGAAAAACGCCAGCATGAGCGCAAACGATTGCTGGCAGCGTTGAAGATTTGCAACACCTTTTGCATCGCATTGAGTCCATAGCAACGAGTTGTCTAAAACACATCGCCAAAGATGAACAAGGTTGACCGTTCAATTCAAAAAACGGTGTTTTGAGACGCACCGTTGCCTTCATAATCCGAAGCCATGAGTTTTTCTCCGACCGATTCTTTGCACATGAGCGCTGCGCTGAAGTTAGCGCACGATGCGCTGTACATCACATCCCCTAACCCGCGTGTGGGTTGTGCGTTGGTCAACGCGCAGGGGCATGTGATCGGTCAAGGCCACACACAACCTGCTGGCGAAGCACATGCCGAAATCATGGCTTTGCGAGATGCACAGGCGCAGCAACACAACACGCAAGGCGCCATCGCGTATGTCACGCTCGAGCCTTGCAGCCACCAAGGACGCACAGGGCCTTGTTGCGACGCCCTCGTCGCGGCAGGAGTGTCGCGCGTGGTGGTAGCGGTGCAAGACCCCAACCCTTTGGTGTCGGGTCAAGGAATTGCAAGGTTGCGTGCTGCGGGTGTGCAGGTAGATGTGGGTTTGTGTGAAAACGAATCGCGCGAACTCAACATTGGTTTTTTCAAACGCATGACCCAAGGCTTGCCATGGGTGCGTTTGAAAGTGGCGGCATCCCTCGACGGACAAACCGCTTTGCAAAACGGCGTCAGCCAATGGATCACCGCTGAACCAGCACGACATGATGGCCATGCTTGGCGCGCACGCGCATGTGCGGTGCTGACTGGCATTGGCACCGTGCTTGAAGACGACCCGCAACTCAATGTGCGCGCCGTGCCCACCGTGCGCCAACCCACCTTGGTGGTGGTCGACAGCCGGCTTGAAACACCACTGGATGCCAAGTTATTCCAAGTGGACCGGCCCGTGTGGATTTACTGCGCCACCCACAACCCCGAGAAGCAACGCGCTTTAGAAGCCGCGGGTGCCAACGTGATGTGTTTGCCAGACGAGCACCACAAAGTCGACCTGCAAGCCATGTTGCACGATTTGGGGCAGCGCGGCATCAACGAATTGCATGTGGAAGCGGGTCACAAATTGAACGGCTCGTTGCTCAAAGGCAACTGCGTGGACGAGGTGTTGGCTTACATCGCGCCACTCATTTTGGGCGTGGGCCGCGGCATGACCCACATGGGGCCGTTGCAGGTTTTGGGCGATGCGCTGCCCATGGCGTTTCACCAAGTGACACAAATCGGCCCAGATTTGAGGATATTGGCCCGCATGCGCGGCTAAAGAGGCAACAAACCTGCGAAAATAGCAGGATGTTCACCGGAATCATCACCGGCGTGGGGCGCATCACCGCTGTCCACGACCTGGGAAGCTCTTTACACCACGGCAAGCGCCTGACATTGCAGGCGCCCGAGGGGTATCTCGACGACGTGGCCTTGGGGGACAGCATCGCTTTGAACGGCGCATGCATGACCGTCACCACATTCGACCTCGACCTGCACCAATTCACCATCGACATCTCGGCTGAATCATTGGCTCGCACCAGTGGCTTGGCGCAATTGGGACGCGTGAATTTAGAAAAAGCCCTGCGCGCGAATGACCGACTTGGCGGCCACATCGTGTCGGGCCATGTGGATGGCATTGGCACCGTCACACACTTTGCACAAATTGGCGAAAGCTGGGAGCTGCGCGTCATGGCGCCGCCTGAGTTGGCCAAGTATTTGGCGTACAAGGGCTCGATCACCATCAACGGTGTGAGCTTGACGGTGAACCGCGTGGAAGATTTTTTAGAACACGATGGCCCCTTGGGTTTGCGTGGTTCTGAAGTGAGCATCAACTTGATACCGCACACGGTTGACAACACAGCGCTGGGCAACTTGCAAGCTGGCAGCCATGTGAACCTAGAAATTGACACGGTGGCGCGTTATGTGGAACGCATGTTGCGCGTTGACCCACAACTCAACGCCACCGCTTTGAAAGCCCCGCAATGACCAACGCAATTCCCCACGCATTAGCCCCCGTGGCCATTTCACCTGTAAGCGAAATCGTGGCAGAGATGAAAGCCGGTCGCATGGTGATTTTGGTGGACGAAGAAGACCGCGAGAACGAAGGCGACTTGGTGTTGGCCAGCGACCATGTGACGCCCGAGGCCATCAATTTCATGGCCAAGTTTGGACGCGGTTTGATTTGTTTGACGCTCACACGCGAGCGTTGCGAGTATTTGAAATTGCCACCCATGGCCGCGCGCAATGGCACGGTGTACAGCACGGCCTTCACGGTGTCGATCGAAGCCGCTGAAGGTGTGACCACCGGCATTTCAGCCGCTGACCGCGCACGCACCATTGAAGTGGCTGTGGCCAAAAACACCCAGTCTACCGATTTGGTGCAACCCGGCCATGTATTTCCTTTGCAAGCGGTCGACGGTGGCGTGCTCATGCGCGCAGGCCACACCGAAGCAGGCTGTGATTTGGCAGCCATGGCAGGTTGCTCGCCCTCTTCGGTGATTTGCGAAATCATGAAAGACGACGGCACCATGGCGCGTCTGCCCGATTTGCAATTGTTCGCTGCCGAACACGGTTTGAAAATTGGCACCATTGCCGACCTGATTGAGCACCGCAGCCGCAACGAATCGTTGGTGCAGAAAGTAAATACACGAACCATGCACACCGCACATGGCGAGTTCACTGCCAATGCCTACAAAGACATGACCAGCGGCGCCGTGCATTTGGCGTTGGTCAAGGGCACTTGGCAAGCCAACAACGAAGTGTTGGCGCGTGTGCACGAACCGCTCTCGGTGCTCGACGCACTAGAGCCCAACCGCGTGATGCACTCGTGGGGCTTAGATGCCGCGATGGCTCGCATTGCCAAAGAAGGTGCGGGCGTGGTGGTGTTGCTCAATTGCGGTGAAAGCGGTGAGCAACTGTTGGCGCAATTTGAGGGCACCGCACGTTCGGCCCACGCCCCAGAGCGTGGCCGCATGGACTTGCGCAGCTACGGTGTGGGTGCACAAATTTTGCGCGATTGTGGTGTGCAAAAAATGCGCTTGATGGGCACGCCTCGTCGTATGCCCAGCATGACGGGCTACGGGCTTGAAATCACCGGCTACCTGGCCAAAGAATAACGAAAGACATGTATGTTTGTTTCTAACTTGGGTAGCACCACCAGCCTCAACGGTGCAGGTTTGAAAATTGGCATCGTGCAAGCACGGTTCAACGAAGACATCACCAACGCATTGGCCAGCGCTTGCATTGCTGAACTCAAAGCCATGGGCGTGAGCGACCAAAACATCTCGCATGTGTATGTGCCCGGCGCACTCGAAGTACCTTTGGCCCTGCAAGCCATGGCGCAAATTGAAGACCCTGCACCGTTCAGCGCACTCATTGCGTTGGGCTGCATCATCCGAGGCGAAACCTACCACTTTGAATTGGTGGCCAACGAATCGGGTGCGGGTGTGACGCGCGTGGGCATGGACTACCACGTGCCAATTGCCAATGCGATTTTGACCACTGAAAATTTAGAACAAGCCGTGGCACGGCAAACCGACAAAGGTCGAGACGCTGCGCGTGTGGCGGTTGAAATGGCCCTGCTGTTAGAAAAATTGGCGGAGGATTCGCAATGAGTTCAACCGCTGAAAAAACACCTCGCAAAAGCAGCGCCAAATCGGGTCGCAGCCGTTCGCGTGAATTTGCGTTGCAAGGTTTGTATCAATTTTTGGTGGGACGCAACGAAGCTGCTGACATCGATGTGTTCACACGCGACTTGAGTGGTTTTCACAAATCAGACTCGGTGCATTACGACGCGTTGCTGTACGGCTGCATTGAACACCGCGATGTGTTGGACGCCTTGATCGTGCCCTTGCTCGATCGCAAGCTCGAAGAAATTTCGCCCATCGAACATGCGGTGATGTGGATGGGTGCTTATGAGTTTCAACATTGCATCGATGTGCCTTGGCGCGTGGTACTGAACGAATACATCGAATTGGCCAAATCGTTTGGCGGCACCGATGGCCACAAATATGTGAATGCGGTGCTCAATGGTTTGGCACCTCAACTGCGCGCCGCAGAAGTGCAAGCCGATCGCGGCAACAACAACAACAACGGCAACGGCAAAACCAAGTGAGCCAGAAATTCTTCGGATGAGAACCTCACAACGCGCACAACGCATCGAACCTTTTTATGTGATGGAGGTTGCCAAAGCAGCCTCTGAACGTGCGCGCGAAGTGGCTCATACCGATCAGCCGATGATTTTTTTGAACATTGGCGAACCCGATTTCACCGCCCCACCCTTGGTGCAACAAGCAGCCGAACGCGCCATTCACGATGGCAGCACGCAATACACACCCGCGCTTGGCATCAGCCCTTTGCGCGATCGCATCAGCGATTGGTATGCGCAGCGGTTTGGCGTGCAAGTACCTGCCAGACGCATCATCGTGACAGCGGGTGCGTCGGCCGCCCTGCAACTCGCATGTTTGGCCTTGATCGAAGCGGGCGACGACATCTTGATGCCCGACCCCAGCTACCCCTGCAACCGCCACTTTGTGAGCGCGGCCAATGGCAACGCCGTGTTGGTGCCCACCACCGTCGAAGAACGGTTTCAATTGAGTGCCGAGAAAGTACGCGCGCATTGGGACGGTAAACAACGCGGCAGCCTGGGCACCACGCGCGGTGTGTTGTTGGCCTCGCCGTCTAACCCCACCGGCACATCGATTCACCCTGACGAATTGCGACAAATACACCATGTGGTGACACAACACGGTGGTATCACGTTGATTGACGAAATTTATTTGGGCCTGAGCTATGACGCGCAGTTTGGCCAAACCGCATTGGGCTTGGACGACAACATCATCAGCATCAACAGTTTTTCAAAATACTTCAACATGACCGGTTGGCGTTTGGGCTGGCTGGTGGTGCCCGATGCGTTGGTGCCCGTGATGGAACGTTTGGCGCAAAACCTGTTTATCTGCGCCAGCACGGTGTCGCAATACGCGGCCTTGGCTTGTTTTGAAGCAGACAGCTTGGCCGAATACGAACGCCGTCGCGCAGAGTTCAAAGCGCGCCGCGATTATTTTGTACCCGCCCTGAATGCCTTGGGCTTGCAGGTGCCTGTCATGCCCGATGGCGCGTTTT
This sequence comes from Pseudomonadota bacterium, assembly GCA_041181985.1. Lineage (GTDB taxonomy): Bacteria > Pseudomonadota > Gammaproteobacteria > Burkholderiales > Burkholderiaceae_C > Limnohabitans. The sequence goes on along the minus strand of JBEGOM010000004.1, from coordinate 99,415 downwards.
ACGCATGGGCCGATTGCAGCCAAGCATGCCAAAAACTGGGGGTGAAAGACAGCTGGGACTTTGCGTTTGAGGTGATGCACCGCGCCAACTTGGCGATCACCCCCGGACGCGATTTTGGCCATGCTGACACCTCGCGGTTTGTGCGCTTTTCCACAGCACGCTCTTTGCCAGAATTGCAATCGGCCATCGCGCGTTTGCAACACATGTTGTCCTGAATAGAGACGATGTAAAAGCAATGCCAACTTGAACACCATGCCAACACCTCACAACCCGTCACAAGCCAGCGTGTTCGAACACCCGATTCGCGTGTATTGGGAAGACACCGATGCTGGTGGCATTGTGTTTTATGCCAATTACCTGAAATTTTTTGAACGCGCGCGCACCGAGTGGTTGCGTGCCTTGGGCGTGGGACAACACGCTTTGCGCGAAGAAAGCGGTGGCATGTTTGTGGTGAGCGAAACCGCCGTGAAATACCACCGCCCTGCCAAACTCGACGATCAACTGCGCGTGACCGCCACCTTGGCCGAAGGGGGTCGCGCCAGTTTGGTCATTGCCCAACAAGCTTGGTTAACCCATGCGAAGGCTGAAGCCGACACCTTACTGTGCGAAGGCACGATACGCATTGGTTGGGTCGATGCCGCCACCTTAAAGCCTGCGAGAATTCCCTCTTCTGTACTGGAACGTTTGACATGACACAAGATTTTTCAATCATTCATTTGCTACTCAACGCCAGTTGGGTGGTGCAAGTTGTGGTGCTGCTGTTGATGGGCGTGTCGGTGGCGAGTTGGACTGCCATTTTTCGCAAAATCATTTCGCTCAAACGTGTGCATGCCTTGAACGAAGAGTTTGAACGCGATTTTTGGTCAGGCACCAGCTTGAACGAATTGTTCGCGGCCGCTGCCAAAAATGCACGTGAAGCAGGACCAATGGAACGCATCTTCGCCAGCGGCATGCGTGAGTATCAAAAACTGCGTGAACGCCGCATCAGCGACAGCAGCACTTTGATGGATGGTGCGCGTCGCGCCATGCGTGCGAGCTACCAACGCGAGATGGATGCGATTGAGAGCAATCTGTCGTTCTTGGCGTCGGTGGGTTCGGTGTCCCCTTATGTGGGCTTGTTTGGCACGGTGTGGGGCATCATGCACGCCTTCACCGGTTTGGCCGGTATGCAGCAAGTGACCTTGGCCAAAGTGGCACCGGGCATTGCCGAAGCGTTGGTGGCCACGGCCATTGGTTTGTTTGCGGCCATTCCTGCGGTGTTGGCATACAACCGTTTTTCGCGTGACATCGACCGCACGGCCATCAAGTTGGAAACTTTCATTGAAGAGTTCTCTAACATTTTGCAACGCAATGTCAGCGCCAAAACCATGGCGTCTTAAGCAAGGAGCGTTCATATGGCTTCTATCGCACCTCGGTCTGGTCGTGGCAGACGCACCATGAATGAAATCAACATGGTGCCCTTCATTGATGTGATGTTGGTGTTGTTGATCATCTTCATGGTCACCGCCCCACTCATTTCACCCAGCGTGATTGACTTGCCCAGCGTGGGCAAAGCATCGACTGCGCCTGAGCAGGTGATTCATGTCGAGATCAGCAAAGACGAAAAAATCACCGTCAAAAGCACTGGCACCACCACCAAGACCTTGCAAAGCACTTTGCTCTCTTTGTCAAAAGATGTGCGCAGTTTGCAAGGCGAGGCTGCGCAAGGGCCGGTGGTGATCACCGCTGACCGCACCATCAAATACGAAACTGTGGTCAAAGCCATGGACACTTTGCAACGTGCAGGTGTGCAACGTGTAGGCCTGTCGGTTCAGCTGGTGGACTGAAAAAGTCCAACAGTTCAAACATCACGCAAAGCATGAACGCACAGGCAACGCACCTCGAATTTGCGCCACCGCCCACAGCGGGCACGGTGCGTTCGCTCGGGTTTTCTTTGTTTGTGCACGCCTTGTTGGTGGTGGCATTGACCGCTGGCATTCAATGGAACCAAGACAACGCGTTGTCGGTTGAAGCTGAACTGTGGTCTGCCGTGCCGCAAGCTGCGGCGCCTAAGTTGGTTGAGGTGGCACCCCCTCCGCCCCCACCTCCTCCACCGCCAGCGGTGAAAGAAATGGTCAAACCACCACCGCCCACCGCGCAACGCGATGCTGACATTGCGCTGGCCAAAAAACGAAAACTAGAAGAAGAAAAAAAGCTAGAAGAAGCCAAAGAGGCTGAGCGTCGACGACTTGAAGAATTGAAAAAAGCTGAATTGAAAAAAGCTGAAGAAAAGAAGGCCAAACAAAAAGCCGAAGAAGAAAAACGCAAACTAGAAGCTCAGCGTGAACAAGAGCGCAAAGACAAAGAGAAAAAAGAAAAAGAAAAGAAAGATAAAGAAGCCAAGAAACTTCAAGAGCAAAAAGACGCTAAGCAAGCGGCTGAAGACGCCAAAAAACTCGAGGCCATCCGCAAGGACAACATGAAACGCATTGCCGGCTTGGCGGGTGCCACCGGCGCGGAAAATGCCACCGGTACAGCCATGCGCGCCTCCGGCCCTTCTGACAGCTATGGAGGGCGCATTCGGGCGCGCATCAAACCCAACATAGTATTCACCGAAGAGGCGGTCAACAACAACCCCGCCGAAGTGGAAGTCAAGTGCTCACCAGACGGCACCATCGTGGGGTTCAAACTGGTGAAATCCAGTGGCAACAAGGCTTGGGACGATGCGGTGCTCAAAGCCATTCAAAAAACCGAAGTCTTGCCGCGCGACACCGATGGGCGTGTGCACTCGCCTTTGCTGATCAGTTTCAAGCCCAAGGACTGAAAAAGCATTAAAATAGTGGGTTTTTTGTTCACAAGGCCCTCCGGTTGCAACGCTCCTTCACGATTGATGTTTTGAAAATGTTTGCCGCACAAATGATTGTGTGGCACCACATTGCAGCCTATGGGCTGATTGCCGAAACACTCAAGTTGCAATGGCCTGTGCTGATGGACACCATCTACGACCAAGCGCGCTTGGCGGTGCAAATTTTCTTGGTCGTAGCCGGCTACTTGGCAGCCCAGTCGCTCAGCCATCGTCCGATGACAAATTTGCTCAGCGTTTGGGGCAAGCGTTATTCACGGTTGGCATTGCCCTTCATCGTTGCATTGCTGTGGGTGATGATGACTGTGGCATTGACTCGCCCGTTCATTCATGCCGATTGGTTGCCCGAAGCGCCGCATGGGATACAGTTTTTGGCGCACGCTTTTTTCTTGAGTGAACTGCTAGATTTCCCAGCGCTCTCAAGCGGTGTTTGGTATGTTGCGATTGATTTCCAACTTTATGCTTTGCTGGCTTTATGGGTGTACTTACTTCGTCCCGTGAAGTTTTGGTACAGCGCCATGGCGAAGAGAAGCCTAACAGCGGTGGTCGCGGCAATGTGTTTGGTGTCGCTGTTCTGGTTCAACCGATTTGAAGCTTGGGACGACTGGGCGATTTACTTCTTTGGCTCGTATGGCTTGGGCGTGTTGGCTGCTTGGGCCAAACGGTCTGATTTTGACACCAAGGTTTTTGCGTGCACATTTGCATTGGGTGCGTTGTCCTTGTTCATCGCCTTCAGGTCCCGCATTTGCTTGGCGCTGATCACTTCGTTACTGCTGTTTGGGCGTGCGCACATTCAAGCGCAATGGGGTCATTTGCAGATCATGGTGCATCGCTTAGCCAACAGTTCTTATGCGCTGTTTCTCACCCACTTTGGTGTGATTGTGTTGTTCAATGCGCTTTGGACCATCGAGCACTTCACGCACCCACTGATGGCGGTGTGCTTTGCGTTGTTGGCCTGGTTGTGCAGCGTGGCCATCGGTTTGCTCTTTCATGAGCGCGTTGAAGTCGCTTTGCAGCAATGGCGCCTTCAACCTACCCGATTCAGTTTTTGGCGCGCAACAAACTGAGCGCACACACGCAAGCCACCGCTGAAGTGAGCGCTGAAAACGCGTAAACCGAGGTCAGTCCGTAAACATCGCTCAAGGCAGCACCGCCCAACGAGCCCAGCACCCCAGGAATGCCGTACCCAATCGAGGCATACAAAGCTTGACCTCGGCTACGCAATCGGCCTGGAAAATGGTGTGACAGCAATGCAATGCAAACAGTGTGATGCGTTGCAAAGGTGAGTGCATGCAAAACTTGTGCAAACAGCAAAGCCAGCAACACATCGGCAAACCAAGTAGTGACCAACATTCGCAGCAAGATAGCTACACCACATAACAACAACCAAGCGGATAAGGAGCATTTTGGCAACCAGCGCGATTGCGTGAAAAACCACACGATTTCTGCTGCGACAGACACCGCCCACAACACACCGATCATGGTTTTGCTGTAGCCAAGCTCATCCAAATAGAGAGAGAAAAAAACATAAATCCCGATGTGCGACAACACATGGAAGAACACACTGGCAAAAAACAATTGCACTTCGCGTTGCTTTAACACTGGCCACACCGGTGTATGTTGTGCCTCGTGTTGAACTGCTTCTTTGTGGTCAGGCAACCACCACACACTGAGATTCAACAATAACAATGAGCCCACTGCCCAAGTGGGAAAACTGTGCAATCCTTGGTGCTCAAACCATGCGCCGGCCACAAATACGGTGATGAGAAAACCCAACGAGCCCCACAAGCGCACGCGCCCATAACGGCGTGTGTCAAACGCGCCATCGCGGCTGACCCATTGCGCCAAGATGGTTTCACTCATAGGTATCATGGCACTGGTGTGAACGAACATCAAGACCAACATCAGTCCTAAGCCCCATACGCTCAAATCAAACCATAACCCGACAGAAAAAAGCAAAGCGGCTCCCGCGCAAAAACGCAGCAACTTAACGCGTTCGCCGGTGTGGTCACTTAACCAGCCCCACGCATAAGGTGCAAGCACACGCGTGACCGCTTGAGCAGCTGTGAGCAAACCAATGAGGGTGATAGATAGCCCTAACTCTTTCAACCACAAAGGCAAATAAGGATTGAAAAAACCAATGTGCGCACAATAGCTGGCTGAGAGTGCCGCAAAGGGCAACAAAGGGTGATTGAACAGCGCGGATTTCGCTGCGGTATTGGTATCAGTCAATGGGGTCTAACCAATTTGACCGGGAATGGCAGGCATGCTGACCTGCACATCGCCACATTGCGCGCGATGGCGCAAGGCGTGGTCCATCACCACCAAGGCCAACAAGGCTTCGGCAATGGGTGTGGCGCGAATGCCAACACATGGGTCGTGACGGCCTTTGGTCACCACTTCGGTGGGTTGGCTGTTTTGATCGATCGATTCACGCGGGCTCAAGATCGAACTGGTAGGCTTGATGGCAATGCTCACCTCGAGGTCTTGCCCCGTGCTGATGCCCCCCAACACACCGCCTGCGTTGTTGGTGCGAAAGCCTTGCGCTGTGAGTGAATCGCCATGCGTGGTGCCGCGTTGCGCAACGCTCGCAAAACCAGCGCCAATCTCCACGCCCTTGACCGCATTCAAACCCATCATGGCGTAAGCGATGTCGGCATCGAGTTTGTCGTACAGCGGTTGGCCCAAACCCACGGGCATGCCAGTGGCCACCACGCGAATGCGCGCACCGCATGAGTCTCCTGCTTTTCGCAAGCTGTCCATGTAATTTTCAAACGCTTGCACATCGGCACAGGGCGCATAAAACGGGTTGTGGGGCACATGCTCCCAACTCTCAAACGGGATGTGCATTTCGCCGAGTTGCGTCATGCAACCTTTGAACTCGGTGCCAAATTTTTCGCGCAACCATTTTTTGGCCACCGCACCTGCTGCCACAGTGGGTGCCGTTAAGCGTGCCGACGAACGACCGCCACCGCGTGGGTCGCGAATGCCAAATTTTTGAAAATAGGTGTAGTCCGCATGACCGGGGCGAAAGGTTTGCAAAATATTGCCGTAGTCTTTGCTGCGCTGGTCGGTGTTTTGAATCAACAGCGCAATTGGAGTGCCCGTGGTTTTGCCCTCATACACGCCCGACAAAATTTGCACCTGATCGGGTTCGTTGCGTTGCGTCACATGACGGCTGGTGCCGGGGCGGCGGCGGTCTAAATCGATTTGAATGTCGGCTTCAGTGAGCGACATGCCGGGTGGGCAACCGTCGATCACGCAGCCAATGGCTGGGCCGTGGGACTCACCAAAGTTGGTGACGGTGAATAGGGTTCCGAAAGTATTGCCGCTCATGGGATGGGATTATCCCACCAAGCAACAGAGTGCCGACACGCTCAGGGTTGCGTCGGTTCTTTGGGCGTTGATTCGCTCGGCCAATCGCGGATGTAGGCTTTCAGCATTTTGTTTTCAAAGTTTTGGCTGTCCACCACCGCTTTGGCCACATCGTAAAAACTGATCACACCCAACATTTTTCGGTTGCCAATGACGGGCATGTACCGCGCGTGGCTCTCGAGCATCATGCGACGCACTTCGTCGAGTTCGGTGTCGGGTGAACAGGTCAGCGGGTGATCGTCCATCGCGCTGCGCACGGTTGACTCGCCCACCTCGCCACCATTGCGGTGAATGGCTTGGATCACTTCACGGAAGGTCAACATGCCGGCCAGCTCGTCGTGGTCCATCACCACCAGCGAACCCATGTCTCTTTCAGCCATGGTTTTCAAAGCCAACGCCAATGGCTCAAGCGGTGTGATGGTGAACATCGGGCTGTCGCCCTTGACGCGAAGAATGTCGCTGACTTTCATGGTGCAATTCCTTCAGGGAAGACTGAAATATAGCCCACAATCGCCTCTCAAAACCTGACAACTTCGCGAGACCACCATGCCCGGCTACAACGACCCCAGTTTTGACACCTTGGCCCTGCACGCAGGCGCCTCGCCCGACCCCACCACCGGTGCGCGTGCGGTACCGATTCACCTCACCACCTCGTTTGTGTTTGAGTCAAGCGACCATGCTGCGGCCTTGTTCAATTTGGAGCGTGCCGGTCATGTGTACAGCCGCATCAGCAACCCCACCAACGCTGTGCTTGAGCAACGCGTGGCCGCACTCGAAGGCGGCATTGGAGCGATTACCACCGCCAGCGGTCAAGCGGCTTTGCATTTGAGCATTGCAACGCTCATGGGCGCAGGCTCGCACATCGTGGCCAGCACTGCTCTGTATGGTGGCTCGCACAATTTGTTGCACTACACACTGAGCCGGTTTGGCATTGAAACCACGTTTGTGAAACCCAACGACATTGACGCATGGCGTGCTGCGGTGCGCCCCAACACCAAATTGTTTTTTGGTGAAACCGTGGGCAACCCCGGCCTCGATGTGCTCGACATTCCCACCTTGTCACAAATCGCACATGAAGCAGGTGTGCCGTTGTTGGTTGACAGCACCCTCACCTCGCCCTACCTGATGAAACCGTTCGATCATGGTGCTGATTTGGTGTATCACTCGGCCACCAAATTTTTAAGCGGGCACGGCACCGTCATTGGCGGCATCGTGGTGGATGGTGGCAGTTTTGATTGGGAAAAAAGCGGCAAATTTCCTGAGCTCACACAAAGCTATGAAGGCTTTCACAACATGGTGTTCAGCGAAGAAAGCACCGTGGGTGCCTTCTTGTTGCGCGCGCGCCGCGAAGGCTTGCGCGACTTTGGCGCCTGCATGAGCCCACACAGTGCATGGCTGATTTTGCAAGGCATTGAAACATTGCCTTTGCGTATGGAACGGCACATGAGCAACACTGAAAAAGTGGTGCAGTTTTTGGCCAGTCACCCCATGGTGTCGCGTGTGGGCCACCCGCTGATCGAGAGCCACCCCAGCCGTGCGTTGGCAGAAAAATTGTTGCGCTTTGGCGCACGGGGCGCGGGTTCGGTGTTCAGTTTTGACATTACAGGCAGCCGCGCACAAGGGCGTGCTTTCATTGAAGCTTTGAAATTGTTCAGCCATTTGGCCAATGTGGGCGATTGCCGCAGCTTGGTGATTCACCCCGCCAGCACCACGCATTTCCGCATGAGCGACGAAGCCTTGGAAAGCGCTGGCATTGGCCCCGGCACCATCCGTTTGTCCATCGGCTTGGAAGACCCCGATGATTTGATTGACGATTTGAAGCGTGCGCTCAAAGCGGCCGAAAAAGCAGCGGCATAAAAGTAGCGACGTCAGCGCAAACGTAAAAATTTCAGAACAAAAACAGCGTTACAGGAACAGCCTTATGTTCATCACACTCCAAGACAAACACGCTCAACCCTACCAAGCCTACGCCTACACAGGTGGCAAAGCGTTTGATGCCCAAAAACCCACGGTGGTGTTCATCCACGGTGTGCTCAATGACCACAGCGTGTGGATTTTGCAAACCCGTTACTTGGCACACCACGGCTTCAATGTGTTGGCGGTGGACTTGCCCGGGCATTGCAAAAGCGGTGGCGATGCACCTGCCAGCGTCGAAGAAGCCGCGCAATTTGTGGCGCAGTTGCTTGACGCTGCTGGCGTGCAACAAGCGGCTTTGGTGGGCCACAGTTGGGGCTCACTCATCGCACTTGAAACTGCCTCGCAGTTGAAAGAACGCATCACCCACTTGGCGCTGGTGGGCACCGCGTTTCCGATGAAGGTCAGCCCCATGTTGCTAGACGCTTCGTTGAACGACCCCAACAAAGCCATTGAGATGATCAATGTGTTTTCACGCGCCACTTTGAGTGCACCGCCCTCTGCGTTGGGCCCGGGCACATGGGTGTATGGCGCCGCGCGTGCTTTGAACCGCCGTGTGTTGGCGAGCAACCCAAAAGTGAATGTGTTTCACCGTGGCTTCAAAGCATGCGATGACTATGCGAATGGATTGAATGCAATACAGGCCATCACCTGTCCCGTGTTGTTTTTGCTCGGTCAACAAGACCAAATGACCACGCCCAAAGCAGCGAAAAGTTTGATCGATGCGGCCAAAGCGCAAGGCAAACATTTCAGCGTGGTGAATGTGCCAATGGGCCACCATCAAATGACTGAATCACCCGAAGAAACTTTGGCTGCGTTGAAGCAGTTTTTGAGTTAGTTCACAACACATCCCGCAAGCGCAAGTCTTGCCAGCGCATCCAAAGCCCTTGGCTTTCGGTGCTGCGCACCAAGAGCAAACGGTCCATCAATGGGCTGAGTGGCGTTTGATGCGGGTCTGCCAACAACACAAAGCGTGCTTCGTCAGCAATGTGGTTCGGCGATGTGGCTGCTTCACTCAAGCGTGCAATCCAATCGAGCTCAACCAAGGTGGCCAAAACCTCTTCGAGTTGCAAGGGGTCGAGTTTCAGCACCTCACACAGTTGCAACAAACTCAAACCATGTGCAGATGTGTTGCGCGCCAGATTCAACTGTTGCAACACTTCTAGCGCCAATTGAAAACGCCATCCCACGCTTCGGCCTTCACGCGATATGCCACTGAGCAAGCTCGGCAAATTGGCCACCAACACCGCACCGATAAGCACGATGGACCATGCCATATAAATCCACACCAACAAAATCGGCACGGTGGCAAAAGCCCCGTACACCACTGAAAACGTGGGCATCTTGCCAAAGTAATAGGTCAACACATTGCGTGCCACTTCGGTGGCTGCAGCCACCCACACACCACCGACCCACGCATGGCTCCAGCGCACTTGTGTGTAGGGCACATATTTGTAGAGCGCACTTACCGCCCATGCCAACAACAAAAACTCAATGCCGCTGAGCAACCAGCGCAAATTGCCCCAATCGTCAGGCGCCAAACCACGCGACACGGCCATCACCTGCGACATCGTGACCACGCTTGCCGCCATCAACAAAGGCCCCAAGGTCATGGCGGTCCAATACAACAACACACGCTGTGCAAACGGACGGCGTTTGCGTACGCGCCATATGGCGTTCAAGGTGCGGTCGATGGTGAAAATCAAGGCAATGGCAGACAACACCAAGGCCGTGACACCCACCACCCCCAAACGGCTGGCTTTGCTAGCAAACAAAGTGAGGTAGCCCAACACTTGGCGCGAAATGTTGTCAGGCACCAAGCTCTCGACCAAACGGCGCTGCAACACAGCTTGAAAGTCGCCAAACATCGGAAAGGCAGTGAACACCGCCAAGGCCACCGTCACCAAGGGGACCAAGGCAATGGTGGTGGTGAAGGTCAAACTGCCAGCGGTTTGGCCCAATCTGTCCTCACGAAAACGCTGACGCAGCGTGCGCGCGGTGGTGGCCCAAGGGAAACGCTGGAGCCGTTCAAAAAACAGGGTGAGTTGCGAGACAATCATGACCCGAATCATGCCATCACCCCATGTCACATCCTGAAGTTTCAAAAGCGTCTGCCGGCAACGCCCTGCCCCCTCATGTGTCGCTCACCCGTTTATTGGCCGTGAGCAGTTTGATGGGGCTGATCGTGCTTGGCCTCGCATGGGAGCTGTGGCTCGCCCCCGTGCGCCCCGGTGGCACATTGCTGGCCCTCAAAGTGCTGCCCCTGTGCATACCATTGACGGGTCTGCTGAAAAACCGCATGTACACCTACCGCTGGGTGAGCTTGATCATTTGGCTCTATTTCACCGAAGGTGTGGTGCGCGCGTATGGCGATGCCCCGCCCAGCAACTATTTGGCGATGATCGAAATCTTATTGTGCGTGGTGTTGTTCGTCGCTTGCGCTTTGCATGTGCGCTTGCGTTTGAAACATGCGAAGTTGGCAGAGTTGAGTGAATCGACCGAACCCAACACCATTTCTTCTCATTGATGTTGTCAACATGAACCCCACTGCTTTTATTCAAACCTTGCGCCAATGCATTGGCGAGGCAAATGTGCTGACCGATGGCGATTTGTCGAGCTACGAACAAGACTGGCGCAAACGCACCCGTGGCAAAGCATTGGCTGTTGTGCGCCCTGGTAGCACTCAAGATGTGGCGAATGTGGTGAAAGCATGCGCGCAAGCAGGTGTGAGCATCGTGCCGCAAGGTGGCAACACGGGTTTGGTGGTGGGCTCCATTCCAGACGACAGCGGAAAACAAGTGCTGCTGAGTTTGCAACGCATGCACGCTGTGCGTGCGATCGACACCGACAACCTCACGCTAACGGTTGAAGCCGGTTGCATTTTGCAAAATGTGCAACAAGCTGCCGAGCAAGCGGGTTTTTTGTTTCCACTGAGCCTGGGTTCAGAAGGCAGTTGCACCATCGGTGGCAATTTATCGACCAACGCAGGCGGCACGCAGGTGGTGCGATACGGCAATGCGCGTGAATTGTGTTTGGGCTTAGAAGTGGTAACAGCACAAGGCGACATTTGGCACGGCTTGAGCGGCTTGCGCAAAGACAACACCGGCTATGACTTGCGCAACTTGATGATTGGCAGCGAAGGCACCTTGGGCATCATCACCGCGGCCACGGTCAAACTTTTTCCCATGCCAGCCGCAAAATTGACAGCGTGGGCAGCGGTGCCTAGCGTTGAGCATGCCGTGCAATTGCTAGGCTTGGCACATCAACATTTGGGCGCGGGGTTGACCGGTTTCGAGATGATGGGTCAATTCGCCCTGAGCTTGGTCGACAAACACTATCCGCAATTGCGCACACCGCTGTGGCGCGACACGCCGTATTGCGTGTTGTTAGAAAACTCTGACGCAGAATCAGAACACCATGCCCGCGAACGCTTTGAGCATGTGCTCGAAAAAGCACTCGAAATGGGTTGTGTGACCGATGCAGTGGTGGCAGAAAACCTGTCGCAAGCGCGCAATTTGTGGCACATCCGCGAGAGCATCACTTTGGCGCAAGCGGAGGAAGGTCTCAACATCAAACACGATATTTCATTGCCGGTGTCTGCCATTCCACAGTTTGTGAAAGAAACCAACGCCCTGCTCGCACAACACATCGATGGTGTGCGCTTGGTGAACTTTGGCCATTTGGGCGATGGCAATTTGCACTACAACGTGCAAGCCCCAGAGGGTGGAGACAACGCCACGTTTTTGCGTGAACAAGAAGACCGCGTCAACGCATTGGTGTACGACGCAGTCAAAAAATTTGGCGGCTCGATTTCAGCCGAGCACGGTGTGGGCAGTCTCAAAGTAGACACACTGCCAGACTACAAAGACCCCGCTGCTTTGGCCCTGATGCGCAGCATCAAGCAGGCCTTAGACCCTCACAATGTGCTCAATCCAGGACGCGTGATTCGCTTGCATTGAGTTCTGGTTCGGGCGCAGGCAACTCAATGCCTCTGAGCATTTCAATCAACTCGGGCAAAGTGTTGGCCTGCATTTTTTCCATCACCCGTGAACGGTGCAGTTTGATGGTCGCCGCCGCTGCGCCATCGACCGCAGAAATTTGTTGGTTGGAGTAACCCCGCACCATCCAATGACACACTTCCAATTCACGGGGGGTCAATCGCTTCAACAATTCACTCACCTGATTGGCTTTGTTGGCCTGCGCCAATCGCTCAGTGGCCATGTGCATCGCCCGTTGCAAGGCATCTAGCATGGCTTGCGCCGTGAAGGGCTTCAACAAAAAATCAATTGCGCCATGCTTCATGGCCGCAATGATTTCTTCTTGTCGACTTTCGCCACTGACAAAGACCATGGGCAAGTCATGTCCCAAGGCTTTCAATCGCCCTTGTAAATCGACCCCACTCATGCCGGGCATACGGACATCTGTGAGCAAAACGGTTGGTGTATGAAACTCCAAGTTTTGCAAAAAGGCATCCGCACTGTCATACACCGACACGCGATAGCCTTCACGCTTGAGCAAGGTGTGCACACTTTGACGCACCGACGGGTCATCATCGACCACGACCACATGGCCAAGTGTGTTGTGAATCGCTTTTCTGTTTGGCATATCAAAACGGTCAGATCACTGACCTCGACCTAGGGAGCAGATGGTTTTTCCATCAGTTTGAAATGCTGCTCTTGGCCATCGGGGGCTTTCACGCGTACCCCTTGAAAGAAAATTTGTACATCTTTCAAAGCATTACCACTCAACTGCCAAGGCGGGCTGCCATACACGCTGCGCCCTTCGTTGGGACGCAGTTCTAAAACCGTGGCATTTTTGTTGCCGTCCACAACACACACCGTGGTTTGAACAGGGCTGTTCACAAACACATAGCTAGGGGGTTTGTTGGCTGACACCGAAACAACTTCGGTCAACTTTTCTTCGGTATGCGCGCACCCTTTTACAACTGCACCGGCAGATTTTCCAGCCGCTGCAACGGCTAGCACATGGGTGGCCGAGGCTGCGACGACAGGCGGTGAAGGTAAAGATGATGCCGTTGAAGAAGTTGTCGTGGCAGCAGAAGCGGCAGGGGATGAAGTGGGTGTTGCCACAGGCGTTGACGCGGATGCCACTATTGCAGGCGTTGGCGCCACTGTCTTGGCTACCTCTGTAGGCGCAACTTCAGCTTTCGTTTCAGCAGCGCTTGGTTGGGCAGTAACTGTCAACGCACCACGCCAATTCAAGACCAACAACACCACCGCAGCCAGCAAGAACAACAAAGCACCCAAAGATTGACGGTGTGCCACGATGCGATAGCGCAGGTCTAAGAAAAAATCTTTGATCGGCTGTCGTACCAAGTAGTCTGAGCGGCTGCTCAACGCCACGATGCTTTCAATCGTTTCTTTGTGATCCGTCTCTGCTGCATGCGAGGTCGCGATTGGCGCTTCAGAGGCCGATAGGGGTGCATGTATCGGTGGGTCAGCGCCCAAAATCATCATCAAGCGCTTATAGGCCTGGCGCTTGATGGTGATCGAGTAAAACAAACCCGCGCCACCCGACTCGAGTTGACGCACCTGCGCTGTCGACAAACACGCCATGCGCGCGAGCACACCCTCGTCCATGCCGACGGCTTCGCGTGTGCGCTTTAACAACGCTGGATCACAGTTCTCGTACAACTGGTACAAAGAATCTGTCGTCTCACTCTGTGTCATGGATTGAATTCTCTTTTTTTGAATTCTCTGTAAGGCATTGGTATGCCTGAAGCTGCTAATGTCGCAGTCCGACTTTAGCGCGTCAATACGCCCTCAAGCGTAGTAAACTTTTATATTACCCCAAGTACATTGCCACCCCTTAAACTTAGGTGCGCTACACACTGAATACCTCACGCCCTATGTCATCTCTACGCCCTGTCCGCCGCCAATACGAAGACTTCATGCAACACGTCTATGCCAACGGCGTGCAGAAAACCGACCGCACTGGCACGGGCACCAAAAGCGTGTTTGGTTACCAAATGCGTTTTGATTTGAACGAAGGCTTCCCGTTGGTCACCACCAAGAAGGTGCACCTGCGGTCCATCATTCAAGAACTGTTGTGGTTCTTGACCGGTTCGAGCAACAACAATTGGTTGAAAGAACGCAATGTTTCCATTTGGGACGAATGGGCGCGCGAAGACGGCGATCTCGGCCCCGTGTACGGCGTGCAATGGCGCAGCTGGCCCACGCCCGATGGCGGTCACATTGACCAAATTGCAGAGGTCATCAAAACGCTCAAAACAAACCCTGATTCGCGCCGCATCATTGTGAGCGCATGGAATGTGGCCGAGCTCAACAAAATGGCACTCATGCCCTGCCATGCTTTCTTTCAGTTTTATGTGGCACCCGCTCAACATGCGGGTGAACGCGCACGCTTGAGCTGTCAACTGTACCAACGCAGTGCTGACATTTTTTTGGGCGTGCCGTTCAACATTGCCAGCTACGCGCTGCTCACCCACATGGTGGCGCAGCAATGCGACTTAGATGTAGGCGACTTCATTTGGACTGGTGGCGACTGCCACATTTACAGCAACCACCACGAGCAAGTGGAACTGCAACTCAGCCGCACACCGTTTGCCTACCCAACGCTGAACATCAAGCGCCAGCCCAAGGACATCTTCAGCTATGAGTACGAAGACTTTGAAGTGCTGAACTACCAATGTCACGACGCCATCAAAGCCCCTGTGGCCGTGTGATGCCATGGCGTTGAATTTGATTTTTGCGCGCGCGCGCAACGGCGTGATTGGCCACAACAACACCCTGCCCTGGCATTTGCCCGAAGACTTGGCGCATTTCAAAGCCACCACCTTGGGTCAACCCGTCATCATGGGTCGCAAAACGTGGGACTCTTTGCCCGTGAAATTTCGCCCCTTGCCCGGTCGGATGAACATTGTGGTCACGCGCCAAACCGATTGGCAGAGCGACGGCGCCCATGTGGTTCATACCATTGATGAAGCCTTGCAAGCCTGCCCCACAGAAGCACAACCGTGGGTGATTGGCGGCGCCGAGCTCTACCGCTTGGCCATGCCTCTTGCCATGCGCGTGGTGGTGACTGAAATTGATGCGGACTATGAGGGCGATGCGTTTGCCCCCGCACTCGACGCCTCGTGGCAAGAAGCCTCACGCACCACGCATGTGGCGGCCAATGGCTTGCATTACAGCTTGGTCAACTGGGTGAGGAAATGAACATGCGCTTTGCCACTTGGAATGTCAACTCACTCACTGTTCGTTTGCCGCAAGTGCTCGATTGGTTGAACACGCAACCTGTGGATGTCTTGGTGCTGCAAGAAACCAAAACCACCGATGACAAATTTCCGCGCGAAGCGATTGAAGCAGCGGGTTACCAAGTGGCCTTCTTTGGTCAAAAAACCTACAACGGTGTGGCTTTGTTGTCGCGACAACCGAGCACGGACATTGTGAAAAACATTCCCAACTTTGAAGACGATATGGCACGCGTCATCACAGGCACGGTGAATGGTGTGCGGGTGATTGGCGCATACTTTCCGAATGGCCAAGCACCCGACAGTGACAAGTTTGTTTACAAAATGCGCTGGCTCACCGCCTTGCGCGAATGGTTGCGAGATGAACTCACACGACATCCACAACTGGTGTTGATGGGTGACTTCAACATCACCGTGGACGACCGCGATGTGTACGACCCCGTTGCGTTGAAAGACACCATCCATTGCACCGTGGAAGAGCGCGATCATTTTCAAGGTTTGATCGACTTAGGTTTGCACGACGCGTTCCGCTTGTTTGACCAACCCGACAAAAGCTATAGCTGGTGGGACTACCGTGAATTCGCGTTCCGTCGCAACCGTGGTTTGCGCATCGACCATATTTTGGTCAGCGATGCCCTGAAGCCTCAGGTGCAAGCCTGCACGATTGACAAAGCACCGCGCAAAAATGAACGCCCAAGCGACCACACGCCTGTGGTGCTCACGCTTTAGTCTTCTAAACCCAATTCTTGAATTTTTCGGGTGATGGTGTTGCGACCAATGCCCAACTTTTGCGCGGCTTCAATGCGCCGACCACGTGTGTTGGCCAAAGCGGTTTGAATCAAACGCGCTTCCACGCGATTGACCAAAGCGTCCCACACATCGGTGCGCCCTGCCACCAACAAACTCATGGCTTCAGCTTCCAAGCCTTGTTCCCAATCAGCACCTGGCATGTTGAGTACCACGGGTGCAACGGGTGCGTGCGTTGAGCGCAGTTCGTTGTTTGAAGATGATGTGAGTGGCTGCGTGAACGCAGTTGATATGCGCGTAGTGTCTTGAGGCAATGCTGAAACAGGGCTCACCAAGTTTGCCGAGGCGTCGTGTGCATCACCCACCCATGCACCATCCGCCCCTTGTTGCACCTCTGGTGGTAAATCTTTCACCTCAATGAGTTGCGAAGGTGCCATGACGGTCAGCCAGTGACAAATATTTTCCAGCTGACGCACATTGCCAGGAAACGCAAAATGGTTGAGCACATGTTGTGCACCATCTGCGATTCTTTTCGGCTCAACGCCCAATTGTTGTGCACTCTGCTGCAAAAAGTGGCGCGTCAAGGTGGGAATGTCTTCACGCCGTTCACGCAAAGCGGGCAAGCGCAAGCGAATGACATTCAAGCGATGGAACAAGTCTTCCCGGAACACACCGTCTTTCACCCGTTGCTCGAGGTCTTGGTGCGTGGCAGCAATCACACGCACATTGGCCTTGATAGCGGTGTGACCACCCACGCGGTAAAAGTTGCCATCGCTCAACACACGCAACAAACGCGTTTGCAAATCGAAAGGCATGTCACCAATTTCATCTAAAAACAAGGTGCCGCCTTCGGCTTGTTCAAAGCGTCCACGGCGTGTGGTTTGTGCACCGGTGAAGGCACCTCGCTCGTGACCAAACAATTCACTCTCGAGCAAATCTTTGGGAATGGCCGCGGTGTTGATGGCCACAAAAGGTCCTTTGTTGCCTGCGTCACCGCGCGGTGAATGTTTGTGCAAGGCACGCGCCACCAACTCTTTGCCGGTGCCACTCTCGCCCGTGATCATGACCGTCACATGGCTTTGGCTCAGTCGACCAATAGCTCTGAACACATCTTGCATCGCAGGTGCTTGGCCCAACATTTCGGGCGTGGCATCTTGCAATTCGCTTTGCAATTGTTCGCGTTGACTTTCGTCGACTGCGCGACGAATCAACTCGACCGCTTTGGGCAAATCAAATGGCTTGGGCAAGTATTCAAACGCACCGCCTTGAAAGGCAGACACCGCGCTGTCCAAATCAGAAAATGCGGTCATGATGATGACCGGCAACTCGGGCAATCGCTCTTTGACTTTGGTGAGCAAATCGAGCCCCGAGCCACCGGGCATGCGAATGTCGCTGACCAAAATTTGTGGCCCCTGCTCAGGCAACACCGAGTCGAGGGCTTGCAGCACTTCGCGCGGGCTGGTGAAGCTGCGCGTGGGCAAATCCTCACGCAGCAGCGCCTTTTCTAGCACGAAGCGAATTGACTGATCGTCATCCACAATCCAAATCGGTTTCATCTCGACTCTTTCTCGTCGTTGTTACTGAGCAACTTTGTCAACAGCGCTCAGGGCAAGGGAATCAATATCTTGAAATCCGTGCACCCTGGCTCGCTGTCACATTCAATCAAACCATGGTGCTGTTGGACAAAAGTTTGCGCCAAATTCAGCCCCAAGCCCGACCCACCATCGCGTCCTGAAACCAAAGGAAAGAACAACCTTTCTTTGATTTCTTCTGGAATGCCAGGTCCGTTGTCTATCACATGCAATTCCAATGCCAACCGATAGCGTTGTTTGCCAAAAGTGACTTGGCGACTGACCCGACTGCGCAAAACAATTTCAGCTTCGCCGGCAGCGGTTTTTTCTTGCAATGCTTGGGCGGCGTTGTGGGCGATGTTGAGCACTGCTTGGATGAGCTGCTCGCGGTCGCCGCGAAACTCGGGAATCGAGGTGTCGTAGTCGCGCACCACCCGCAAGCCCTTGGGAAACTCAGCCAAGATCAGGCTGCGCACCCGCTCGCACACTTCGTGAATGTTGACATCGCCCACCACATGCGGGCGTCGGTGCGGTGCCAGCAAGCGGTCAACCAGCAATTGCAAACGGTCGGCCTCGTGGATGATGACTTGGGTGTATTCGCTCAAGTCTTTGTTTTCAATTTCCATCTGCAACAACTGCGCTGCACCTCGGATGCCCCCCAAAGGGTTTTTGATTTCATGCGCCAAGTTGCGAATCAATTCTTTGTTGGCTTGAGCTTGGTCGATCAAGCGCTCTTCACGGTCCTGACGCGCTTGTTGTTCCAGCGGCAGCAATTCGACCAACACCTCACCCGAACGCTCGGTGGGTGCGACGATCACATGCACTGGCAAATCTTCTTGTGTGGGGCGCAATAACACTGCGTCGTAGCGCATGGCCGCAAAGGCGTTGCTGTGCGCGCCTTGCAAGGCTTTGATGAAAGCTTCAGGGTTGACAAAGCTTTGCGCGAGTTGCGTGCCTTCGATGTTGCGTCTTGATACACCCATCACATCTTCCAGCGCAGCGTTGGCATACAACACACGGCCTTCCATACTCACCACAGCCACCAGCGTGGCCAACCAATCGAAGGGATGGTGTTGTGGCACCACAGGCGCGAGAGGCATGCGTTTTTTCATGGCTTGCCCCCAGATGCCGCGTTGTTGAAACGGTTCAACTCACGCTGCAAACCCATCACATCGGCTTCGCTGCGTTGCAAAGCCAAGCGCAGTTGCGCCACACGCTCTTGGTATTTGGCCGGTTGTTTGATCTCGATGGCATGGCGATCAGGTTCGCCTTGGTTCCATTCTTTGAGCAAGTCGGCATGGCGGCTTTGCGCCTTTTGCAACTCGGCTTGCAACACCGCCACCGCTTGTGCGTCGCGTTGTTTTTGTTCTTGTGTGTCGACCTTGGCACTGCTGGTGGCTGAAGCATTCACAGCATTTGCGCTTGTCGTAGAGGTCGCCGTTTGCGCAACACCACTCACCCGCGTGCCCTCGATGACCGTCACATTGCCACCCGTCAACGGCACACACCGTTGCGACGCATCGGGTTGGTTTGTGTAAACCGAGTTGTCGCATCGGTACACGCGTGGCTCAGCCGCCGTGACCGCGTGAACGCTCACGGCAAATAGCAAACTGAACACACACACAAAACGCATCATCTTGTCATCCGTTAAAAAAAAAGGACGGCCATGCCGTCCTTTTTCTGCACTCGGCACTGTGAGGATCACAGTGAGTAGTACATGTCGTATTCGACTGGGTGAACCGCTTGACGGAAGCGAGTCACTTCTTGCATCTTCAAGTCGATGTAAGCGTCGATCATGCTGTCGGTGAACACGCCACCTTTGGTCAAGAACGCACGGCCTTTGTCCAAGTACTCGAGCGCTTGGTCCAAGCTGTGACACACGGTTGGCACCAATGCATCTTCCTCGGGTGGCAAGTGGTACAAGTCTTTGGTAGCGGCTTCACCGGGGTGAATCTTGTTCTCGATACCGTCCAAACCAGCCATCATCAATGCAGCAAAGCACAGATATGGGTTGGCCATTGGATCTGGGAAGCGCGCTTCAATGCGGCGAGCTTTGTCAGAAGCCACGTGAGGAATACGGATCGAAGCAGAACGGTTGCGGCTCGAGTAAGCCAACTTAACAGGGGCTTCAAAGCCAGGCACCAAACGCTTGTAGCTGTTGGTGGTGGGGTTGGTGATGGCGTTCAGAGCACGTGCGTGCTTGATGATGCCGCCCACATAGTACAAAGCGGTGTCGCTCAAACCTGCGTAGCCGTTACCAGCGAACAAGTTCTTGCCGTCTTTCCAGATCGACTGGTGAACGTGCATGCCAGAACCGTTGTCACCAACGAGAGGCTTGGGCATGAAGGTGGCTGTTTTGCCATAGGCATTGGCCACGTTCCACACCACGTATTTCAGTTTTTGTGTCCAGTCAGCGCGCTCGACCAAAGTGGAGAACTTGGTACCGATTTCGTTTTGACCAGCGCCAGCCACTTCGTGGTGGAACACTTCAACGGGAATACCCATCTCTTCCAAGATCATGACCATTTCGGCGCGCATGTCTTGTGTGCTGTCAACGGGAGGCACGGGGAAGTAGCCGCCCTTCACAGTGGGACGGTGACCCTTGTTGCCGCCTTCAATCACTTTGCCAGTGTTCCAAGGTGCTTCGTAGTCGTCGATCTTGAAGAAAGCGCCAGACATTTCATTGCCCCAACGCACATCGTCAAACAAGAAGAATTCGGGTTCTGGACCGAAGTAAGCGGTGTCACCCAAACCAGAAGCCTTCAAATAGGCTTCAGCGCGCTTGGCGATCGAACGTGGGTCGCGGTCGTAGGCTTTGCCGTCACCGGGTTCCAACACGTCGCATGACAACACCAAGGTGGACTCTTGGAAGAAGGGGTCGATGAAGGCCGAAATGGGATCGGGCATCAACAACATGTCAGAAGCTTCAATACCTTTCCAACCCGCGATAGAAGAACCATCAAAAGCATGGCCTTCACTGAATTTCTCTTCGTTGAAAGCAGAAACAGGCACGCTCACGTGCTGCTCTTTGCCACGGGTATCGGTGAAACGGAAGTCGACGAATTTGACTTCGTTGTCTTTCACCATTTTGATCACGTCTGCGACGGTCTTGGCCATCAGGTTCTCCTGCAAGGGTGGTTTGAGTTAAAAAAGATTTCGAGGTTAGAGAATGCAGTTTCTGTGCCAATGTGCTGGCACGCTTGGCTGCAAACAGGCTCCACTTCAAAGGGCTTATTTTGCCTTGAGTTGCGCCCTCATCCGCTGACCAAGCATGGCAAACTGCCTAAAAATGCACAAACTCAAACGCACTTTATTGGTGCAATATTGATATTATGCACCAAATTAGAGCAATTTCAGGGGCGCACCAATTCGGGGCCTAGCTGGGCATCAAACCCTTTGAGACCCAAGAGCAAATCGGGGTAGGCCTGCGCCACGGCATCGGGTTGACCTTTCACACCCAACTCGATGTGTCTGCCGTATTGCGGATGGTCCACACTGGGCAAGCTGAACACTTTCACATCTGTGTGTTGTGCCTCAATGCGCTCCATCAGCGGTGTGAGGGTGGCTTCCATGGCACCAAACACGATGACTGATTTTTCGATGTAGGCCGCGTGTTGAAACAGGTGGGTGTAGTGGGTATCTAGCACCCACTCGATCATCGGCCAGGCCATGACCGGAAAGCCCGGCACGAAATGCACCACACCTTTTGAACCGCGACATGTGAAGCCCGGAATTTTGTTGTACGGGTTGGGAATGATGTCCGCCCCTTGTGGAAACACACCCATGTTGAGACGATGCACATTGTCTGCACGGTCGGGCTCATACGGCACGCCCTGCTCTTTGGCCACATCTTGCATGCGTTCGCGAATCAAAATTTCAGCTTGTGGGTGCAGCACCAAATCAACGCTCAAGGCGCGGGCTGCGCATTGACGGGTGTGGTCGTCTGGCGTGGCGCCTATGCCGCCGCATGAAAACACCACGCTGTGTTCGTTGAACGCGCGTTCAAGCGTGCGTGTAATGCGATCAGGCGAATCGCCGACATAGTCAGCCCAGTCGAGCGACAAGCCGCGTGCCGATAAAAGTTCGATGGTTTTGCTGAGGTGTTTGTCGGCGCGTTTGCCAGACAAAATTTCATCACCGACGATGATGAGCCCGATGTCAGGGCGTGTTGGTTTTTGTGTTTGCATCATCCGATGCTAACGAAGGAACAGGCACCGAAGCGCCCACTACCACAAAGGCCGACTGTGCGCGCAGGTTTTCTAACGCAGCCAAGCTGTAATGCGCAAACCACAAGGATGTGAAAGCAAATACCAAGGCGTAAATCCAAATGGCCAGTGGCACCAACACCAAAAACGCAGCAGCAAACAAAGCCCCGGAGGCCCACACCACACTGGGCAATGCGCCCAAGTAACCGGTGATGACCCCGATCAACAACAACCACAAACGGTGTTGTTTGCCAATCGCAATGCGCTCTTCGCGACTGGCATGTGCCATCAACGCATCAAAGACCATTACTCGGTAGCTCAACCAACCCCATATGAGCGGCGGCACCACAAACATCAACGGCGGTACCAACCACAAGGGCAAGGTGATGAGCATGGCCAACAACGCTGCCAAAGTGGAAACCACCGTCCACACCAAACTGGTAACAGTTGTGCCACCGCGCTTCAAGGCCAAATGCGAAAAGCGGCGTTGCACCACCAAGTCAACCAGGGCGGGTGTCATCATGAGTGAGACGCCCAGCAATGACACGATCACCAACACAGGGGTGACCACAAAAATCACCACCAAGGGCACCAGCACAGCTTGCAAATCACCGGCGCCGTTGTCTTGCAACCAGTCCATCATGCTTTGCAGCATTTGCCAAGAGGCCAGCGCATCGCGCACGAAGACTTGGGTGGGTTCCCAATAGAAATACGCCCAGCTCACGGTGACCGTCAGCAACATGGCCAAGGGCAACAGCGAGAGAACGATGACGCGCGGCATCATGCAATATGCCACCGCCCGCCAAAAGGAATCCAAAAATAAACGCATGGGCGAAAGGATACCCCAGCGGCTCAGTGGCCGGAAGTCTGCCGCCACGCAGAGATGAACCGTTTCATACCCAGTTTTTGCTGCGACCAAAAACCTTTGCCGTAATCACGCCCCTCTTCCACCTGGTCACGAATGCCTGTGGCGGGGTAGTCGGTGTTGAAATCAGCCGTGCCAAAGAGCCTGTCCCACCAAGGCAACAGCACGCCAAAGTTGTGGCCACCGAGCACCTTGCCCGGGCTTTCGTGCCCTACGCCGATGGCATGGTGGGTTCGATGAAACGCGGGGCTGACCCACAACCAGCGGCCCCAAGCGCCAAAGCTGATGCGCAAATTGGCATGCTGAAAGTTTTCACTCAGCTGTGTGATGGCCACCACCGCCACAAACTGGCTGGGCGCAATGCCAATCAGTTGCGCCACCAAAACCCAAATGACGGCTTGAAACAAATCGTCGAGCAAGTGGTTGCGGTTGTCGGTCCATTGCGTCATTTGCCGTTGCGAGTGGTGCACCGCATGCAAGGCCCACCATGGGTTCCATTGGTGTTGGGCGCGGTGCAGCCAGTAGTTGAGAAAGTCAAACACCACCAAATACAAAATGAACGACACCACAGGGCCATCGCTCACACCGGGCCACACATCTTCCAAATGGAATGTGCCCACACCTGCGCCACGCAACTCACCGAGCAGCAAGTCAAGCACAGGGTCAAGCGAGAAGAACAACACCACGCGAAATAAGCCCAACCGATGGATCAAGGTGTAAATCACATCGGTGCGAATGGCCTGCGTGTCAGTTTGCGTTTCAGCAGGCCGCCACCGCTGCAAGGGCGAAATGACAAGTAGCATGACGGCAATTTGCAGCAAGCCCACCAACAACCAACCGGTGGCATTGAACACATCTTCCAAACGGTTTCCCAAGCCTATTGCAAACGCAACGGGTTGCAACACGGTTTCATACAAAACCGCTTGCACTTCTGAAAACAACTCGATCAATGCGTCCATGTGGCGTATTGGGGATGGTCCCGCAATGTGGCAAAACAAAACCCTCGGGCTTTGAGCCGTTCGATCAAGGGCTCGAGCACCGCTGGTGCCCACGGGTCTTGGCGTGACCAGATGCCCAAATGCGCCATCAAGATATCGCCTGAACGAATGTGGGTCAAGGCGCGTTGCAACAACTGTTCATTGGGGTATTTGTCGCTGGGCAATTCATCACCCAAAAAACCAGCGTCAGACCATCCCACATGGGCAAAACCACATTGCTTGGCGGCTTTCAACAACGAGGGCGATGTTTTGCCACCCGGGGCGCGAAACAATGGCAAAGGGGTTTGCCCTGTGATTTGCCTCAACCGCGTGTTGGCGCGTTGCAATTCGGTGCAATAGCGCTGTGCTGACCACGATTCCACCACGCCTTTGTTGGGGCCTGCACTGGCGCGCATCAACCATTGGCCATTGGGCTGGTCGGCGCGCCAGTACACATGGTCAAAGGTGTGCGACGCAAAGGCGTGCCCTTCTGCAGCACGCGCACGCCACCACGGGGCCCAATACTCACCCAAAGTGCCATCGCCCTCTTGCGTGGGTTCGTTGGCGGCAAAAAAAGTGACCTTCACTTGCTGGCGTTGCAACACTTCTGCAATGAAGGGCGCCACACCCATGTGGCCCGTGTCAAAGGTGAGGTAAAGCGGTTTGTCGCAAGCGGGCGCAGCATGCGCCAAACCGATGAAGCCAAGGCACACGCTGAGCGCTATGTTGCAAATGTGCTGATGACAATTCACGCGTGCCATGGCCTGGAGTTATTGGCTTAAAAACGTTTGGCGTGGTCCAAAGTCCAAATGCCGTGGGGTGATTTGCCCACCGGAATTTGTCGCACCAATTTGCCCGAATCGATGTCGATCACGCTGACTTTTTTGATCCAACGTGATGACACAAAAAGCAGTTTGCCGTCAGCAGACACTTCCATGCAATCGGGGCCACCGGGTGCTTTGAATTGATCAACCGATTCAAGTTTGAGGTAATCGATTTTGTGAACGGTGTTGGCCACGCGGTTGCTCACAAACACATGGCGACCATCGCCAAAGGCACGAAACGCATGCGCGCCCTCACCTGTTGTAATGGTTTTGTGCAACTTCGCTTGCGGCCCCGACAGGTCATACACCTCGACATGGTTGCCACCGGTCATGCCTACCAACAGGAATTTGTCGTCGGGTGTGCCAAACACATCGGCAGGCATGGGGCCGGTTTTCACGCGCCATTTGAGGGTTTGGGTGTTGAGGTCAACGGCCACCAGTTCGTCGCTGTCTTGCATGCTGGCGTAAGCGGTGGTGCTTTTGCTGTCGATCCAAATGTGGCTGGGCGTTTTGCCCGAAGGAATGCGTTTGGCCAAGGTGAGCTCTTTGCCATCCCAACGGTAAATGTCGATGTGGTTCAAGCGGTTGGCCACCGTGACAAACCATTTCATGTCGGGTGAAAACCGCAACTGGTAAGGGTCCATCGTGCCACGCACCACGCGCTGAACTTCAGCGGTGCGAGGGTCGATGAAGGTCAACGAGTCACCACCCGCATTGGCTACGATGACCGACTTTTCATCGGGCGTCATGTACAGGTGATGCGGCTCTTTGCCAGTCGAAATGCGTTTGGTGACTTTCCAGCTGACAGGGTCAATCACGCTGACATTGGCGTCCAAAGAATTCAACACAAACAGCGGGTTGGCAGCTTGCGCAGAAGCCACACCACACAAGAGCAGTGCCAGCACGGCGCGGGAAAAACGGGGCAAAGAAAACACGTCGCATCACTTTCAAAACTGGCCTCAAGTGTAACGAGCGCGTCAATGCCCAAAGTGCTTGTGGGCTTTAATATCACGCCATGCCTTTGATACAGCTCAAACAAGCGCAACTTGAAGTGGTGCAAATTGCCGCACCTGAGAGTGCCAGCCCCCCAAAAGCACCGATTGTGTTTTTGCACGAGGGGCTTGGCTCGGTGGCGATGTGGCATAGCCGAGCAGGCTTTTGGCCAGAGCAAGTGTGTGCTGCCACCGGACGCGCCGGTGTGGTGTATTCACGCCGTGGCTACGGGCAGTCGCAAGACATTGACGACATTCGCGGGGCCAACCGATTGCCCGCCGACTACATGCACCATGAAGCGTGGCTGGTGTTGCCTGAATTGCTCGAGGCCTTGCAGATAAAAAACCCGGTCCTGTTGGGCCACTCTGACGGCGGCACCATTGCTTTGCTGCACGCCGCACGCTTTGCATTGAGTGCGTGCATCGTCATGGCACCGCATGTGATGGTCGAAGACGTGTCGATTGCCGCCATCGAAGTATCGCGTGAGGCGTTTGTGTCTGGCCATTTGCGCGCACGCTTGTCGCGCTTTCATGCGCATGTCGACACCGCTTTTTGGCAATGGAACGATGTGTGGCTGTCATCCGCATTTCGCAGCTTTGACATTCGAGACGATTGCACACAGATTGCCTGCGATGTGCTGGCCTTGCAAGGCATAGACGATGCCTACGGCACGATGCAACAAATTGACGATATTCGACCTGACTCCGGTCGCATCACACGGCGTGCACTGCCCGCCTGCGCGCACTCACCGCACCGCGATCAACCCGAGTTGGTGTTGCAAGAAGTGCTCAGTTTTTTGCAAGACAAAGCTTGAGTTCATCCTCAGACAACCATCGCCATTGGCCCGGCAACACATCAGCAGGCAGCGACATGTCACCAATTTGTGAACGGTGTAACCCCACCACTTTGTTGCCCACCGCTGCCAGCATGCGTTTGACTTGGTGGTATTTGCCCTCGGTCAAGGTCAAGCGCAAGTGATGATCGCTCACCGTTTCGCAGGCTGCAGCGCGCACGGGTTTGGGTGAGTCGTCCAGCACCACACCGTCTAACAGGCGTTGCACTTGTTTGGCGTTGAGTGGTTCTTCGGTGGTCACCTCGTACACCTTGGGCACATGGTGTTTGGGTGAACTCATGCGGTGAATCAACGGGCCATCGTCGGTGAGCACCAACATGCCGGTGGTGTCTTGGTCCAAACGCCCCACCGCTTGCACGCCTTGCACCGCACTTTTTTGTGGGCGCTGACGCAAAGCGGGTGGCAGCAAGGTGTACATGCTTGGCCATGCCGACGGTTTGTGTGAGCACTCGTAGCCGGCAGGTTTGTGCAGCAACACATAGGCTTTGGCATGGTAGGGCCAGAGCACACCTTGCACCGAAAACTGCCACCCCTCGTGCACATCGATGTCTTGCAAAGCGTCATCGCACAGCACCAACCCGTTATCAGCGGTGATGAGCACATGGCCTTGTTGAATCAAGCCGGCACAGATACGCCGCGTGCCAAACCCTTGTGAATACAAAATATCTTGCAATTGCATGGTACGAATCGTAAACGCTAAGATGCGTGCCCATGCAACCCAGCTCTCATTACATCCACTGCGGCGATTTCAATGTGCACTACACCGCTTGGGGCAATCCAACCGCCCCCGCCGTGATCGCATGGCACGGCTTGGCTCGCACAGGGCGTGACTTTGACGCCTTGGCCCAACACTTGAGCCAACATTATTTTGTGATTTGCCCCGACACCATCGGTCGGGGCTTGAGCCAATGGAGCCACAACCCGCACCAAGACTATTGCTTGGCCACTTATGCGCAGCATGCCTTGGCCTTGATGGATGGCTTGCACATCAAGAAAGCGCATTGGATTGGCACCTCGATGGGTGGCAACATTGGCATGGTGTGCGCGGCTGCTTTGGCATTGCCCGCATTCAAAGGGCGCTTGCGCAGTTTGTTGTTGAACGACATTGCACCAGACATTTCAAGCGCAGCGGTTGAACGCATCAAAACCTATGCCGGTCAACCGCCAGCCTTTGACACGGTGCCAGAGCTCGAAGCTTTTTTTCGGCAGGTGTATGCCCCTTTTGGTTTACACACCGACGCCGAATGGCAACACCTGACAGAAACCTCGTGGCGTCGCTTGCCCGATGGCCGCGTGACGCCGCATTACGACCCTCAGTTGGTGCAGCAGTTATTCCGCGCAGCGCCAGAGTTCGACATGTGGGCGCAGTTCGACGCACTCGACATGCCGGTGTTTGTGATGCGTGGCGCGCAATCCGATTTGGTATCTGCGCAAACTGTTGAAGCCATGCACACACGCGGGCCTGGCGCAAAAGGTTTGTTGCGCAGCGAAGAAATAGCAGGCTGCGGTCATGCACCCGCACTCAACACTGCTGCGCAAATTGAATCGGTATTGCGTTTTTTACGCGAGTGCGATTGATGTTGACAAAGTCACAGTGGCACAAAAGGCGCGCGTGCTTCATCTTGCAACTCGTTCGTGAGTCGTTGCAATAAATCAATCAACTGTTGACTTTCTTTTTGACTCAAAGGCGCCATCAGTTGCTGATACGCCAAGCGCACGGGTTGTTCGGTTTTTTTCAGCAAGCGTTGGCCTTGGGCCGTCAAACGCACCGCCATTTGACGGCGGTTTTCAGCCGACACCACACGGGTGATCAATCCGCGATCCTCTAGCCCTCGCAACACACGTAACACCGTGACTTTGTCAAACGCCAGGGCGCGGGCCAAACGGCTTTGGTCGATGTCTGGTGCGCTGTGCAACACCGTCAACACCCCGTATTGCGCTTGCGTCAGCCCCACTTCGGTGCAAGCGTTTTCAAACACCGCCGCCGAGATTTGGTGCGCCCGCCTGAGCAAAAAGCCAGGCCGTTGGTACATGTCACTTAGGTTCATTTGTGCGGGTTTCTATGGATACAGCCACCAAGGCCAGAAAACAATAATCATTTGCATGCTAACAATGCATTGCAAATGCATCAATCGGGGATAACGATGAAAGTAGCCATCATTGGCGGAGGCATTGCTGGACTGGGCTTGGCCTTGGGTCTGCACGCGCGAGGCATCGCTTGCGATGTGTATGAAACCGTACCCGAGGTCAAAGAAATGGGCGTGGGCATCACCCTGCTGCCGCATGCCACCAAAGAACTCGCCGCACTTGGCGTATTGCCCCAACTCGAAGCGGTGGCGATTGAAAACCTCGAAAGCGTTTTTTACAACCGCTACGGACAATTTGTTTACAAAGAATTGCGCGGTCGACACGACGGTTATGCCAACCCCGAGTTGGGCATTCATCGCGGCAAGTTGCATCGCATTTTGTTTGAAGCGGTGTTGTTACGCCTAGGCGCAGCGCATGTGCATACGGGGCACCGTTGCTTGTCGGTGTCACAAACCGACACACAAGCCAGCATCACGTTTGCATTGAGCAATGGCGACACACGCACTGTGCATGCCGACATTGCTGTCGCTTGCGATGGTGTGAACTCAACTGTACGCAAACAGTTTTACCCAGACGACCAAGTGTGTTTTGCCGGCATCAACACATGGCGTGGCGTGACCATTCATAAGCCCATTCTCACGGGTAAAAGCTATATGCGCATTGGGTCGATCGAAACCGGCAAGATGGTGGTCTACCCCATCGTTGACAACATCGATGGTCAGGGCAACCAGCTCATCAACTGGATGGCAGAAATTCAGCAGCCCAACACCAAGATGAACGATTGGAACAAGTTGGGCGACCCCAAAGACTGCGTCGATATTTTCAAAGACTGGCGCTTTCCTTGGCTGGATGTACCCAACTTGATTTTGTCGGCCGAGCGGGTGTTTGAATACCCCATGGTGGACAAAGACGCCTTGCCGCAATGGAGCTTTGGTCGCATCACCCTCATGGGCGACGCCGCGCACCCGATGTACCCACGCGGCTCAAACGGTTCCGCACAAGGTTTGATCGATGCACGCACTTTGAGCGAGTTGCTGACCCAGCACAACGACCCCGTCGCAGCCTTGAAGCACTACCAAGAACTGCGTTTGCCAGCCACTGCCAAAGTGGTGCAAACCAACCGCACCTTGCCGCCAGACTTCATCATCATGAAAGCCGATGAATTGAGCGAACACAAACCGTTCACAAACATTGACGATTTGATCAGCCAAGCGGAGTTGAAAAAAATTTCAGACAACTACAAACACATCGCTGGCTTTGCCAGCAAAATTTAAATCATTTTTGAAGGAGACACACCATGGACCGTCGCAAATTTTTTCAAGACACATCACTCGTTGCCACCGGCGCATTGGTAGGCTGCGCCACACCGGGCTTTGCCGATGGCACACCGGCCACACCTTTCAAAGTGCCGGGTGTTTACATTCCCATCGTGGGTTCCAACGAGATGTTTCCAGTGCGCCGCATTTATTGCATCGGCAGAAACTACGCGGCCCACGCACGTGAAATGGGCTCAGACCCCACACGCGAACCACCCTTCTTTTTTCAAAAGCCCACAGATGCCATTCAATATGTGGCCGCAGGCACCTCGCCAGATCACCCCTACCCACCGTTGACAAAAAACTACCACTACGAAGCAGAGTTGGTAGCGGTACTCGACAAAGGCGGCAAAAACATTTCTGTCGACAAAGCACTCAACCATGTATACGGCTACACGCTCGGCTTAGACATGACACGCCGCGATTTGCAACGCGCCATGGGCGATGAAAAAAAACCTTGGGAGATTGGCAAAAGCTTTGACCGATCAGCCCCCATTGGTGCCGTTCACAAAGTAAGCCAAACCGGTCACTTCACCAAAGGCGAGATTTGGCTCAAAGTGAACGGTCAAACCAAACAAAAGGCCAATTTGAACCAAATGATTTGGTCGGTCGCAGAACAAATCGCCAAACTCTCTGAAGCCTTCGAGCTGTTCCCTGGCGACATCATTTACTCCGGCACCCCCGAAAACGTGGGCCCTGTCGTGCGTGGCGATGTGATTGAAATGCACATCGACGGACTTCCTAACCTCAGCGTGAAAATCGTTTAACCCTATGACACAACCCACACAACGCCCCGGCAAAGCACCCTATTTGCGCATCGCCACAGAAGAGGCTTTCTGCCCTTCTGAAATGCTGGACATCTATCGCAAAATTTTGACCGAACCACAGGTCGACATTGGCTTTAAAAGCTTGATGGGTTTTTACATGAGCAGCCCCAGCGAACGCGCACAACACATCATGCGTTGCTTGGTTGACCTGGACCAAGTGCGCATTGGTCACATGGACGATGCGGGTGTGGACATGCAAGTCATTGCACTGACCTCACCCGGCGTGCAAATCATGGACCGCGACACCGCGGTGTCATTCGCCAAATTTGCCAACGACGAATTGGCAGAGGGCGTGCGCCGTCACCCCACTCGCTTTGCCGGCATGATTGCGGTGGCACCTCAGTCTCCTCACGAAGCCGCCAAAGAAATTGAACGTGGCGTGAACCATTTGGGCATGCATTCGGTCGTGATCAACTCGCATACGCACGGTGAGTATTTGAGCGATCAAAAATTTTGGGAAATTTTTGAAGCTGCACAAGCGCACAACACACCCATTTACTTGCACCCCAACACACCACCCGCCAACATGATTGGCCCGTTTTTAGAGTCAGGCTTAGACGGTGCCATTTACGGTTTTGGCGTGGAAACAGGTTTGCACGCTTTGAAGCTCATCACATCGGGTGTGTTTGACCGCTTTCCTAAATTGCAAATCATCTTGGGTCACATGGGTGAGGCATTGCCGTTTTGGGCTTACCGGCTGGACTACATGCACGCCGCCACCGTGCGTTCAAACCGCTACGACACCGTGAAACCCTTGAAGAAAAAACCCAGCGACTATTTGCGTGAAAATTTCCACATCACCTGCAGCGGCATGGCGTGGCATAAAGCCATTTCATTCACACAAGATGTGGTGGGCGAAGACCGCGTGCTGTATGCGATGGACTACCCCTATCAATACGCGATTGACGAAGTACACGCCTTGGACGGCATGGACATGAACCCCGTGGCCAAGAAAAAGTTTTACCAAACCAACGCAGAAAACTTATTTCAAATCAAAGCGAGGACGGCATGACTTTCAAACAATGTTTCACAAGCCTGTTGCTCGGCCTCGGCTTGGCCAGCTTCGCATTGGCACAGAGCAACACCACACCCATCAAAATTGTGGTGCCCTTCACGCCTGGCACGGGCATGGACACCATCGCACGCACAGTGCAACCCCGCTTAGCTGAAAAACTCGGCGTGCCCGTGGTGGTGCAAAACATGCCCGGCGCAAGTGGCAACATTGGTGCTGACTTTGTGGCCAAAGCAGCCCCTGACGGCAACACCATTTTGATGGGCGCCAACACCATGTTGATTGCCTCGCAGCTCTACAAAAATACACCTTACAACCCAGTCAAAGACTTTGCACCGGTGTCTATGTCAGCCTATGGCAGTTTGATGTTGGTGGCGCATCCCAAAACCGACATCAAATCGGTGAAAGATTTGGTTCGCGTGGCTACCGCGCGACCCGGCTATTTCACCTTTGGTTCGCCGGGCGTGGGCACACCGCACCACATGGCGATGGAGTTGTTCAAGTTAGAGACCAAGTCGTTCATGCTGCATGTGCCCTACCGTGGCACAGCCGGATACACGCAAGATTTGTTGGCTGGTGAATTGATGGTGGGCTTTTTGCCCGTGCATGTGGCGCAAGGTTTTGTGAAATCAGGCAAGCTCAACGCTTTGGCGGTGGGCAGCAACAAGCGTCACCCTGTGGCACCCGATGTACCCACTTTTGTGGAGCTGGGTTACAAAGACATTGATGTTGATCTTTGGTACGCCTTCTTTGTGCCCGCGAAAACACCAACGGCTGTGGTGAGCAAACTCAATGCAGAATTTGCCAGCATCTTGCAACAAGCCAATGTGCGCGATGTGCTGGGCAAGGCAGGCCTTGACGCCAGTGCCTCGACACCCGAAGAACTGGCCACCATCGTCAACAAAGACTACCCACGCTGGGGCCGTGTGATTCAGCTCAAGGGCATTGTGGGGGAATAGTTTTAGCCACAAAAAGCGCAGCCTTCAAAAGCGGTTGCCAATGCTGCGAAAATACGCTGTATGACCTACAGCGTGAAAGAAATGTTTTACACCTTGCAAGGTGAAGGCGCCAATGCCGGCAGACCTGCCGTGTTTTGCCGCTTTGCAGGTTGCAATTTGTGGACTGGCCGCGAAGAAGACCGCGCCAACGCCATTTGCCAGTTCTGCGACACCGACTTTGTGGGCACCAATGGCGACGGCGGTGGTAAATTTGAAACCGCTGCATTGCTTGCGCAAACCATTAACAGTTTTTGGCCCACCGGATTTGATGCACACAAGTTTGTGGTGCTCACCGGTGGCGAACCTTTATTGCAAGTTGATGCTGCTTTGGTACAAGCACTGCACAAAGAAGGCTTCAGCATTGCCGTTGAAACCAATGGCACTGTGTTGCCCCCCGACGGCATTGATTGGCTGTGCGTCAGCCCCAAAGCAGGCAGCGAGTTGTTGGTCAAACAAGGGCAAGAGTTGAAACTGGTGTTTCCTCAAGCCGCAGCCGACCCCGCGCAATTTGCGTCACTCCATTTTGAACACTTCTACTTGCAACCCATGGACGGCCCTGCTGCGCGCGCCAATACGCAGGCGGCGATTGCTTATGCGCAGTCGCACCCACAATGGCGCTTGAGCGTGCAAACCCACAAGATGATTGGTATCCGATGAAATTTGAACTCAGTCAAAGTTTTTACTTCGAAGCGGCTCACACTTTGCGCCGCAAAATAGAAACCGAAGGCAGCTTGCGCATTCACGGGCACACCTATCACGCAGAAGTCACCATCTCGGGCGACCCCGACCCCAGCACCGGCATGACAATGGACTTGGCCTTTTTGCGCCAAGAAGTGGAGAAAGTGCGCCAACAACTCGACCACCGTTTTCTAGATGAAGTGGCTGGCATTGGCCCTGCCACGCTAGAAAATTTGTGCAGCTTCATTCACAAGCAACTTGCGGTGTCGTTGCCCAACATCGATCGCATCACCGTCTGGCGTCCTGCCAGTGGTGACAAGTGCTGTTTGAAACTCAAGGCGAATTGATCACGCGTTTGGCGTTGCGCGGCAGACCTTGCCCATCGATGTGTGCGGTGTGCAATTGCCATGATGTCACCCCTGTTTTGCTCACTTCCATGCGAAGTACCCAACCGATGTTGTTCACCTTGTCGGTGAACCCTTCAAATACAAAGTTACCCAAACTGTAAAAAATGGGTTTGCCTTTGTACACATCGGTGTCTTGCACTTGGTGCGGGTGGCCACCGATCACCGCGTCTGCACCTGCATCGATCATGCGACGTGCCAAGGCGCGTTGACGCGGGTTGGCCTTTGCCTCCTCCCACCCCCAATGCATGATGGGTATCACCACATCGGCACGCCATTGGGTGCGTGCTGCTGCGATGTCGCGCACCACTTGTTCGTCTTCGCTCCACGCAATGCCAGCGCGGTCGTGGTCGGCTTCGAAGTTGCGCGGTTGAAATTCGTTGTAACCCAAAAACGCAATGCGCACACCCTTGCGCTCCACCACCCAAGGTGTGTGCGCTTCTGACAAATTAAGGCCACCGCCGTAGTACCCCAAGCCCTCGCGCTTGAGTAAACCCACCATTTGTGTGAACGCCTTCGGGCCGAAGTCACCCGAATGGTTGTTGGCCAAACCCACGGCATCAAAATGTTTGCGCACATATTTCAATGTGCTGGGGGGCACACGAAAAGTGTTGGGCTTGTCGGGCTCAACCGAGCCCACCGTGGCCACCACACACTCCAGATTGCCCACACGCACATCGGCCGACTTGAACAGTGGCGCAAAACTGGCGAATGGGTCTTGCCCTCTTAGCATGGCACGCATGGGACCGCCTTCGAGCATGATGTCACCCACCACCACCACCGACACACTTTGCGACAGCACCTGCACACACCACAAGCAGGCACTGCAAAAAATCAACAGGCGTTTCATGGCGTCACCTCATGCAAGGCGCAGGCGTATTTCAATTCTTTGCCTAAAAAAGGTGAATACAAAGCCATTTGCCCTGTCAATGCATGCGGTGCAGGATCACGCTGTGCCAGCGGTTCAACATACTTGTTGTGCTGCATGATCATGGGTTGCCGCCGTGTTTGGTAAAACACATACAGGTTGATCAAACTCACCCGCTGCGCATCCGCCAACATGACCGCTTTGAACCGAAAGCGTCCGTCTAGGTCGACACTTTCTGCTTTGTAAGGGTCAGCCACGGGGGTGAAATCGTGTTGGTAGGTGTTGGCATTGACCTCGAATTGACAACGCAACACCGGCGCTGCCCATGCGTGACTCACCACACACCCAAGGGCCAGCCACCACCCACATACGCACACCGCTTGGTGTACCCAGCGCCACATCACATGCTGCATACAAAGCCTCCAACGAATGGCTCAAGGTTACTGCATGCCATGCTGCAAAATAGGGGCACGCAAACCCTGATTTTTAGCGCCACCATGCACTTCAACAAGCCTCACGCTATAGACCGCCGCCAACTCATCTTGCAAGCCGTGGCAGGGCTGGCTTCAATTCACACCGGCGCAGCGTTTGCACAAAGCTGGCCGAGCAAACCGTTGCGCTTCATCGTGCCGTTTGCACCTGGGGGCAGTTCAGAAATTGTGGCGCGTGCACTTGCTGCTGAAATGTCAAAAACCATTGGGCAAAATGTGTTTGTTGAAAACAAGCCCGGTGGTGCCGGCAACATTGCCATGCAAGAAGTGGCCAACGCCACGGATGAACACACACTCATCTTGGGCCACATTGGCACACTGGCGGTCAATCCGTATATTTTTCCTAAGCTGCCCTACGACCCCATCAAAGACTTCACCCCGATCACACTGATTTCAAAAGTGCCCAGCCTGTATGTGGTTCACCCCGACTTGCCAGTGAAAAATTTGCAAGAGTTTGTGGCGTATGCGAAAGCACATCCGGGTCAACTCAACTATGGTTCGGCAGGCAATGGCAGCGCCGGCCATTTGGCTTTTGAATACCTCAAGCTCAGCACCGACACCTTTGTGCTGCATGTCCCCTACCGAGGCACAGGCCCCATGCTCACCGACCTCATGGCGGGTCGACTGCAAGCCTCGGCTGCAGGTGCGCCAGCGCTGATGCAGTTCATCAAAGCAGGTAAATTGCGTTGCATTGCAGCGGGTGCCTCCACCCGATTGCCACAATTGCCCGATGTCGCCACCGTGGCAGAACAAGGCTACAAAGGTTTCGAGATGACGCAGTGGTATGGCTTGTTGGCACCCAGCAAAATGGCAAAGACCAACATCGACAAACTCGAAAAAGAAGCCATCAGCGCCGCACGCAACAAAGCCGTTCACGATAAATTGAACCAAGACAACGCACTGGCTATTGGCAACACGCGCGCGGAGTTTGAAGCCTTCATCAAACAAGAACAAAACCGCTGGAAACCTGTGATTGCGCGCGCGCATATCAAGCCAGAAGGACTGTGAATGTGATGGCGAGGTCGTCACGCTTTTTGGGAGACAACGCAATGCAACCTATCGAACTGCTTGGTATGCCAGGCTCGCCCTACACACGCAAAATGCTCTCACTTTTGCGTTACCGACGCATACCCTATCGGGTGCTGTGGGGTTCGCATTTCAATCCTCCTGCGGGCTATCCAACACCCCATGTCAAACTGTTGCCCACCTTTTTCTTTCCCTCCGCCCATGGGCCTGAAGCAGTGGTTGACTCCACACCCATCATCGCGCGACTAGAAGCACAGCATGCCGAGCGTTCGGTCACACCTGACGATCCAGTGCTGAATTTCATCAACCTGCTCATCGAAGATTTTGCGGACGAGTGGCTCACCAAAGCCATGTTTCACTACCGCTGGCACTATGCAGAAGATGGCGCACATGCTGCACCGCTTTTGATTTATTCGCTTCATGCACAACTGAACAGCGCCGAGGCCAAAGCCATGGCAGACGGCATCGCACAGCGGCAAATTTCGCGCTTGCCTGTGGTGGGTTCAAGCGACCTCACCACGCCGGTGATTGAGTCGAGCTATGAGCGCTTGGTAGGCATCATGGACCGCATCATTGAACGGCAAGGCTTTGTGTTGGGCACGCGCCCGTCATCCGCAGATTTCGCCATCTTCGGTCAACTCACGCAACTCGGTTTGATCGACCCCACGCCTGCGCGATACCTCGAACAACACTCACCGCGTTTGCGATCATGGTTAGATCGCATGGAAGACCTTTCGGGGCACACAGCCGACAACTGGTTGTCACGCACGGATGTCACTGCGCATTTGGGCGAGTTGCTGCAAGAAATTGGCCGTGTGTATGCGCCTTTTCTCATTGCCAATGCACAAGCACTCATGCGTAGTCAAACTAAATTTGAAACCCTCATTGACGGCCAGCGCTGGGAGCAACCTGTGTTTCCCTACCAAGGCAAATGTCTGGAAGTGTTGCGTCAAGCACGGTTGGCGTTGCAAGCCGATGAGAAAGAAACTTTGGATGCGCTTTTGGCTGGTACGGGGTGCGAGGGGTTGTTTGTGGAACTCTGAGGCAAAAAAAAGGGGGCACACCCAGTGATGAATGTGCCCCGAGGGTGATTGGTGGTGGATGGTTGACTTTGTTCAGACTTGCTTGTTGGGTCCAATGAGCAATATTGCGGGTGGTTGCGGAATCCAGCAAAAAATCACGGCCACGTCAGTGAAATTTATCGTCATTCCACCGGGTCATAGGAACCGACCCTATACCCCATCGCTCTGTAGCCACGTTGCCGCTTGTCCCACATTCGCAGCAGTTCCGAGTGGCCGGTGTCCACGAAATCAATGATTCGCACATCGGACTTGCTGGCCTGCTACCGGTGCGGGCGGATGGTTGACCAAACGTTAGATGCCCGCGTCGTCAAACGCATGCGCAAGCCGGCCTGCAGCCAGTGCCTCGAACACCCATGCCTTGACGTGCTCGTAGTCGGTGACTCCCAGTTCGAAATCGTTATCAGGGTGCAGTTCCGCCAGCCGGGTTTGCGCCGCCGCCATGAATTGCTGCACCGAAAACGGCGAGCTGACCAGTTGGCCGCAATAGGACTCCAGCCATTGCGCGAGCAGATTCTTGCGGGCATCAAAATTCTCAAGCGCAGCCAGCAAGTTGTCGGTGTCAGGCAATTAGATGGCCAAGCCTTTTTCAGCGGGAATTTGCAAAAGCTCTGCTGCCACGATTTTCTCTTCCTCCGGTTCTATACCGGGCATGGGCACGCGCGACAAATCCAACTCGCCCTTGAATGCCTGCTGGCTCAGTGCGCCGTAGAGGGCTTCGAGATTGGTGAGGCTTTGGTGATACTCAGACTTGAGCGCATCCACCTTTTGATAGATATTTGTGAAATCCTGCTGTAACTTCAGTGGTGGATAAATAAACGGGATTTCCTTCATTACAGACATCGGTGGAAGATTTGGTATTGCACCACCACGATTCGAGGGAAAGTATTTCTCCTTAAACTGTGGACTCCCAAAGACATGCACGAAGAATCTATGTTCAATTTTTGCTGGGTCGAGCGAAACCTTTAGCAAAGCCTGGTTGATGATCCCAGGCAACGCGTTCGCTGGAACAATCGAAAGCTTGCCCAAATAGACGCCTGAGCAACTAATCAATACATCACCAGGCACCACCTTGAAGTCGATGAGCTCTTGAAACTTTTCCTCGCTAACAAAATACCTTGCGAATGAATAATCATTATTGAGGGCATGGTTTTGCTCGTAAACCAAGTAGCCAGTTTCAACAAAAATCTCCTTTTTTAGTGCCCCGCCAAATGGACCTCGTTTTAAAGCATTTTTGCCGGATTGAACAAGCTCTGGGAGCGTCTTCGTATCCCAACCCTTCTCATTCCGCACCGGGTCGCCAAACATCTCCAGAAACACGCCCTTGAGCAGGTCGTCGAGTTGTTGCAGGCGTTGTTTTCGCTGGACGATCAACCCTTCTACTTTGCCGAGCAGATGGGCAATGCGGCGTTGGTCATCAATGTCTTCCGGGTACGGTATTTGAATATCCGAGAGGTATGCCTTGGAAATGTGTTTTAGACCAGCCCCTTTAAACCCGTTTTCGAGGACCTGCATGTTGCCCTTGAAATACTGAAAAACATATCCGACATCGATCTCTATCTCCTGCTTAGACTTGATTGCAATGCAGTCAGTTGAGGTCGAAAAATGACAGGTAGTGAAATGCACGCTAGCTTTACCGCCTGTTCCAAATACCAAGCAGCCGGGGCCATGCTGATACTCATTCAGATACTTGGTCTGGTTTTCACTCGATGTGTAGAAGGGATATATGCCCTCCTCAAGACCATCACCGGCTTTGACCTTGGATTTCGGGAGGTAGTCGAAAAGGTCTTTGAGTTTGGCCTTTCTCATTCCACCATCCTCTTCAACGCCAGCAACTCACGCACGATGCCACTTTGCACCTTGACAAGGTCCGCCTCGTCTACTTCGCCCACTTCGGCCTGAATCAGCCGCTCCAGAATCACGCCCGGCGCGTCGTAGTGCACCTCCTTGAATACATCAGTTTTGTAGCGTGCGAGCGAGAGATCGAAGTTGTTTTTCTCATCCGCAATCTCAGTGCGAGGCACCATAAAGCACTTGGCCGTGCGGTCGGTGTCAGTAGCGGGATTGCGGGCGTGGTATTCGGCAACGATGTCTTGCAGGTCGCCATTGCCCTCCTGCTTGCTGCGCTTGTCGTCCAGCGAATAGCCGTCGGCGGCCATTTCATAAAACCAGACATGTTCGGTGGCGGGCTGGGTTACTTTGTCTTTCGGGCCCCATACCTTGGTAAACAACAGGATGGCGGTGCTGACCCCCGCATAGGGTTTGAACACGCCGCTGGGCATCGTGATCACGGCCTTCAGGTCACAACGTTCCACCAGCAATTGGCGCAGCGTTCTGAACGCACCACCGGAGCCGAACAGCACGCCTTGCGGCACGATGACGCATGCGGTGCCGCCCTTCTTGAGCAGGCGGTAAATGTTCTCGATAAACAGCAGCTCGGTCTTGGTGGTGCCCAGTTGCAGGTCTTCGTTGATATCACCCTTGTCGATGCTGCCGGTGAAGGGCGGATTGGCCATCACGATGTCGTATTCGGATTCCTCGGTGTAGCCTTTGCTGAGGGTGTCTTTGTAGTCGATGTGCGGCTCATCGATGCCGTGCATCATTAGGTTCATCAGCCCTAAGCGCACCATGGTGGCGTCGATGTCGTAGCCCCACAGCGATCTGGCCAGAATGACCTGCGCTTTTTCGGTGAGCGCAGCGGCGACCGAGGTGCGCACAAAGCCGTCTTCATCGGGCGTGAGGCCTTTGCTGCCTGCCTTGATGGCGAGCTGCGTGACGATGTATTGATAAGCGCCGAGCAAAAAGCCGCCGGAACCACAGGCCGGGTCGGCGATCTTGTGGCCCAGTTGCGGCTGCACCAAATCGGCCATCAGCTTGATGATGTGGCGCGGCGTGCGGAACTGGCCGTTTTTGCCCGCAGTGGCGATCTCGGACAGCAGCATTTCATAGACATCGCCCTGAATGTCCTGAAAGGCCTGGCCGTTCTCGCGCGAATCGCGCTCCATCACTTCGAAGATATCGTCAATGGTTTTCACCGCTTCCACCAGCAGGGCTGGCTTGGGGATGATGAACACCGCATTCTTCATGTGGTGGGTGAAGTTGGACTCCGCACCGTTCAGGTCCTTGAGGAAAGGGAACACCTTGCCTTGCACATGCTGCAGCATCTCTTCGGCCTGCATGCGCTTGAATTCGCTCCAACGCAGCGTGCGCTTGTCGATGGCGAATTTTTCAGGCTCATGTTGACTTCGGTATTCGGGCGGAATCCAGCTGCCTTCGAACTTGGAGGCGTAGTTCTCGCCGGTCCATTCGACATCGGCCTTACGTTTTTGATCCAGCTCGTCGAGCCGTTTCATGAACAGCAGGTAGGTGATCTGCTCGATGGCGGTGAGCGGGTTGCTAATGCCGCCACTCCAGAATTTATTCCAGAGCTGGTCGATCTTGCTTTTGAGTTCGGGGTTGTTCTGTAGCATGGGGTGCCCTGTTATTTAGGCAGCCAACCGTTCGGTCAGCTGAAGGATTTCGTTGATTTCGTTCGGGCTGAATACGCCACGTATGCCCTGCGGGTGGATGACCGTGAAGGGGGCGTTGATCAGATCTTTCTTCTCCACCGTTTCTCGTTCGATGATGAAGCCCTTTAGCAGATTGAGGAACTCCATCTGCCGACTGCTGAGCGTGGTGTGGGCGCGGATGAATTGATCGAAGGCTGCGCTGACTTCATCCGGGAAACTCTTGAGCACATCAATGCCCAAGATATGGCGGATGAGCTGGATGAAGCGCGCCTTGCGGTTTTTGTAGACTTGGCGCAGCAGGTCTTCGGTGATGTGCGGATGCTCTTCGTGCAACAGTTCGGCCAGTTCATTGGCCTCCACCGCGCTGACCGCTTCGCCGTTCTTGATTTTCTGCAGCACCGGGTTGTGCGCGGTGAGTTCGGCAATCAGGTTTTCCACCATTTCGCGGTAGCGGGTGACGCTGACCGCTTCGTGCTGCGGGCCAAACTCCACCCATTCCTTCTTGAGCAGTTCATCGGCCAGATCGAGGTGGGTTTGCTCCTGGCCAGTGCTTCGCTCGCGGAATTTCATCAGCGGGCCAAGTTTGGCGATCAGTTCATCGAAGGCGTCTTCATCCGCCTTGGCCCAGTAGTGGCTGGTTTGCGCGGCGCGGATCAGAGTTTCTTCCTGCTTCACGAAACTGACCGATAGCGGCAGTTCGCTGACCTGTTCGACGATGCCTTCCTTGATGGCTTCGGCCTGTTCCTTGTTTTCATTCAGTACAGCCAACGAATATTCCAGCAGGTCGCGCTCGAAGCGCATGGCCTTGAAGTCGGCCTCCGATACTGTGCGGAACAGCGGCTTGATTTCTGCGCGCAGGAACTCCAACCGGTCGTGGCTGAGGCTGATCCAGAAGTTTTCTTCTTCCAACCGCGCCAGCGCAGCGGCGGCTTCTTTGATCACCACCGATTCTTTCGGCAGCGCGGCAATCTGCCGCCGCAGTTTGGCAACTTCACGAGTTGCGATGTCGGTATTGCCGCTGTCGTTGGCTTTTTCAATCTTGTCGAGCCGCAACCCAACCAACCGCACCGGCAGTGGCAATTGGGGATTGAGCTCCTTGCCCTTGGGGTTGAGCTTGAAATATTCGAAGTTGTCCCAGCAGTCGAGGATCAGGAATACATCTTTTTCAAGGCACCAGGGCTTGGGCTTGCTGGTTTCCAGCAGGCGTGTGCCGCGCCCGACCATCTGCCAGAACTTGGTGTAAGAATAAACCGGCTTGGCGAACACAAGGTTGACTATTTCGCGCACGTCGATGCCGGTGTCGAGCATGTCCACGCTGATGGCAATGCGCGGCATGTCGTTGTTGGTGAACTGATCGAGCAAGCCACCTTTGCCGTAAACGCGTGGGTCGTCTGACACCAGCACCTTGGCCAGTTCACCGTGGTACTGCGGATAGAGTTTGTCGAAGATTTCCTCCATGCGCCGGGCGTGGGCCTTGGTGGCGCAAAAGAAGATGGTCTTGCCCGGCAGCACACCGTTCGCGTCCTTGATGGCCTCTTCCATGAATTCGCGGACGATCAGGGTATTGGTGCCCTTGTTGATCACCTGCTTTTCAAGTTCGGTGCCCTCGAAGTTGATGTCTTCAACCTCCTTGCCCTGCAGGATCAACTTCTTCTGGTCTTCCAGCGAAATGGTGCGCTTGCTGATGCCTTCCATCTGGAACTTGGTCTGAATCTTCATGACCTGGAAGTTGCAGAGATATGGCGGCACGTTGTTCACGGCTTCGTCATAGGTGTAGGCAAACGTGGGAATGCCGACTTCGCAATGGAACAGCTGAAAAGTGTTGTGGTCGATGATGTCGGTCGGCGTAGCCGTCAGGCCCAGCGTGATGGCCTTGAAGTAGTCGAGGACTTCGCCGAAGGTGTTGTAGATGGAGCGATGGCTTTCATCGACGACGATGAAATCGAAGAAGTGCGGCGACAGGTGCTGTGCCTCGTCCCGGATGATGTTGAGCATCGTGGGGTAGGTGGCGACATAGACGCGGCGATCCGTGGCAATCAGCTTTTCACCTACATTGGGCCAGCGTGGCTCATTGGGCATGTGCTCCTTGAAGGCGGCCAGTGCCTGCTCGCGCAACGCGATGCGGTCCACAAGGAATAGCACTTTCTCGGCGTGGCCCGCCCTCATCAGCGCGTCGACCATGGCAATGCAAGTGCGCGTCTTGCCGGTGCCGGTTGCCATCACTAGCAGGAAATCACGTTTCTTCTGCTCGATGCCTTCGAGTACTGAGCGAATCGCACGGATCTGGTAGTCGCGGCCAGCAATCGAAGTGTTGATGAATTCCTGCGTCAACGGCTTTCGGTTGCGACGGATGTAGGCGAAGCGTTCCAGATCGTCGCGCGTTGGAAAACCGACCACCTTGCGTGGTGGCGCGTTTTCCAAGTCCCAGAAATAGAGCTCGTGACCGTTGGTGTAGAAGCAGAACGGCAGTTCTCCGGCCAACTGCTTCTGGATGTTGTAGCAGTACTGCTTTGCCTGCTCGCGGCCAATGGCGGCATCGCGACTGGTTTTTTTGGCTTCGATCACCGCCAGCGGTTTGCGGTCTTTGCCGAGCAGTACGTAGTCACTGAACTGGTGGCCCTCATAAGGCGTGCGTGGTTCCGCTACGCCGGGCGGTAAAGCCGTCAGGATGTCGAATTCTTCGACTACCTGCGTTGGGTCTTTGATGTTCCAGCCAGACTGAGCAAGTTGTTGGTCAATCAACTCTGACCGGGTTTGTGCCTCGGATTTGGTCATGCGTTACCTTCCCCCACCTGTCTGCCCAGAGCGCGTGGCATCGCTATCGACCAATCTCTATCGCCCTTGGTCGATAGAACCCTTTGATTCATTGGGTCCGTACCGGCGTATCGCCCACTTTCTATCGCCCAGCTATCGCCGATATCGCGCATGTTGTCCGATAGCATCTTCATGGCATGGCCCAGTAGCGCCGCCAGCGGTTGTTACCCTCGAAGCGCACGGCACCGCGCTCAATCAGCTCTTCCAGTGCGCGTTTCACCTGTTTCGGGTGAATTTCGCCGCCGATGCGCAGGTGGATTTCGCTGATGGCTGATTGTGGATAGCGCTGCAAATCCTCCAGCACCAAAGCCGCCAAGCGGTGCGGCTCAATGCGCTTGAGGGTGGTCTCGCCGGTGAACTTCAGGCTACGCAACAGGGTTGGATCAACAAAATAGCGCGTCGCCTGGGTGCGCCCTGCGCTCTGCACCAAGTGCCAGTCGAGCAGTCGCTTGAGCCACGGCTGCAGGGCTTCGACGCTGGGCAGCTCCAGGGTGTCGGCAAGTTCGCGGGCAGTGAGTGCGTCATGTTGGGCCAGCAGACCCAGTGCGATGCGTTCACGCTGCGTGAGCTGATAGGTCTGATCCGCCTTGGCGATGAAGTCGATAACTTCGGGCTTGAGAATGCGGCGACGCACCGTGACCTGCACGCGGTCGTGAGTTTCAATCAACTCCGGCATCGGACGACCTTGCGAGAGCAGCACCTCGAAAATTTTGTCGAAGCCGCTGCCTTCGCGTTCCATCAGCTTCAGGTCATGGAACAGGCGGGCCAGATGCTCATTGCGGCGCACCGTGGTGTGCAGCACGTTCTGCGGCGTGACGCCCAGCGGTAATGGACCGGGGTTAACCATCTCCAGCCGGTCGGGATGCAGATTCAGAAAAATATCGCCACGCTGGGTATAGGGGCGATGGACCAGCGCGTTGACCAGCAGTTCACGCACCACGATTTCGTCGAAAGCGGGCACGTTCTGGCGGTACAGACCATCGGGCAGTTCATAGCGCTCGCGGAAGTCGGGCACTTCCAGCCACACCGCCTCGATGAGTTCCATCGGGCTCTGGGTGTGGTCGTCCCATACCAGTTTGTTGACTTTCTCCCCGTGCTCGTCGTACTTGATGAACTGGATGACCGGTGCCGTGGTCAGTTGGGCGCGGTGATGTTGACGGCCAAGACAGAGCACGCCCAAGTTGGTTAGGTCCCGCCCTTGCGCGAGCTGATAGTGATCAAGCAATTCGTCATCGGATTTTTCCTTGACC
Source organism: Pseudomonadota bacterium (assembly GCA_041181985.1). Lineage (GTDB taxonomy): Bacteria > Pseudomonadota > Gammaproteobacteria > Burkholderiales > Burkholderiaceae_C > Limnohabitans. The sequence goes on along the minus strand of JBEGOM010000004.1, from coordinate 54,658 downwards.
GAAGGCTTGACTCGGTCGGATGCGCGCAAGGCAGCCAGTAGCTTGTCACTCTTGGTGGCATCCACCTCGGCGCGAGGAATATGCAGGGTGGTCTGCGTTTCCCATGGCAGTGCGGCACGCTCACTGGCCAGCCGCATCACGTCATCGCCGGTGACGGGCTTGCTTTGATCAGCCACGCGCAGGAAGTAACGGCCGTCGGTGGTGGACGCCACGGCCATGGCGCGCGGAATGCGCAATTCGATGTACTGGCCGCCATTCGGGGCGGTAACGACGTCAGGCAGTACGGATACGTTGACGGTACGCTCGGCCAATTTGCGCCGCAGTGTGTCGGACAGCTCTGCCGGGATGTGTTGGTCGGCTGGTGGCGCGTTCTGACCATCCTCGATGCCCAGCAGCAGACGACCGCCGGTTGCATTGGCAAACGCAATGCAATCCTTGGCGATTTCGTTCCAGTCTGCCGCCTTGCCGGTCACTGCCCGCAAGGACTTCTGGTCGAGGAGTTGTCCTTCCAGGCTCACGCGATTCTTTCCTTTACTGGATTCATCTTTGTTCGCTCCCGTTTTCCGTGTCGTCATCCGCGCCACCCGCGCGCACCCATTCGTCAACTTCAGACAGCTGAAATTTCCACAGCCGCCCGATCTTGTGCGCGGGCAGTCCTTTGCGCTCCCGCCAGCGATACACAGTGTCCTTCACCACGCCCAGATGCCGGGCAACATCGATGGCAGTAACCCACGGTTCGGCGTTCATGGCATTGGCACTCACAGAGGCATTAAAGTCGTTTTAAATCGTCACCAGTCTACCAGACAGGCGCTTTGATGGCCACCTTAAATACACCCAAAGCTTGATTGAGCAAAGCGTCAATCAAGAAACGACAACCGCATGCGGTGATTTGGGATTTTTCATGGATACCCCCCCATGCTTGAATTTGCACGCACAAAAATCTTGGCAGGCGCGCGCATCGCCACCGATGGAACATAGAGATTCATACCCCCTCCCCCCCGAACATCTTGATTGGGTGATGTAGTTGTCTTCACCAAAGGTTGCTGTTAAGTGTTGACCTTCACGACCGTCACAACCATCACATTCGGTCAATACTGTGATGGTCCTGATGAAGGTGATGGTTGGCTCCTATTGTTAGTATCTTGAAAAAATAGGGTTGCACAAAATGTGGCAAACATTTGAACTTTGGCATGCCTAGGGATAACCAAGACCGTGTCAATTGATCGCCTGTACATACCTGAGTGGTGGCTTGGAATTTAATATACTGTTATTTTATCCAGTATTTATATGCACAAAACTACCTCCCCCACCAACTGCCTGCGCTACTGGAATACAGGGTCAAGACCAAAGCCCCTCGCCACGCGGGGAATAGGACCAAGAAAAAGGGCCCGGAGAATTTCCGAGCCCTTGTGTATGGTGGTGGATGGTTCACCACTTAGGAACTTTCTATTCGCACTCAAGCGTGCCAGAGAGTACTAGGGCGTGAATGCGAGGTAGAGACTTAGGCTCAACCAATGGGTTGATATTACACCGGCAAAGTTCGCAGACTCACTTCAAATCCGATCATAGGAATTGAACCAGCATCCACAAGGTAGTTTCAATCCAACGATACCGCCCTACAAGATCAGCCGTTAATGGTCGTCCCGACTCAAAAGACCTATTACCCAGCATCACCCACATTCCTTGGTGTGCTGTCCGGACCATAGGCTGCGATTTTTTCGGCGACTCCTGCCATTTCCTTCAACCAGGTTGAGAGCTCAGAGAATTGGATTTCCCTGACACCAATGACCAGTCGGTCAATCCTTTTAATAGTTTGCCCAGTTTCACTTGGATGAGGAGTCTCTGGCCCATCAGGTCTTAGAGCAAACGAATCCCCTTCCTTAATTCGACCATCAAGCACGAGCTCTTCCATATGGTGGATGTCATTCCTCATATCCTTGAATCGACCTGCAACGGCGTCCGATGCAAATGCGGGTCTGTCCGTGTTTAGGGCTATAGCCAAAGCATCCCGACTTCTCCGAAGTTTACGAAAGCAATTCGTCGCACGGTACATGTTGGACAGACATGTCTCAAAATGGGACCCAGATCTATGCATCGCACCAAGATTAAGTGAGGTGTGCGTGCTCCAGAATTCTTGAAGCCTGGAAACACCCAAGTTGTATTCCACGATAGCGGACTCAACCAATCGAACGTATGTGCTAGCCAAGGCATTCACCTGATATTGCGTAGACACCGACGCAATGAAAATTGATTTCAGCCAGAAACGGGGGAAACCCTGCCCGTATTCTTGTATTTCCGGTGCTTCGATCTCAACGTACATGCGTGTTATTCCTCACCAAAACCTACCGAATGCATTACTTCAGCATTGAGAACGAAGACGACATTCGCGCTCAGAAGAAATTAGACCGCCTTGTGCCGACCTACTGCTATTCAGAACATTTGTGGTTTGAACGGCAGGATTCCCGCTATCGTGCAAATCGCATTAGCAAGAAGTCTGAAGTCAAGCAGACCACCATCAAGCCTGCGGAGCCTCTATTGCATCGTCGAGCTTGGTGACGGTTTCAAGCATGCGCCGAACGATCACCGCATCAAACTCTTCGACCTTGCCCTCTTCGTGGGTTCCCTTGTTCAAGTAGTTCCACTCGACTTTATGCTTTTCGCCGTATCCGAGCATCTCTCCCAAGTGCAGCATGGCTTCCTGAAACACGGTGACCTCTTTCTTTCCAAGGAACTGGTGGAGCCCCGTCGCCAAGCTCATTAGGTCAGGATCTCCCGGCCCCCTCATCCCGATATTTATCTGCGCCGAAAACTTCTTACTTGCAATCTTCTTCCAGAGACGGTTGAGTTCTTCTTCGAAAGCCTTCCGGAGATAACTCAGGGAGTCACGCATACGTCCTTCTTCGTAACTTCGAACTGCCACCGTGAGGTAGTGGCGAGGCAAGTCTAGCTTTACGGTGATCTTCTTGGCCGCAATCGGCGCGAGAAAGTCAATACGAGTTACCATTTCCTCGTACTTATTCATCGGCACGGCATTCTCAAGGCGCTTCACGAAGTCCTCACCGTGAGTCGTGACGATGAGTTGCCTCTTACCGACCTCTTCCGGATTCAGGATGAGGTCGATGATCGCGCTCCGATGCTCGTCATCGATCGAATTCACGACATCGTCGAATATCAGGAACGGGAGATGATCCCTAGTGATCTTTGCCAAAAGGATCGCGAGCCCGAGGCACCGAATGTGACCTTCGCTAAGAACCTGGAGCGCATCGCACCTATCCCCATTCTCGAACTCAATCTCAATCCTCTCCCCTGCGGCGGTTGGCAACTTTAGAGACTTGAGCCTGTCGGAAAAGTGATCGTACTTATTAATCTCGTTATAAAACTTGAGCGTTTTCACATTGAGATCCGTGGCCAAGGCTAAGGGCAGTCCGGTGTTGTAGGCCAGGAGCTTCTCGCGTAGCGAGACGTAAGCAACGCTATAACTCAAGTTTCGCGCGATTCCTGGTTTCTCTGCTTCCACTTCCCCGATGAGCTCCTCGTTCTCAGAGTTGAATTTCTCAATAGCTTGATTCGCCTCCGTTTCGCTACTGGTATTCGCCGCTACGAGGGTCGCAATGGCCACGATTTCTTCAAGGTCCTTTGAGATAGCGAGGTTATCTTCCTCAAGCTTCTCGATCGCGGCTTTGGAATGATCAACTTGTCCGTTATGCGTCACGACCGCGTCACGCAAAGCCTGAAGGAGGCCGCACTTTGCCGAAACCGCCCGGAGGAAGGTATCGATATCCGTCAAATCCTTGGAATCGAAAGCCTCGGAGCTGAACGAGTCAACCTCGGTCGCTCTGACAAACCCGACGGCTGCAGCGGACGCCGGAAGCTTGGTGATTTTCGAAAGCAGGTTCGGCCAGTCAAGGTCGATGGTCTCCCGAATTTCCTTGATCCGCTCTTCAGCCCTCAGGGCAGCATCGAAACTCTTCAGCCTTTCCTCCGCATTGCTGTAAGGATCGACCGGAACAGCAAGTCGACCAGCTCGGTAAAGTTCGGAGGCGCACGCTGGACACTCGTTCCCGAACTTTTCGCGGTTCCCCAGGATCGCCGCGTAAAGGTCCCGAAGAGACAGCTGGTCCTTGTACTGATTGAGGAATCCTTCCGATTCCTCTTTTTCTTTGAAGAGCTGGAGCAGTGCATCAACGTCGACGAGGATACCGTCAGTCCCTGGATCAGCGGCCGTTTTAAGATTCTGCAGGCGGCCAATTTCAGTGTTGTTCGCTTTTTGTTTGCCGCCGTTGCCTTCGAGGCCGCTTAGAGCGGTCTTTATTTCATCAAGATTTTTGCAATCCGGATATTTCACGAGCAGCGCAGCTCCTCGCGTTTCTGCGGCTTTAGATTTTTCTGGGAGACCTTCGAGGATCGTCTTGTATCCGTTGAGGTCCTTCGCCCGATCCGCGAGGTCCTTCCCTTTTTTTCCGATTAAGTCCAAGTAAGGATCTAGACTCTCGTTGAATTGCGTTGCGAACGAATTGAACTCTTCTAAGCCGAACAGCGCCGCCAACCTTGCCTGCTGAGCGACTGGGGTATTAGCTGAAACTCGGGCAAACCCGTCGATACGATTCTTTTCGATGAAGCAGAATTCGAAATTACGAGGGTCCGCTTTTACTTCGATTCCTTTGTCCTTTGAGGAATCTCCATACAGGACAGGTTTGGCCGACTTCTTAGATGAAGAATTCCTGATGTATTCCGAAACTTGGATCCGCTTCGAATCTGCTTCATGGATCGAATCGAGTAATCCGTATTCAAGCGCCTCACACAGACTCGACTTTCCAGTCCCGTTCGGCCCATAAACAAAGGTGTACGGATTTTTAAATTCGAAAGTATGTTTGTCGGAAAATCCACGGAAATGCTCGACCTCCACTTTAGTGAGCCGGACAATCGCGCTCTCGTTGGCGTTCCCTTCGTCTGCCGAGATTTCGAGTGCTGAAGGCACCGCATCCCCCTTGTCTACGATCAATTTCGCCAAGACTTTCCCGCGCCGACCTCCAGCCGTCCCGACCGCAGCGATTTCGTCGAACCCTCCCAACATCAGGTTGGCTAGCTTTTTCTCGTTTTCGGAAAGAGTCGGGGCCGACTTCACCAAGAAGCGTTTGAATTCAGCTAGGGATTTAGTCATGTACGTTCTCGGAGCGGTTGCTATCGGTTATTCGATCGAGTGGGAGTTGACGGAATGATGTATGAATTCAATGCAGAGGAACTCTCAGGAAAATCCAAGTTTTGCTGATTACGTCGAAGTTTCAAGCGTCATCATTCAACTAAGAAATTAAACTGTTCGTCAGACAGAACTACCCATTCGACAATATTTCCTGGACGAATCTGGAACCCTCGCGCTTTCAATGCTGCAGCATCGGCATCGCTAAGTCGACACTTTGCGCCATGACTTGCAGATCCGTCGAAGTTCACTACACCAATTTCGTTACCTTTTCGGCAAAGCACGTGAGCGTGCATTTGACCAACGCCATGAGTAGGTTGGTCAATCCGTATATTTCTTTCGAATCGCCCGGGGATCCATTTACCTTCGCGCAAGAGTTCGATTGCAACACCATCGATTGATAAAAATATCTCATCCAAGATGGGCAACTCGCAAAATTCACTAAATCTCATATGCACATCTTTCTCTGAATTTTTAGCAATAGCTCGATCCAATAAACACCACAGAGTGTGATCAATTTATCTTAATCAATTGACTTTGATTTTCTGAATCTGACAAATCCTGCTTGCTCATGAACACCTCTTCTTGCTGCCCTTTGCTCGATTTAATCGTTAAGATCCAGTGGGTATCTGTTTCAGCCGTGATCTCATATGTATCACCCGTTCCTGAAAGTGAGTATTTATTGCCAATCACTGCTTACCCCTTAAAAATGACCACCATCAATGGAACCACGCAATCTTGATGTATCAATTGGTCCATTTGCGATTTTTTCCAACAAATACATAAGATCCTTTGAATTAATTTTTTCCTCAGGATTTGCCAGTATTGCATCTCTGATGTCAGATGAAAGCTTGCTAAAAACAACATTCTGATCGTGAGTGCTTTTTCTGTAATAAATGTGCGTGACCAACCAGCTAACGATGCCACCACCAACGATTCCAATAATTAGTGCCTGGGTGTTATCCATCATGTACTCCTTAGCAGTTGCATTCATTTAACCCCTGAGCCCAAACTCAATCAATTAGGAAAACTCTTGAGGTCTACGGTTCCTGATCAAAATCAGGATTCACTTCCCCGACATCAACGTCATACTCACCACCAGCTAGTTCAATTGATGGGTCAAGTTCATCAACTGCCGCATGCTCAAGGTCGCCGCGCAAGGTGATGAAAACATCCACCTCCAGTTCATGATCGCGTGAGACCACTAGAGAGCCAAAATTAAGCTCTTCGTGATCAATGGTGTCGTATATGAAGAATTCAACATTCACGTCCACAGAAACCTGAACTGTCGCCCTAACCTCAATGATGCAAATGGTAGGGTCATGCTCCATCAACCATGTACCGATTCCAGTCAGGTCCACCGAATGGCCGAGGTAGTGCGCTTGATCCACCTCTGCCTCAACACGGTGACAGAACCCCGTCCAGACATCATCTGCGTTCCAATATGCGCCAGCGACATGGTTTTCAACTGCGGCCTGCACCAGTGTAGAAAGACTGCTGGCGGTGTTTGCTAGCTCCGCGCTAACTCTCGCAGTCACGCCCGTTGCCACCGGGTTGGTTGACTTGAACAGCGCAGCGAATTCATCCAAGGATTTCACACAATAGAGCCAATCACTGTCCTTGGCGAAATCTGCCCAACCACCGTCCCTCGAGATCAAGATGCCTTGCTTTTTGGTTGCCTTGGCATGGTTTTCCAGCGTCAAAAGCGCGGCAGCATCTGGAAATTCGGACTTCTTTCTGGCTTCAAATGGTGCTGCTTCTTGGAAGTAGCGGTCAAACATCTGCCGCGCCAAATCTGGCCCAGCTATTGATAGGACGCCCCCGCCTAGGCTTGCCACAAAGGCACTGAACTCTCTGGAAAAATTGCGAGCGGTGACTGATTCGGAATCAAGCGCTTTGATTTGTTCGCTTACATGGGTGAAATTCAGCCCTGATAGGCGTTGCAGTTTTGCAATTGCCGAATTCAACTCTTTGGCAACCTTGGACACCGGATCCATTCGATGAGTGTGGACTTCCCGTTCAACAATTTCAGTTTGCTGGATGGTCAGCCAAGCTGGTCTCTGCAATGGCAACGCACGTAACGCACCGGCGGAAAACTTGTAAGCATGACTCTGAATTACATCCGTATCGATCGAGAAGAAACCAACGCTCTTATCTTCCAGCAATGCTTGCGCATTTGGTAATCCACTCGGCATACGACTCCCTTTCATCAAGTACGGACAAATGCAATCAAATCGCCGAACCGTCCATGATCTACCGGGTGAAATGCGGCAAGGTTTAGATTAGAAAGCATACGACAAGCATTTTTACAAGCATACTGTTGCTCTTAACGACAGTTAATTGTATACTACAAAGTAAATTTACTCAGTAGTATGCATATATCGTACAGCCGCCCTCACCTCAAAACACTCGAAGCTCGACTCAATGAACCTCCCAAGTTCATGATCGTTGTAGCAGGACCGCGTCAAATTGGCAAGTCAACAATGGTCCGTCAGGCTCTGGCCGGGCGCCCCTCTACCTTTGAAGCCACTGATCAATCAGCCACGCTGGCTGTTGACCCGTTCAGTGATGCTGCCAGCACAGTCCAGGCAGAGCCAGGGGCAAAAGCCACTGAAAAATGGATCATCGACAGGTGGACACAGGCTCGAGCCAAAGCCCGATCACTGCCCCCGGGGCAATTCCATGTCCTGGCTATCGATGAGATCCAGAAAATCCCAAGATGGTCGGAGATCATCAAGGGGCTGTGGGATGCCGACCGGGCTGAGCAAGTTCCCCTGCATGTTGTGCTGCTGGGGTCATCGCCGTGGCTCATGCAAAAAGGACTGACCGAAAGCCTGGCTGGGCGCTATGAGCCCATCCATATGTCGCACTGGTCCTACGGCGAGATGCAGGAGGCTTTCGACTTTTCACTGGACGAGTACATCTACTTCGGCGGCTACCCAGGTGCAGCCAGCTTGATCCGTGACGAAACCCGCTGGCGTCAGTACGTCCGAGATGCACTGATCAAGCCCAATATCGAGAGTGACATCCTGCAGATGACCCGGGTCGAAAAGCCTGCGCTCTTGAAGAACCTGTTCGAGCTGGGCTGTGGCGCCTACTCAGGGCAACTGGTCGCATTGACGAAATTGCTTGGCCAACTCCAGGATGCAGGCAACACAGTCACTCTGGCCCATTACCTGGATCTACTCTCACAAGCGGGCTTGCTGACGGGTCTGCAAAAGTACGCGGGGCAAGAGCTGCGCAGGCGAGCCTCTCCACCCAAATTCAATGCCCACAACACGGCCCTGATTTCTGCTCAGGCCAAGTACACGTTCGAACAAGCCAAAAACGACCGCACCTACTGGGGAAGACTGGTTGAAAGTGCCGTTGGTAGCCATCTGATCAACAACAAGCCGGAAAACTCCAGCCTGTATTACTGGCGGGAGAGCCCCAGTGAGGTGGACTTCGTAATGACCTATGGCGAAAATCTGTTGGCCCTTGAAGTCAAGAGCGGGGATGACTATGCCGCCCCCAAGGGTCTGCAGGTCTTTGCCGAAAAGTACAAAAATGTCACCCCGATGGTGGTGGGGGTCGATGGCATTGCCATTTCCGACTTCCTGCTGCAACCCGTTGAAAACTGGATGAAGTAAATGATCTTTGTCCCCCGCAGCGTTAAACAGCTCCGTCAATTGCCTGACGGTGGGCTTGACGCCGAAGCGGTTCCACTGGAATCTCTGAGATCAGCCCCAGCCTGGGCGTTGCTGGGAGAACCTGGCGCGGGGAAAAGTGAAGCCTTCAAATCCGAGGCGAAAGCTGTCGATGGTCTACGATTGACAATTGCCGAGTTCGTATACAGCGACATCGATGAGGAATGGAAGAACAAGTGTCTGTTCCTTGATGGCTTGGACGAAGTTCGTGCGAGCGGTGCAGCTGGATCCATCCTGGTGCAAGTCAAGTCCAAGCTCAGAAGACTCGGGCTACCTAATTTTCGGATCGCATGCCGTGCAGCAGACTGGTACGGGCAATCTGATCTTGAAGAAATCATCGGAGCCTCGCCAAGCGGACTACTCCCGATTTACGCCCTAGAGCCGCTGACAACAGCAGACATCAAGCAGATTCTCGAAATCAACTTCAACAGATCTGACGCGGAGGACTTGGTCGCGCAAGCAAAAGCCCACGGAATCAACGCCCTGCTCAGCAATCCCCAAACGCTTGGACTAACCGTTAAAGCGCTAGGCGGAAAGACTTTTCCGGGTAGTCGAGATAAGACGTACCGCTTTGCATGCGAAGCCTTGGTTCAAGAGGAAAACCGTAAGCACCGTGACCAAACCCGCTTTCAGCCGGTGCTCAAAGACGCCCTCCTTGAAGCTGCTGGACAGATCTTCGCCACTTTGCTGTTGGCAGACAAGTCTGGTGTCGCGCTCGACACGACAGCTCAAAACGACCGATTCCCTGTACTGCTCGACTTAGAGCTGCGTTCACCTGAACGAGCGGCTGCGGCATTGGACACCGCACTCTTTGTTCCATCCAACTCCAACGATCAGCGACTAGAACCGACACACAGAAGCGTTGCTGAGTACCTAGCAGCCGAGTGGTTGGGCAACCAAATCGACTCACGTGGATTTCCTCTTAAAAGATTGCTCAATCTCATGCTGGGGTTTGACGGCAAAGCTGTAGCAGGCTTGCGTGGCCTGTACGGCTGGCTGGCACTTAAGAGTCTCAAGGCACAACATGGGTTGATCAAGAATGATCCCCTGACCGTTGCTCTCTACAGCGACCCTCAACCCATGGATGTGGAAGCGAAGAAACTTCTTTTGCAGGAGATTTACACCCAGACTGCCGCCAACCCATCGGTTCTTTGGGATCTCAGAGGTGCAGAAAACCTCACTCCACTCTTCCAAGCAGAACTTCGCAACGAGTACTTGAAGGCATTGCTGGACCCCAAGCGTGATGATTCGACGCAGACTTATGTGGTTTTCATCCTCAAGGTGCTCAAGCAATCAGCATTGCAGAGCCAACTGACAAAAGAACTGCGAGACCTTGCAGCAGATGGCACTCGCTGGGAACGCGTAAGGCGGCATGCTTTAGAAGCGTGGCTTGAGTCTGGCGTAACGGATAGTCAGTCGATCGAATTCCTGGATCAACTGAACCAAGGCAAGATTTCTGATCCAGATGAAGAGCTCACTGGCATCTTGTTGGGAAAATTGTTCCCTAGAGCCATTTCTACTGCACAGGTTCTGAACTACCTTCACCTCCCCAAAAGCAAGATCTTGGGGATGTATCAGCACTTTTGGGCCTATGAATTTCCCAAGACAGCCCCTGAAGACGATTTGCCTTACGTACTGGATCGGTTGGCACAACGCACCGACTTGCAATCGTTGAACTGGGTAGAGTTCCACATTTCACGTACGCTGGCTGCACTGGTTGCTCGTGGAGTTCAAGTCCATGGCGACCAAATACCCGACACACAACTCTTCACTTGGCTGCGCCTTGGTACGGATGAATACGGCGAGCGACGGCATGAGCCAGAGTTCCACAAAACCATCACGCAGTGGCTGATCGACAGGCCTGAGCGCTATAAGGGGCTGCTAGGCGTCTGTTTTGAGCGCAATGAAGCAGCCTCCTCCCCACTCCACGGCTTGTTCAACGACTCGCAGATCCTACGCGGGATACCAGCGCCTGCAGACATTGGACTCTGGCATTTCCAGAACATCGATCACACCCGAAACAAGGACTTGGCCAAACAACACTTGGCGGAGGCCATGAGCTCTCTGTGGTCCGATCAACCCCCACCCGGTCTAACCTTTGACATGGTTATTGAATGGGTAGGCGATGATCCTCTTAAAACCAGCTGGCTAGAACCTCTACGCACCTGGGAGAATCCAAAATGGCGGATAGAGCAAAATCAACTCATACAAGCGCGCCAGCGCGAGCAATCCGAAGTTAAAAGAGAGCGAAGCCTCAACCTGGCGACCAGACTCTCTGAAATTCGATCAGGCCAAGCACACCCTGCGTTGATGGGTGAATTGGCTGGGGTTTGGTTGAACCGATACTCTGACACGCGTGGCGAGACACCTCTTGATCGGTTCAAGACCTACTGTGACAACTATGTCGAGGTATACGAGGCGGCAAAGGCTGGCATGTCGTCCTGCGTCCGACGCAACGATCTCCCATCCGTTAAAGAAATCATTGAGCTACATCTGAAACAGCAAGCTCATTTGATCCGAGCTGCATGCCTGCTTGGCATGGATCTGATCTGGGCCGAGAGCCCAATCGACATCGATTTATTGGATAGCAGCACTCTAGAAAAGATGGTCTGCTTTCGACTGACCGATGGCACTGAAAAGCCACCCGAGTGGTTCATGCATCTTGTCAAGACAATGCCAGAGTTGGTATCAAAGGTACTGGTCACCTATGCAGGCACGAGCTTCAAAGCACAAAAGGAATACGTTGACGGGATTTATCCGCTGGCCAGGGATGCGGCATACATGCAAGTTGCTAGCCTGTCCGTCCCTGCAATGCTTCGAAGCTTTCCAACACGGAACCGGGCCAGTCAACTCAATCAGCTCAATTCGATTCTGAGGTCTGCGCTTAAATATGCGATGCCTGAGCTCCCAAACATCGTCGCAGACAAACTCAAGCTCAAGTCCCTTGACCCAAGCCAACGGGTGTATTTCCTTCTGACAGGGACGCTCATTGCTCCCGAACAGTACGAGCAACTCCTCTGGGAATTCGTTGGTGAGTCTTGGCAGCGCATACAGCACATCTCAGATTTTCTGGGTAACCGTCTGAGTGACTTGCCAATGGATTTCACTTTGAGTGCCAAGACGTTCGGAAAGCTCATTGAAATTCAAATGCCATTTGCAGAGGTCGACTGGCCTTTGGGAGGCGGAGCAGTCAGCCAGGCGATGAACCTTGGCGATCATGTCAGAGGCCTCATCAGCAAGCTAACAGCCTTGAGCACTCAGGAAAGCCTGGAAGAGATCAACCGTCTTCTAGAACTGCCCTCGCTCGAAAAAATCAAGCGCCACCTTCTCAGCAGCAAACATGAGGTAATTCAGAGACTGCGTGAAAACACATTTAGTCACCCTACCCTTCACAACGTTTCCACAATCCTGAGCAACAAATCTGCGACCAGCCCAGCTGATCTACAAGCCATTGTGCTGGACCACCTAGAGAAAATTGCAACGGATATTCAAACTAGTAATGGCGATCTATATCGCCAATTCTGGACAGAGGGCACCGATGACAAGCACAAGTCCGAAAACAGCTGTCGAGACGCACTGCTTGCAATGCTTAGAACCCACCTTGAACCTCTAGGCATCGATAGTCAACCAGAGTTCGACTACGTATGCGACAAGCGTGCAGACATCCGAGTCTCATACCGCAACTCAATTACAGTTCCAATCGAAATCAAAGGTGAATGGCACTCCGAGCTTTGGACAGCCGTGCAGAGTCAGCTGATTCCACAATACACCAAGCAAAAAGAAACCGAGGGATTCGGCATCTACTTGGTGCTATGGGTCGGAGGAACCGAACAGTCCCCTGCTAGGGACGGCGGAAAAAGACCTCTGACCTCAACTGAGCTCGAGTTAAGGCTTCACAGGTATCTTCCCAAAGACATCCAGCAGCAGATTGCTGTCAAAGTCATCGACGTCACTCGGCCTCATTGATGGATCAACTAAACCAAGAAAACTTTTTATTTTGACTGGATGCTTGGCATTGCTGCCATGCCAAATTCTGGAGCGAATGAACCATGCTCATATCATTGATAGGAACAGTCCACGTCGAGAACGGACTAGCTAATGTCAGCACATTAAAGGCCATTCTTGACCGCCTGCAACCTGAGGTCATTTATGCGGAAATTTCAACCACGATGCTCTCTGACTATCTTGACGGCTCTCATGGAAATCTTGAATCCGCTGCAGTCGCACATTATCGTGTTAGCCATTCAGTCACCGTAGTGCCTGTAGATTTGGATAAGCCCGGCAAGGATTTTTTTCAAGAATCAATGGAAATGTTCAATAAAGTCGAAAGAACAAGTTCCATTTATCGCAGACTTTTAGATCAGCATCACCTTGACACAAAAAACCATGGCTTTACCTACCTCAACAGTGAACGCTGCGGGCAGGTTTGGGCAAAAATATACAAAGAAACCTTTGAAACCCTTGAGTGGATCGGCGACGCTAGGCTTCGAGAAATCTATGCTCAATGGGAAAAAGTTAACGATCATCGCGAAACGGCAATGATAGAAAAAATCATAAGAAATAGCATTGAAAACACACCAAATCGCGGCGTACTGTTGGTTGGCACCGCACACAAGAAAAAGCTGGCGGACAAGATTAAAAAATTTCAGGAATCAGAAGCACCAGCAATTTATTGGAATTTTCAATACCAGGAATCTAACATTTGCTAGAGAATAGATCGTGCTCAATCCCCCCTAAATTAGGAGAGGACTAAACAATTTTTATCTTGAACCATTCTTCCTTATCTTGAAGGTCATACTCTCTTGCAAGATAATCTAGGCGAGGCAACCACGGTTCAATCAAAAATCGAAATTTTGATCTAGTGGACTCATCAAGTAATGGCATTTTTTCAACGAAATGCGTCAATTTCGAAGAGTGACTACCCATTGGCCAATCGTCGCAGTCACCAAAATTAACTCCCTCGAAACTTCCAAAGTTATTTAGGGAATCAACCAAAAACTGGTAATTCGCATCATCTACTGAGAAGGGCGGAGGATAGGACTGCAGTTGAAGCCTGTAGTGCTCACTATCAAGTTGCATACTATCCCGAAGTTTCACCAATATTGCCTTGACCAGATCGTTTGTCGTCACCTTAACCCAAGGAGCCATGATCCTTTTGATCGCTTGTTCATCAGAACCCAGATCGATCAGATTAGCACGAACTTGTTTTGCCACCTCGTATGCAGCTTGAGTGGTTGGAGCACTATCCCAACGTCCCGTTTTTGAATTGAGAGAAATAATAGATTCACTTGAAAGTTCCGCTATTTTTCTTAGTTGATTTAACGTTGCGGCAGCTTCGTTAATCGCTTTGTCCAACTTTCTTGTTCTAGCTTCAAGTCCCCATCCTTTCAGGACTTCAAATCGTTCAGCCGAAGACGCAAGCAATAAGAATAACCCTGCTGCTAACGCCGTTGATGCACTACTTCCAACTTCAGCAGTCCATAAAACATGCACCCCTTTAACAAGGCAAGCAACTCCCGCGAGCAACAACGCAACATTCGAAATTTTCAAACCTATATTTGAAAAGCTATCTAACTTCATTTGAAACTCCTAGAGCGACATGAAAAAAAACCTACGGTCTTCTATCAAATTAGTCATGAAAACGGATAACGCCAGGCCTTCGTGCGTATGTCACATAGCGATGAGAAACCTCTTCAATTAGAGATCGACGAAGACGAAAAACGGGTCTACCTTCAATAGCATTTTCAGCGGGCAAAGCCATAAAACAACGACAAGAAATTAATAAGAACCATTCACCGGAAACGTGGTTCTTCAACATTACTTTGCCAACATTCATAACGCTATCATTGTTGTAGCGAGTTGAGTTGGAAAAATTTTTCTTGCTTTTTTGAGTAAATGCACCTGTTTCCATTAAGGTAGCTGGCACTAACAAAGCTAATAGATAACGATGTGTGCTTACCTTGCTTTGAACATGATCACATTCAGGTCCAAGTTCAACGACATGCAATTTAACTGACCGTTTTTCTTCAGCGGTCAAATCCTGTGTCGCAAACTCACGTCGAATCAAAGCCTCATCATCATGCCCAAAGACATTGACGTATCGACCGGAATTAACAAACCCAGACCCAAGAGCAGTCACAGTACCACGAGACCACATTTTTGCTTCAGCGCCTGAGACAAACTCTTCGATTAGATAGCTTGCATTGAGATGTGACTTGGCAACAGAGTCAGGACATTGAGGGCGTTTATCCAACGAAACAATATCAAGCAGTCTTTGAAAATCATCCAGTGCAGGCGTCGAATCATTTCCGATTAAAGACAACTGATCTTCAAGTAATGGCAACAATGCGGCGTCAAGTGAAGAAACAATTTCTTCTTTAGCTACGCGCTGACCGACTGCTTCGCATGCCAAAAAGGCTAACAGTGACTCCCAATCATCAAGTGGCTTTGCTGATGTCTTTACTAAGTCAAAAATTTTGTCATTTGTGCTAGCTGCGGCTCGCGAAACTCTTTCCTCCCAAGAGGCTGCTACCGCCAACGTCTTATAGTCACGAACTTTTTCTAAGATAAGTTCGCGCAACTTCCCCGCATTGAAATGATCATCACCATTTTCAGATGGGATTTTGAAAACTTCATTCTTGTCGATAGCTCCAAATCCAATTGGAGGGACCAGCCCCGAATCTGCAGCTCTCTCTAGTATCAATTCGGCGATTCTTGTACCTTCGTCTGGATATTGAGACCAAAAAATTAGCACATAAGGGCCGGGGGCGACGATCTTTTTTAAACACCTAACAATATTTGCCGCATGCGTTTTTTCATTACCAATGCCACCACCGATTAGATGAATATCAGTGAAAACAATCCGCACACCTTGTAGAGGCTCCATAGGAGGCGCCTCAAGTTGTCCGTCGTCAAAGAAAAAAGGGAGTGTGCAAAAACCTGCTTTGCCGAGTCCCCACACAATTTTTTGAAGATGATCTTCATCGTCATCGACGGCCACCACACGAGAGTAAAGAGGGATCATTTGTTGTACTTAAATGAAAAAACAACTGCAGCACCATCGTATGCATCAGGTATTTCTACGATATCTTTTAGATCTGCAACATTCATAACCTCAAGCTTGCCACCGATAGAGTCCATAACTGTCTTGCAATAAAAAAGCCCCAAACCCATACCACCTGCACGAGTCGAATAAAACGGTTTCCCGACCTGATTTTTCGGCAGTTGTAAACCGGGGCCATTGTCAATGATCGCGATCAAACCACCTGTCTCCTCGTCCCAATGAGACAACGCCAAAATGGCTCCTGGGTTGGTGCGATCGTCACGCTCTCTGCGGAATCGAGTCCAGTAGATCGCGTTATCAATTACGTTGCTTAGAGCAGCAACCATAAGTCCACGGGGAAGCATTTGAGTAAAAGAGTGCTTCTTCACAGGATCTATCGTCCAATTTGAGAACACGATTTCGTGGCGCACAAATCGATCTTCGTGCATACCGGAAGCACGCTGCACTAAATCCTCCACAGATACATTTCGTGGCGGATCTCTCTGGAGTAGCGGTTTAAACGTATCTAGTAATTTGCGAAGATGATCAATCTCCGCTCTAACCTCAGTAGATTCGGCTCCAACGTGCAACTTACGCTGGACACGATCAATACTGTGAACTACCTCATGGAATATCAAAGCTAGATTAATTCCAGCCATACCTGAGGACACCATAACCTCTCGGAAGGTATTCAACTCCTGTTGAATAGACTGAAGTATGGGCCTTACTTCATTTTCAATTTTGTGTTGCTTCCCAAGCGACTCCAAACGTTGCAACGCTTCTTGTATTGGTGGTGAATTTTCTTGCTCGCCCTTCAGTGCTTTGTCGATCTCAGCCCTATCGCTTGCGTGTTCACGATGAAATCGATCAAAGATACTCAAAACAATTCTGCGTAAACGCTGGAATGTTTCATTGTCATCAAAGCCTTCGCGATTGGTCTTCTCTTTCAAACCAAAACTACTCGACAAACTCAAAGCAATTTGCGCAATAACGCTCTGCGTGCCTAACTTACCTGCTGGTCGATTAATACGACGAGCATCAAGCCCAAGCCAATCTTCTCCGGGCTCTCCATAATTGAACACACGAATATTGTCTCGATAAACGCGGACACCAGTTTGATTGTCCAGCCACTTTTTAATCTGTTGCGGAGCCCCCGACGCCTTCAATATTTCGTCTCGACGGTGGAATGCGTGAAATCGACCGTTAATTGGGCCAATGCCCTCAAGGTCATTTGCTGTGAGAAAAATCTTATCCTCGCGTCTATCAAGACCACGTTTTATTTCAAAAGGAATCTCATCATCATCAGGTTCCAATAGTTGAATCTTTTCAACTCCTTCGACCTTTCGCCCCTTCAAACCCTTAAATCTAGGAGGCGTAAATGAATATGCCCATGCGAATTCTCCAACTTCATTCAAGTTAAATTCAAAGTTCCAGACCGCCGTATCAAGCATTTGTTGAAGTGTCGGCAACCCCTGAATTTCGTCCTCTCGCCCGGGTAGATGCAAATTAACTTGGAATGATTTTGCTGCATCAAAAGGGTTACTCAGAGAGGTGATGAGTCTGTACAAATCACGAATATCACGACGGCTCCACTGCTCGCGATGCAGTCCAGTAATCTCAACCAAAGTTCCTGTCCCAACCTTAAAGACATCGGGGCTAGTAAGCTCATCAATTTCAACCTGCACCCCTTCTCCAAGATAACGAGCACTGTTAATTAATTGATCCCAATCAATTGAAAATTGATACTCTGGCCTTCCGTCCACTCGAGTGATTAATTTGAGACCTGTTCCAAGCTTCTGAACAGCAAGTCGACCAACACCTTTCTCACCCAGAGGCATTCTGCCCATTGGGCTACGCGGCCTATTTTTCTTGTCTCTTTTGGAGTCTGTACCGATTTCCAGCCATGCATTCTCAATCGTTGCATCCGACATACCGGTTCCGTTATCGCGAACAATGATCGAGGGGGGAACAGACTCAAGATTGAGCACCACATCAACAATGGTTGCATCAGCATCGTAAGAATTTTTAACCAATTCAAATACAGCGAGGCGATCATGTCCGATAAGCTCATCACCCAGCAATTTCAGCACGTGCGATTGAACCCGAAAAGGCACATTCCTAGACATAAATTATTTCTCCGATTTCGGAAAGCATTTGAGTAAATATAACGGACTGAAATTTAGATTTGAAAGTCATGAAATTACAGTTAGCGCATCGGCACAAGTCTCGGCGACGAAAGCCCTCATCCTATTTCAAAAGTTATTTTGTGAAAACATCGCAACGGCAAGCCTGCACCCCAAGAGCGCTCAATTCTTGAGCCCCTCAAGCATCGTCAGACACTAACACTTTAAATGATTCGACGTGCACTTAGCACTAAGGTTGAAATCCTCAGCTAACGCCTTAGAAATATCCTTCACCTTCTTTAAATTTAGGGTCAATTATGTGATAATCCGTCACACTTTTGACCCAGATTGAAACAGATGAAAAACACAGTAGATGACTTCGAACTTCTCCAGCAAGTACTCGAAATCTATGACCAGACTTTCATTGGTGAATACCTGAACAAACAATCCCCCGGCCAGTGGTGCAGGGAGACTATCAACCGATGGCAAAGGGGCAAAGCCTCCCCCCGCCTGAGCCATCGTGAATACCAAGCACTGCTTAAGCTGCTACCTGAACGTCCTGCTCACTACGACAGTCCTGAATTTGACTTCGTAGATCTGTTTGCTGGCATAGGTGGAATACGTCGCGGCTTTGAAGAGATTGGCGGACGTTGCGTCTTCACTAGTGAGTGGAACGAACCTGCAGTCAGAACATACAAGGCTAACAACTACGCCGATCCAGACGTTCATACTTTCAATGGCGATATCTGTGAAGTCACGCTAAGCAACCGCGATGGTGTCACTCAAAAGCAAGTTAATCAGAACATCCACAAGATGATTCCAGACCACGATGTGTTGCTTGCTGGATTTCCTTGTCAGCCGTTTTCGATAGCGGGCGTGAGCAAGAAGAATGCACTGGGTCGCAAACACGGGTTCGAAGACAAAACTCAAGGGACACTATTTTTCGATGTCGCACAGATTTTGGATGTGAAACGCCCTGCCGCATTTCTTCTAGAAAACGTGAAGAACCTCAAGAGCCATGACAAAGGTCGAACTTTCAAGATCATCATGGAAACACTTGACGAACTCGGCTACTGGGTCGCGGACGTCGATGTCAATGACTCAACCGATCCCAAAGTCATCGATGGTCAGCACTTTGTGCCTCAACACCGTGAGCGTATTGTCCTTGTCGGTTTCCGTCGCGATCTGAACATTCACAAAGGCTTCACTCTCACAGACATCAAAAAGGTCTTTCCTAAAAAGAAACCCAAACTTGGCGACATCCTTGATGACTCAATTGATGACAAGTACATCTTGACACCAAAGCTCTGGGAATACCTTTTTAACTACTCCATCAAACACAAAGCCAAAGGCAATGGATTCGGTTATGGGCTCGTCAAGAAAGACGATGTAACCCGGACTCTTTCGGCCCGTTACTACAAAGACGGCTCAGAAATTCTTATTGATCGTGGATATGACCACGACAGAGATCTACACGATCCAATTAACATGAAGAATCGTCCTCGCCGTTTGACCCCTAGGGAATGTGCGCGTCTAATGGGATATGACAAGCCCACAGGAAATGATTTTCGGATCCCCGTATCAGACACGCAGGCATACAAACAATTCGGAAACTCGGTTGTGGTTCCCGTCTTTGCAGCGGTCGCAAAACTGATGAAGCCCTACATCAAGGCTGCTAAAGATAAGCAAGCACGTCAGAAACGTAAAGCTGCATGAGGCATTTGCGCATCATGCGTTTGTGAGATCACAAATACGGACATGTTCGTAGAGGTTTTCCACCGCGCGGGTAATATCGTTAACACGCCATTGCGCGCGTCGTTTGTTTTTGGACGGATCTGCAGGAACAAACTTAGGGGCGGGGTCCAAGAAAATTGTTCCGTTTGCAATGGATTCAAACAGTCGCTCGGCGGATGAGTCCTCACAAAAGATGACCCGAGGCTCATAAGTCACGAGGAACTGATAACCCTCATCAAACTCCTGCTGGCTTGTATTTCCCTGTTTTGATGCGGAGATATAGACCGCTTTGTTGTGCTTGGCTCCCCAGTTGTTCATCAAGCGCTCAAAACTCCAGCCTGCAGCGATTTTCCCGTCATCATCCACAAGCACCACCTCTACCGCTTCCATTTTTGATGTGAGTGGTGTTGATGGGTCATACGAGAAAGCGACTCGGTTACCCTGCTCATCTCGAATCCAATCTGACTTTGAATTTCCGGGTTCTGCGACGTGGTACTCCTGAACTTTCAGGGTAAGTCCAGTTCTTTTACAACGGACGTTAGCTCTGTGAATACCAGTGACCCGATATTCACTACCGCCCTCAGTCGTGTAGCCGTAGGTACGCATAAACTCTTCGAAGCTTTCGGCGTACAGACCAAAATCAGGCTCTGGCGTAAAGAGCGTGGTCTTTAGCTGCGTGTGTGTTTTGAGTTCAATGCCATACAAGTCTCCATCTTGACTCGAGTTCGGAATAATCCCTAGCGCATGCTCGAGCGTGTAGCCACAAACCTGAGTTCCGGTGAACGGCAAAGTTCTGCCAAATTTATCGAGACGGCACCCTTTAAGTGGTCGAGAAACAATCTCAGCGAGTTGCGACAACAATTGTTCGCTGTAGGTTTGCTGAATGCTCAACAACTTACAAACACGAGACCCCTCAAGCCCTGCAAGTGCATTGACTTCTGCAAGAAAGGCTTCAGATGGATCAAGGCAGATCATCGCTAGGCAAGCGCCACTAGGCAATCGCCCCAACACCAACACTCTCTTACTCTCAGGATTCGCTTTTGTGAACGCAATCGATAAAGAGTGCGGCATTGTGTTTTCAACCGACAGAAAACCTGATAACCGCGCTTCTGGGTACTGCGTGTAAACAATAACTTTGACGTTCTTTGCCTTGATGCGTGAACCATCAGCCTTGAGCCACTCAAAGCTAGTGAATACCGCCTCTGGGATATGGCTCCCTGGCTTTGCAGTTGATTTATGACTTGTACTTGCTCCGCGTTCGGCGAGCTTCAAGTCAAAGATGTTGTAGAGAGAAGTAAAGCTACTGGCGAAATAGACTTGGTTCTTATCGTTTGCATTTTTTGGCAATACCTTAAGCA
This sequence comes from Pseudomonadota bacterium, assembly GCA_041181985.1. Taxonomy (GTDB): domain Bacteria; phylum Pseudomonadota; class Gammaproteobacteria; order Burkholderiales; family Burkholderiaceae_C; genus Limnohabitans. The sequence continues at coordinate 33,518 of JBEGOM010000004.1, read as the reverse complement.
CGGCCAAATCAGCACCCAACTGCTGAAGCTTGTCCCTGATCTCCGAAACTGATCCAACCTGATGTTCAAACCCTGTTTGACTGCCTGTCATTCATCTTCTCCCACACAAATGAGCGAAGAAGCTTATCAGACGGAATCACAAAACACAATAGAAAAAGAATCGTCAATCTAATTAAGCTGTTGTTTTCATTTGTTTTTATTTTATTTACTTGGTTTTACCCTTGTTTAAAATTAACAAAATCATCATATTTTGTTAAAAGCTCTAATTCGCTACCAACACCTGCCCTATATACCAACGTTGCATTTCATGCAGCATCAGCGTTGTCTGCGTCGCATCTTTAATTAGCTGCCTACAACTTATCGTTGCCTCATCTCCGGCGGTAGAAGGTAAAGAGAAGGCGCTGGCTGAAGTAACTCCTGAGGCATTACTGGAAACGACGGGCAAATTCCCTGAGCTGATTTCGGGCTTATCGAGCACCCGCTCGTACACAACAGCACGACTAGCCAACAAACTAGACTTCTTGCGATAGTCATCAGAGATCTCCTTAGATATTTGGTTTTGAACTCGAGCCACATCGGCCACGTGTTGTTCTTGCTTTGCTTGTGCAACTTGCACGGTTTGTTTCTCAGCATCCCACTGGCGCTGCAGACGGGATTGCCCCATCTGCAGGCCTAGTAAAAACGCCATGAGAAGCAGCAGTCCCTTGAGAAACAAGGATTTATTCAATTCGAGGAACGCACGAATCCAGTTCATACACCCTTCCCATCCAGTGAGGCCAAGTTGTAGGAGCCAATCAAACGGATGAGCTTGTCGGCATAGTCAGGGTCCGTGGCGTAGCCTGCTTTAAGAAGAGCTCGCGCAAATGTTTGTGCCGAGACACACAGAAAGCAGTCTTTGTAGCGAGAGTTACGTTTGAGGAAGGCAGCGTGATCATCAACACTAGCCTGCCATGTCGGGTACTTGCGCCACTTAGCGGGCACAACGACCCACTGCCCTCGGATGAACTCCTTGGTGTCAAGCGTCACGGTTTCACCGCGCCACAAACTGTCTGCCTTAATCCCGAACAAGTTATTGGCCGTTTTGGTGAGCCCTGACTCTCCCCAGCCAGACTCAAGTGCTGCTTGACTCACTGTGATGCTTGCAGGAACACCCGCAGCCTTGTGACATGCCCGTGCAGCAGGCCCAATAAGTGCAATGAAGTCTTGTGGTTTCACAGCATCTCCTTCACATCTTTGGCTACCTCATCAATTGAGGCATCACGCCGCTCCACGATGAAGTTAAAAATCCAACGCACCAATGCCCAACCGGGCAAGCCACAAGCAAAGATCACTCCGCCCATGGCGTACAGGCCAATCGTCGAAAACGCCCAGTGGTGAAGCTGGAAATACTCGATGGTGATCGCTCCACCGCAGATGCTCGATACGACAGTACTGATCAGCCCCACTGTCCACTCGCGCTTATCGCGTGGTGGCGTCATGAGCATGACCACGACTGCAGCAAGCGTTGCACCACTGGCTGCGGCAGCAGCCGTTCCACCAAAAGCTTTGTACGCAGCGGCGGCTCCAGCCACTCCGCTACTTGTTGGTTCTGGCATTTCTTAACTCCAAAAAAATACCCGCCTGAATTGCTTCAAGGCGGGTTGTGAACAACTCGTTCGTTTATGTTTGATCAGCGGTGTGAACTGCAGCGCTTTCTGCCACGCAGGTCACCTCCACCAAATCAGCCCGTGGTTTGACACTCATTACGCGCGCCATCTGGGCCCAGGTCTGCCCCACACCAAAAGCAAAGTGCGTTCGCTCTTCACCACCACCGGTTTGGATATCAACGCTCGGCGCTTGCTGCAAGACGGCATGCCTGTCAGTCGCACCGCGCGTCACACAAATCGGATCAGTGACTGAGCCATCCAAGCGTCTGAGCGCGATGTAGTGATTTGCCCCCGTCAACCAAGGCAATCGCTCAGAACAGAACAACACCCTTGATGAACCATCCCAAGACAGTGCCTCGCCACTTACCCCCCAGCTGGGCATGTCATGACTGATGGCCACCAAGTCGCCGTAGGTTGGAATCAACCCTTCGAGCTCCGTCCTAAAAGTGATGATTCGCCTGCGGTACCGATTGGCTGCGGCGATGTACTTTCCCTCTCGTGCGGCTTGCGATCTGTCGGTACACCCAAAGAGCTTCAAGCGCGCAGGTTTAGACAGAGTGGAACCAGCAAGTGCAACCGTGATCTCATCAGGCTTCCAGCTCTTGGGGTTGAAGTATTCAACTGTGACAGCATCGGCAGTGGCATCACCGGGCATCACATACTGAATCTTCAAGCTGCTTCGGACAATGTTTCGGGTGGAGAACAAGGCCACAGGGATGGTCTTGGGCTCATCTCGAACAATGCGCACGATGCCGCCTTGCAGGAATGGCACTGCGCGCCCCGCTCTAGAAATCTGCCCCATGGCATCCCAGACGGTTAGGTTCTGGTCGAACACACCATTGAACGTATCGCCACGCGCAGACCACACACCATCCAGCCGAGTCAATGCATTGAGATCAATCTTTGCATCAGGCAACCCCGCCCCATAACTCGCGCGCGCTGCATCAGCAAATGCCCAAGCAATCGAGCGGGTGGCTTGAGGTGCACTCCAGCCCGTGGTCTTTGACCAAACTGGGAGTTTGCGCGTTACCAAGCAGTTCACTAAGCGGGATGACCGCTGTGACAAGTTGTCCGTTGCGCGCATGCGCAATGCCAGCAAGGTCAAATCAGAGGGCAATGTTGGATTGACCAGATAGCCTTTAGCCTGTCCCCACCGAAGTTCATGTCCCGCCCGGGTGCTGACGTCCTTGGTATCCAATCTTTGAACACGCACTTCGTAGCGCCCTGCACCCACACCATATTTGTAGGTCCTGCGCTGCGCCGTATTGGTCGCAGCAGAGTAGGACTCATCCGCAAGATGAATCCATCCAGAAGTGGCATCACCGTCGTCGTTGATGGTTCTTGCCTCAACCCGCCATTGAACGGTTCGGCTATCCAGCGTCCCAGCGTCAGTCGCGTAATACAACCCACGCATCATCACAACATCGATGCCAATCTGATTGACCTGAGTCCCTGCAGGATTAAGTGCGAACGGGCCAATGATGCTGCCGCCCGTATCAGCAACGGCAATCAACTCCTGCCCTGTCACTTCAGCAGCCGTCACCACATCGTTGTTGAACAGGGTGTTTTGACCGCCCGGCTCAATGACTTGCGCCTGTACTTCTTCAAACGATGCAATCGGACTGTCATCAATCGACAGCTCTTCAAACTGAAAGTGCCCAATGCCAATCACATGGAGCTGATGCAGGTACTCCTCGTTGTTGACGTACTCCGTGTAAGGCATTGCAGCCAAATCCGGATAAATCAGATGCTGACCGTAAACGACAGGTATCGGCTGCGACAGCCGCCCATAGTTGCCACGGGCCTGTAGCGAATAGGTAGGACTCGGGGAGGACGAACTCGCGGTCGCATTGGGCAGGCTCTGATTGGGTAGCGGCACCAAAGCGCTAACGATGATGGAACCCGTCACTGCAATCGCAGTCGATGCCACCGAAGTAGCCACAGCCCCTGAATACCCAAACGATGCGGCCAGCTCAGCGCCATAGGCATTGGCCACCACCAACACGGCAATCATCAAAACCGTCTGCAGGGGATTCTTGCCCCCTCCTCCGCCCCCCTGCGGCAATGACACCAGGGCGATGACATCTCCAGCATCGATGGGGGTCACAACGCGCCCAGCCATGAGTACAGGCTTGCCGTTCTTGAGCACCAGCGTTGGTTGCTCAAAAACAATCTGCTCTTGATTCATCCATTGGCTGATGGTTGGATTCCCCTGAACATAGTGGATGTCCCGCTCGTGGGGATCGAATGGATTTCGAAGCCAAACTACGACACCGTCATTGCTGCTTGGCATGGATCACCTCGAAATGCATAAAACCCTTCGACACGCCAGCCATGACGGTCTAGCGCCCACAAGTCCTGAAACACCACACCCACGCTTTGCGCGCAATGCAGCACGCCACCACCATCAATGTCCAGCCAAATACCGACATGCACCGGATATCTGGACTGACGCATCAGCACAGCATCCCCATGCTTGGGGGCGGACACTCGCTGCCAGCGTTTTCGCTCGGGGTGATCGTTGAATGTCTTGAGCACCTCACGCAGACTCAGCGCATCAACGGGGATAAGTGGAAGCTCACGTCCGAAGTGCTTTCCTTGGACCCATAAAAAAAGGCCCCAGCAGTCAAATGACTCGGGGCCTCGTGCGCCTGCTATCCATGGGCGACCTATGTATCGGTGCGCCCAGTAACCATCCGTTGGTTTCATGTCATCTCCATCACCGAGCCAATCCTAGGAACTCCGTCGCGGTGTACAGACGCCCCGGAAACGCCTTATTGCCGATGTCCACCATTCGCGCTCTTGCTGTCACACGCATCACCTCAGCCTCTACCTCGGTCAGAACCAGCGTGATAGGAGGATCCATCTGAGGTCCCTCCATATCGTTCGACAAGTACGGTCGATAAGTGACTTCGATGGAGGCTTCGGACTCAGACGCCGCATCTAAGTGTTTGACGATCTCGCGTGAGACGTTATCTAAGGTCAAAACGACCTCAGGAACCGGTGCGATGTCTACAGGCGGTAAATCCAAATCAAAGCCCATCGCCACAAACCTCACCGTCTGGCTTGGGTTCAACGGGGCCGAGGATTCGAGGCGCGCAAAGAGGTCTTGTTGATCTCGCACCACTCGAATGGCAGTTGTGACCCCAGCTTCATTTTTAAAGTCAGGGTGACGCAGCTCTAAGGTATGCAGGATCACCACATCCGAAGGCGCGCTCGCGTAAGCCTCCTTCAACGCGTCACTCAACGTCACATCAGGCATGTTCTACCTTGATGGGAATAACTCGACGCTCTTTGACTTCTGAGTGCTCACTGACCAAACCGAAGATGTCTCGACGTTCCTGCGGGAAGTCCCCCTCGATATAGAACGGGAAACAACCAGTGAGGAACTCAATGCCAGCAGCCAAGAATGGCACGTTGTCAGCATACGAAGCATCACACCCGGCCTTCCACAACGGACCATCCAAGAACATGCATGAGCCTTTGCACAACTGAAGCACAGGGCAGCTAGAACACTCCTCGCGCTTACTCCAATGCGTGGCGCTTCGCATCTTGACTGCTTGAAGCTGAGAGATGTGACCAATCTTGTGCGACTCGCCATTTGGTGCCGCCGCTGCTGCACTAACGTTTTGACAGGTCAGCACCTTACCGTTCAGATCGACTGCTAGGTTGTCGGTACGGTCCATGCCGCATTTCTGGCCCAACGTACTGGCGGGACGGCCTTGAGCCACTGACTCCACAAAGTCCATGATCTTCTTGCGAGCAATGTCAAAACTGGTTACAGCACCAGCGCGCAACTCTTTGAAGGCATAGGCACTGAAAGTGATCCGCTCGGCTGAAGTCTGAAATGTGGACGCCAGCCCACCCTCGTCATACGGGTCAATGAATGCGCCCTCGCCGATCACCACATCTTCACCAAAACGCTCGCGCAACCAAGACTGCACATGCGCGCGACTTGGGTTACTTGCATGGATCATGGCGTTGATGCTGATTCGTCCCTCAGGCTTGAGGCGCGCGTACAGATCAAAAATGGCAGCACGCTTTTGTGGATCATCCAAAGGATCAGCACCTCGGACGTGATAACCCGGACCGTCGTGCGACAGTCCAACTGAAAAACCCAAGCGATCAATCCATGCATTCTTGTCAGCATCCAGCAGACTCCCATTGGTGATCATGCTGAACTGAGCCTTAGGGTACATGGCTCTCAAACGCTCAGCCAGAGGTTTTAAGGTCTTCCAATAAACCAGCGGCTCACCGCCCCAGAACTCAATGCGCTCTGGAGGTTCAATCAGCGCGTCTTCCAGAGAACGTAAAAAGGATTCAACATCTTCTGGATTGGTTTGATCCGCATGAGGCACAAAACGTTGTGAGCAGTAAGTGCAGGCGTAGTTGCAAAGCAGGCCAAGGCTGATCTTGAGCACGCGGACATTTCCCTTGCGACCGGGTTGATCTTTGGAAACAACAGTCGCATCGCGCCAAGCGCGTGTTTTGACGGGAACGACCGATTGGCCGCTGCTCCACACAAGGCTCGAAGTTTGGTTGTTGTAAACCAGCGAGTCCTCTGATCCATCAGGCTTAATCACATAGATACGGAACTCAGCCATGGATGCGCTCCACTTTGATATTGAAAAGAATGTTCATGAACGGTTGCTCCCCAAAGTAGGGTTTCTGAAAATGAATGGCTCTGGCATCAAACGCAATCAACAGACCGCGATGAGGCTTGATCCAGAACTTGGATGGGGACTCCCAAGGCATCAGCAACCCAGCGAACCCAGACGAGCGCCAGGCGGGGTTACAAATGGCAAAGCCGTTGGGAGCGAATTGATTAACTTGCGGCATCAATCTCAAGTCATCGTCAAGCTCGGGGCCGATTGGGAAATAGACAGCCTGCACATCACATTCGTCTTCGTCGTTGTGGGGCATGATTTCGACGCCGCTGGCACGAACGACCTCACGCCCTTGCACCTGTGCCACTCGACCGTTTGGACCAAGCAGCCCCTGCACTTTGGATAAAACGGCTGCCTGCAATGTCTGGCAACGTGGGGAACGACCGTCAAAGATGTTGTGGTCTTTACGCTCCCAGATCTGATCGCCTGTTTGCATACGTGCGTTCAATTGCAAGAGCTCTTCATAAAGCCCTTGATCAAACGCCGCATCCATCCCAAGTGACCAGATCCCTGTTTTAAGAGGAAAAAGGTCAAGGATCATGGAACGCTCACCACCAAATCATCGGTACCGCTGAAGTACTTGAAGCCAACTTTGATCTTGACTTGGGTGCCTGAGCTCAAGCCGTCTGTTTTAAAGACAGTGCTTCCTGCGCCATCAACTGTCATCACACGACGGTCACGTAAGAACCCAGCGGTTGAATCCAAATAGACGTCTGCATCGTGATCGATGATTGGCTGACCATCAGGCTCTTCAAGTCTGAAACTAACAATCAGTCCGTCGTCCGATTCAGTGCTGGGTATGAACCGAACCACAGGCAAAGACTCCATACGCGCAAGAGCCAGATTGACACAAGGCTCTGCATCGATGTCGCCTTGTGTTTTGACAAGAACAGGATCGAACACATTGAAACCAAGCAACCAATCTGCGAGTTCAGATGTTTTGAGTGGCACCAAGATATGACCGACGGGATGCGCCTGAACTACGGTCGCGTGATAAGCCTGCGCATCCATCTTGCTTGCCAAAGTGGCTACGTACAAGTTGGGGGTGTGATCAAAGAGACTTTCACGCGCGCCTTCTGAGGCCCATCCCTTAGGCGCATACAACATGAAGGAAGCATGGTCACCGAACTCAGCGTGGGACTTGAGCGTTTCCAAGTCGAGGGTTCGTTCATAAACGCCCTCATCAAAAACGCCCCAGTCCCCTCGCCACTCGGTGATCAGCGATTCATCAAAGAACTGGCCGCCACTTTCATGCTCTTGAGTTGGATCGCCCACAAACTCTCGCTGCATGACGTTGCGAATTCGAAAAGAGAGCACTGAGCCATTGAGCGTGACATCCAGTGCAAAGGGTGTATTTTTTGTAGTGAGGTGAAGTTTCATGTTTTCACCCCTTAGCAGCAATTGCAATCGCAGTTGCAGTTGTAGCGCGTGCCATACGCACCCAACCGTAAATTGCCACCGTTATCAAACAGGGTGATCAGGTTGTAGTAGTTGTACGGCGCTTGATCACCACAGTTGTAGCAGTTGTCTGTGATTTGACAATTGGGAGCCCCTTGCCAACCAGATGAAGGATTGTTGTTCACACGCACGCAATTGGTTACGTTGTAGAAAAAGTAGTCATGCAGCCAGCCATAGTTGGCCGTCCACATGGAGCCACCGTTGTTCATATACATATCCCAGTTGCCATCGGATTTCAAAAATCCCATGAGCCCTTGGTTGTGATGAAACGAACGCGTGCCCCAGTCCGTATCGACCATATCGATGTAGTTCGCAGTGGATGCAACTTGCAAACGTGGAACAGACAAGGTTCCCGTCATCGTGTCGCCTGCTTTGTTGACCTTGGTAGACAAGTCCAACGCTGCTGTACCCGCTGAAGTCACTTGACCTTTGCTGTTGACCGTCACAACGGGGATTTGTGAAGCTGACCCATAGGTTCCAGCAGAGACACCCGAGTCTTTGAGACCCTCGGGTGGAATTTGCGTAATAGGCACAACGGCCTCCTTTCAAAAGAATGCTCTACAGATACCGAACCACAATGCGCACCCCATTCAAAGGGGCAGAGGTGAACCGCAACGTTGCCCCGCTATTGACCAACACATAGGCATCTAGCGAGTCTTGAATGACATTGGCCACAGTCACCATGAGCTTGGTCACACTGGCTGCTGCCGTGGTGAGCGCAAAGTCCGTGGCACTGCCATTGCCCGTAAACACCTGCGGAGCAACGCTTGAGCCTTGTGCACTGGCTGCCGCAGCTTGTGCCTGAGTGGCGTAGGTCTGAGCGTTGCTTGCTGAGGTTGCGGAGGCTGTTGCACTGGTCGCAGCGCTTGTGGCCGAAGTCGATGCCTGAGAGGCCGATGTGTTCGCTGCACTGGCCGAACTTGCTGCGCCAGTTGCAGAGCCACTGGCTTCTGTCGCTTTGGTTGTGGCCGTTGCCGCAGACGTTGCTGCGTCAGATGCTTTGGTAGTCGCCGTGGCAGCAGAGCCAGCTGAGGCCGTGGCAGAAGTCGCTGACGCAGATGCAGACACACCCGCGTTTGTCGCCGACGCTGATGCTTCGCTTGCTTTGGTAGTGGCGGTCGTTGCAGAACTCGCCGCAGCACTGGCAGAACCTGAAGCGTCAGACGCCTTGGTCGTGGCTGTTGCGGCTGAAGCCGCAGCAGAGGTAGCAGACCCAGAAGCATCGGCTGCCTTCTGGGTCGCAACAGCACTACTCGCAGCCACTGCACCTGCGTGGTACTTGGCGGAGTATTCCGTCGAGCCCGACACTGGGCCTGTCGTCTTCGTCGCCCACTCTTGTGCGGCAGCTGCACCCGACTGCGCCTCTTTGTCCAGATACCGAACACTGATGAGAACGCCATTGCCCGGCGCTGAGCTGAATCGAAGCGTGGTCGTGGTGGGCGTGGTGTACGCATCCACTGGCGCTTGCTGTACACCCGCAACCGTGACCAACAATGCGCCTGGATAAGACACGCCACGGCTGATCGTGAAATCCGTGGCCACACCATTGCCCGTGAATGTCTCCGCAGGAATGATGGTGTTGGTCGTCACTGCAGCGGCAGAGCCCGCTGCTTGCGCCGCCCAGTACTTAGCTGAGTAACCCGTCCCATCCACCGTGGTGACGGTCTTTTCTGCCCATTCAGCCGCTTTGGTTGCTTGCGTTTGCGCAGAGGACAGAGAACTCGCTGCACTTGTCGCACTGGCAGACGCAGCACTGGCAGATGAAGCCGATGCATTTGCACTCGTCAAAGCCTCCGAAGCTTTGGTCGTCGCTGTAGTCGCTGACCCAGCTGCGGCGCTCGCGGATGCGGCAGCACTCGTTGCGCTCGCTCCAGCATTGCTTGCTGAGGTTGCAGCAGCTGTCGCACTTGCAGCCGCATCACTTGCTTTGGTATTGGCGGTGCTTGCAGAACCAGCGGCAGCACTTGCAGATGCGCTTGCGTTGGTGGCAGATGTCGCAGATGCAGTTGCCTGTGTTGTTGCCGTTGTCGCTGACGATGCAGCGCTAGTAGCAGAAGCAGCACTTTCCGAGGCTTTGGTCGTGGCCGTAGTGGCTGACCCAGCCGCAGCCGTGGCACTCGCCGCCGCATCACTTGCTTTTTGATTCGCCGTTGCTGCAGATGCTGTGATGGACTGGGCGTAATACTTCGCTGAGTAATCGGAGCCACTGACAGGCGCACTGGTTTTGGTTGCCCATTCTTGAGCGGTATTAGCACTCGTTGCAGCAGCTCCCGCTGAACTAGAAGCACTGGATGCACTATTCGAGGCCTCGGTCGCTTTAGAAGATGCAGTACTGGCTGAGCTCGCAGCGGCAGTCGCTGATGTAGCAGCACCACTGGCAGAGCCGGACGCTGCACTAGCTTGTGTTGTTGCAGTTGTCGCAGACGCCGCCGCATTGCTTGCAGACGTTGCAGCGTCACTGGCTTTGGTACTGGATGTGAAAGCAGAAGATGCAGAAGCCGCAGCACTGGTTGCAGCGGCGGAAGCCGAAGCACTAGATGCGCTTGCACTACCCGCTGCCGCCTGCGCTTGGTATTTCGCCGAATACTCAACACCTTGAACAGGCCCTGTGGTCTTGGTCGCCCAATCCATCGCAGCGGCTGCACCCGTCTGGCTCTCTTTATCCAGCATCCGCGCAGTGATGCTCACGCCATTCAAGGGAGCCGTCACAAACCTCAGGGTTCTGGAGTCAAACAGCGAATAGGCATCCACGGGCGTTTGCAACACACTCGCGACCGTGACCTGTAATGCACCGGGATGGCCCACCGCATAGTCAAGCGCAAAATCTGTCTGTGTGCCGTTTCCCACCCATGTCTTGGTAGGAATCACCACTGCGCTGGTTGCAGCGTCCGCTCTAGCCTTGACCTCTGCCAGCGTTGCCGCTGCATCTGCGGCTTTGGATGTCGAGAGGTTGGCACTGCTTGTGGAGATGCCCGCTTGCCTTGTGGCCTCCCCCACCTGAGCTGTGAGCTCTGTGCGTGAGGCAGCCAAGTCAAGTTCAACCTGATGGATGGCCTTGGCCACCGTTTTGACAGGTCCACCTTCGGTGACCACATCGGTCTGATTGTTTCCGTGCACCACTTGGTGCAACAAGGACACATCGACCTCAGCCCTGTTGACTGTCGCTTCTAACCGTTCTTGCAGGTTCATGGGAGCTCAAAAGAAAGCCCCCAGACCCGAGTTACCAAGGTTCTGAGGGCAGTTGGTGTTGGACGAGGTATTCGAGCGAGTCGATAGAAAGCTCCAAGGCTTCAAAGTCGGAGTTCACAAGAACTCCCAGCGCATCACGGGTCAGGACTGGACGATTTCGAATCTCCAGCTCACCACTCACATCCCACTGATTGCGTCGCACCAGCTTGGCTTGATAAGCCTTGGTAAAACGCGCCTGTGTCGTGGCCATGCCAATGCCAGCAAGCAACGGCAACTCAAACCACTCAGCGCCATCGAGGATTTCGTGTTTGAACCAAGATTCAAAAATCGCATAGGTCAGCGGGCGCAAGTTCCAACGAACACTCACCCGTGCAGGCGTTTGACTGAACCGTCGCCGCGATCTGGCCGCACCAGACTCCATGTCCGTTCGAATCACAGCTTCACCAGGCGCGATGGTGTAACCATCCACCGAAGGAAGCGGGATCCGTTCAACCGGAAACTGTGGATAACTACTCGTCATCGCATCGCTCCTGCAGCCGGATTCAACCCATAGCGACGCTCAAGGGTTGGTGCAATCCCCGTGCCCTGACCAATCGATCGGGACATGCGAGCTTCAATTTGCTCCACGATGATGTCCAGCCGCATCGAACCATCGGCTTGTTGAGAAGACTGAACACGCGCATCCACGCCTGAAGCGTTGTTGATCACGTTCACAGCCACACGCACTTGAGGTTGGTTCTTAGAAGAAAGCGCCCCACCCAATGCGCGCATCTGACCGGGCGTGAACACCGCCTCACCCGGCTGCGCGATGATGGGCACCTCCCCTTCGACCAAACCACCCGTGTGATAACGAGTAGCACCTGCGAAGTTGTGAAGTCCCACCGATCGGGAGGCCAAACTGTCCGAGCCAATCAAGCCACCCGTGTGTGCCACTGCGACCATGGGGTTTACAAGGTCTGTTGCACCGATTGGAACGATGCTGCCGCTAGGTGCAGGTGTGGGTGTTGAACCCAAACCTCCCAACCAGCCAGCCAATGGCAAAGTAACCATTCGCTGAATCTGAATGCGTACCAGATCAGCAATGATGGAGTTGGCCAAGCTGGTGAAGTCGAGCTTGCCCGTGGTCACAAATTGAACGAGCGCATCCTCCATGCCTTTGAAAGCAGAAGTCACCGCCCGTTCAGCTTGTTTGGCAGCGTTGGTGGAATCCTCCACATAGCTACGAACCGATGAGCGCATCCCGTAATCAAAGCTGCGTTGGTACTCCGCATTGGCACGAGCTAAGTCAACAATCACAGGCAACTGGCGAGACAGAGCTTGGTTGATGATCTCGATCGCTTCAGCCTTGAGACCCGGGTCGGTGATTTGATCCGCTTGCCTGCGCGCAGCGTAGGCAGCTTTCTCCAAATCAAAGCGCACTTGCATGCCCGCACGCTCGACATCCCCCACATCAAGCATCTGACGCTTGAGCACCAGCTCTTCTTGTTTGAGACGGTTGTTACCGATGTAGCCCTCGGTGATCTGATGAACCTTTTGCAGCTCTTTCTCGTACTCATCGAACTTCTTGTCCGAGACCTTTTGCTTCTCCATGGCCTCAATGACCTGGATGTACTTCTCAGCTTCAGCCCGAACACCTGCGTAGCCCTTTTTCTCCAAGTCCAGCGCCTTGGCTCTGAGCTCAGCGGCCTCGCCACCGGTCACACGCATTGAGCGTTGCTCGAGTTGTTTTAAAAATTGCAAGCCTTCATTGTTCTTGTCGAACCCAGAGAGGTCCATCCCGGCAGGAGCCTTTCTGGGCATCTTGGGCAAGAACTCGTCATAGATCTTTTGCACCTGTGCAGCTTGCTCAGCTGTATCAAGTACAAACTTCTGGCCCATCACCCGAACGGTTCGACGCTGCTCATCGAAGAACTTCTCAATCGAGTTCACATAACCGGGGTTGTCATTGATGCGCGCCAATCGCTCGTTGGCTGATTCAACAAACTTGTCACGTGCGCCTTGAAGCTTGGCAATCTCCGCATCAATCTGCTGTTCGTTGTAGCCCATGGACTTCATCGAGCGCAGCATGTCGCTCTTCATCCATGTTTCGACGTCCTTGCCCACCACAGACAGACTGTCAAACGGCTGAGAGATTACCCGCTTGGCCAACACAGCCGACTCAGCAATGAAGCCAAGCCCCTTGGCAACGTCTTCAAGGTAGTTGAGCACTTGCTGGCGGTTGTTGCTGATTGCAATCAGCTCACTACTAAAACCACCTGCCTCTGTTTTGGCAAGGAAGATGTGCTCAGTCAAATCGGCCAAGATCGGAATGAAGGCCGAGCCAATCTGGCGCTGCACACCTTCGTTGACCGCATGCAGTCGCTTCAGGTTGTCATTGAACTCTTCCGATGCCCGCGCAGCATCCGCTGACATCACCAAGCCTAAACGTTTGGCTTCCTCCATCATGGCCGTGATCCCGTCTCGCCCTTGGTTGAGCATCGGGATCATGTCTAGGCCATTCTTGCCAAACAACTTCACCGCAAGGGCGGCTTTCTCAGCGCTGTCTGGCATGGCTGAGAACTTATCGGCAAGATCGAGCAAGACCTCTTCGGTCGGGCGGATTTGGTTATTCGCATCCAATGCCGAGATACCAAACGCGCGCAACGCAGCACTGCCCTCGCCGCCTTTGACTTTTGCGTCGAACATGGCGGTCGACAAGAACTTCAAAGCCTTGGTCAAACTCTCCGTGCTGACATCCGACAACTCAGAGACATAAAGCAGTGCAGACAAGGCCTCCACTGACACCGCTGTCTTTTGAGAGAGCTTGTTCAGTTCCTCACCAACTTCGGCCACTGGCACGATCAGCTGATGCATGCCATAGCCAGCTGCAGCGATAGAGGCTCCAGCAATCAAACCTGCGGGACCAAGTTTTCCGAGCACCGTTCCAAGGAGCCCAAGACGCGAAGTCGCATCTTCCATTTGCGCGAACGCATCGTTGGCCGCTTTGGAGACGATCTGCAATCCTGCTGAGGCAGGTTGCGATGCTGCCTCAATGCGCTTGAGTGACTTCTCTCCCGCCTCCCCAACATCGGAGAGCTCAGCCTTGACCTTGCCGCCATCCACCACCGAGAGTCGAATTGCGAGATTGCGTTCAGCCATGGCTGTCACCTGTTGTTGCGATGCTTGAAGAATTCATGGCAGCAGTGATGCCCGCCTCAATCGCAGGAAATATGTGCGTCATCGCACAAACATCTGCATTTAAAGACACACTGGCTTGGCTCCAAGCATTGAAGTTCAAGCCAATCACTGTGTTTTGAGCCATACGCAACTGCGCCGCACAGACCTCCAAAACCGAGAGTGCTTCCCACCCCTCTTGGGTTTTAGGCGCATTCACTTGGTACGGACATTCAGGGCAGGTTGTTGCGCAGGCTTCGCAGTACGCTGGCCCGCCACCGAAGTGCCATTCGGTACGAGCCTTTAGGCGTTTTTTTCGGCATCCAGCAAATACAGAGCCGCCAGATACTCGCGCTCGAAGGCATCGGCAACCGGCCACAACTCCATCAGGGCTTCAATGCCTTCTGGGCTCACCGGTGTGGCCTTGCCCTTTTCATCGCCCACACCCTCCCAGGCCAACACAGCCAGCTTGGCAAGTTCGGTGATCAAAGTCGCGGTGCGCTGCCCCGCTGCTGCATGGTCTTTGCCGTCAATGACCGACGCCGCATGGCGTGCTGCCATGACAAGCGCAGTCGTGGCAGGTTTGACCTTGACGCGAACGCCATGGTTCAAGTCGAGCCAATACGGCTCACGTTTCAAGTTAAGTTTGAGCATGGAAATACCTGTGCGTGTAGCTGAATACGTGCGACTTAGTAGCTAGCCACATCGTTGTGAAGAATGACCGTGAACATCCGACCAGCGGCTGTGTTCTTGGCGGCCTGCCAGTTGAAGGTGGCTTGAATTCCACCCGGGCCAGAGATCGACAGCTTGGGTTTGGGCAGATACACCTCATGCGCCACAAAGGTCAAACTCTTGGTGGCATCAATCACGTAGCTGAACGTGAGCTCGAGTGGCGTGTTGTTGGTGGCAGCATCAATGAGCTCTGTATCTGCAAACCGAACCTCCAAGTTGCCCGTCAAACTCGCAACGGTTGGATCTGCACCTTCGATTTTTCCGTCAGAGCGGATGGTCTCAATGCGAGCTAGGTTGTTGGAATAGGTCAGCTGCGCCGCCACCACGTTACCCAGTGCCTGACCGTTTTTCTTGATCGAACCTTGGAACTGGTTAAACCGTGTGATCGACAAAGCTTGCGGCGTTGCATCGACAGATCCGAGTTGCTTGACTTCCCCTTGCGCGATCAACCCCAAGGTTGCATCTGCAGCACCAGAGCGTGCGAACTTGATTTGGACGGAGTTAACCATCACGCCCGACGATTCAAAGTAAGCGGGGATATCAGGCAGACCTGTTTCAAGTGCGAGACTCGGCAGTACAGGCTGGCCTGACCCAAAGGTGTGTTGATGGTCCACATCGCCCACAGAGGTGGGAGCACCCAACAAAGCTTTGAGCCACAAGCCAAAGTTACGCAGATCGATCGGCACCACCATATCGCCCTCAACCTTCATCACATCGCGGATGGGGGCGCTGGGGTCTCGCCCCAAACCAATCAGGTCATTGGCAATGAGGCCTTGCTCAGAGCCCAATGAGGTAGAGACAAATGGGAGCTTCCAATAGTCGGTGCTGCCACTTGGGTTTGCACCGTAGGAAGGTTCGAATGCAGCCAGCAAGCTGGCATTTGCGCCATAGGCACGGGCCATAGTTTTTCTCCAGTTTTAAATTCAATCAAGACAGCGGATCACTGCTTGCGTAATGCATCACCACATCCAAGGTGCAGGCCTTGATGCCCACAGCGCCATCGGGCGCAACCTCTTCAAACTTCGGGGGGTGAATTTGCGTGAACTCCACAACGCCACCCAAAGTTCGGTCTGCCGTCACGAGTTCTGAAAACCGTTTGAGCAGTACATCCATGCGCGCGTCTCGCTCAGCACCATCGGGGTGGCTCACGTACAACTCCAAATTGGCCGAGTGCTCCCACTGATAAGTCAGTGGTGAGAGCATCACATCGACTTCATTCATGTCGCCATCGCGCAGTACCACCATGGAGTGCTCTGTCATGCGTTCAGGCAGTGCGCTGTTTCGCTTGGGCACATTGCCGCCAAGGGGCAACTGCCCCAACAACTGAAACAAAGCGCCGACGGCTTCTTCACGCTTAGACATAAAAAAAACAGGCCCGTGGCCTGCTCCGGTTAATCACCCGCTGCCCTTATTCATCGGGCCAGTTGGAGATGACGTTTTGAATCAGTTGTGATTCCCAGTGCTGAACTGCGGAATCAATATCGAACTTTTTCTTGAGCTGTGCCTGTGGCACGAGCAAAAAGATGGGCACACTCACCAGCCCCTTACCGGACTGCTGCGCCGAAGCAGAAGCGGCTGTGAAACCACCCCGCTTGCCAGCTCTTGCACGTTGGTTGTCCGCCACGAGAAGTGACGGCTTACCTGCTCGGTAAACGAATCGGAGTCTCTGGCCGCGCATGCGCTCCCACAGTCCGGGTGTGATGCGTTTGCCGCGCGGGCCAGTGCCTGCCGCTGGTAATGGGATAGAGAGCCAAAACCCGTTCTTGGAACGAATCAACGCTCCCTCGTCATGAGCAGCCACGACCACAGGAGCTCGGCTGTAAACCAACCCTGCAGCACCCAGGCTTTCACGTCCCTTGGGATAGACCTCACCGCGCCAAGTATTGGCAAGACGTGCCCCCAGCCCAGCCGAAGTGATCTGACCTCGCAGCTCACCTTTGAGGCCATCGGTGGCATCACGCACACCCGTGGTGACTGCATGTCTGGCTGCTTTGAGTTCAGCCGCCATAAGTTCTTGCAAATTGCCACTCAAAGCGGCAACAAGCCGTGAAGACATGGTTAACCCTCCGGCCAGATAGAGGCACTCACCGTCCAAACGAGCCCGTCACGGTCAATGAGTGCCTCACCATGAAGCACGTAGCGCACGCCCCCAAGAACCAATCGATCGCCATCTCTTGGCTGTTTGACCTCTGATGCCATCAACTCAAAACGCTGGGTATCGACCACCAGATGGGTTTGACCGAAGTCTTGGACCGTATCTGGCGCCTTGGTGATCACCCGCACATTGAGGGAGACCCCCGCTTGTGTGGTGTACACAGCGGGAGTCCCCAAGCGAAGAAACAACCGAGAGATGAGATGAACGAAAGGATCTCGACTCATCAGCTAACCCCTCAACTTGCGACGACTTTGACCAACAAGCTCGGACGGTGGCACATGGGCAACGGGTTGCTCTGCGTGTGCAAGTCCGTGCCGCGACCAAAGTCACGGGGTTCTTGCTTGGCATACAAGGGCTGGCCCAAAGTATTGACCGTCTCGTTGAAGTCTGCAGGCGCAAAGTACGTGGCAAACGTATCGAGCGTGCCCTCAGGGAACGCTTGACCTTCACCGGGTTCAATGAAGCGGCGCAGATTGCCAGCCATGTCTGTGGCTTGGCCCAAGTACTCTTCAAAGGTCACACCAGCAAAGGTGAACCCAGAGCGTTGATCCGTGCGCAACATCGCGCTTTCTTGCGTGAGCTGGTAAGCACGGATGACATTGGGGTGACCCGTCAGCGCATCGAAGAAGTCCGAAGACACCAGCACACGCACATTGGTCATGTACTCGCCTTTGAGGTTGAGCTCAAAGTAGCGCTTCAAGTCCAAACACTTCTTCTTAACGTCCGTGTCCTTCTTGTTGAGCTCGAAATTGAACACGGCAGGTGTGATCTGGAACTCTTCAAAAAGGTCATACAGCACGGAGCCATCTGCATCCAAGATCACACCCTTCAAAGCACCCATACGCAAGTGCTCCAAAGTGATCGCATGTTTGTTGCGCATGGACTGCAAATGATCAGTCATCACGTTGGCCACGGTCTCGGTGTCTGTCTCAGAACCAAAAGCGCGAAGACCTTGGATCTCCTCAGGCAACACCACATCGTCGTGTGGGATGTGAGGAATCATGAACGAGCGCAACTTGCGGCGGCTGCGCTGTCCGACAGTGCCGGGGGCACCCACAGGCAATGTGGGCAAGAGGTTCAACACGCCATCACGTTCTTCAATGGCAATCTGGCGAAAACGCACAGGCTTGGCAGGCATGAGGTTGATCTGTTCAATCTTGCCAAACTGGTTAGGCAAGATGTTGATCGCGGCGGTCAATGCGGTCATCGAGAACGCAGGGGACTGGAAAGGATTGTTCATTGCTTAGGCTCCTTGACGAACGAGAATGCCGACGGCTTCGAGCTGCGCTGTGGCAGTCGCTTTTTCTTCGGCGGTGATGGCTGCCGGCCACACGAGAGCGTGGTGCGCGACGATGGACTGACGCGTCACAGCGATGCCGCTGGATTTATCACCCGCTGTGGCATCTACGGACTGCAACAAAACTGCTGTGGCGATTTGGGTGCCATCGGTGGCTGCGGGATCAAGCGCTTTGACCTTGCCGTTGGCATCCACACGGCCAAGGACCGTACCGATGCGCAAGTTCTGACCTGCAGCGACTGTGACTTGGTCGCGGGAATAGAGGGACTCTTCCTCATACTTGAGCAAATCGCCCAAGGTCAACTCATTGATGAGAACTGACATTTAAAACTCCTAGGTGGATTTGTAAGAAGGACGATTGGCTGAGAGCTTTTGAGCGCGCTGTTGTGCCGCAAGCACCACAGGACTCACTTCTGGCTTGGCCGTCGCTTGGGTACCGGCTTGCGGCATGATGTGTGAGCGGATCTCAGGACTCGCATCAGCTTTGGCGGCCAGCAATTCAATTCGCACTTGCTCCACACTCAGACCACGCTCGAGTGCAGAAAACGTCATGTCTGATTTGCCAGCCAGCAAACACATCTCAGCTACAGCCAGCACGTTGGCACTCGCTTTACGAATGTCATGACTGGCAGCCGCTGCAGATACGGATGCAGCAGCGGGCTGAGCCACTTCAGGGGGCTCTTCATTTGATTCACCAGCGCCAGCAGGTGGTACTACCTCCTGATGTTGGCTTTGATGAGCATCTTGGGGATTCGCATCCTCAGGAACCACAACGGTGGAAGTGACAGGGGCAGCTTCAGTCGAAGCGGTGGTTGCAGGCGGGCCAGATGGCTGAGTCGATGTTTGCGACATCAATTTCTCCTTAGAAAGAACTGGATCGGGTTGTGAGACTTCCATCTCGCGCCCCGATCCAAACGATCGCGCGATGGCAGATTTGCGTTGTTGAACTTCCATAGCCAGCGCGCGCAAGGCGTCGTCTGCAGTGCCAATGGCATCTGCAAACCCTGCCTCAATGGCGTCACCCGCGTAAAAAAGTCCCGCCTGCGTATCTCGTACGGCTTGCGCATCCAACCCTCGATTGGTAGCCACCGTTGAGACAAACATTTCGTAGAGCCGATCCACCTCTGTTTGAAGCGCGGTCGATGCTTCGTTGGAAAGCGGCAGATGTGGTGACAAGTCGTTTTTTCGGTCCCCTGCATAGATGGCCGTGTATCGATAGCCATCGAGCGCATCGCGTTGGGTCTGATCCACGTGAAGCGCAATCACACCAATAGAGCCCACGCCACCTGTGCGCGTCAGATAGATGCGCTCCGCACTACAGGCGATTGCGTACGCAGCAGAGAACGCATCGTCGTTGGCGACTGCCCAAATGGGCTTGGTGCTGCGCGCGCTCACGATCTCGTCTGCCAAATCAAAAGCCCCACCCGCTTCGCCACCGGGAGAATCAATATCGAGCAACACAGCATCCACACTTGCGTCATTGATGGCTGCTTGAATTTGTGCGCTGATGGAGGCGTAGCTGGTCAACCCCGATGCAGCGTCCATGGCACCCGTGCGCCGCACCAGCGTCCCAAGGATGCTGATAACGGCAATATTGGGGGTTTGCAGATCTGAGCGCATCACGCGCTCAGGTGAAGTGATTTGCGCCAGCTGGTGCGCTGAGGTTTCTGGAACGACCATGCCCATGCGTGGCCCCACCACCGAGAGGATGACCTCAAGCTTGCGGGGATGAATGAGCAAAGGCGTGCCAAAAACCCGCGAAGCCAGATACGGCATCGTCGGAAGATTTGTCATAGGACCTCTGAGTTACGAGATAAAACCGTGTCTAGGTTTCTTGGTCCACCAGCGGTGGGTCTGCCACGTCTGGTGGATGTGAGGGAGCTGCTTGGTTTGTGGCTCCATTGCGTGCGACCAAACGAGGGTCGGTGTCGAGCACCAGACCCAACGAATCGGCGCGTGCGTTGTCTGCGGCGATCTCCCGATCGATGGACTCCGCGTCGTAGCCATAGGATGAAATAGCTTCTGAGCGACTCATCAAGCCAGAGCGAATAGCCAATTGCATGGCCTTGAACTCTTTCTCGGGATCCACCCATTGCCAACCCTGTGGAATCCACTTGGCCGCTTGATACTCACGCGCTTTGGTGCGGTAGTTCGGCAAATCAAGCTTGCCCTCGATCACGGCTTGCTGCATCCATGCGCGCCAGATTGGGCGACACAACTGATGCACGATCACACCATGCTGCAAGGTCTCACACCGTCGTCGAAACTCCAACAAGCCTGCCCGGATGGAGGAGTAGTTCACTTGGGTCAAGTCGCCTGTGAGCATCTCAAACGTGATGCCCATGGCTGCGGCCACAGCTCTGAACTGCTGACGCATGAACTCGGCATAGCTCGACCCCACATCGGCAGGCGCAGAGAACTTGATGTCCTCGCCAGGCTCCAAGATCTGTAGCGTTCCGGGCTCCATGCCTGCAAGGGCCACACCGCTTTCATCGATATCACCCTCGCCCATGAGGTTGTCCTCAGGAGCCATGCGGGTGATGAAGCCAGCAAACATCGCTGCTGTCTTCTTTCGCACCAACTCGGCATCGTCATACTGGTCTAGCTCATTGAGCTTGACCAACGCTCTGGCAAGCCATGGCTCACCCCGAATCTGTCCCGGTCGAAGTGGTCGATACAAATGCACAATTTCAGTCGCGTCAACTCGAACCAGATCGAGGCTTCCCGCCCCAGATGCGCCAGACATAGGCGCCAGCATTCCGTCATTGGGATGAGTTCGGTACAGGTGATACGCCACACGCCTGCCTAAAAGATCAAACTCAATCCCCGCTCGAACAACGTTGCCGTTAGGCAAGTCCTGATTCAAGCTGATGGGCAAATGCTCTGCTTCAAGCACTTGGAGTTGAAACGCCACAGACAAGTTGTCTTCTGCCCTTCGGTAGCGCATGCGTACAAACGATTCGCCGCCTTCGAGCATGGCCCGGGTGGCTAAGCCCTGAATGCCATAGAAGTCTGTGAGCCCCGCCGCATCGGCGTCCTCACACCAACTCCACCACAAGGCATGGACCGCCTCACGTTGGGGTTGGTCTTGGATCATGCTTTGGGGCTTGATGCCTGTACCAATGGCGTTGGCCACAAAGGCGTCAATGCCTGCAGCGGCCCAAGCGTTGCGACGCACTAGATCACGGCTCTTAGTTCGCAGCTGGTCTTGGGTCAGCGCCAGCGCTGAAACGGCACCCGGATTGCCCGGATTCCATTTCAGCGCGCGCCGTCCCATACCCGCTCCGTCATAAACCGGCGTGTTGCCAAACATCCGGTGTTTGATTGTGTTGATCCAGCCCATCACAACCCCTTGGACGTTGAGATGCGAATCTGGCGAGACTTGCGCTTACCAGCCGCGCGGGCGATCTGGGACTCCACTTCGGCAATGGCAGCTTTGAGATCCACCACGCTTCGGTACTCGACGCTCTTGCCGTCATACGTCACGCGGTGTTCGCCACTGGCCAAGGCATCTCGCAAAGCCTGAAGGTGTTGTTCGGTATAGCTCGTCATCACTTCATCCAGTTACTGCGAATGACCCTCCTGCCACGCTGGGGGACTTTGTTCATAAAAAAGCCACCCGATGGGGTGGCTGGGAGGGGTTGGACACTTGGAGGGTTTGGCAAGACAGTCGGACTGCGCCACGACACATCCTCTGGCGGGTCATCCACCTCATCATGAATTTCGACCTTGGGCTCTGCTTCCACAAAGTCCACATCTAAGTCATCGTTGGGCGGGCGCACACCTTGAACGCCTTGCAAGAACTCAGGGGTTTCAAAGCCTGGTCGTACGGGGAACAACCCGTCCATTCGCAACTCAGGAGGTTCTGCACTGAGCGGAATGCCCAATTGGCGTTCCAGTTCTAGCCAGTGACGCTCCTCGAAACGATCCAAACCTGCAAGGCTTGCTGCTGCACGCGCGTACACGTAGCAGTCCAGAGCTTCGTTGCGTTCGCGCACCTTTTGCCATTCCCGAAACGAGAAGCCGTTGCGGTCCCGCCTTGTCACGAGTTGCTCTGAGCACAGCTGCTGGACATATTCCGCATCCACCTGCGGCAAATGGACATAGCCGTTGGGGAAAATGATCTCGCCGTCTTCGGTGATGTCGATCGTTTTGCGCAAGTTGTTGAAGAACTCCAACTTGGCAATGCCACCCACCACCGCGTAGACCCGAAGGCCTCGACGCAGACGTTTGCCGTTGGTGGTCATGTCCACGGCTGTGGGTAAGCCAACCAACGCAGCGCCGCGGGCCACACCCTTCATCGGCAAGAGCCGTGGGTCGTGCTGGCGGCGCACAAAGGCATAAGCCTCTTGTGTGGCATAGCCCGTGTCCAGTCCCATGCGGACCAAGCGCATTGGCACACCACTGATGTGGCTCCAACTTTCTTGGAGCATGAGCCCTAAGCGCAGCCACACATCGTCTCGTGATGTATCGCCCTCCAATACACGGTGCTCCACCAGCCATGAACGCTTCTCGCGTCCAAACGCCCAGATGGAGACTTCGATACGGTCTTTTTGAATGTCCACACCACCGGCAAGCAGCAAACCGCCGTGCGGCACAGTGCCGATGCGGTAAGACTCACGACGCTCAAGCAAACGCTCCCACTCTGGGGTTTCGCCTTGCTCGACCCAAGTCTCACCCAGCTCAGTGTTTTTAAAAGCCTTGAGTGCTGTGGCTGAACCTTGCGCCAGCTCCCACGCTTGGGCAATCTCCACCCAACTGCGCCAGCCCACTGGGCTGTACAGACTAGACAGATGAAAACCAGCGGTTCGGCCATTGCCCGGTACCGTCGCCACCCAACGGCCCTGCTCGAGCATCTGGGTCTTGGCATGCTCATAAACGGGCTCCTCACATCCTGTGCAGAGGTAACGCACCGAATCGGGTTGGCCTTTCTCCCAAATCAACCGCTCAAACTGCAAGCGTTGCTCATGCCCACAGTGGGGGCACGGCACCATGAAGTGACGCTGGTCGGATTGCTCAAACTCCCGCTCGATGCGCGAGGCACCTGAGATGGTCGGGGTCGAGACAATCAAAATCTTGCGCCGAGCAAACGTGCGGGTTCGCGCTTCAGCCAGCGAGATGGCGTCACCCTCACCTTCCACGTCACCCGGATAGCCATCCACCTCGTCCAAGAAGAGGTAACGCACAGGCATAGAGCGCAGACCAACAGCGCTGTTCGCGCCCGTCAAGACCAACACACCACCTCGAAACTCTTTGGTGAGGATGGTGTTACCCGAATCACGGGCACGTGCAGGTGCGATGAGCGTTGAAAGCGTCTCACTCTCTTCAATCAGCGGATCAATACGCTGCTTAGAGTTTCGCTTGGCCATCTCCACTGTGGGGGCCACAGCCATCATGGGCCCAGGTGCCATGTGAATCACATAGCCAATCCAGTTGTTGCCGCATTCGGTACCGCCAACTTGGGCACCTTTCATGAACACCACACGCTCGACTGGAGAGCTGGGTGAAAGGCAATCCATGATCTCCTTGAGATATGGCGTGCGACTTGTGCGCCAGCGGCCAGGCTCAGAGGCAGATTTACCCGACAAGAAGCGGTATTGATCCGCCCATTCAGAAACGCTCAAGAGTGGATCAGGGGTGAGTCCCTCACGCCACGCTTCAGCGATCGCATCAATTCCGTCGTAATGGTCAAACACATTGGTGCTCCTCAATCGATTCGCACCGCCATCTCTCCCAGATCCTGCAAATGCTCACGCACCGCCTTTTCCAAGATCTGGTGCATTTGGTGAGCATCGACGTTCAAGTCAGACGCTAGCTGTGCAGAGACACGAGCGGGCCAATTCAGCCACGCATCGCGCTGTGTGCGCGCTAATTTGTAGACATGGGCCACCGCCTGCGCTCGGTCCACTAAGTCGCCTTTAAGGCGCGCTAAGCGCACCTTGTTGGTTTGCGCTTTGAGCACCTCATTGGCTGTTCTCGCTTGGAGCAAGGTGGTGCCGCCCACCGTAGGGGCTTGCGTCCCAGACGAGTCACCTAGGGTTTCTCGAACGCTGGCAATCGCCTCATTGGGCACGGGACGGTGTTCGCCACGTTGTTGTGAGGCATCTGTGTTCAGACGCCACTGCTCGTTGGCCTTATCTACATCAATGGATCCATCGGGATTAGCAGTGATGCGCCCGGTCTGGATGGCCTTGCGCACAGCGCCATCAGAAATTCCACGGTAGCGCGCATAAGCGCGCATGGACATGTTTTGGCTCATGAATGAGGTCCTGTGAGTGCGTGCGCGCGAATAAGCGTACTAAAGCGCACTCATGTCCAAGTGATTCAGTCTGACTCAAAGAACAACTTGATCTTGTTCACGAATGAAGCGTTCATACGTACATGCGCTGACGCATTTGATTAATTTTTTTGGAGCGATTGATGAACCACCACACCACAGCCCACGCGATCACCGCGCCCTCTTCGCTTTTGGAGGAGATCGCTTTGAAGCACTTTTTTGTGCAGACCTTGAAGACCCAGAACTCTGACCGCTTGGACTTCTACGACGTTTCGGTTTGGGCGATTGAGTCGGCTCTGAAGGCTGCGTTTGAGGCAGGGGTTCAGGCTGGGGTTGAAGCGGCTTTGAAAAAGAGAACAAAGAAGGCTTAAGGACAACAAAGAGTTCCAGCAAGAGATTCACCACTCGCTTGACTCGATCGGAAATAGAAGCGTTCATCACGCACCTCACAAAGAAATATTTGGAAAAGACATGCAAACCATCAACAACCCCAAGGAGCTTGAAACGATGACTTACACAACAAATGGCCTCACCCTCGATGAGGTGGGCTTTATCCAGATCGCTGGCATCAAAGCCTTATCGGCTGCAGCAAAGGGAGAGCTGGACTTGAACCGCTTAGCCCGAGAAGAGCTGGCCTCACGCGGTTTGGACAAAGAAGGCCACTGGGTTGGCTTTGATCGCGCCAGCCAGATTCACAACATCAAGAAGTAACCCCAAACAACTCAACCGGAGAAACACATGACCACCACACTCACAGCCACCCAACAAGCCATCCTTGCCCACGCCCACCAGCACACCAACGGGAAGATTGAATGGTTCCCAGAGAACATCAAAGGCGGCGCTCGACAAAAGGTGCTCGACGGTTTGTTCAACCGCGCGCTCATCACCAAGAGCGCCAGCAACTGGTTCATTGCAGCCGAGGGCTACGACGCGCTTGGTGTCCCACGCAAAAGCGCTGATAAAGCATCAGCGCCAGATTTGACTGATGCGCCAGCCATCACCAAAACACCGCGTGTACGAGAAAACAGCAAGCAAGCTCAAATGATTGAGTTGCTCAAGCGCCCCGACGGTGCAACCTTGAATCAATTGGTTGAAGCCACTGGCTGGCAGTCACATACGGTGCGCGGTGCGATGGCTGGATCCCTCAAGAAGAAACTGGGCCTCACCATCACCTCAGAAAAGATCACGGGCCAAGAGCGTACTTACCGCATTTGCAACGAAGGAGTTGCAGCATGAGCACCATGACCATCACGATCGAGCGCACACCCCGAACCTTGACCTTCGATGGAAAACCAATCGAAGTTGAAGAGCTCAGCGTTGAGCTCCCCTTTGCACGCAAACCCTGCAGCCTCGATGAGATTGGTGGCTACGGCAACTACAAAGTGCTCGTCACAGAAACCCGCGAGATGAGCCCCGAAGAGTTCGACACCTTTGGTCGCACGTTACTCAAGTCACGCGAGTGGCTTGCGGGCAAAGGCGGCGGTACAGGCGACGGATTCTTCTGCGTTGAGATCAAAGCACCTGGCCGCCCCCACCTCTACGTCAACCCAGAGGGCGGAGACTACGCCCGTTATGTCGCGCGCTTGGGGTAAAAGAAAAGGCGGCAAGGCCTAAGCCTTTGCCGCCTTGTGCGATGCACAAGCGAAGTGATTACTTCTTCTTGTTCACAGCTGCTTTGAACGCAGCGCCAGCTTTGAAGCTTGGCACTGTCGCTGCTGCGATCTTGAGAGGTTCACCCGTACGTGGGTTCTTGCCCGTACGAGCAGCACGCTTGTTTGCTTTGAAAGTACCAAAGCCAATCAGTTGCACGTCTTGTTTTTTGGCAACGGTCTTGGTGATGATTGCAAGCAATGCATCAATCGCACGACCAGATGCGGCCTTGGACATTTCGGTTTCGTGGGCCAAGGCCTCAATCAATTCGGTTTTGTTCAACGTAATCTCCTATTAACGAACGGGCGAGATTCTGACACGGTTAGATGTCAATTCGCTAAAGGGTTTTCGGCTACAACTTGAGTTGCATCAAGCTCTAGCGCTTCAGCGCGATGAAGCACCGCCTTCTTGCCCGTGAAATCCTCCCAACGCTTGACGATTACATCGACAAACTTAGGATCCAACTCCATGAGTCGGGCATGTCGGTTGGTTTTTTCACAAGCAATCGCTGTGGTGCCTGAGCCGCCAAACAAGTCCAGCACGATGTCTCGGCTCTTGGATGAATTTTTCACAGCGCGCTCAACCAGCTCAACGGGTTTCATCGTGGGATGCAAGTCGTTGACACGGGGCTTGTTGTAGAACCAAACGTCCGCTTGGTCACGGTCCCCACACCAGAAGTGGTCCGAGCCCTGCTTCCAGCCGTAGAGGATGGGTTCGTACTGGCGCTGATAGTCAGCACGTCCTAACGTGAACGAGTTCTTCGCCCAAATCACAAAGGTGGACCATTTGCCGCCAGCATCGAGCCAAGCTTTTTGCAAGGTGTGCAGCTCAGAAGAGCTCATGCACACGTAGCAAGCACCCTTGGTCATGATCAGCAAGTTCAGACAGGCGTCGTAGAGAAACTTGTAAAACCCATCACCCAAAGCATCGTTCAGGATGCGACGGTCTTTACCGCGCATCTTGTCTTTGGCATTGTTGCCGTAGTCCACGTTGTAGGGCGGGTCTGTGAAAGCCATGTCGGCCAGTTGCCCATCCATTAGGCGCTCCACATCCGAGAGCACTGTTGAGTCACCACAAAGGAGGCGGTGGTTGCCGAGAATCCACAAGTCCCCAGGTCTGGAAACAGGATCTACTGGTGGTTCTGGGATTGCATCATCCTCGGTTAAACCACCGCCTTCATCTTCTGGATTGAGCAGGTCATCAATCTCTTCATCCGTGAACCCCATGAGCGAGAGGTCGTAGTCAGCAGCTTGGAGCTCAGCCAACTCAAGCTTCAAAAGCTCTTGATCCCATCCCGCGTTCTCCGCAATGCGGTTGTCGGCCAAGATGTAGGCCTTCTTTTGCTCTGGGGTCAGGTGCGCCAACTCGATGACGGGCACCTCTTTGAGGTCGAGTTTTCTGGCTGCCATCAAACGACCATGGCCTGCAATGACGCCCCGCTCACCGTCTGTGAGGATCGGGTTGGTCCAGCCGTATTCGGCAATCGAAGCTGCAATCTGAGCAACTTGTGAATCGTTGTGCGTGCGGGCATTGCGGGCGTACGGGATGAGCGTATCGACCGCGACCATTCGGATCTCGGGTGTCATGAGGGGCCTTAGTAAAATTGCGCAAACAACAACGAACAGCTGAAGTGCGGATAACAGTCATTAACGGGGTCTTAGTCCGTCAACATTTCAAAGACGGAAGCGATGCGGGATTCGCACCACTCGTCGCGGGGACCTATGAGGTCGTGGGTCCGGTCAAGGATGGGTTCCTTGAAATT
Organism: Pseudomonadota bacterium; assembly: GCA_041181985.1. GTDB lineage: Bacteria > Pseudomonadota > Gammaproteobacteria > Burkholderiales > Burkholderiaceae_C > Limnohabitans. Next base: position 5,532 of record JBEGOM010000004.1, on the reverse strand, counting down.
CGCAAAGATAATGAAAGCAGTTTGTTTTTGCCGACCGAAAAGCTTGAGGCTTATGTGACAGCTGGAGAGGTAGTGATAAGCTAAAGAAAGGCTTATGCATACTTAAGGCCGAACGGCCAATTGGAGACTCTTATGGCAGATCCGTTCACGATTCGTATCTTTGTTCCTGACGGTGAGCCCGAAGGCGTACGAATCATTGATCGTATGAACTGGACCGGACTTGGAATAGCTTTTCCCAGAGAGAAATGGATTTCTGTCAGAGATGGTGACTTTCTAAAAGGTTCTGATGGTGGCCCTGTAGGTGTCTACGTGCTTTTTGGCCACGTTGAAGACGATGATCTTTTGTCGGTTTATGTTGGTGAAAGTGACGGGGTTCGCGATCGTCTTCAAAGTCACTTCGACAAAAAAGATTTTTGGTCACATGCCGTCGTTTTCGTTTCGCCATCAAACAACCTCAACAAGCTGCATATTCAATGGCTTGAATTTGCTTTGATACGCAAAGCACAAGAGGTCAATCGCTGCAAATTACTCAACAATCAAACGCCTAAAGAGCCAACGATTAGTGTCCAAGAACGCGCTGACTGCTCTGCATTTTTGAGAGAGATTCTTCAAATACTTCCACTCATTAACCTGCGCATCTTTGAAAAAGCGAATGTGGTTACGGTTTCCTCAGTACCTGTCACATCTGCTGATGCTGGTTATGACACGGTCGTAGTTCCTGCACACGAGGAAGGATTCAACAAGGTTTTTATTGGTGAAAATTGCTGGTACGCGATTCGGATTGCTGCAGGAAAACTTGGCAGGTTCCGTTGGATTGCCGCTTACCAAGTCTCACCCATCAGTGCCATTACACACATTGCCGAAATCGATCGAATCGAACCGTATGGCGATGAAGGCAAGTACAAAGTCATTTTCAAATCTCCAGCTCAAGCAATTGGCCCCATTCCTATCGGTTCGGCGCCACAGGGAACAATGCAAGGACCTCGCTACACGAGTCACAAAAAATTACTTGCTGCAACTTCTGTTGGCGATTTGGTGCCTTGGGGCTAACCGACTAAGTCGACAAAGACTGAGGTGCGTACCCGGTGCGTACTGCGCACCCGGATTTCGGGGCTGTCGGTATCGAAATCTCGCACCTTTGCCCCCCGCATAGGTTTATCGCCAGGAAGGACCCGTGAATTCAGGAAGTTGGGGGTAACTTGGCTTGATTGACGCCAGTGGTTGAGCGTTTTGTGCCTGAGATGGCGCATGGATTCGTGAGGTCACGCGCTACGAGTCACTTACTCTTTCTCACTTAGCCACTTACGGTCACTGTGTGGGTTCACTTGACTCACAACTGCCGCGACCATAGACAGAAATGTAGCTTCAAAACGCTGAAATGTTGCAGCGTGATTTGGGCTCAAAAGCCGCGCATTTCCTCTCCCCATTTAACTGCGCCGCTTACTCACTTCAAATCACGCTAGAACCCTCACAAACGATTCGCAGATAGTTTTGCTTTGGCGTTGAGCTTGTCGGTCACGACTTGCATGTCCCGCTTCCAACGTCTCCACGCTGTGGTGCGGTCGCAGCCAAAGCGCTTACCGATCTCTCGCCAGTCGTACCGCTTGGCGCGCATCCACACCAAGTGCCGCTCATCCAACTCCAAGACTTGCACCCACTGCATGACCTCAAGCATCAGGTCCACGTCCTTGGGACTTGGTGGCGGCAATCGATAAAGCTTCTCGCGATCGGGATATGCCTCGAGTTCACTTTGCGCGACCACTGGCCAAGTGCTCACGTAGCCTTGCACCGTCACTCGAGGCAGTCGCCTCGCAGTGCGTGCTGCTTCCGTGAAACGCTCAGCCACAACATCAATCGTCCACACCTCATCCATGCTGGCCTCGCTTTGGTGGGTTTAGTGGAGCATGGTTAGTTTGCCCGTAGAGCCGCTCACCAATGCTGCGAATGAGTTGACGCTCCAAGAAGTTCAGACGTGTGTCTTGCTCAGAGATGACCAAGATGTTTTGCTCTCGCCACCCTTGGCGCTTAGTGGCTTCAACATCCATGGGATTGGCTTGCATGCGCCCAAGGGGCGATGGATAGTGCGGTTGGGGAATGTTCATTGAACACCTCCAATCGTGAAATATCCATGTGCCGATGGAAAGGCAAATGCGTCAAATGACGCATTTGACGTTTTAAAACATTCCTTCTCTTTATGCGCGTATGTACGTACGCGTAGAGAACTACTGTTAAGTAATGTCGCAAGTGTCAAAGTACCTGTTTTTGAATTCCTTAGTTTCATTTTTATCTCCTAGTTATCGTTGTAGGGGTAGCTTCGATTAGGGAAATTGGTGGGCTGTTTGATGTCGATACCCGCAAAGCCACGAACGCCCATGGAGTTGCGCCACTTGTCGAAACGTCGAGTAATGAGCGCATCAGAAAATCGGCGTTGTGTGCCCACAAACTCACCGCTCATCTCGGCCCATTGCTTCCAATCGTTGAAGAGAGTCACCGTCAGCGCTTTGTCATTGGCTCCAAGCTTGCAGCGCTCATCCATCCAACGCCCCATGGCGTCTTCGCCCTCGAAATACTCATCCGTGGCACTGGTCACCGAGAGAGGTTGCTTGAGCCCGATCTGCTGCCAGAGCAAACAACCCTGTAGCGCCCAAGCCAAGATGCCGTCGCGCTCAGAGAGCAACTTCTCCGTGAGCAAGGGGTCACGTTTCTCAGGCGGCACCGTGATCGTGAAAGGGATCAAGTGCATGCGACGACGCATCGCCTCATCGATGTTTCGAATGGCGGGCTTGTGGTTGCCCGCAATCAAGAGCTTGAACTGAGGCGGGTAGGTGAAGAAGTCTTGGTGCATCAGTCGAGCCGTCACCAAGTCACCACCTGTGATGGCTTTGATCTTGGATTCGTTCCAACGCCTGCCCTGCTCGGTTTCTGTGGCCGAGACGAAACGTGCGCCACGCAAGCCCGCGAGGTCTGTTGGGTGACGGTCTGAGCGTGTTTCCATGAACGTGTCCATGGGAGCGTTGGCCGCGTAGTCACCCAAGATGGTTGAGATGACGTTGACGAACACGGACTTGCCGTTAGCCCCTGTGCCGTACAGGAAGAACAAGGCGTGCGTGCTGATATCGCCCGTAAGGCAGTAGCCCACCACGCGTTGCAAGTACAGCTGCAACTCTTTGTCGCCTCCAGTCACGTTCTCAAGGAAATTAGCCCACACGGGGCTTTCGCCTTTGGGTGTGGCTGTGGTGACCTTGGTCATGCGTCGATCGCGCCTGTGCGGCCCCATTCCGCCACGCCTGAGGTCAATGATTCCACCAGGCGTGTTGAGCAACCAAGGATCGGCATCCCACTCCTCAACGGTCGCACTGTGACGTGGGTCGGTGCGAACGATGCGTTCAATCGCAGACATGGTGCTCGAGCCAGCCAAGCGGGACTTGAGTCTTGGCGTGTCTGCTTTGTAGGACGCGGCACGACAAACCGTTCGACTCAGGTGATGCACATAGAGCGACTTGTCGATGTTCCAGCGCACGCCATTCCACACCAACCATTTGCCCCATGGTGAACAAAACCGCCAGTCCTCACCAAACTGACGCGTAAACGCCATGGCCAAGCCATCTTCAGTGGTGTAGTCCAGTCCATCCACGATGTCTGTTGCCATGTTCTCGTCGGCTTGACGCACAACAGGCATGCGGTCACCTGCCGCGATAAAACCAGCGACATCAAATCCTTCGACGCGCGCATCGGCCACATCCCAGCCTTCAGGTTTTTCCTCTGGGGGCTGGAGGATTGCGCAGCTGAGTGCCCCCGCGAGCAGGATGGCTTGTGACGCACGGTCCGCATAGTCCCAGCCAGGCTTATCGCGGTCAGGCCAGATAAGCACATGCTTGCCAGCAAGTGGTGTCCAGTCGGTTTTATCCACGGGCGCATTAGCACCGTGCATGGCAGTCGTGGCGCACACGCCCAACTCAATGAGCGCTTGAGCGCACTTCTCACCCTCGACCAGAACGATTCTCTCGGCGTACGAGATGCCGGGTTGGTTGAACAAGGGGCGCGGGTCAGGGGGTGCCATCTTGCGACGTTTCACATCCCATGGACGAAACTCTTTCTTGCCGGGTTCAGGGTCATAGCGGTAGACCACCGCAATCAGCTTGCCTGATGCATCTTGGTAGTCCCACTTGGCAGTAGCGGGCCCAAGGTCATCGACTGCAGGCGTTTTGGCCTTGTCTTTACTTGGGGGGCGTTGCGGCAGTGAGTCCACTCGACCCAGTAAATCCTTGGCACGTTTGAGCACATCCGGGAAATGGGTCTGTGTGTTGAGCTGGTAGTGACGTGCAATCAGATCGAAGATGTCACCACCCTCACCTGTTGCGCGGTCAGTCCACAGTCCTGCTTTGGGGCCTGAGAGCAGCAACTCCAAACTGTCACCTGGGCCGCCCATCACATCGCCCACCAAGTACTTGGTGTTACGGCGTTTGCCTGCTGGCCAAATCTCAGCAATGAGTGTGCTCAAGCGCTCAAGCAAAGCTTGTCGGATATCGTCTTTTTCGCGCGAGCTATCCGTTTTAGACGGAATCGTTTTGCGAAACGCCTCTTGGGCAGGGTCATTGAAATCAAGCATGTGCAGCCTCGCCTCCTTGAGAGTGGCGAGATCGCTCAGACACCAGTTGGTCCTGTGCCTCCTTTGCTTGCGCCGCGAGTAGCTCACCTAGTTGTGCATGCCACACCCGCAACTCGTTGAGGCGATAGCGCACCAGCTTGTTGATGTAGTAATGCGGGATCTGAAGCTTCTTGCGCTTATAGGGATTGCGGAAAAAGTAAAAAGGCAGGTTGAACGCGATGGCAGCTTGCTCAGACGAGAGCATGGTCTCGAAGGAGTTTGAGTTGGTGTGTGAATTTCGGGGTGTTTGATTTGTCATGGCAAAAGCTCTCCCTACCAACCACCGCAGTGGTCAGCATCAGGTTTGAAAATTGAATAAGACGCAGCAGCTCTTACTGCGTCTGGGGCTTAGATCTAGGTCTAGCCGTAGGACTCGTGGCCAAGCATCCGCAAGGGCGGGTACTTGCTCGCTTCATGCGCTTGCACCATCGCTTCGACATAGGTGGTGACCACCGCGTTGATCAAGAGCAAGGCCTCTTCCTGTGAGTAAGTACTCAGCGCGCGGTCCATGCCCACTTCGTTCGCTGCCTCGCCCAAGGGTTTGAGGCAACGACGCATGGCGGCCATCTCAGCTTCGGAAGGATCAATCACATCGCCCTCCTTCACCGAGATGCGTACATCGCCATGGTTGAGCAAACGCACGCCTGCTTCGTAGAGTTTGTGAAAACACCGCTGGCAACGCTGCGAGCAAAACACCCAATCGACGGGGTAACGTGCTGCACGCCCCACCGAAAACCGAATGTCCGTATGACCGAATCCTCTGGCCTGCCGTGAACACACCCAACACTTCATGACTGCGCGTTTGCTCACCATGTGTCTCGACTTGACTTACTGAGCCCATGAAGGACGTCCCTGTGTGCTGGGTACTCGCGTTTGGGTGGAGT
>JBEGOM010000003.1:0-150172 GCA_041181985.1 Pseudomonadota bacterium | reverse complement strand
CCGAATGGTTGCAACGTTTGACCCATGCGTTTCCGAAATATGCGTGGATCAACCCCGAACCGCAAGGGGTGTGGCAATACCGCCAAAGCATCAGCGTGATTCAACAGTTGATGAGCAACCGCATGTATCCGATGACTCTAAAAGGTCTGGAAGATGCCATGCGCATGCTCAGCAAGTGAGCCTAAAATCAGGCTCGCTGCCGCCGTAGTTCAATGGATAGAACGACTCCCTCCTAAGGTGTAGATACAGGTTCGATTCCTGTCGGAGGCACCAACGCTCTTGGTTTAGTCCCCCGTACTCACCACCCACCCAATCGCCTTCTCAACTTTCGCAGTGAGATCCGGCGTTTTGAATTCTTTGTCAGCTTTTTTCGACTTTGACTTTTTCGAAGCTTTGACCTTGGCGCCCTTTTTGATGTCGAAGTGGTTTTTGCCGGGCAATGTTCTCAGCAAGCTCACCAAGCAACTTGACTTGACGGCGTAGTTCACATTTTCAGGCAGCACCTCGGTAGGTGACAGTCGACCTGCATTGAGTTTGGATGAAATCACACCGATGACGGCACCGTCATGCGTGACCAAAGGACCGCCCGAGTTGCCAGGTTGTACGGGCACCGAAATTTGAAATGATTTGGGGTCGTTGATAGCACCGGTCAAGCTACTGACGATGCCAGTGGTCACTTTTGATTCTGAGCCTTGTAAATCGACGCGCGGGAAACCCACAGTCAACACTTCTGTGCCTTTGCGCACCACGCTGGAAGCCGGCTGAATGGGTAACCAATGTTTGGTGCGCGCGGACAATTTCAACACCGCCAAATCGCATGCTGGGTCTTTGGCGACCAACTGCGCTGTGTACTTTTTTTGTTGAAAGTTGGTGACTGAAATGTGTGTGGCATTTTCAACCACATGCCAATTGGTCACCAAAAAACCTGAGCCATTGACAAAAAACCCCGTGCCTGTTTTTGCTGGGGTCGGGGGTGGTGCCGCTTTGCTCACCACCAAGGGGACGGGCTCTGTGCGAGGCGGTGTGTCTTTGACTGGCTTTTTGTTGTTAGACACATTGGCCATTTGCGCGCGCAACTCGTGAGGGAAATCAAACCCATCACAGCTGCTGAGCCAGCCATCGCAATGCTGTGTTTGGCTTAAACCCAAACGGTAATAGTTTTTGGCGGCCTCTGTGTGCCCCATGCCCGCAGCAGCACGACCGAGGTAGTAGTAGGTGAGGTCTGAGGCGTAACCAATCTGGATGACCTCTAAGCTCAAGTCTTCCCATAACTTGTTGTCGTGCAATGCTTTGATTTTTTTACTGGCGGAAGACCACGCGATGAAGCACGCCGTTTCACATGTCAAACGCGTTTTGCCGTTGGTGAATTCTTCTAATGCTTGCGCGCGTGCAGTTTGCGCGTTACGACTGTTACTTGTTTGCGCGCAGTTGGCTAAAGCAAGTGCAATTGAAACGATAACGGTGCAACGTAGCGATGTTTTGAGCAAAGTGTTGGAGTAAGCTAAGGTCATTTGATCAACCTGGCAAGGCAACGATCTCTACCGAGGCAGCACCCGCTTTTTTGAAGTACTGACGCCAGAAATCTAGCAAGCTTTGCTTTTGCAAGGCTGGTGCGTTTTGCAAGAGGTCAATGTGAACATCGACATCTTGAAACAGAATTTTTGTTTTTTGAGCATACGCAGTGTCTGAAAAACGCTCAAAGTCGGGCACGCCTTTGTACAAACTCAGTTGCTTGCTGTTTTGCATCAAATCGGTCATCACGATCAATTTTTGGGGTCCGTCGACATGGTGCTTTTGCAACGAGGTGAGGCTGACCATTTGCAGCATTTCCAAAATGGGCGATTCGTTGGCAGGCGTGATGCTCAAAAGCTGTTCGGTTTGATCAAACACAGGCTTGATGAATTTTTCTTTGTATTGCCGACGCAGTTGTTTGGTGTTTTCGGTCAAGTCGCTGTGGCCGGCATCGTCACCTGGGTTGCAAAGTTCCACCAATGGGGTGGCGTTGGCTTTGAAGTCATCGCCCAACACAAAGATGGACAACAAATAGCCCTTGGGTGTTTTGTGATCGACCAAGTCTGATATCAACAAATCAAAGGCGGCTTTTTGCGCCAGATTGAGCGGGTCTGTTTTGTCCACCAACAAAATGGTGTGCCCCTTGGGGCCCGACAAGGGGCACAAGGTGACGGGGTCTATCGTGGGTTGGCGTTGGTGCCACCACCATGCAGCAGCACCCATGACAGCTGAGACCAAGGTGAGCGCGATAAAGCCCCATAAAAAGTTGCTGCGTTGGCGGCTTTTGGCGAATCTGCTTTTACGCGCCATCAGAGCATGCCTCCGGTGAATTTGGCTTGCGCTTGTTTGATGTAATTGAGCTGTTGAATGTGTTGATCAAACAGCTGGTACACCTTGGCGCGGCGTGCATTGAGGCCTGCTTCCAGCGACTTGGCTTTGTCTGCTAAGTCATTCAAGCTGTTTTGTTGCTCCGTCATGTCGGGCTTGGGAATGTCAATGCGACGCAACGTGGGCAAGGTGTCGAAATAGGCGGGACGCATGGCGTCGCTTCTATGTCGGGTGTTTTCTGATCTGAACATGCGCAGCACCGCGTACAGAGTGACCTCTGATTCGTTCAAGAAGGTCAGCCATGAATGGTAGAAGGCTTTCTTTTGGTCGATCAATTGCTTCAACTGTTGTGCCCTTTGGTTGGCCTGCACAATTTCTTCGTCTAGAGCATCGATGTTGTCTTGTTTGGCGTCTTCCAGTGTGGCTCTGACTTCTTCAAATTCGTCTTCAAATTCTTCTACCGCCAACTTGGCGCGCCGCGACACATCGCCATACCCCGGGTACACATCGTCGACCAACAAACCATCCACCATGGCCGCCACACCAAAACCGATGGTGACCATGAAGAGCAACCAAGCCATCATGTCGTGCAAACCCAAAGGCGCGCTGATCAAAGCCACCCAGGCGTCTTGCGTGGGTGCAACACTACCCGCCAAAATAACCGTTCGCAAATGCCCAATGCACAGAGCCATGGTGACGGTGAAAGCCAGGGTCAACGCCAATGCCAACAAGCCCATGAACTTGGGCACAGCTTTGACATGAAAGGCCCAACGCACTGCCGCTTTACCCATGACAAAAGCGGTCACCACATTGAGTGCCGCCAACACCACCGCATATAAAAACCCACCCAACAAACCGGTGGTCAAACCTTCCGCAAAAAAACTGGCGTTGAACAAGCCCTCAAAGGTGATGAGCAACACCAAGATGGCGTAACGAAAAAACAAAGCCGATGCATCGGGGTAAATGGCGTCGCGCTCAATCGCATTTTTGCGACGGAAATTGTCAAGCTCAGACAACCGGCGGGCTGCGGCTGAACCTAACTTGTCGAGCCAAGCATTTTGTTCGTTGAAGATCAACAAGGCTCTGCGTTCGAAATCACCCGCGACCAAACCGGATTTCACCTCGTAGGGGTGGGCTTGCGTTTGTGCAATGTCTGCGTCAATGCGTTCGAGCTCGGTCAAAGTTTGACGTTGCTTTTGTTCGCGTGCGTTGTCGATGTAACGCACCACTTCGAGTTCGATGCTGGTGAGGTTTTTGCTGTGAAATGCAGGCAATCCCATTTCAGCCAATTTGCGAGCTTGCGCCAACAAATTGAAATGTGCCGTGATGGCGCCCACCTCCAAACTGACGGAATCGTTGTTGGAAAAAAAAGACCGCCACCATGCGGTGAATTTGCCTAAAAATGGGGTTGCCAGCTTCATGTATCTCTTCTCTATGAGAGTGCCTTTAGTCTACAAAACACCAGCGTCATAATCGTTCGATAATTCAACAAGTTACAAACTTTTTTGAATACAAAAATACCCATTTCAAGGCAAAGAGAGTTGAAAACACATTACGAAATTTTGGGTTTGCTGAATTCAGCCGATGATGTGGTCATCAAAGCGGCCTACAAAGCATTGGCTCAAAAATACCATCCTGACAAGCACCGAACCAATCAGGACATGGCCACCCGGTTGATGAGTGAGTTGAATGCCGCTCATGCGGTGTTGGGTCACAAAGCCAAACGCAAAGAATACGACGCGTGGTTGCAATCAGCTGCCAAAGTCAAATCAAAGCCCAAATCTGCCGCAGCTACAACTTCGGCGCACACGCCACCGGCTGACTACCAAGAGTTGCTCGAGCAACTTAAACACAACTTGCTCGACGAAATTGTGGTGGTGGAGTTGTATGAAAAGTTTTTTGCGTGCAAAGTCAAAATCATCAATGGTTGGGTCAATTCGTATGCCATTCAATCGGGCAAAAAATCTGTTCACTTAGATTTCATCAAGCTCAAGACGCGCATCATTGAGCACCTCGAACAGCTGTGACCGATGGACTATCCCTTTGCCAACACCTTGGCCAAACCCAACGCGGGGGTGGTGTTCAAAAAGAAGTTGCCCCACATTGAGGCTACGCTGCCCGAATTTTTCAGGGTGCTGGCGATTGCCAACCAAAGCATTGAACAACGCAATATGTTTGGCATGCCACAGGGCATTCGACAAGACCTGGGTGTTGACACGGCGCTGAAACTTTTGTTGGTGGCTTGTTTTCAAGACAGCTTGATCAATGGGCAGCACACCCCGAGTGCAGTTGCCGATGTGCTGCGCAAACTGGTGTTGCAGTGGTATGCCCTCGGGCACTCACTACAAAGCTGCTTGTTTTTTGGGTATTACTTTTACACATTGCAAAGTCAGGCCTTGTATGTCGTGAAAGACCTGATGCAACAAATCGGTGTGGTGGTCGACCCCGACCAAGCTGTCACGCAAGACGCTGATGTTCTGAACTTGCTCGCCCCCACACATTCGAACCGCTGGTACAACGCAAGCCGTGGCATTGGCGACAAACTGTTTGCGATCATGGTTCAGTCACAAGACTACACGCGCACCGATTTGCCAAGGCCTGGCTATCACATCCACTTCAAAAAAACCGGTGCCATTGATTTGCGCTCACCTTTATTTGTGCCTATGTCCGATGTGGAAGAACCAGCGTTGCAAAACGGCAAGATCATCACCGCATGTCCGCGTTGTGCACAAAAATGCCGTGGTACCGTGTTTGATCACATTGAAATCACCTGCCCTGTATGCGGCCAACATTGGAAGCAATGGACTTGACATGAACACACCCAAATCAGCGCTGTCGTTGACGGCATTTCTCACCTTGCTGTTAATCGCGCTGATGATGGGCTCTAACCATGTAGCCGCTCGCTTTGCTTTTCAAAACGGTGTGGATGTGGCCACTGCCGTGACCTTTCGCAGCAGCATCACGGCAGCGGTGGTGGGCTTGTTGTTGTGGCAACAAAAAGTTCAGGTCGATCTGACGCGACAAAACAAACGCGGTTTGTTGGTCGTGGGGTTGTTGGTGGGTATTCAGAGTTTGTGCATTTACTCATCTGTCGCACGTTTGCCCGTGGCGTTGGCCTTGTTGGCCTTCAACACTTACCCGCTGTGGACCGCTTTTTGGGCGCGTGTGATTTACAAACAAAACATCGAACCTGTGATGTTGCGTGTCATGCCAGTGTTGTTGATTGGCTTGGCCTTGGCGCTTGATGTGTTGGGTGCGGCGTCAGGCTTGGGGGCTGAGGCGCATTGGTCGAACATTGGTGTAGGGGTAGGTTTTGCGTTGTCGGCCGCTGCATCGTTTGGTTTGGCTCTGGTGTTCACGCAGCATGAAACGGTGGGGGTGGATGGTCGCTTTCGCACATTCACCACCATGGTGAGCGTGGGTTTGTTGGCATCGATCGCCATGCAAACCCAAGGTGGGTGGCATCTGCCTACCGCACCTGCAGGTTGGTGGGGCCTGGGTGCGTTGACGTTTTTGTATGGCACGGCGTTCACCATTTTGTTCACCGTGTTGCCACGCTTGGGCGTGGTGGGCAACTCGGCCATCATGAATGTAGAGCCCGTGTTTGCCTTGGTGCTGGCTTGGGTGTTGTTAGACCAAACCATTGCACCGGTTCAAGTGGCGGGCGGTTTGCTGGTGGTAGCCGCCGTGATTTTTTTAGGCATGCGCAAAAAATAGCGCTTTAAATTTGACGCATTTCTCGCAACTCAGCATTGGCATGCCGCAAGCGGTCTGCAATGGCGAGCGCAATCGCGCGCATCACGCTGATGCTCATGACAGGGTCACCCGCAGCGACTGCGGCAAATGCTTTGCGGTCGATTGAGATCAATTCTGTTTCGCGCGATGCATGCACATTGGCAGAGTGTTTGCGTCCATCTAGAAACGACATCTCACCAAAAAACTGTCCACGGCTGAAAGTGGCCAAATGAATGGTTTTGTCGTTGGCCGCTGGCAAAGTGACCTTCACCTCACCTCGGCTGATGAGCATGAGTTCATGCCCCACCGAATCAGCGGCAAACACCAACTCACCTTCGTTGAACACATGGTGCACCGCACATTTTTCGAGCGCTTCAATTTCTTGCGCGTTCAAGCCATGGAAGAGCTCAAACTTATCCAACGCCAAACCTTCGTGCGACACATGCTCGTGCCCCGCGAGCTTCAAGGTTTCTTCTTCCACCCATTCAAGCGCTTCGTCAAATTCATCAAACACTTTGGCGGTGCTGTCTGACAACAAACCAATGTGGTCCACATACGAGCGCAAATCGCGACCGCTTGGCAAGCGTTCTGGCACCCGCGTCAAAATCAGCCGCGCATGGTTGTCGGCCAACATGTTGCGAATGCGTTCAATCATGTGACCCGCAGTCATGTCCATCGACTGCACGCGCAACAAATCGAGCACCACAAACCGCGCGTTTTTCAGTTCTGGCTCAATGGCGGTGTACAGCTGATCGGTGGTGCCAAAAAACAAGCTGCCTTGCAACTCAAAAATGACCGTGTGGCCGCCCTTCTCTGCCAACACTTCGCGTTCATACTGACCGCGAACGCGCGATGAAAACACTTGGTTGCCATAGCTTTTGCGGCGAATGGTGGAAGTGTGAATTTGCTCGCGCAAGAACAACAAAATGGCCATGGCCACGCCCACACCTGAGGCCGCAATCAAACTGACAGTGTTGGCCACCAACACCACCAACACAATGACTGCGAAGTCGAGCACGGTGTCTTTAGATCGTGCCAATTTCAGAGAATGCCAGTCGATCATCTTCACACCAATGACGATCAGCAACGCCGCCAAGGCGGAAACTGGCACCCACGCGATGATGGAGGTCAACAACAAAATGGCCAACAGCGACCACAAGCCTTGAAACACGCCTGACAAATAAGTTGAACCACCACTGGCTTTGTTGACCAAGGTCGCACCCATGGTGCCTGCACCTGGTGCACCGCCAATCAACACCGATGCCAAGTTGCCCAAGCCTTGGCCAATGAGTTCTTTGTTGGAGTTGTGACGAGAACCGGTGAGTGCATCGAGCACCACACAGGTTTTCAAGGTATCGATCGACAACAGCACCGCCAAGGTGGCGGCAGGAAACACAATTTGTTCCCAATGTGGCAAGCTAGACTCACTTAAACTCTTCCAAGGCTCGACCAACGATTCAAAAAAACCTTCACCGCCCACATCCAAAGGGCCAATGATGAAGGGGTTGTTGTGCAAAGCTTGCAACTCTGGCCATGAGGTCAATGCCAACCACCAGTAGGTGACCATGCCCGCCAACAAACCTTGAATGACGGCAGGCACTTTGGTAGAAATTTTCGGGGCCAACAACATCACGCCCGCCGTGGCAGCGCCCACGATCAAACTTGGTGTTTGCCACAGCGCTGGGTTCTGTAAACCTACCCACCAGTTCATGCCCTTGGGCAAGGCCATCCATTTGGGCAATTGGCTCATGACAATGATCAAGCCCACGCCACTCAAGTAACCGCTGACCACTGGAAACGGCATGTATTTGATGAGCTCACCGACGCGCAACATGCCAAACAAAATTTGAAACAAGCTGCTGGCCAAGGCCACTAAGAAAAGCGCCATCACCACGGTTGACACGGCACTGCCATGTTGCGTCATTTGAATGGTCAAAGCAGACAACACAGCTGCAGCAGGAGCGCAAGGTGCAGAGATCAAACGCTGCGTGCCACCAAAGGTAGCGGCAATCAAACCAAGTGCTGTGACGCCCAACATGCCCGCGAGCGCACCTTTGGCACCGAAGTCTGCGCCCAATGGCGAAAAGATGGTCACCCCAAACGCGATGGCCGAAGGCAGTGCCACCAACATGGCGGCGAAGCCACCCCAAATGTCTCCAGATAAATTGTTTTTGGTCATGGTCGTCGAGTGATTTTCAAAAAATCAGAGGTTATCACTCTTGAGGCGTGACCAGACCTTCCCCTCATTTCACCCATGCCTCAACACTTTGCTGACAGTGAAGCAATCAAGATACTTTGCGCCATTTGAGCCAAGCCAGCCCCGCACCAGTCAACAACACCGGCAGCAATGAACCCCAGTTCAACCAAGCCCAGCCTTGGGTTGTCACCAAAGCACCCGAGGCAAACGAGGTGACGGCCATGGTGGCAAACACACAAAAGTTGATGGCAGCCTGTGCGCGGTTTTTCTCTTGCGGTGTGTAAGCTTGCATCGACAAAGTGGTGCTGCCTGTGAATAAAAAATTCCAACCTACACCCAACAAAAACAAAGCGACCAAAAAGAACTGCAAATCGTTGCCCAGCAAGGCCACAAAAATACAACCTAAGTTAAGCAACACACCCACACCCATAACGGGCAACACGCCGAATCGCTTGATCAAATGCCCGGTGAAGAAACCCGGCGCAAACATGCCAATCACATGCCACTCGAGCACCCATGCGGTGCTCTCGAACGGCAGGCCACACACTTGCATGGCCAGGGGCGTCGCAGCCATCAGCAAGTTCATCACGCCATAACCCAAAGCTGCTGCTAACGCTGCCACCATGAACACGGGTTGCAACATGATTTCACGCAAAGGCCGACCCGGTTCATCGCTGGCCTTGACCTGCGGTGCGGGTGGGAACTGAATGAAAACCATCAAACACATCGACACCACCGCAATGACAGCCAACGCAACATAAGCACCCGCAAACGGCATGGGCAACATGTTTTTCGTGACCATGGCTAAATTAGGACCAATGACAGCACCAATCAAACCACCCGCCATGACAAGCGACACTGCTTTTTCGCGAAACTCAGGCGCACACAATTCAGCAGCTGCAAATCGATACAACTGTGCATTGGCACTGTAATAACCAGCCACCACCGTAGCAGTCACCACCAACCAAAACGATTGCATCATCACGGCCCATGCACCCAAACCGGCTGACAGCAACGCGACCAACAACCCCAACTGAAATGAACCCTTGCGGCCAAAGCGTTGCTGGGTTTTGGCCACCAAGCCGGTGCTCAAAGCTCCGCCTACCACATAGCCCATCACTGGCAAAGTGGCCATCCAACCCAAAGGCGCCAAACTCAAACCCACCAAGCCATTGATGGCAATGAAGGTGACATTGTTGGTGAGAAACATGCCTTGCGCCAAAGAGAGCAAGATGAGGTGACGGTTCATAGAACGTATCCAAGTGAAAGAGATGTGAAGCCGATGGTCATGGCCAGTCCATGCACAACAGCGGCCGATATGGTTAAGACAATCGCGGTTTTGAGTTGCGCAGCATCATTTCTGTATTTGAACAGCAACCCAGCAGCGCCAAGTGACAAAGGCAGTGAAATCAACCCCCAAAGCGCCGCCGCTGGATGAATGAACCACCACACACCCAATATGACCCACGCATGGGCCAACACTGCAATGGCCAGGTAAATCAGGGTTGCAGAGTGGGTGCCTAAAGAAACGACCAAGGTGCGTTTGTTGACTTGCGCATCCGCCTGCGCATCTGGAAAACCATTGATCAACAAAATATTGCCAATCAATAAACCATAACTCACTGCCACGGCTATTGGAATCACAAAAAAAGCACCTCGCTGCACATAGTCAGCGCCTACAACCATCAAACCCCAAGCCATCGCAACAGCTAGTTCACCCAAACCGTTGGCCATCAAAGTCAAAGGCGGCGAGGAATAAGCCCAGGTCAAAAACAAACCCAACAAGCCTAAAAGCAACAACCCACCACCTGAATGCAATGCCAGCAGTAAACCACTGGGCACCAAGAAAATCAAAAGCGCCAAGGCTAAATCGCGGGTTTCTTGTACGCTGACGAGTTTGTTTTGTATCAATCGTGAACCACCTGTGAATGGATAGAGGCCCTGTGTGTTGGCAGCGTCTGCGCCATTGAGTTCATCATGCAAATCATTGAACACATTGGCACCGGCATGCGCCAGCACAGCCAATACCACTGTGGCAATCGCCTTGCCCGCATGCGGTCCATGGCCACAAACAGCGGCCACTGATATACCTAATAAACAAGCAACGACCGTGATCACCAAGAATCTGGGGCGCGTCATCGCCACCAACATCGTCAGTGACATCGTGCGCTCAGCCACTTCGTCATGGCGACCGGAGACCGTCATACCGCTAGCGCCCTCAAGCGGCGAACTCGTCCCACGCTTTCAAAGCTTCTGCAGCGTACATGAGCGCAGGACCACCGCCCATGTAAACGCACACAGCCAACATTTCTTCAAGTTCTTCACGCGTACACCCCAGTTTGCGCAACGCCTTGACATGAAAGCCAACGCACCCCGAGCAATGCTGCGTGATGCCAATGGCCAAAGCGATCAGCTCTTTGTGTTTGGCACTCACCGCGCCATCAGCCATGGAGGCACGCGCAAGTTGGCCAAAGCCCAGCAACGCTTCAGATTGCGATTTGCGAAAAGGGCCTAACGACTCATTGATGTTTTTGATCAAACTGACATGGTCGAATGTACTCAAAGATACCTCTCAATGGTTAAAACTGGTGGTGGCCTGACCGCTCAAGCAGCCCTCTTGATCAAACGCGCAGTTGGTTTTTTGTTGTCTGAAGTTGTGGGCCAAGCCTGGCTCAAGTGTTGCTGCTGAATGCGGTCACACACCAAGTCGCACAAGGCGTAAATGGTGGGATCGGCTATTTGGTAATACACCGTGGTGCCACGCCCCTCGCGTTTGACAAAGCCTTGCTGCATGAGCAGCGCCAAGTGCCGCGACATGTTGGCCGCTGTGTAACCGCAGGCATCGGCCAGTTCGCCGACGTTGTATTCGTGCTGTCGCAGCAAATTGAGAATGCGAAGGCGCGTTGGTTCAGCCAGCGCCTGAAAGTAGGAGGCAACACGTTCGATGGCTTGTTCTGGCACTTGGTTCATGTCAATATGCTAACACATATTTCACTTGTTGCTTATTTAATTATGTGGTTAAATAATGGGTGACTAAATTAAAAAAGCTAAGCATGTCTCACCCACTTCGCATTTCTGGCCGAATCGCCAACCTGTTTCAAAGCGCACAAATCACACCCCTGCTGGCTTTGGTGTGCTTCTTATTGGGCTTGTTTGCCGTGTTGGTCACGCCACGCGAGGAAGAGCCACAAATTAATGTGACCATGGCCAATGTGTTGGTACCCTTCCCCGGCGCGTCGGCCAAGGATGTGGAGCAAATGGTGTCTATTCCAGGCGAACAGGTACTCTCTAAAATCAATGGGGTAGAACATGTGATGTCGGTCTCGCACCCCGGTATGTCGATCATCACCGTGCAATACAAAGTAGGTGTGCCGCGCACAGAGGCATTGGTGCGTTTGTATGACACAGTCAATTCGCACTCCGACTGGTTGCCCAAAGGCTTAGGCGTGATGACGCCACTCATCAAGCCCAAAGGCATTGACGATGTACCTATCCTCACATTGACCCTGCACAGCAAGGACAAAAATCTGACTGCGTTTGAGTTAGAACGCATCGCACAAAACATTGAAATTGACCTCAAACGCGTCAAAGGCACGCGTGAAGTCACCACCCTAGGTGGGCCCTCTCGTGCGATTCAAATTGAGATCGATCCAGCCCGCATGCAGTCAGCCGGCGTGACCGTGCCTGAGTTGCGCATGGCATTGCAATCGGCTCATTTGGGTTCGCCCGTGGGTGACTTGTTGGTGGGCAAACAAGCCATCGCCATCGAGTCAGGCCCCTTCTTGAGCAATGCACAAGATGTTGCTAATTTAGTGGTGGCCGTTCGCGCTGGCAATCCTATTTTTGTGAAAGATGTGGCCCACATACGCGATGGTGGCGCACAAGCCAACACAGTCGTCTGGCATGGTGTGGCCGGTGACAAACCTGTCGAACGCACGGCAGTCACTGTTTCGGTCACCAAAAAGCCGGGCGAGAACGCGATTGAAGTGGCCAATGCGGTATTGCAACAAGTCGCCACACTTCAACAAAGCAAAATTCCCAGCCAAGTGGATGTGACTGTCACGCGTAACTACGGCGAAACTGCCAACGACAAAGCACAAAAGCTGATTCAAAAACTGTTGTTTGCCACCGCCTCAGTGGTGGCATTGGTGTTCGTTGCATTGGGCAAACGCGAGGCTGCCATTGTGGGAACCGCCGTGATTCTGACCCTTACGGTCACCTTGTTTGCCTCATGGGCATGGGGCTTCACACTCAACCGCGTGTCGTTGTTTGCGCTGATTTTTTCCATCGGCATTTTGGTCGATGACGCGATTGTGGTGGTGGAAAACATTCACCGCCACCAAGCTTTGTTTCCTGACAAAACACTCAAGCAAATCATTCCCTATGCAGTAGACGAAGTGGGTGGTCCCACAATTTTGGCAACGCTGACGGTGATTGCTGCGTTGTTGCCCATGGCTTTTGTCAGCGGTTTGATGGGGCCTTACATGAGCCCTATCCCCATCAATGCCAGCATGGGCATGTTGCTGTCATTGGCCGTAGCTTTTGTGGTCACGCCTTGGTTGGCGCGAATTTGGATGCGTGATCATGGTCCACACACGACGCATGCCACGCATGGCTTATCCGACATTGCAAACCATGAGCCGCCGTCACGCACACAGCGATTTTTTGAAGCGCTGTTTCATCCTTTCTTGAACGATCAATCTGGCCGTCGTAACCGCTTTGGTTTAGGTGTGGCGATCATGGCGGCGATTGCACTGTCGGTGTCTCTACCAGTGGCTGGATGGGTGGCACTCAAGATGTTGCCGTTTGATAACAAGTCAGAGTTTCAAGTGGTGGTGGACATGCCTGCCGGCACACGGGTAGAAGAAACTGAAAATGTGCTGCGAGCGCTGGGCGCTCATTTGGCCACCGTGCCTGAGGTCACTCATTACCAAGCCTATGCTGGCTTGAGTGCGCCCATTAACTTCAATGGCTTGGTGCGGCAATACTATTTGCGCAGCGGTGGCGCTGTAGGTGACATTCAAGTCAACTTGGTGGACAAGCATCAGCGCCAAGCCCAAAGCCATGCCATTGCCACCCGTGAACGCGCTGCCTTGCAAGCCATTGGCAAACGCCTCAACGCCAATGTGAAAGTGATCGAAGTGCCGCCAGGCCCACCTGTGCTCGCACCCATCGTGGCCGAGGTCTACGGCTCCGATGATGCAGGTCGCAACCAAGTGGCCAAAGCGGTGCGTGCGCTGTTTGAAAAACAAGAGGGTGTGGTGGATGTTGATGACAGCACCATCACTTCAGCACCACGGCAAGTGTTGTTGATCAACCGTCAAAAAGCGGCGCAAATGGGTGTGTCACACCAAGCCATCGTGAGCACTTTACATGCGGCATTGGGGGGTGAATCCAGCGTGTATGTGCATGACCAAAACAAATACGCAGGCGCCGTCATCATTCGCTTGCCCAAGTCACAACAAAGCGACATCGATACTTTGTTGAGCTTGGGTGTACGCAACTCACAACGCGAGATTGTGCCCATTCGTCAACTCGTCACGCTGAGCAATACACAGCGCGAGCAACCCATCTATCACAAAGACCTGTTGCCCGTGACCTATGTGGTGGGTGACATGGCTGGGCGCGTGGACAGCCCCTTGTACGGTATGTTTGGCATGCGCAGCGCTTTGGCCGACATCAAAACACCCAACGGCCAGCCCTTGGATGAGTATTTCATTCAACCCCCACAAGACCCCTACCAACATTACGCCGTGAAGTGGGACGGTGAATGGCAGATGACCTACGAAACCTTTCGCGACATGGGCGCTGCCTATGGTGTGGGTTTGGTGTTGATTTACCTGTTGGTGGTGGCGCAGTTTGGCAGTTACTTGGTGCCCCTCATCATCATGGCGCCAATTCCACTGACCATCATCGGTGTGATGCCGGGTCATGCGTTGCTAGGTGCGTCGTACACCGCCACATCGATGATTGGCATGATTGCGCTAGCCGGCATCATTGTGCGCAATTCGATTTTGCTGGTTGACTTTATCCGTCTGCAAGTCTCGCAAGGCATGCACCTCAAAGAAGCCGTGGTGGCATCTGCTGTGACCCGTGCACAACCGATTGTGCTGACCGGTTTGGCCGCCATGATGGGGGCGTTCTTCATTTTGGACGATCCGATTTTCAATGGCCTGGCCATTTCGTTGATCTTCGGTATTTTTGTGTCGACGGTGCTGACCTTGTTGGTCATACCACTGACCTATTACATGGCTTTCAAAAACAAATCTTCCGATGTGAATGTAGAGGACTGAACAATGCAAACCATTCAACGCATGACCGCCATCACGCTCGCTCTACTGTCAGCGAGTGTCAGCGCAGCCGATTTGATGAGCGCTTGGCATTCAGCCCAATCGCGCGACCCCGAGTTGGCCGCTGCACGCACGGTACTCGAACAAGCTGAATTTCGCAAAGACCAAGCGCGCGCACTGTGGGCACCGCAAACTGTGGCGACTGCACAAGCAGGCTTGGGCGGTCAAGACAGTCGCATTCGCGGTGCTGATGCCATGGGTCAGTCGGATGTGTCTTTCAACACCAACACCAATGTCGGTGTACTCGGGCGCGCCAGTCTGGGCGCACAGAAAGCGTGGATCAGTCCAGAGAAACAAGCCCAAGAACAGCAGTTGAACCTTTCAGCGCTTGTGGCGCAAACCCAGTGGCAACAGGCTGAACAGGGGTTGATGTTGCGAACCGCACAAAAATATTTCGATGTGTTGTCCGCCGAACTCACACTCGATGTTTTGTTGCGTCAACAAAAAAACATTCAGCAAGCTGCCAAAGAAATCACCAAACGCCAATCTGTGGGAGACGCCAGCGTGATGGATGTGCAAGAAGCCAACGCACGCGTTTCAGGTATGCGCGCGCAAGTGTTGAGCCAAGAAAACACACTAGAAATGAAGCGCGTGGCTTACCGTCAACTGGTGGGGCAAGCACCTGAAAAACTCGCCACACTCTCACCTACCGCGTCATTCACAAACGCAGACTTAGGCGATGCCAACCAATGGGTGCAACGTGCCAAGGAACAAGCACCCTCACTTCAAATGATGCGTTTGCAACAAGGCATTCAAGCGCAAGAAGCCAAGCGCATCAAAGCGGGCGACGCTTTGACTGTCAACTGGGTTGCCCAAGCCCAACTCGACCGTTTGATGGGACACGGTAAATTTGGCAACAGCGACAACCAGATGCTCAACTACATGGTGGGGGTGCAACTCCAAGCACCGCTGGACACTGGTGGCATGGTGCGTGCGCGAGAACAAGAAGCTTTGAAGCAAGTTGAAAAACTCCGCTTTGACGAAGAAGTGGTGCAACTGCAAATTGAACAATCCGTGCGCGATGCATGGCAAAACCTCGCAACAGCCCCCGCCCGACTGACCGCATTGGAACAGTCACTCAAAGCCAGTCAATCACGGGTCACTGCGACCCGCAACGCACACCGTATTGGCTCACGCACCACCAATGAATGGCTAGGGGCTGAGCACGATGCTGCGCAAGCTGAATTGGCGCTACTGCAACTGCGTATTCAAACCGTCATGGAACGCTTGCGCTTGCAAGCCGCCAGTGGGGCATTGAATGCTTCGGCTTTGCAAAACATCAACGCGTGGTTGAAAAACCCTGCCTAACTTCGCTATGCATCTGGGTCATATGCGTCGCCTTGAATTGAAAAAACTTTTTGCGTTATTGCTATGGAGCGTGCTGAGTTACTCAGCAGCACATGCACAAACTTGCGCCAAAGAACTAGCAGCCGTCGATCAAGCGGTGAAAAAACAATACGGTGCCGACCGCACCTGGCTGAACATTCTGGGCTGCCCGATTTGCCTAGATGGCGAATTGCGCAAAGATGCGATTGTGAACAAAGCGCAAATCAAAGAAATCAGCTACTTTCGCAACATCGCCTATATGCAAATGAACCGCGGCGATGACAAAATGTGCCGCGAGTCACTGAAGTTACCTAAACGCCTACTGCGTGTTTGGTAATTCCAAAAGAGTTATCGTGCACCCATCCCCCAAAACAGCTGGAGTTCGCATGCAACACAACCTGATTGAAGACACCCAAGCCCTGCTCAATGCTCGTGAGGGTGAAGTGTCAGCCCCGACACGCCGTTTGGCTCTGCAAACCGCGCTTGGCATTGGCTATGCCGCTTCAGCATTGCCCTTGATGGCGCAGACCGCCATCAAAACCTCGGGTGAAGGTTTGCAAGAAGGGGAAGTCACCATTGAGGTCAACGGTTTCAAAATGCCCGCCTACCGTTCGATGCCTGCTGGCAAAAGCAATTTGCCTGTGGTGTTGGTGATTTCAGAAATTTTTGGTGTACATGAGTACATCGCCGATGTCACCCGTCGCTTTGCCAAGGCTGGTTACTTGGCCATTGCACCTGAACTGTTCGTCCGACAAGGCGACCCCAGCATGTATGGCGAGATTGCCAAGCTGCAATCTGAAATCATTGCCAAAGTGCCGGACGCACAAGTGATGGGCGATTTAGACGCCTGTGTGCAATGGGCAGGCAAGAACGGTGGCAACGCCCAAAAGGTGGCCATCACTGGTTTTTGTTGGGGTGGGCGCATCACATGGTTGTACGCCGCACACAACCCCAGCTTGAAAGCGGGCGTGGCTTGGTATGGTCGCGTAGAAGGACAAACCAATGCCAACAACCCGAAACACCCCGTTGAGTTGGCCACACAACTCAAAGCGCCTGTGCTCGGTTTGTATGGCGCAGCAGATACCGGCATTTCTGTTGAATCGGTCGACCGCATGAAAGCGGCTCTGTCGCAAGCTGCGTCGCAGGGCAACGCAGCTGCCAAGGGCAGCCAGTTTGTGGTGTACCCAGATGCACCTCACGCGTTCCACGCGGACTATCGCCCCAGCTACCGTGCAGGGCCTGCCACCGATGGCTGGGGTCGTGCCATCGCTTGGTTCAAGCAACACCTATGAACCACAGTCAAAAGTTGTAGGTGGGGGCCACAAGCGCCCCCTACAATCTTGCTGCAAAGGATGCAACGATGCAGTTAGATTGGCTTCACTTCACCCCCGTGTCCGCCTTGATCGGCGGCATTTTTTTAGGCCTCGCCAGCGCCGTTTTGTTTCTCAACAGTGGGCGCATCTTGGGTATCACCGGTATCTTGGAGGGCTTGCTTTCCCCCAGCCCCAACGACACCTCGTGGCGTTTGCGGTTTCTACTTGGTTTGTTGCTGGCTCCACCTGTGGCCAAATTGTTTTTTTCAACTGAATGGCTCAGTGTTCCCAAAATAGAAGCTGGCTTTGCGATGGTGTTGGTGGCTGGCGTGTTGGTGGGTGTGGGCACACGGTTGGGCACGGGGTGTACCAGTGGTCATGGCATCTGCGGCTTGGGGCGATTGTCCGCACGCTCATTGGTGGCCACCTTGTGTTTCATGTGCAGTGGTTTTGCAACCGTGTTTGTGTTGCGCCATGTTTTATAAGAGGCCACACATGCAACGCATTTCAGAATTTTTAGCAGGTTTGGTGTTTGGCCTTGGCCTCATGATTTCAGGTATGACCGACCCCAGCAAAGTGCAAGGTTTTTTAGATTTAGCTGGACTATGGGATCCATCGCTGATGTTTGTGATGGGTGGCGGTGTGGGTGTGGCGATGGTTGGTTTTCACATCGCGCGCAAACGCGGCACCACCTTCTTTGGTGGTGTGTTGCATTGGCCTGAACTCAACCACATCGATGCACCGTTGGTCATCGGCAGTTTGCTGTTTGGCGCAGGGTGGGGCTTGGCGGGTTTTTGTCCTGGCCCAGCCTTGGTGTCGATGGCGGCAGGCCAAGACAAAGCCTTGGTGTTTGTGTTGGCCATGCTCGCAGGCATGGCACTGGTAGATGCGTGGCGACGCTTGAAGCGGTCGTCTTAACGCAAGCCGTCAAGCATTCGCTTGTGCTGGGTCAGCAGAGGTGTCCACACCGCAAGCCACATCAGGCACACCGAGCTTGCGCAAGATGATGCCCATGGGGCAAAAATTGGTGAAGCCAAACTGAAACAAATTGGCCCCCACAAAAGCAGTGAATGCCAAGGCCCAAGAGCTGACAAACACCGGGCTGCCTTCAATGCCCAAAGCCAGCGACACCATGATGAATAAGCCGGCAAAAATACGGATGTAACGTTCAACTGTCATGTTTTTTCCTTTGTTCGTGTTGCGTGACCATCACGCAGCGTAGCCTGGGTTGGGCAACACCCCTTCCAACTTTGGCGTGTTGAGTTGGCGTGCTTTGACCTTGCCACCGCTGGCTTTGAGCCACTGCTCTACCACTTCCCACACGGGCTTGAGGTTTTGCGTTTTTGCCTCCTCGGCCACAGGTGCCCAGCCTGCGACTTTGTATTTTTTACCTGCTTCAATGAGTTGGCCTTTGAGGCGCATCTCACCAATGCGGCTGCCCATTTTTTCGTTGGGCTTGCACACATAACTCAAGCCACCCACGCGCACCATGTCACCGCCTTGCTGGTAATACGGGTCGGGGTTGAAGAGGTTGTCGCAAACATCCTCTAAAACGGTCTTGATCGTTTCACCCGTCATTTCAGTGACGGTGGCGTACGAATAAGTGGTGGCCGTCATGTCCATCAACCACTCGCGTGTGATGGCTTGGCCGGGCAACAACGATGTGCCCCAACGGAAACCTGGCGAGAACGCCATGTCAGCGCCTTGCACATCCATCAACGCATCGAGCAACAACTGATCGCCCGTGCCGTTGAAATTGCCCCGGCGGTACAGCGTGCCTTCGGTGATGGCGAGTTTCTCATTCAGCTTGGTCTCATAAGGTGCGCGAATTTTGTTGATGAGCGCATCCATCTCTTTGTCAGCGGGCAACATGTTGGCAAACACGGGCAACAACTTGTAACGGAAGTCGGTCACGCGTTTGTTTTTCACTTCGAAATCGAGCACGCCCAAAAACTTGCCGTTCGAGCCTGCATTGGTCACGATGGTTTTGCCGCCTTTGTTGTTGACCAATGTGGCAACGGGCATGCCGTCGTGCGTGTGTCCACCCATGATGGCGTCGATGCCGCTGACACGGCTGGCCATTTTCAAATCTACATCCATGCCGTTGTGCGAGAGCACCACCACCACTTGCGCGCCTTTGCTGCGCGCTTCGTCCACCATTTTTTGCATGTTCTCGTCTTGAATACCAAACGCCCAATCGGCCACCATGTAGCGTGGGTTGGCAATCGGTGTATAGGGAAACGCTTGACCAATGATGGCGCAGGGCACGCCGTTCATTTCACGAATCACATAGGGCTTGAACACGGGGTCACCAAAGTCTTGGGTCTTGATGTTTTGTGCCACGAAGTCGACTTTGCCGGAAAAGTCTTTGTCGACAATTTCCTTCACACGGTCCATGCCGTAGGTGAATTCCCAGTGGCCAGTCATCACATCTACGCCCAACAATTTGCATGCATCCACCATGTCTTGGCCATTGGTCCACAGCGATGTGGCTGAGCCTTGCCAAGTGTCGCCACCGTCAAGCAGCAAGGCGCCGGGGCGACTGGCTTTCAAACGCTTCACCAAGGTGGCCAAGTGGGCAAAGCCGCCAACTTTGCCATAGCGACGTGCAGCGGTTTCAAAGTTGAGGTAACTTATGCCGTAGGCCTCGGCACTGCCGGGGCGCACACCGGCAGTTTTCAACAAGTGCTCACCTACCAAATGCGGTAAATTGCCTTTCATGTTGCCGATGCCTAAGTTGACGCTGGGCTCCCGAAAGTAAATCGGTTTGAGTTGTGCGTGGCAATCGGTCATGTGCAAAAAAGACACCTGACCAAACTTGGGCACGCTGTACAAACCATTGGCGGCTGTAGATGCATCGGCTTGCGCAAACGCGTTCAGGTTCATGCCGGCCATGCTGCCCGCGCCAATGACTTGCATAAATTCGCGTTTGGTCAAATTCATATTAGCACTCACTTAATTATTTTTTCAAAAAATGCCCGCAACATGCGTTAGCACATGGCGGGCTCAGAAGTTTATTTGTTGACGGGTGATGCAGGGTCGAGCAACAAGGCCATCACGTCTTTGATTTGTTTTTCATTCAAGATGCCTTTGTGGCCAAAACGCGGCATGCTAGAACACGCGTTGTAAGCGCGCGCATTTTGCAATTTGCCCCAGGTGTATTCCACGATGGGTTTGGCGGCTTCGCTGTTGGGGTCAGACACACCACGGATCTTGCCGTAGTTGTACAGGCTAGGACCCAAGGTGCCGTATGACAATTCTTCTTTGCTGATTTGATGGCAGTTGTAGCAGTTGCCACCATTGGGAGCGTCTTCCTTGTCGGTCCAAGTTTTACCGGCACCGCTTTGGGCGACTCGCTCGCCTGCTTTGAAGTCGCCCAAATACTTGCCATCGGACGGTGGTTTGATGGTTTGCATGTTGCGCGCCTCAATGGCTTGTGAGGTCTTGGCATCGAGTGCCATACCTGTGCGATCGGCTTCAGCGCACAAGCGGTTGTCTTCATCGGGGCTCAAACGGTCAAGCTTTGCTTGGCCTTGTGCACGAAATGAACGCGCAATGATGTCTTGGGTCAGTTTGTCGAGTTCTGCACTTGAAGGCAACGGTGCAGCACAAGCAGCCAACAAAGCAGTAACCACAACACTCAGAGAAATAGAAATAGAACGTTTCATGTCATGGGCTCCTTAACGCTTGATGGCCGGTGCGGTGGCTTCGCCACCTTTGCCGTTCACACCCATGTAAACCCCCAACGCAATGGTGGCTTCGCTGCCAAACAAAGGATAGGGGAAACGTTGTTGGCGGTAACAGTCGTTCAAGCGCAATTGCGCGCTCCACATTTGACCGTTCGACACGCGATACGCTGGCCATGCACCAAAGCCATTGCCAGCACCTGGGTTCTTGGTGATGTTGGGCAGGTCTTGCAAACGAATGCGTTTGTCATCTTGCGCATGGCAAGTGGCACAAGCAAAGTCATGGGTGCCACCGCGCATGTAAAACAAACGCTTGCCCACTTCGTACATCTTGCGTTCTTCGATGTGGCTTTGCGAGAGGTTGAATTTCATGCCTTTCGATTCAGATGAAATCCAAGTGGCCAAAGCGGTCACATTGGCTTGTTCGTCGCGGCCAAAAGGTGTTTTGGCAATGTCGTCTGCTTTGAAACCTTGCAACTCTTGCATGCAGGTGAGCAAACGCGATTCCAAATCTTGCACACGACCGGTATCGGCAAAGTAACGTGGCAACTCGACCCACGCACCTTTGACCACACCGGGGCCTTTGCCCAAATCACATTTTTCAAGCGAAGCGTTTTTGGGGCCACGTTTTTGTTGCCACAAAGCCTCGCCTTTGGCTTCGAACAAATCGGCAGGGTTGCCGTCTTGCAGCATGGCGCGGTATTCGGCAATGCTGTCGGTCGACGATTTTTGCGCCAGCGCCAAAGGCGCCGCACACAACAGGCCAGCGGCCAGCAAAAGATGTTTCATGCCGTTCACACGGACCTGTTGGGTCATGGTTGTCTCCTGATACAGGTGATTAGGATACGGTGGCTTCGTCGGTGCGGCTGTCGCCTTTGTTGTCTTTCCAAGTGATGGCCACTTTGTCACCTGCTTTGGCACCCTTGATGTTGAATTGCAAGAACGGGTTTTTCGACACCGCAGGGCCCCACTCCGCTGTCATGACGGTTTTACCGTTGAGCGTTGCAGTGATGTCTTGAATGTGCCAAGCAGGAATGGTTTTGCCATTGCCGTCTTTGCGTTGACCGGATTCCATTTCGTGGCTCATCAGAACACGAACGGTGGCTTTATCGCCAGAAGCTTGGGCGCGAATGCGCATTGGATCTGCCATGTGTTTCTCCTAAATATTGAGATGTATGTGATTAGCCGCCGCAGCCGCCCAAAGTCACTTTGACTTCTTTTTTCGCAAAAAATGCTTTGCCATCATTGGTGATCGCCACGGCGTACACGTCAGACGATTGGCCCATTTTGGAACGGGTGGCGAAGTTCACATCCACTTCGGGGCTGACATTGAACATGGCTACCAAGGCAGAGGGGTTCTTTTCAACCAACAACAACACGCGTTTGACATTGGCCAACGATGTGCTCACACCCAAAGGCACCACAGCACCGTTTTCAGCAATGTCTGGACCGGTAATGGTGACATCTTTGCTTTCCACAGGGGCTGAACCACCCATGGCTTTGACGGCATCGGCAATGTTTTTGGCGTCAAACGCTGCTTTGTCAAAAGCTTGCGCGTATTGTGGAAACAGGCCCGTGGAGGCCAACAGGCCTGCCACAGCAGCACTGTGCTTGAGGGTCTCGCGACGTGTTTGCATGAAATGCTCCTAGAAAATGAAGATTGTGTTTATTTTGCCGCACCGGTCGCTAACCAGTTGGCAATGCTTTTGATGTCTGCATCAGGTGCTGTTTGGGGTGGCATAGGCACAGGACCCCACACACCTTGTCCGCCCAGTTTGATCTTATTAGCCAAATAGTCCACTTTTCCAGCATGCTTTTTAGCTATTTCATTGAAACTCGGCCCCACCACTTTGCGATCTTGTGCATGGCATGCGGTGCAATTGTGCTTGGCCAGCAAAGCCAATGCGGGGTCTGCGGGTTTTGCAACAGGTTTGGCTGAAGGCGTAACACTTGCAACAGCCCCCACCGTTTTACCCTCTGGGCGTGTGGTGTCGGCACCATGCTGCTGTCCCACCAAACGGTTTTGCTCAGCCAAGTTGCCGTGTGCATTGCGCGCGTAATCAGGCAACATCGAAGCGACTTTGATTTCAGGCACGCAATCTTTCATGCATGCCACATTGCTGGTGTCGGGCTTGTTCGTGCCTTTGAACTCTTTACCCGGCCACATATTGTGTTGCGTGGTCATGCCATTGCGATTGGGCATGCGCTGCTGCACTTCGGCGATGTTTTTGTCAGACAACACGAAGTTGTCAGGCACCACATAAGCCAAGCTCAGCAAATACGCTGTGACGGCATACACCTCATCAGGCTTCAATGACTTGGGCGATGTCCAGGGCATGGCGCGGTTGATGTAGTCCCACAATGTTGACACCGTGGCCACTTTCATCATCGTGGTGCGGCCTGGAAAATCAGCGCGAGTCAGATTGGCTACGCGACCGGTTTTCACATCTTCTTTGGTGGTACCACCCACCAAGGGGCTGAACACTTCATTGGATTCACCAAACACACCGTGACACTGCGCGCACTTGGCCTCCCAAATGTCTTGGCCTTTTTCAACCGAGCCAGACCCCGCAGGCAAACCTTTGAAATCGGGTCGCACATCGATGTCCCACGCGGCCACTTCTTTGGGGGTGGCAGGACGGCCCACTCCTGGGTAGGCCGTGCTTTGCGCCAAAGCCCAACCACTGCCAAGCAGCAAGGCCACAGCGATGAATGATTTACGACACTTGAACATTTTTCACCTCGCCGTTTTCTTGCACCAACCAAGATTGAATGGCGTTGTTGTGATAAATCGAACGCGTGCCACGTGCTGCACGCAATTGCTGATAGGTGGGTTGCACAAAACCGGTGTCATCGGTGGCACGGCTTTGAATGATGGCAGGTTTGCCGTCCCACACCCAATCGATGTTGAAACGCGTCAGCGCTTTGCTCAGCACCGGAGTTTCCAAACGCGCTTGGCGCCAGTTGCGACCACCGTCCACCGACACATCTACTTTCTTCACTTTGCCGCGACCCGACCAAGCCAAACCGGTGATGTTGTAAAACCCTTTGTCGAGCAACACCTGACCACCCGAAGGCGTGGTCACCACGCTCTTGCATTCTTGGATATTGGTGTATTGACGATGCAACCCATTGGGCATCAAGTCCATGTAATGCACTGCTTCGTCTTTGGCCGCGTAGGGTTTGTCACCCACTTCCACACGGCGCAAGTACTTCACCCAACTCACGCCCTGAATGCCAGGCACCACCAAGCGCAAGGGGTAACCGTTTTCGGGGCGCAGCATTTCACCGTTTTGACCATAGGCCACCAACACTTCACCAGAAGTGATGAGGCTCATCGGAATGGTGCGGGTCATGGAAGAACCATCGCCGCCTTCGGCCAACACGAATTGACCGTTCTTCAAATCAGCGCCTGCAATTTCAAGCAGTGTGATGAGTGGTACACCGGTGAATTCGCTGCAAGAAATCATGCCGTGGGTGTATTGCACCGTGGGCACAGCCACATTGCCCCACTCGACCGCAGTGTTGGCACCACACTCGATGAAATGAAAACGCGACACCGAAGGCAAACGCATGATTTCGTCCATGGTGAACACCTTGGGTGTTTTCACCATGCCGTTGATCATGAAGCGGTGCTTGGAAGGGTCGATGTCCCACCAACCTTGGTGATGACGTTCAAAGTGCAAACCGCTGGGCGTGACGATGCCAAACAATGACTGCAAAGGTGCAAACGACACCGACGCTTGTGTGGTTTGCGTCAGGCCTGGGCTTTGACGGCGCTGCACATTCGATTCAAATTTAGAAGGTTTGCCATACCCTTCGGTGGCCACACCTTGTCCCAAGCCCGTGCTGTGTTCGGGCAAGTTCAAGATGTTGGGGTCACCACCCTCGACAGGCACGGGGTTGCCTTGCGCCATGGCCAAAGGTGCCGCAACACCTGCAGCAGCAGCTGCAAAAGCGTTGCGAATGAAATGACGACGCCCGGCTTTGCTCTCGGCAATAACGGTTTGGATGCCGCTTCGGTCTAGAAAATTTTCAGGCGCTTTTTGCACGCGGCCTGACTGAATCGTGTCAGTGGTGGTCACACAAAGTCTCCCAAGGTTGGGCAATATATTAACAATCGCTAATATATATGATCGCCAATGTATCTGACACAGGGTTTACGAGAAATTTCTGTTGTCTTATTTGAACTTGTAGTGCTGTTTGTTCAAGACAGCTGCCACCGCGTTGGTGTCTTCAGGGAAAAAACCCAGGTTGAGCTGGGTATTGCAATACTCCACCATGCCCCGCAGCAACCCTGCTGTGTTGATACGACCTTTGGGGTTGTAGATATCACTGCCGTCACCCCCCACGCGGCGAATATGGCATTCATTGCATTTGTTTTCAGCGATCAGTTTTTCGCCCGTCGCCAAATCAGCGTCTTTGAACAAGGGGTGTTGTTGGGCAAACGCCAAATTGCAAAAGCACAATAAACCAGCAGCGATGAATCGGTTCATATGACAGACCTCATGTTTCAAAGATTAGCGACGGTTTTAACGCAACACTGCACGGCGCGCAATGGTCAATTGTTCTTCTAAGTAAGCGTTGTAAAAATCAGGCAAATACGCACCATTCAAACGCGACGCCACTTCTTGCCCACGCCCGCCAAAAAA
This sequence comes from Pseudomonadota bacterium, assembly GCA_041181985.1. Lineage (GTDB taxonomy): Bacteria > Pseudomonadota > Gammaproteobacteria > Burkholderiales > Burkholderiaceae_C > Limnohabitans. Next base: position 124,573 of record JBEGOM010000003.1, on the reverse strand, counting down.
CAACACAGTGGGCGCAATTTTGATGCCCCATTGACGAATGAGCGCGTCTTGTGTTTGCGGTGTGTCATCGAAACCCACGAGTGCACTTTTGTCACGCATATTGATTTGCACCACCGGCAAACCTTCGCGTTGCAGGGGCAACAAATAGTTCTCACGCACCACTTTGCAGAACGGACACCCCTCTAGGCTGACCATCACCACCAGTGGTTGCTTGGCTTGCAAGGCTTGCTGCAATGACAGCGGCAACGATGCGGTACTGGGCAAGTGTTTGTCTCTGCCTTGCGCCCAAGCCAAGGGCGACACCAACGCACACGCAACAGCGGCTTGTTGCAACCACTCTCGGCGCGATGTTTCAAGCTGGCGTTGTGGCGATGGCATCACTTGGCCTCGTGCTCCATCAGCAAATAGGTGTTGTAGGCATTCATACGGTTGGCAGATTTGAACAAAGGCATTTTCTCAAAGCGCGACCAGTCGGTGTTTTTGTAGGCTTCTTCAAACGGCTCCATGTCGCGTGCTGCTTGCCCCATGCGCTCGCGCAGGTAGACGAGGTAGTCGCGCGTCAAGCGCATGTCTGCGTTGGCATCGTCTGAGATTGGCCCATGCCCCGGCACCACCCACTTCGCATCAAACTTGAGCAAGTCTTCCATCGCCACAATCCAGTGTTTGCTATCGGCCTGACCTACAAAAGGAATGCGGTTGCGAAACACCAAATCGCCTGCAAACAACACTTTCTTTTGCGGCAAGTACACCACCACATCTTCAGCGGTGTGCGAGGGCCCCACGGGTTGCACCACAAAATCAACACCACCCAATGTGAAGATGTGTTTGCCAGAAATCCAAACATCGGCAGGCACCAAGCGTGTTTTGTCATCCACCCATGGCCACAGTTCTTGGCGCGACGATTGCAAACGCAACTGCGCTGTATCCGAAGTCAGGTATTCGCGTGCAGCTTCGTGCGCCACGATGCGCGCACCCGCCTCTTTGAACACTTGCAAACCATATATGTGGTCAGCGTGGTAATGCGTGACCACCACAGTATGAATAGGCTTGGCCGTGACTTTGCGAATTTGCGCCAGCAAGCGTTTGGCCAACTCGGGTGAACCCAACGCGTCCACCACCACCACACCTATAGGCGTAACCACAAAGCCCGCATTAGAAATGAAGTTTTGATTGGCAGAAGAACCCATCTCTGACAAGCCCTGCACATAGTAAATGCTGGGCAACACGGGTTGCGCTTGCATGAATGGTTTGGCCACAACGGGTTCAACCGCACCCGCCGGCATGGCACACACCAGTGCTGCCATCAGCCATGCCATCAACCGTTGCTTCCTGGGGGTCATCATGCTCTCCAAACAAAAGTGCCATGCTTTTTGATGCGGGTCAAACAGCGTATTGGCTCTCATCGCTTAGCATAACGCAAATATAAGCATAGACTAAATCATATGAACTTGACACAACTCAATGAAGCCTATGGTGAAGCCTGGGTGTTGGCAGCTGGGGGCCTGTGTGTGGGCCTGCTGTTTGGTTTTTTTGCCCAACGCGCCAAATTTTGTTTGCGCGCCGCAGTGGTGGAGTTTTGGCACCACCAGTTTGGCGAAAAGCTCTCGGTATGGCTGCTTACTTTTGCGTCCACCATCATTGCCATACAAGCCTTGATGGTGTTGGGGCAGCTCGATGTCAGCACCACTCGGCAATTGGCCAACCGTGGCAGTTTGTCTGGCGCTTTGGTCGGCGGCCTGATGTTTGGTGCCGGCATGATCATGACGCGCGGGTGTGCGAGCCGTTTACTCATCTTGTCTGCCAATGGCAATTTGCGCGCCTTGCTGTCTGGTTTGATTTTTGCCGTCACCGCGCAGTCCGCTTTGTCTGGTGCGTTGTCACCCTTGCGTTTAGAAGTGACCGAATGGTGGACCGTGGAAGGCGGTAGCAGTCGCGATGTATTGGCGATTTTGGGTTGGAGTCACAGCACCGGTTTGGTCATTGGTTTGGTGTGGCTGCTGGCAGCGCTGTATTTCACCACCCGCACCACACAAAGAAAATGGATGTGGCTAGGCGGCATTGGCACGGGCTTGAGCGTTGCTTTGGCTTGGTTTTTTTCTTACCAAGTGGCGCAGGCCTCGTTTGAAGTGGTACCCGTGCAGGGCATCACCTTCAGTGGTCCATCAGCAGAATGGTTGATGCGCGTGTTAGCCCCCAACCCACCCCATATTGGGTTTGATTTTGGTTTGTTGCCCGGCGTGTTTTTGGGTTCTTTTGTCAGCGCTTGGTTGGGCAACGAACTCCAACTCGAAGGCTTCAAAGATGGCTACAGCATGCGACGCTATATTTTTGGCGCCATCTTCATGGGCTTTGGCGCCATGCTCGCCGGCGGTTGCGCTGTGGGTGCAGGCGTGACCGGTGGCGCCATTTTTGCCCTCACAGCTTGGGTGGCTTTGTTGGGCATGTGGATGGGCGCGGGTTTGGTCGACCGCTGGCTAGACCCGCCACCCGTGAGTGCGCCCACATTGGTTCAGCCTTAATAGCAAGCCGAGCAAGACAAGCCTTATTGGAATTACATTAAAGTTGACAGTTGGCTGACGAAATATCCCCGTGTTTACCCCGTGACCTTCGGGGCAAGCACTTGGATATATTACCAATCACTGATTTATTGAATGTACCCAACGAGGACCGCATGACACATACACGCTTTTTCGCCATGCGCCTAGGCACTGCCTTGGCCATGACTGTTGGCTTTGCAGCCACTGCACAGGCCCAAACCCAAAACGCCACCCAATTGCACAACCGCGCCACGGCAGCCATGTGCTCGAATTGCCACGGCACCGATGGCCGCACGGTTGAAGGTTCGGCTATTCCCTCACTGGTGGGGATGCCCAAGGAATACCATATTCTGCAAATGAAGGCCTTCAAAGATGGGAGCCGTCCAGCCACCGTGATGCACCAAATCACAAAGGGTTTGACGGACGCCCAAATCGACACCATTGCCAACTATTACGCAGCCCTCAAACGCTGATTGAAGGATTCATCATGAAACGCCGCAGTTTTGTACAAGCCTCATTGGCTCTTGGTTCTTTTGGTGCCCTAGGCAGCATGGTGGGTTGCGCCTCAACCGGTCGCATACCTGAAAAAGCACGCGTGGTCGTGGTCGGTGGTGGCTACGGTGGTGCCACCGCCGCCAAATACGTGCGCATGTTGTCGAACTATCAAATCGATGTCACGCTGATCGAGCCCAACGGTGCGTTTGTGTCGTGCCCCATTTCTAACTTGGTGATCGGTGGCAGCAAGACCATGTCTGACATCACCACGCCTTACGACAACTTGTCGGGCAAACACGGTGTCAACATCGTGCGCGACTATGTGGCCAGCGTCGATGCTGCCAAAAAAACCGTCACCCTCGCCAGCGGCCCTAGCATTCGCTACGACAAGTTGGTGATGTCACCTGGCATCGACTTGATGTTCAACACAGTCGAAGGTTTGCAAGCTGCCAACGCGTCTGGCCAAATTTTGCAAGCGTGGAAAGCTGGCCCCGAAACATTGGCCCTGCGCAAACAACTCGAAGCCATGCCTGATGGTGGTGTGTTTGCCATCACCATTCCCGAAGCGCCCTACCGTTGCCCTCCCGGCCCTTACGAGCGTGCCAGCCAAGTGGCGCATTACTTCAAACAGCACAAACCCAAATCGAAGGTATTGATTTTGGATGCCAACCAAGATGTGACATCTAAGGGACCGTTGTTCAAGAAGTTTTGGGCCGACAACTACAAAGGCATTTTGGAATACATGCCGCAGTACAAAGTGATGGCTGTTGACGCCAAAACCAACACACTGAAGTTTGATGTGCAAAACGATGTCAAAGCCAATGTGCTGAATGTCTTGCCCGCCATGCGTGCTGGTGGCATTGCTGTGCAATCAGGCTTGGCCAATGTGAACGCACGTTGGTGCGGCGTGCATTACCAAACCTTCGAGTCCACCCAAGCCAAAGATGTGCATGTGATTGGCGACTCGATCATGCTTGCCCCACTGATGCCAAAGTCAGGCCACATGGCTAACTCGCATGGCAAGGTGACAGCGGCGGCCATCGTGGCGCAACTCTCTGACATGCCGGTCAACCCAGCACCGTTCTTGAGCAACACCTGCTACAGCTTTGTGAACGACAAATTGGTGGTGCATGTGGCCTCGGTGCATCAGTACGACGACAAAGACAAGACCTACAAAACCGTGCCCGGCTCTGGCGGTGTGTCTACCGCACCTAACGAGCTAGAAGGTGTTTACGCTTGGAACTGGGCGCAAAACATCTGGGCTGACAGCTTGCTGTGAGACACAGATGAAAGCATTTCAAACCCTCAAAGCTTGCTTGGCATCGTTGTGCTTGTTGGCGCTGTGCTTGAGCGCCAACGCACAAGACATCAAAACGGTTTATCACGTCAACACTGGCGTGGAAACCGCTTCAGCCATTTTGGGAAATGTGCGCAACCACTTGAATGCGGACCCCAAAGCCAAAATCACGGTGGTCACACACGGGCCTGGCATCGACTTTTTGTTAGAAGGTGCCAAAGACAGCAAGGGCCGTGAGTTCAGCGGAATGGTGGGAGAACTATCTGGCAAAGGCGTGCAGTTCAGGGTGTGCAACAACACATTGACGACCCGCAACATCGACCCCAGCAAAGTGGTGATGGAAGCCAAGATCGTGCCCTCGGGCGTGGCCGAGGTGGCGCGCTTGCAAGCCAAAGAGGGGTTTGTTTACCTCAAACCTTAAGCAACATCCGTTTCGCGTCTTGCAAATGCGCAAGTCGCGAAACTTTTAGGCTCAAGGAGGGTGCGGCAAATCGCTGTCAATGGCGATTTGCGTGCACACGGCACGGCACAAGGTGACCACACGGTCATTGATGATGCGGTAATAAATTTGCACACCGTCGCGGCGCTTGCCCAAAATTTTGGCTTTGTACAGCGTGTTGAGGTGTTGCGACATATTGGGTTGCGTGGTTTTGATTTCATCCAGCAACTGACCCACATTTTTTTCTTCTTGGCACAGGCAGTTGATGATTTTCAAGCGCATGGGCGCCGACATCACGCGAAATGTTTCGGCGGCCAATGACAGCATTTTGTCAACCTCGCGCTGCTCTTTGCTTTTGGAAGCACTTGATTTTTTGGCGACTGCATTTTTGGGGCTGACCACAGCTTTTTTAACCGTGGGTTTATCCACTGCAGTCATGCCTGCCTTTTTTGCTGTTGTGCGTTTGGAAGTTTGGACCATGGCAAAAGGATATCACTTCAAAAGGGTTTCTACATCGGATCGCAAAGCGTCAGCCCATTCGCGTCTGGTTTTACCCTCGGCGTATAGCGTGTCGCCATAACGCACTTGCGCCAGCAACGGTGGGGCACACAAGGTGCGCCACAACGATCCCAGCAATGTGTCGTCGGCATGGTAACAAGGGGCAAAGCTTTTGGCACCCGACTGCGCCTCTAAAAATTGCAAAGCAATGGGTTGAATCGGCGCGTCCGCAGAAATGGCCGCTTGCAACAGGTTGGCATGAAAGGGCAGCAAGGTCACACCATCGCCCGTGCCACCTTCTGGAAAAACAGCCAACACATCGCCTTGTTGCAAAGCCTCGGCCATTTGGTGCACCACACGCAAAGCGTCGCGATTAGAAGATCTTTCGATGAACAACGAGCCGCCGCCGGCAGTCATGACCCCCAACAAAGGCCAGTGTTTGATTTCAGACTTGGCCACAAAACGACAATGGCATGCGCCGTGAATCACCAAAATATCGAGCCACGAAATGTGGTTGCTCGCCATCAGCACAGGGCCTTGTGCAGGATGGCCTTTCACACGAACCTCAATGCCCATGGCATGCAACATGTGACGCGACCATTCTTCTACCGCACGCGCTTTTTGTGTTTCGTTGAAGTTTGGAAAACGCGTTTTCACACGCCAATAGCCAATGCACACCCACTTCAACACACGAAGCAGTTTGAGTAGAGCGTGAAGTGTTTGCAGCTTCAAGCCTGATACGCCAGCACACCATTGACCACGGTGGCCTTCACGCGCGCGGGCAAGGACATGCCAGTCATGTCATATGCAAACGGCGTGTGCTTGCCTTGGCTGTGCAATTGATCGGGGGTGACATGCCACACCTCGTTGGGTTGAAACACAACGAGGTCAGCCACACCACCCACGGTGAGCGTGCCCACGCTGCTGGGCACTTGCGTCGATTGGCATAACACTTTGGCGGGCTGTGCAGTCAGCACATCGAGTGCGCGCACCAAACCTGCTTTGGTTTCGTCGGCCCACTTCAGCGCCAAGCTCAACAACAACTCCACACCGGTGGCACCCGACTCCGCTTCGGCGAAAGGCAGTGTTTTGCCATCGATGTCGATCGGTGTGTGGTCTGACACCAAAGCATCTAAGGTGCCATCGAGCAATGCAGCGCGCAAGGCATCGCGGTCACGCGGTTGACGCAACACGGGGGTCACGCGCGCGCGACTGTCAAAGTACCCAATGTCGTGGTCGCTCAAATGCAAAGAGTTGATGCTGACATCGGCAGTGACCAACAACCCTTCTTTCTTGGCTGCTCTTACCAACTCAACACCTTCAGCGCTAGAAATGCGACACACATGCACACGCGCACGGGTGGTGCGCATCAGTGCAAAGATGGTGTGCAAGGCAATGGTTTCTGCAGCCACCGGCACACCACTCAACCCCAAGCGCGTGGCCAATGGTCCGCTGGCAGCCACACCCTTGCCCAAATGCAAATCTTGCGGACGCAACCACACGGTGTAACCAAATGTCGCTGCGTATTGCAGTGCGCGTTGCAACACCTGCGTGTTGGCCAAGGGCACTTCAGCTTGGCTGAAACCCACACAACCGGCTTCGGTGAGTTCAGCCATTTCGGTCAACACATCACCTTGCAATTGACGCGTGAGTGCGCCCAAAGGAAATACCCGCGAGCGATGCCACTTTTCGGCACGAAACTTCAGCATGTCCACCAAGCCAGGCTCGTCGAGCACGGGGTCGGTATCAGGCGGACACACCAGCGAGGTCACGCCACCGGCCACTGCCGCTTTCAATTCGGAATCGAGCATGCCTTCGTGCTCATGGCCGGGTTCACGCAAACGCATTTGCAAATCGACCAAACCGGGGGCCACCACGCAGTCTTTGGCGTTGATGGTTTGCTCTGCTTGAAAACCTGCAGGTAATTTTTCACCGGCTTTGGCGATGGCCACAATGCGACCGTCTTGCACTGCGATGTCAGCGGTGTGGTCAAAGCCTGTGGCCGGATCAATCACACGGCCGTTTTGAATCAAAAGTTTCATGCTTCATTCCCCGCCACGATGGACATCACCGCCATGCGCACCGCAATGCCAAAGGTCACTTGCGACAAGATCACACTTTGCGGCCCATCGACCACGGCTGAATCAATTTCTACCCCTCGGTTGATCGGCCCTGGGTGCATCACGATGGCATCGGGTTTGGCCAGTTGCAGTTTTTCTGGCGTGAGGCCAAACGATTTGAAATACTCTTGGCTCGAGGGCAACAACGCACCACTCATGCGTTCGTTTTGCAAGCGCAACATGATGACCACATCACACCCCTTGATGCCTTCTTCCAAGGTGTTGAACACCTTCACACCCATTTGCGACAAATCGCTGGGCACCAAAGTTTTGGGGCCCACCACACGCACTTCGGCACAACCGAGTGTGGTCAGCGCATGAATGTCCGATCGGGCCACACGCGAATGCAACACATCGCCCACGATGGCCACGGTGAGGTTGGCAAAATCTTTTTTGTAATGCCGGATGGTGTACATGTCCAGCAAACCTTGTGTGGGGTGCGCATGACGGCCGTCTCCGGCATTCACCACATGCACATGCGGGGCCACATGTTCGGCAATCAAATATGGTGCGCCTGATTCACCGTGGCGCACCACAAAAATATCGGCCGCCATGGCGCTCAAGTTGGCAATGGTGTCGAGCAACGATTCGCCCTTGCTGGCCGATGAGCGCGCGATGTCTAAATTGAATACATCTGCTGACAACCGCTTGGCTGCAATTTCAAAGGTGGTGCGTGTGCGGGTGCTGTTTTCGAAAAACAAATTGAACACACTTTTGCCACGCAGCAGCGGCACTTTTTTCACCTCACGGTCGTTCACCGACACAAAGTTGGCCGCAGTGTCCAAGATGTGCGTGAGGATGTCGCGCGACAAACCTTCGGTAGACAGCAGGTGAATCAGTTCACCGTTTTTATTCAGTTGTGGGTTGCGTTTGTAGAGCATGCTAGGTCTTACTTGGTCACCGAAAATTTGAAGCGTCCGTCATCCGACTGGGTCAATCGCAATTTTTGATCGCTAGGTAACGAAACGCGCGCCGCTGCGAAGTCGGCTTGTATGGGCAACTCGCGTCCACCGCGATCAACCAACACCGCCAGTTGCACTTTGGCAGGGCGACCATAGTCGTACAACTCGTTGATGACCGCACGCAAGGTGCGTCCGGTGAACAACACATCGTCCAACACAATCACATGCGCGTTGTTGATGTCAAACGGCAACTTGGTTTGACCACCATCGGCCAAACCGCGTTGCGCGAAATCGTCACGGTGCATGGCCGACGAAATACTGCCGGCCTCGCCCTCTAGCCCCAAGTCTTTTTGCAAACGCGCTGCCAGCCAAGCACCACCCGAAGTGATACCCACCAAACGCGCCTGCGGCGTTAACAAACCACGCACGCCTTTGAGCAACTCTTGGTAGAGGCTCTCTGCGTCAAGCATCAAATTACCACTCATAGTTTCTCTCTGAAAAATTGGTTCAAGATGATGCAAGCCGATGCCGCGTCAGCATCTTTGGCACCTTGGCTGTGGGCTTCGGTGGTGCTGTAGCGTTCATCCACTTCAAACACCGGCAATTGAAAGCGCCCTTGCAACTGGCGTGCAAACTTGCGTGCCTTTTGGGTGTTCTCATGCGCCGCACCATCGGGGTGAAACGGCACACCCACCACCAGCGCATCGGGTTGCCATTCGGCAATGCGTTTGGCAATGAGCGGCCAACGCGCTTCGCCTTCGGCATTCACCGTGGCTTGCGGTTGTGCCTCGCGCAACATGCGACTGCCATAGGCCACGCCGGTTCGCTTCACACCAAAGTCAAAGGCTAAAAAAGTTTGCAAACGATCTAAGGGCTCTAAGGCCGCGGTATTCACATTCGGCGCGGTGCTCGCTTCGCTCATGCGTGGCCCGCCTCGGAAGACAACATCCACGACTGCAAGCCGAGCAATGCCATCGCGCGCTCATACCGCTCTTCGATGGGGGTGTCAAAAATAATTGCAGGGTCTGCGCCCACCGTCAGCCAACTGTTCTCGGCCAACTCAGACTCGAGCTGCCCTTCGCCCCAGGCTGAGTAGCCGAGCGAAATCAACACGCGTTTGGGGCCTGCACCAGTGGACAAAGCCTCGAGCACATCTTTCGAGGTGGTCATCTCGAGTCCACCCGGAATGGTCATGGTCGAGGCATAGACCGACTCGGCAGAGGCTTGCTCCGGCTCTGACACAGCCGCCAACGCGTCGCGCTCGTCTTGCGCGTCGTCACCGGTGGTTGGCGTGGGCAGCGTGGGCACAAACATCGGTTCGTGCAATACAAAACCGCGTTCGGTGTGAACCGGGCCGCCTTTGAGCACCGGCACATGGATCAAATCTTGCCGCTTGAGGGGCAGCTCCACTTTTTCAAACAAAGCCGGCATCGACAAGTCGCTGGGTTTGTTGATGACCAGCCCCAAAGCGCCGCGCTCGCTGTGCTCACACAAATACACCACACTTTTGGCAAAAGTTGAGTCCTCCAGACCGGGCATTGCAATCAAAAAATGATGCGTGAGGTTGATGGAGGCAGAATCGGCGGTCATAACGGTCATTTTAAGGGTGAACATGCCAAACTCGACACGCCACACAGCTACGATCACCAACGGCTTGATGTGGTTTCGCCGCGACTTGCGCGCGTTTGACAACGCGGCGCTCTTTCACGCCCTGAAAAGCTGCGCCCATGTGCATTGCGTGTTTGTGTTCGACAAAGCTATTTTGGACCTCTTGCCCCGTCAAGACCGGCGGGTCGAGTTCATCCGCGAGTCTTTGGTGGCGCTCGATGCAGAACTGCATGCGGTGGCCGGTCAAGCCGGTGCCGGATTGATCGTGCGCCATGCGGTGGCCGCAGAAGAAATTCCACGTTTGGCCAAAGAACTGCATGTGCAAGAGGTGTTTGCCAACCACGACGACGAGCCCGACGCTCTGGCGCGCGATGCCCGCGTGCGAGGTGCGTTGGCCGAAGCGGGCATTGGCTTTCAAACCTACAAAGACCATGTGATTTTTGAGCGCAGCGAAGTGCTCACCCAAATGGGCAAACCGTTTGGTGTGTTCACACCCTACAAAAATGCGTGGCTGAAAAAAATCGATGCGTTTTATTTGCGCAGCTACCACGTGGGCAAATACATCAAGTCGCTCACCGCACGCCCTGCAAAGTACCAGCGAAGTGTGCCCACTTTGGCAGACATGGGCTTTGAGCCCACCAACCTCAGCAGCTTGCATGTGCCCACGGGCAGCCCAGGTGGTTTGGCCTTGTTTGAAGATTTTTTTGACCGCATGGACCGCTACGACGAAGCGCGCAACTTTCCAGCTGTGAAAGGCCCCAGCTATTTGGGCGTGCATTTGCGCTTTGGCACCGTATCGATCCGTCAACTTGCTTCTACGGCATACCAGCGCATGTTGGCAGGTTCGTCAGGCGCAGAGGTTTGGTTGTCTGAATTGATTTGGCGCGATTTTTATCACCAAATCTTGCACCATCATCCGCGCGTGGTGAACGCCGCATTCAAGCCCGAATACGACGCCCTTCGTTGGGAACACAACAAACACGCCAAGGAACAATTTGCCGCGTGGTGCGAAGGCCGCACAGGCTATCCGTTGGTTGACGCAGCGATGGCACAAATCAACCAAACCGGCTACATGCACAACCGTTTGCGCATGGTGGTGGCAAGTTTTTTGGTGAAAGACTTAGGCATTGATTGGCGCTGGGGCGAACGCTACTTTGCTCAGCATTTAAACGATTTCGATTTGGCCGCCAACAACGGCGGTTGGCAATGGGCAAGTTCTAGCGGATGCGATGCGCAACCTTACTTTCGCATCTTCAACCCCACCTCGCAAAGCGAAAAGTTTGACCCTGAGGGCAAGTTCATTCGCAAGTATGTGCCTGCACTGGCCAAGTTGCCCAATAACGCCATACATGCGCCATGGCTCGCCAAACCGTTGGAGTTAGAAGCCGCTGGAGTGGTGTTGGGCAAAGACTACCCGCACCCCATCGTCGATCATGCCGAGGCACGCGCCAAAACGCTTGAGCGTTATGCGGTGGTGAAGAAAGAAAAATAAACTGGCCAGCTAAGGTCAAAATTAAGCGCTATGACAAAGCGCTATGACAAGGAGCTTGTAGCAAAGCGGTTGTCAAACATCGGTGCGCAAAGCAGCCAACACATTTTCTTGCGGCACATGTTCGTTGCCCACCGCAAATTGATGCAACAAACGGCTCACCTCTTGCGCGCCTTGCAAACTGGCTGTGATGTCAGACACCACGCGACTGGTGCGCAAACGCGCCACATGTGAAGCCAAAGCATCAGCCACTTGTTGCACGCCTGACAACGACACATCGCTGGCCAACTCGGCCATGCTTTGTGCATCGGCCTGCACTTCGGGTGGTAGCGTCAGCTCTTGACCCTCAGCACATTCTTCCAAGGTGTTGAGCAAGCGTTGGGTGATGACATCAGCTTGGTCTAAAAACAGCAAATGGTTGACCACCTCCAAGCGCTCGGCAGAGGGTTCTTTGTCATACTGTTGGCGCAACAACAAACCACTGAGCACCTGCGACGCAGCGCTGGCTGCGATGGTGCTGAAGGGGCGCTCAGGCGCGGTTTGCAAGCCCTTGAAATAACGCCAAGCCAGGCTCCAAAAAGTCACCCAACCCGGTTGAGTTTCTTCTCTCAGCTGCTGTTCGCACAGCGCCAGCAGATGAATCACCGAGGGCAAATGCACGATCGGACGGTGACGCAGCAGCGCCAGCAAATGCTGCTCAAAGGTGCTGCGTTGGGCCATGCGCTAGTGCCCAGTTAAATTTGAACCATCTCAAAATCTTCTTTGCGTGCGCCGCACTCGGGGCAGGTCCAGTTCATGGGCACTTGGTCCCAGGGCGTGCCAGGGGCAATGCCGTCGTCGGGCGCACCGGCCTCTTCGTCATAAATCCAACCACAAATCAGGCACATCCAGGTTTTAGCCACAGTCGTTCTTTCTTCAACGCATAGAATGAAAAGCATTGTATCGACCGGCTTATGGCGCAAGAAATCACCCCAACCAACCACGACACCGAGGCAACAGACGACGGCTCTGGCAGCCCGCCCTGCGTGCTCACCTTCAACGCCAACGACCCCAGCGGTGCTGGTGGAGTTTCGGGTGATGTGCTGTCTTGTGCGTCAGTGGGCGCTCACGCACTGAGTGTGGTCACGGGCACCTACATGCGCGACACCGCCGAAATTTTTGACCACATCGCCTTTGACGAAGAAGCCGTGGCTGAGCAGGCCCGCAGCGTGCTCGAAGACCTGAGCGTGCAAGTCATCAAGGTCGGTTTTTGCGGCAATCCGGAAAATTTGAGCGTGATTGCCGAAATTGCCACCGACTACGCCGATGTGCCCGTGGTGGCCTACATGCCCAATTTGTCGTGGTGGGAAGACGAACAAATTGACGCCTACCTCGACGCCTTTCGCGAACTCATCCTGCCCCAAACCACCGTGCTGGTGGGCAACCACAACACCTTGTGGCGCTGGCTGCTGCCCGACTGGGGCAGCGAAAAAAGCCCCGGCCCGCGAGACTTGGCCCGCGCTGCCGCCGAAGTGGGTGTGCCCTATGTGCTGGTCACAGGCATCAACCAACCCGACCAACATGTGGAAAACGCATTGGCCACCGCGCACACCGTCATGGTGCTCGACCGTTTTGAACGTTTTGATGCCGTGTTCTCAGGCGCAGGCGACACCTTGAGCATGACGCTGGCGGCCTTGCTGTCTTCGGGGGTGGACTTAGAAACCGCCACCCACGAAGCGCTGAATTTTCTCGACCAAAGCCTCAACAGCGGCTACCGTCCTGGCATGGGCCACATCCTGCCTGACCGCCTGTTTTGGGCCGAGCTCGACAACGACGAAGAAGCGGGCGACGACAGCCCCGCCACCGCCGAAGATTTTTCACTGCATCGCCACGAAACCAAACATTGAGTGAAACCATGACCGACCTCAACCAAACCCTGTTCGACCGCGCTGCCCAAGTGATTCCCGGTGGCGTCAATTCACCTGTGCGTGCCTTTCGCGCCGTCGGCGGTACGCCTCGTTTTGTGCAACGCGCGCAAGGCGCTTATTTTTGGGACGCCAATGGCCAAAAATACATCGACTACATCGGCTCGTGGGGCCCGATGATTTTGGGCCACGGCCACCCCGCCGTACTCGAAGCGGTGCAAAAAGCCGCGATGGATGGTTTTTCTTTTGGTGCCCCCACCGAGCGCGAAATTGAATTGGCCGAAGCGATTTTGTCGCATGTGCCCTCGATGGAAATGGTGCGCTTGGTGAGCTCTGGTACCGAAGCCGGCATGAGCGCTTTGCGCCTCGCGCGCGGTGCCACAGGGCGCAGCAAAATCATCAAGTTTGAAGGCTGCTACCACGGCCATGCCGATGCACTCTTGGTCAAAGCTGGCTCGGGCTTGGCCACCTTTGGCAACCCCACCAGCGCAGGTGTGCCACCTGAAGTGGTGCAACACACCTTGGTGCTCGAGTACAACAACATTCAACAACTCGAAGAAGCGTTTGCCCTGCATGGCAAAGAGCTCGCATGTTTGATGATCGAGCCCATTGCCGGCAACATGAATTTTGTGCGCGCCTCGGTGCCCTTCATGCAACGGTGCCGCGAGCTGTGCACACAACATGGTGCGCTGTTGGTGTTTGACGAAGTCATGACCGGTTTTCGCGTGGCTTTGGGCAGCGCACAAAGCGTGTACGCCAAACTCATTCCTGGCTTTCAACCCGACCTCACCGTGCTGGGCAAAGTCATTGGCGGTGGCATGCCCTTGGCCGCGTTTGGTGGCCCGCGCGCGATCATGCAGCAACTCGCCCCCACTGGCCCTGTGTACCAAGCAGGCACCTTGAGTGGCAATCCTGTGGCCACCGCATGCGGTTTGGCCACCTTGAAAGAAATTTCAAAGCCCGGTTTTTGGGACGCATTGTCAGCACGCACGCAAAGTTTGGTGAACGGATTGAGCGCAGCTGCCAACAAAGCTGGTGTGCCCTTCAGCAGCGACTGCCAAGGCGGCATGTTTGGTTTCTTCTTGTTGCCCGAATTGCCCCAAAACTATGCCAAAGTCATGACCAGCGACAGCCCACGCTTCAACAAACTCTTCCATGGTTTGTTAGACCGTGGTGTGTACATCGCCCCCGCTTTGTACGAAGCCGGGTTCGTGAGCGCTGCGCACACCGAAGCCGACATTGCGGCCACGGTGCAAGCGGCTTCAGAGGTTTTTGCGCAACTATGAAGACACATTTAGGTTGCTTGCTGGTCTTATTCAGCTTGTCCACGGGCCCAGCGCACGCTGAAAGTTTGGACTGGAAAAACGCATGGGTGAATGCCGGCTTTTACACCTACCATTTTGAAAAAGACAAACAACTCGAAAACACCAACTTAGGCTTGGGCTTGGAAGTACCCATCAACAGCACTTATTCACTCACGGCTGGGCGCTTTCACAACAGTGACAACGCCAAGTCGAATTACGCGGGTGTGTATGTCATGCCTTATCAAATCAGTGGCATCAAGTTGGGTGCGGTGGTGGGCGCGTTCAATGGCTACCCCAACGCGTACGATGGAGGTTGGTTTCCAGCGCTCATTCCTGTGGCCGCCATAGAGGGCTCGCAGTTTGGTTTGAATGTGGCGTTCGTTCCCACCGTTGCCAACAAGCTGCACGGCGGTGTGAGTTTTCAGCTCAAATACCGTGTTGGCCAGTGATGCCATTTTTTCGTCCTTTGTGGGCGTGACCAGACCCTGAAGGACTTTCATGAAAAAAACTTTCCAACTGCAGGTTGAGGGCAAACACCCCGACCGCGTGTTAGACGCCATCAAACACGAGATTCGCAAATACCTCAAACGCGAACGCCGTCGCGACTTACCCACAGGCGTGGACTATTGGGACTTCGATTGCAAATTTGGTTTGTCTGCCGAAGTGGCCGAAACAGTGCATGTAGCCAACTTGATTGCTTGCATTGATGCGGCTGTTCAAGCGCAAGCCACTGCGTTTTATGTCGAAATTTTGGCGACGCACGGTGTGCGCATGAAAAAACCGATGTCTACCGAAGTCAGCATGGACGAGGACAACGACTAAGGTTTTGTGGCTTAAGTTTCAGCACCACCACTGTCTTTGCTAGCTGCCAACAAAGCCGCCGCTCTGAGCTTGTCTTTTTTACTCGGGCGTTTGCCTTTGACACCGCCGTTGTCATTGGGATCGCGCGACACTTTTTGTACAAGCGTTTTATCTGGCTCTTGCGTGCTCAACGCTTGCACTTTTTCTAATGGCTCAAAACCCGCCACTTCTTCTAAAGTCAATTGCAAGTGTTGACGCTTTTGAATCAAACGCCAATGCGCTGCATTGGCAGGTGTGACAAAACTCACTGCTTCACCCGCCACACCTGCGCGCCCGGTGCGACCAATGCGGTGGGTGTAATCGGTGGCTGAACGCGGCAAGTCGTAATTCACCACCACCGGCAATTGCGCGATGTCAATGCCACGCGATGCCAAATCGGTGGTCACCAATACTTCCCAACGTGACTCTTTGAATTCTTCCAACACCTCTTGCCGAGCGCCTTGACTCATCTCGCCGTGCAAGGCCGTGGCAAACACGCCCGCTTGGTACAACTTGTTAGCCACGTGTTCACATGCGTAGCGCGTGGCCACAAACACCAACACTCGCTCCCACTTGTGGTGTTGTATGAGTTGACGCAGCAGCGCTGTGCGCTTTTGTTCATCTACAGCAATGGCGCGTTGGTGAATCACAATCGGGTGTTCTTGTGCGGTCTCTACCGCTACGCGCACAGGTTGGTGCAACAAGGTTTGCGCCAGTTTTTGCACATCGTCGGCAAAGGTGGCTGAGAACAACAAGGTTTGTCGCTGCTTGGGGCACAACGCCAGCACCTTGTGTAATTCGTCAGCAAAGCCCAAGTCAAGCAAACGGTCGGCTTCGTCCAACACCAGGTGTTGCACCGCATGAAGTTTGAGTG
Source organism: Pseudomonadota bacterium (assembly GCA_041181985.1). Taxonomy (GTDB): domain Bacteria; phylum Pseudomonadota; class Gammaproteobacteria; order Burkholderiales; family Burkholderiaceae_C; genus Limnohabitans. The sequence goes on along the minus strand of JBEGOM010000003.1, from coordinate 108,266 downwards.
CGTTGTGGTCGACCAAGTCGAGCAAACGCCCAGGTGTGGCCACCACCACATCGGCACCACCGCGCAAGGCCATCATTTGCGGGTTGATTGACACGCCGCCGTAAACCACCGACAGTTTCAAAGCAGCGCTTGGGTGTGATGCAGACATTTGTGACAAAACACTTTTGAACACTGCGCCCACTTGAATCGCCAATTCGCGTGTTGGCACCAACACCAACACACGTGCATTGCGTTTGCCTGGTAACAACTGATGTGTCGTTTTTTGCGCGCTTGCCTTTGCGCCAACTTCAGTCAACGGATGCAGCAAAGTTTGCAACAACGGCAAGGCATACGCCAAGGTTTTGCCTGAGCCTGTTTGTGCCGTCACCTGTACATCACGCCCTTGCAACACAGGCCCTAACGCTTGTTCTTGCACTGGTGTCGGTTGCACCCAACCCAGGGCATGCACTGCTTCGCACACATGGGGTGCGAGGCCTAGTTTTTCAAAAGATGTTTCAAATTTAGGTGCCACCAAAGGTTCACCCAACGATGACGCAACTGAACCAGAGCTGGGTGTGATGGCAACCATCCTCAATGACGGAAATGACGCACGCCACTGAACACCATGGCCACGCCACGCTCGTTGGCCGCGTCAATCACCTCTTGGTCGCGCATCGAGCCGCCAGGTTGAATCACACAAGTGGCACCTGCGTCGACCACCACATCGAGGCCATCGCGGAAGGGGAAGAACGCATCGCTCGCCACCGCTGTGCCTTTGAGCGACAAGCCCGCATGTTCAGCTTTGATGCTGGCAATGCGTGCGGAATCTAAACGGCTCATTTGGCCTGCACCCACACCCATCGTCATGCCATTGGCGCAAAACACAATCGCGTTGCTCTTGACATACTTGCCCACTTTCCAAGCGAACAACAAGTCTTGCAATTGCTGCGGTGTAGGTTGCAACTTGGTCACCACTTTCAAGTCTGACAAAGCCAGTTCATGGTTGTCTGCGGTTTGAATCAGCAAACCTGAACCAATGCGCTTGATGTCTTGCGTGTTACGCGCTGCATTGGCTGCTGGCAAAGCAATTTCAAGCACACGCACATTGGCCTTGGCTTTGAAAATTTCCAGTGCTTCAGCGCTGTAGCTCGGTGCCATCAACACTTCCACAAACTGCTTGCTCACCGCTTCGGCAGCCGCTTTGTCAACAGGTCGGTTGAATGCAATGATGCCGCCAAACGCCGATGTGGGGTCAGTTTGAAACGCTTTGCTGTACGACTCAAGTGCGTCTTTGCCAATCGCCACACCACAGGGGTTGGCGTGCTTGACGATCACACAGGCTGGCACATCAAAGCTCTTCACACATTCCCACGCCGCATCGGCATCGGCAATGTTGTTGTACGACAGTTCTTTGCCTTGCAATTGTTTGGCCGTGACCAACGACCCAACCGCAGGGTTCACATCGCTGTAAAACGCAGCGGTCTGGTGAGGGTTCTCGCCGTAGCGCAAATCTTGCAACTTCACAAACTGACTGTTGCTTTGGGCGGGGTATTCGTGGCGTGTGGGTTGCCCAGACAGGCTGGCGTCGTTCTCTACCACCACCGAGGACAAATAGTTGCTGATGGCGCCGTCGTACTGGCTGATGCGATTGAACGCGGCCACCGACAACGCAAAACGCGTGGTGTTTGAAATTTTCTTGTTGGCCTTCAACTCAGCTACCACACCCGCGTATTGCGATGCATCAGTCAACACAGCCACATCTTTCCAATTTTTGGCAGCACTGCGCACCATGGCGGGACCACCAATGTCGATGTTTTCAATAGCATCTTCCAGAGTGCAACCAGCTTTGGCCACAGTGGCTTCAAATGGGTACAAGTTGACGATCAACAAATCGATGGTGTCGATGTTGTGCGCTTTCAACGCAGCCATATGCTCGGGCAGATCACGGCGTGCCAACAAACCACCGTGCACTTTGGGGTGCAAGGTTTTCACACGGCCATCGAGCATTTCAGGAAACCCAGTGACCTCGGCCACTTCGGTCACAGGTAAGCCTTGTTCAGCCAACAACTTGGCGGTGCCGCCGGTCGAGATCAGGCCCACACCCAATGCGTGCAATTCACGCGCGAGTTCAACGATGCCGGTTTTGTCAGAAACAGAAATGAGTGCTTTCATGAAAATTCTTATTTGATGAGTTTGTGTTCAAGTAATTTTTTGCGCAGCGTGTTGCGATTCAAACCGAGCCAATCCGCCGCACGCGATTGGTTTCCCTCGGCGCGGTGCATCACCACTTCGAGCAAAGGTTTCTCCATCACCCGCACCATCATGTCGTGCAGGTTGTCGGGTTCGGTGCCTTTGAGGTCACGGAAATAGCTCTCGAGGCTGGTACGCACCACCTCTTCAATGTGTTTCTTACTCATGCAATGACAAAGCCAAAGAATCAACAGACAAAACAGGTTCTGGCAAGCGCTCGTGGTGCTCAGCCAATCCATCCAAAAAATCAGCCACAGCAGCTTGCTGCGCCATGACATCGTCCAAGGTGTTCATGCGTTGGCGAAACGCTTCACCCCCAGGCAAACCGCGCACATACCAAGCAATGTGTTTGCGTGCTGTGCGCACACCTGTCAGTTCACCATATAAACCATAGTGCTCGTGTAAGTGCGCCAGCAACAAACGGCGCACCTCAGCCACCAAGGGTTGCGCCAAGTGCTCGCCCGTGGCGAGGTAATGCGCAATCTCACGAAAAATCCAGGGGCGACCTTGCGCCGCGCGCCCAATCATCAACGCATCGGCACCTGTCAGGCGCAACACCTCTTTGGCTTTTTCAGGTGAATCAATGTCACCATTGGCCACCACAGGCACCTTGACTGCTTGCTTGACCGCAGCAATTGTGTCGTACTCGGCCTCGCCTTTGTAACCTTGTTCGCGGGTACGCCCATGCACCGTCAACATTTGCACACCCGCATCTTCTGCAGCGCGTGCCAAGCTGACCGCGTTTTTGTGTTGTTGACACCAACCGGTGCGCATTTTCAAAGTGACTGGTACGCCATGCGGTTGTGCCGCATTGACCACCGCTTGCACGATGGATAGGGCGAGCGGTTCGTCTTGCATCAAGGCAGAACCGGCCCATTTGTTGCACACCTTTTTGGCGGGGCAACCCATGTTGATGTCAATGATTTGCGCACCGCGCTCGATGTTGTACACCGCAGCCTCAGCCATCATGACGGCATCGGTGCCCGCAATTTGCACCGCGATGGGCCCGCTTTCGCCAGTGTGATCAGCGCGCCGTGAAGTTTTGAGGCTCTTCCACAAATCTTTGCGCGAGGTGACCATCTCACTCACTGCATAACCCGCACCCAACTGTTTGCACAGCATGCGAAACGGTCTGTCGGTCACGCCAGCCATCGGCGCGACAAACAAATTGTTTGCCAATGAATAAGGGCCGATGTGCATGGAAAAACGAGGGGGAGGAAAGAGATGCTGCTGAAAAACTAAGCAACATTGTAACTGCCTAAAATTTCAGCACCTGACAAAATTCATGACATTTGCATCATGAATCGTGCAGTCGATACACTGCAAGCATGGAAATTTGGATGCAATCGCTGCTTTCCGCTCTGGCGCTGCCGGAGTTTGGCCTCAGCACGGTGTTTGTGGTGTCACTGGTGTCTGCCACGCTCTTGCCCATGGGCTCCGAACCCGTGGTGTTTGGCTTGGTCAAACTCAACCCCGACTTGTTTTGGCCCGCTATTTGTGTGGCCACCGTGGGCAACACGATGGGTGGCGCGATCAGTTGGTGGATGGGCCACGGTGCGCATAAGGTCAGTGACAAATTACGCCAGAAAGAAACCACAGGCCAAGAAGCACGCGCCATGCGTTGGTTGCATGCCTTGGGCCCCAAAGCTTGTTTGCTCAGTTGGTTGCCTGGTGTGGGCGACCCACTATGTGCGGTGGCAGGTTGGCTCAAACTGCCCTTTTGGCCTTGCGTGTTTTACATGGCCATTGGCAAATTTTTGCGGTACCTCTTGATGACTGCTGGTTTGCTGTGGGTGTTTCCACAGCATTGGATGATGGGCTAAGCCGCTGCGCTTATGACGAGAACAAAAAGTTCATCACATCGCCATCTTTCACAACATACTCTTTGCCCTCGGCGCGCATCTTGCCGGCGTCTTTGGCGCCTTGTTCACCTTTGTAGGCAATGAAGTCGTCAAACGCAATGGTTTGCGCACGGATGTAGCCTTTTTCAAAATCGGTGTGAATCACACCAGCAGCTTGGGGTCCTGTGTCGCCCACATGAATGGTCCACGCGCGCACTTCTTTCACACCCGCAGTGAAGTAGGTTTGCAGGCCGAGCAATTTGTAGGCAGAACGAATCAAACGGTTGAGGCCAGGCTCGTCTTGTCCCAATTCTTCTAAAAACATTTGACGGTCTTCGTCGCTCATCTCGCTCATCTCGGCTTCGAGCTTGGCGCAGATCGCGACCACCGGTGCTTTTTGTGCTTCGGCAAACGCTTTCAAACGGTCGAGCAAGGGGTTGTTCTCAAAACCATCTTCGGCCACATTGGCCACAAACATGGCGGGCTTGGCGGTGATCAAGAAAAACTGTTTGAGCAAAGGCAATTCTTCTTTGCTGAAATCGATGGTGCGAACTGGTTTGGTGTCGTTCAACGCGGCTTGGCACTTTTCCAAAATCGCCACCAATTTGATCGACTCTTTGTCGCCGGAACGCGCAGTTTTGGTCACCCGTTGCAGGGCTTTCTCAACCGCGGCCAAATCGGCCAAACACAATTCGGTTTGAATCACTTCGATGTCAGCAATTGGGTCGACCTTGCCGGCCACGTGAATCACATTGGGGTCTTCAAAACAACGCACCACATTGATGGTGGCATCGGTTTCGCGAATGTGTGCCAAAAATTTATTGCCCAAACCTTCACCCGTGCTGGCACCTGCCACCAAACCGGCGATGTCGACAAACTCCACAATCGCAGGCACCACGCGCTCTGGCGTGATGATGTCGGCGAGTTGCTGCAAGCGCGGGTCAGGCACTTCCACCACCCCCACATTGGGCTCGATGGTGCAAAAGGGGTAATTCTCAGCCGCAATGCCCGCTTTGGTCAGCGCGTTGAACAGGGTGGATTTGCCTACATTGGGCAAGCCCACGATGCCGCATTTCAAACTCATACAAAAATCCTTGGTAATTGCGTCAATTGTAATGACGGGTTATCAAGGGCTTTTGAGGGGCCACATAAGGGGTGGTTTTTTGGTGGGAACTATTCAAACACCCAATCGCCCGTCACTGGCTGCCCGACTCTCAGCACTTGCCCCTCGCCTTGCAAAGCCATGGCATTCATGCCGAAGGTGATTTTTCCGTCTAGCCTGGGGTCTTGCCGGTAGGCCTGCAATGTGTCACCCACTGCGGTGTCGCTTTGTGCGGTGTCAGGGTCAATGTTGGGAATGGGGCAACGCGGGCAGGGCTTGACCAGTTGCAACACCACTTCGCTTTGCTGACCATTGGGTGACGCAGTCTTTACCTGCAGTTGCGCCACACGATCTTCGTCATGCGCTTCTGTGCCAGCCAACACCACATTGGCTCTGAAGCGTCGCATGTCGACAGGCTTTTTGCCTTGTGCTTGCAGGCGTTGGTTCAACAGGTTCAGCGACGCGATGCTGGCTACCAAAATAGGAAAGCCATCGCTGAATTGGTTGAGCGCGGTGCGTGATTGCGTCCATGTGTGGCTCGATTCACGCGCATGTGATGTGTCAAAGCGTACCAATCGCAAGGCACCGAACGACGGTTGATGGGATGTGTCTAGAAACTGGGTGAACCACTGCGAGGCTTCATCGCCCAAATCAAAAGAGGGCACTTCGTCGTCCCATACACGTACTTTCACACGGTTCGCCACACGCGACTGCAGTTGCTTTTCGAGCTGCCACTGCATGCCATTGACCTGCGCGGGCAGCACCAAAGGCAATACCAAATCAGGTATGCCCGGCGCACGCACCGTCATTTGCATGACATCGGGTGCGGTGTTGAGTTCGGGTTGAATCAAGGCCATGCGCGGCAGGTCGCGCTGCGTGACCATTTCGCCATGCGCGTCCACCACCATGAAGCAACGGTCCCACGCCAGCCCGGTCGCTGTCAGCGCAGCCTCTTGGCGCAACAAGCCCGCACACGACTTGATGGGGTATACCCAGAGTTGGGCAATGGTGGCTTGCAAGGTGTTCATGCGACCATTGTGCCGCCCTCCTACAATCGTTGCCATGGCACAAGTTTTTGATGTTTGCATTCGTGGCGATGGCATGGTGGGGCGCACCCTCGCTTTGTTGTTGGCCAGACAGCGTTTGCGCGTGGGCTTGGTCATGCACGAACCTACAGCCAAAGAAGATGTCAGGGCGTATTCGCTCAACAGCAGCTCGCGCGACTTGTTGTCATCGCTGCGTTGCTGGCCCAGCCCCCAACACGCCACACCGGTACAGCACATGCGCGTGTGGGGTGACGACGGTGGTTTTGTGCGGTTTGACAGCCCTACCCCCGACGGTTTGACTTGGATCGTGGATGTGCCGGTGCTCGAAAAACATTTGAGCGAAGCAGTGCACCACCAAGCCGACATCACCTGTTTGCAGCAAGCCGCGCCCGCTGCCTTGACCGTGATTTGCGAAGGACGCCAAAGCAGCACACGCGCTGAACTGGGTGTGACGTTTGATGCCCTGCCTTACCAACAACATGCTGTTGCCGCGCGCGTGCGCGGCAGCATTGCGCACCGTCAACAAGCGTTTCAATGGTTTGCACATCAAGGTGAAGGCTTGGAAATTTTGGCGTTGCTGCCTTTGGGTGGTGCACAAGGTAACACCGCGGGCTTGGTGTGGTCGTTGCCACCCACGCGCGCGCAGCACATGTTGGCACTTGATGCACCGGCATTTTGTGATGCCTTGCAAGACGCAAGTCACGGCGTACTTGGTCAAACTGAACTGACGAGCGAACGCGCCATGTGGCCCTTGCAATTGGCGCGTGCGCAGCAGTGGACGGGGCAGTTTGCCGATGGCTCCTCTTGGGCCTTGGCAGGAGACGCTGCCCACAACATTCACCCCTTGGCAGGTTTGGGGCTCAACTTAGGCTTGGCAGATGTGGCCGAATTGGCGCGCGTGTTGCAACTGCGCCAAACCACAGAGTACTGGCGCTCTGCCGGTGACCGTTATTTTTTACGCCGTTACGAACGCGCACGCAAAGCCGACATGCTGACTACTTGGTTGGCCTGCGATGGTTTGCAGCGTTTGTTTGCGCACCCCAACGCAAGCGTGCAAAGCTTGCGCAATTGGGGCATGAAAAGTTTTGATGGTTTGGCACATTTGAAACATTGGACCATGCAACAAGCCATGCACTGAAACAGCCGAACATCACTTATCGCTACACATTTTTTCATACAACACACACATGTCACTCTCATTTCGTCACCTCATCGTCTGCTTGTTGCTGAGCGCAACCCAATCTGTTTTTGCACAAGGCCAAGAAGCCACCATTCGCAAAAACTTGAGCGAACGCATTCCGCAAATGCCCAAGATTGAAGAAGTCAGCCGCTCGCCCATGGCAGGTTTGTATGAAGTGCGTTTGAGCACCAACGAAATTTATTACAGCGATGCCGAAGGCAACTTTTTGATTCAAGGCAACTTGATCGATACCAAAACGCGGCGCAACATCACCGAAGAACGTGAAGCAAAACTCAGCGCGATTGATTTTTCAAGCTTGCCGTTGAAAGACGCCATCACCATCACACGCGGCAACGGAAAACGCAAACTCGCTGTGTTTGAAGACCCCAATTGCGGTTACTGCAAACGTTTTGAACGCGACTTAGCCAAGGTGGACAATGTCACCATCTATTTGTTTTTGTACCCCATCTTGAGCCCTGACTCGACCGACAAATCACGCGCGGTGTGGTGCGCCAAAGACCAAGCGCAGGCATGGCTCAATTTGATGACCCGCGATCAAGCGCCCCCAAGCGCTTCGTGCAACACCGCTACCATTGAGCGCAACATCAACTTTGGGCGTCAACACAAAATCACCGGCACGCCCACCCTGATCGCGCAAGATGGTTCACGCGTGCCGGGTGCCATCAACACACAACAAATTGAAAAGCTGCTGGCCGACGCCAGCCGTTGATTGACGGAGCATTGCCACATGGTTCACACACCCATTGACCCTCACAGCGACGCTGGCCGATTGATTCAACGCTTGGGCTATGCAGGCTTGACGCCCTTTGTGGTGTTGGCGTTGCTGATGTGGATCGTGAATGAAGACGCGCACCCCTTTGTGGCCATGGCTTTGAGTGCCTATGCCGCCACGATTGCTGCTTTTTTAGGTGGCATCCATTGGGGCATTGGCTTGCGACACAACGCACCCCAACGCAAGCTCCACATGGTGTGGGGTGTGATGCCCTCGCTCGTTGCTTGGATTGCGGTCATCATGCCGGCCTACGCTGGCTTGCCTCTGTTGGCGATGTTGCTGGTGGCGTGCTATTTGGTCGATCGCAAAACATGGCCCGAAGCCGGTTTGCGTGAATGGATGACATTGCGATTTCGCCTGACCGTGGTGGCCACCTTGTCCTGTTTGCTCGGCGCCAGCGCCACTTGATGGTTCACATCGCATGCACTACACCATTGACATTGCTGATGCACACGCCCATCTTTATGGTGTGACCCTCACCATCGACCAACCTGCAACAGACCAGCGTGTGTCGATGCCGGTGTGGATTGCAGGCAGTTACATGGTGCGCGAATTTGCCAAGCAAATGGTGAGCCTTCGTGCAACACAAAACAAGCGCGCAGTGTCTATCACACAAATCGACAAGACCACTTGGCAAGTGCATTGCACTGACGATGCGCCGCTTGTCTTGCACTACCAAGTGCATGCGCATGACGATTCTGTGCGCACCGCATGGTTAGACGCACACCGTGGTTTTTTCAACGGCACAAGCTTGTGCTTGCGTGTGGCTGAGCAAAGCGAAGCGCCCCATGTGTTGGATATCAAAAGCCCCAGCAGCACATCGGGTGTGACCACCGCTTGGCAAGTGGCCACCGGCCTCACGCCCGTCAAAACCAATCGCCAAGGCTTTGGCTCCTATGTGGCAGCCAACTACGATGAGTTGGTGGATTGCCCCGTCGAGATGGGTCAGTTTTGGTCGGGTGAATTCACAGCGTGTGGCATACCGCACCGCTTTGTGGTGGCCGGTGCACCGCCTTCGTTTGATGGCGAACGCTTGCTGCGCGACACGCACACCATTTGCGAAACTGCTTTGCGTTTTTGGCATGGCAAGCAACACAAAAAAATACCGTTCAAAAACTATGTGTTCATGCTCAATGCCGTGGCCGATGGCTACGGCGGACTCGAGCATCGCAACTCAACTGCGCTCATTTGTCAGCGCAACGATTTGCCGCGTTTGCAAGTTGACAAACTCAGCGACGGTTACACCACACTCTTGGGCCTCATCAGCCACGAATACTTTCACACCTGGAATGTGAAGCGCTTGCGCCCTGCCGAATTCTCGCGCTACGACTACACCCAAGAAAACTACACGCAACTGCTGTGGTTCTTTGAGGGCTTCACCAGTTACTACGACGACTTGTTGTTGCGTCGCGCCAATCTGATTGACGATGCACAGTATTTGCGCCTCATCAACAAAACCATCAACCAAGTGTTGCAAACACCAGGCCGTCATGTGCACAGCGTGGCGCAGTCAAGCTTTGAAGCGTGGACCAAGTATTACCGGCAAGACGCCAACAGCGTCAACCTGACGGTCAGCTACTACACCAAGGGTGCCTTGGTGGCTTTGTGTTTGGATTTGGCTTTGCGTCAACATGGCGTGCGCAACCACAGCGTCACGCTTGACGATGTCATGCGTGCTTTGTGGCAACGCTGCCAAGCAGGCCCGATGCAAGAAGCCGATTTGCTAGCGGTGTTGCAAGAGCTCACCGGCCGTTCATGGGCCAAAGACATTCGCGCATGGGTGCATGGTACGCGCGACTTACCGCTGGAAACATTGCTCACCGCACATGGTGTGCGTGTGCACCACGACCCTGCTCAGTTGGCGCAGCGATTGGGCTTGCGTGTGAGTGAAGACCACAGTGTGCAAATTAAGCAAGTGTTGAATGGCAGTGCTGCGCATGAAGCGGGTTTTGCACCTGGGGATGAATGGCTGGGCGTGGAGGTCATAAGCAGCAAAGTGCGCAACCGCACTCAGTCAACTTCCAATACGCAAGCAACCCAAGCGTGGCGTTTGAAAAAACTTGACGATGTGTTGCTCTACGCAGGCACAGCTAAAAAAGTAGTGGCGCTTGTCAGCCGCGACAAACAGCTTTTTAAACTGAACCTATCGATGCCATCTGCAAAAGAGCACAGCACTTGGCGCTTGGCTATAGACGACGCGAAAAAAGTGACCGCGTGGCTCAAACCTTGATTCATTAACGCCAAGCAAACATGCACTGAACTCCGAGCGCAAGTGCAGCCAGAAAATTCAGTGCATCACGCGCGCAGCGCCAAATTCACATCACTTCAAATTACGCAAATCCACCACGCGCTTCGCTTTGCCCTGACTGCGCTCCACACCACCTTCACCTTTGAGCTCAACCTCAATGCTCGTGCCCACAAAGGTTTTCACATCGTGTTGCAACTGCTTGGCTGCAGCGCGTGCGGCTTCGCTGTGTGGATCGACACCGGGGCGTGTTTCCACCACCACCGACAAATTGTCCATCGGGCCTTCGCGTGTCAGCACGCATTGGTAATGCGGCGCCAACTCAGTGCGTTTCAAAATGAACTCTTCAATTTGTGAAGGGAACACATTCACACCTCGCACAATCATCATGTCGTCGCTGCGGCCGGTGATTTTTTCCATGCGACGCATGGTGCGTGCGGTACCGGGCAACAAGCGTGTCAAATCGCGGGTGCGGTAACGGATGATGGGCAAAGCCTCTTTGGTCAAACTGGTGAACACCAATTCACCCATTTCACCATCGGCCACTGGCTCACCGGTTTCGGGGTGGATGATTTCTGGGTAGAAGTGGTCTTCCCAAATGGTGGGGCCGTCTTTGGTTTCCACACATTCGTTGGCCACACCGGGGCCCATGACTTCTGACAAACCATAGATGTCGACCGCATCAATGCCCATGCGTTTTTCGATGGCGCGGCGCATGTCGTTGGTCCAAGGCTCGGCACCAAAAATGCCTAAACGCAAACTCGACGAGGCAGGCGACAAACCCAAACGCTCAAACTCATCGGCAATGGCCAGCATATAGCTGGGCGTGACCATGATGATGTCGGGTTTGAAATCTTGAATCAATTGCACTTGCCGTTCAGTTTGGCCGCCACCAAAAGGCACCACCGTCAAGCCCAAGCGCTCTGCACCATAGTGCGCACCCAAACCACCGGTGAACAAACCATAGCCATAGCTGACATGCACCATGTCACCTGGGCGCGCACCGGCTGCACGGATGCTGCGGGCCACCACATTCGCCCATGTGTCGATGTCGTTTTGTGTGTAAGCCACCACCGTGGGCTTGCCCGTGGTGCCGCTTGACGCATGAATGCGCACACATTGTTCGCGTGGCACTGCCAACATGCCAAAGGGATAGCTGTCGCGCAAATCAGCTTTGGTGGTGAAGGGAAACTTCGCCAAATCAGCCAAGGTGTGGCAATCGTCAGGATGCACACCAGCGGCATCAAACTTGGCGCGATACACCGGCGAATTGTTATAAGCGCTGTGCAACGTGGCTTTCAAACGTTTGAGTTGCAAGGAACGCAACTCGTCGATGCTGGCCTTTTCAATCGGCTCGAGTGGAAATGATTTGGCAGTGGTCGTCATTCGGGTATCACCGTTCCTTGAATTTGTGCACTCTTGCCTCTGAACATGGCAATGGTTTCACCGTGTTGGTTGGTTACGCGCATGTCGTAAATGCCATGACGACCTGACAAGGTTTGCTCGACACCTTCGCAAGTGAGCACATCGCCCAACTTGGCAGGCTTCAAAAACTCAATGCTGCAACCCGCTGCCACCGCTGCTTTGTTGTAGCTGTTGCAAGCAAACGCAAAAGTGGAATCAGCCAAGGTAAAAATAAAACCACCATGACAAATTTGGTGGCCGTTCAAATGCAATTCACGCACGGTCATGCGCAACACCGCACGGCCGGGTTCGCAACTGAGAATGGTCATGCCCATGGTGTCTTTGGTGGCGATGTCCACCGCAAACATCGACTCCGCCACTTTTTGCGCCAAGGCTTTGGCCTCGGTGCTGTGTTTGTCAACGCTCATCATTCCCCCTTGAATTGCGCTGGGCGTTTTTCTAAAAACGCGGTCACGCCTTCGATGTAATCGTGTGTGCGGCCCAACGCCGATTGCGCGTCGCGCTCGGCATCTAAGTGCTGCGTGAAACTGCGCGTGCCTGCATCGCGCAACAAATGACGCGTGGCCACCAAGGCTTTGGTGGGCATCACGGCTAATTTGTCTGCCATGGCCAGCGCAGCAGCTACGGCGTCGTCAGCCACATCCCAAATCAAGCCCCATTCTTTGGCTTGGGCAGCACCGAGCTTGTCGCCGGTCATGGCCAAGGCCATGGCGCGTGCCATGCCTAAACGTTCTACCAACAACCAACTGCCCCCCGCGTCGGGTATCAGACCAATTTTGCTGAAGGCTTGAATGAAGCTTGCAGTGGGTGCAGCAATTGCAATGTCACAACACATGGCCAACGATGCACCTGCACCCGCAGCCACACCGTTGACGGCAGCGATGGTGGGCATGCGCAGGTTTTGCAATTTGCGAGCGGTGGGGTTGAAGGCTTGATCGATCACCGGGCCGGGGTTGGCACGCTCGATCAAATCAGGCCCGGGGGCAAAATCGAATTCAGACAAATCAGCGCCAGCACAGAAGCCGCGCCCAGCACCGGTGATCACCATCGCGCGAATGGCCTTGTTGGCCTCGGCCCGGTCACAGGCGGCCCACACATCGTGGTGCATTTGGCGGGTGAAACTGTTGAGGGCGCTGGGGCGGTTCAAGGTGACCAAGGCCACGCTTCCCCGCTCTTCGTACAAAACGGCGGGGCTGTTGTCTGAAGCTGTCATGAAGATCTCCTGAAATGAATTTATCATTAACCGACCGATCGGTTGGTTAATGTTTACCCTAGCTGACTATAGTTAACCCATCGCTTCTTTTTCTGGCATTAAATTTTTTGGAGACCCCATGGCTTACGAACTCATCAACGTCACCACCGAAGCAGGCAAGGTGGGCGTCATCACTTTGAACCGCCCCAAGCAACTCAATGCACTCAACAGCCAGTTGATGGTCGAACTGGGTCAGGCCCTCAAAGCTTTTGACGCCGACCCCGCCATTGGTTGCATGATCATCACAGGCAGCGAAAAAGCGTTTGCTGCAGGCGCAGACATTGGTGCCATGGCCACCTACACATTCGCTGATGTGTACCGCGACGACTACATCACCCGCGATTGGGAAACCATTCGCAGCATTCGCAAACCCGTCATTGCAGCCGTCAGTGGTTTTGCTTTGGGCGGTGGTTGCGAGTTGGCCATGATGTGCGACTTCATCATTGCCGCAGACAACGCCAAGTTTGGTCAACCTGAAATCAAACTCGGCATCATTCCAGGTGCTGGTGGCACACAGCGTTTGCCACGCGCCATTGGCAAAGCCAAAGCGATGGACTTGGCATTGACCGGTCGCATGATGGATGTGAACGAAGCCGAAAAAGCAGGTTTGGTCAGCCGCATCGTGCCACTCGACAAATTGATGGAAGAAGCCTTGGGCGCTGCGCTGATGATTTGCGACTACTCACAACTCGCCACCATGGCGGCCAAAGAATCGATCAACCGCGCGTTCGAGAGTGGCTTAGCCGACGGCGTGATGTTTGAGCGCCGTTTGTTCCATGCGTTGTTTGCTACCGAAGACCAAAAAGAAGGCATGGACGCGTTTGTCAACAAACGCAAAGCCGCGTTCAAGCATCAGTGATGAAACCAGCGACAAGATGAAAACCATCCTAGCCATCGGTGCGGTGCTTGTAGGTGGTGGTGTCTGTTTGCTGATCACCGAACCCGAAGCTTGGATCGCCGTGGTGCTGGTGGTGGTTGGCTTGTCGCCTTTCACTCTTTGGATATCTCAAAATGACAAGTATTGAGAGCATCAATGCAAACTTTCTTCGTCAAAATTAGCCATACAAACAGCAATAGTTTTTCTTCCATCAGGCTTATTTGAGAAACAGGCCTATACACTGCTTGAATACTCAAATGACCTAAAAAACTTGCATGTGGAAAAACCCAAGCGAATTGTTCTCTCTGGTGGATGACGCCAGAGGCGGACGCCTGCAAGTTTTAAAACGCAAGCTCAAATTCAGACTGCGTCACGCATGGTTTCGCAAAGAAGTCGATCAATTCAAACACTACCTCGGTAGCAAACAATTGATGGACTTGCTCCATAGCGACCCCGCCATCACATTGAAATGCACCCGCTCATATTTGTGGACAGGGCTAAATGGGAGTCGCCGCCTGTTGGCACAGTTGTCGTTTTACGAGTGGCTTTTGTCACAGTACTCCAGCCGACAAATCACGCACTTCTACAAAGTCAATCACACAACGGTTTGCCATTTTTCTGTCAAAGACCGTTCGTTAGAAGTGCAACTGCGACCAGCACGCAATCTGGGTCGCGAGGGCGAGTTGGCCGCGCTGCTGTGCCTGGACGGTCAAGTTTTGATGAAAGCTTCTTTCACTGTCTTGCCGCTTGAGTCGATCGGTCTACCCGGTCAGGGTTACGCGATGTATGTGGGCGCCTATCAAGGCGAAAAAAACACGCTTGATTTGTTCAAAGAAACCACGCTGTTGATGGAGCGAACCAAGCCATCGCATTTGCTATTCAATGTTTTGCAAAGTTTGGCGCAAATTTGGAATTTGCATGCGATCGTGGGTGTGAGCGACGATGACCATGCCTATGCGGGCTACACCCGAACATTGGCCAAACGCATCAAAACCAACTACGACCACATTTGGCAAGAGCTGGGCGGCGACAAAGACAAACACAGCGGTCACTGGTTATTGCCACGCAACTGGGTACCTCGCCCCCTAGAAGAGATTGAAAGCAAAAAACGGGCAGCCTACCGAAGGCGTAATGCCATACGGCAAGCGTTTATTGATGCTTGCACAAGCGGGGGGCCTCACCTGCTGGCGAACCCGGATGCTTACTGAATAGGTCAGCCCCAAGCAGTTCGTGCTTGCATGAGGCGCTGAATTCCTAAAGTATGGAAATTTCGTGTCGATGTTTCATTCGCACTTTCGCGAATTTAACGAATGTCTAACACGATCGACACGGCTCAATACCTCACGCAACGGCTTGCGGGATTGAGTGCGGGTCGGGTAAATGCGGCATCTATTTCAAACTTTAGTACTCAAAATGTAAAACCAACTCAAAGTGCTTTTGACATCAAAACTGGTGACTATGGCAATTTGCTGCTCCGAGACACCATTTCTAAAAGCGCCGAACTGGTGGGGGTAGTTCAAGTATCACGGGAAGATTTGGACAATATTGCCAACTATCTTGAAGATATCGTGTCGCGTGTAGATGTTCTAAATTCCCTGACGGCCAATGACCCCGCATGGCAAAGCACGAACACGGAAATACACGATTTAGAAATTCAGTTATCAAACTATCTAGGCTCTAGAACCACACAAACGCCTGATGTCGCTATCAATTACTCGCCTCTGGAAAACTTAACGGAAAGGTACTTTGATACATCGATAGCCAACACGCAATTTCCACAACTCGCCAATGGCGATATCGCAGCACTCGAAGTAGATTTCAGTGCAATGTTTGCCAGTGTTCATAACGCAGAAACTTGCCCACTTTGTGCTGCGGCCAAAGGCGATTTGAATACCGATGCAACCTTATTCGCGGCACCGACCAGCAATAGCACCAATGTGACGCAAGCTGTCGGAACACAAAACTCAGGTGTCACTTATATTGAACCGCTTCGCATGGGCAACAAGTGGGATTTGACCGCAGGCGAAACGCTGAGCTACTCTTATTACGATTCAAACTCTGCCGTGCCTTATGTTGGATATCCAGCGGGGGCGGTTAATCCACCTGCTGCCGTCAGTTCATTGATTGGATTTCAATCAAGCCTTGATAGTGCTTTCAATTTATGGGATCAATCAAGCGCGTTAACTCTTGAAAAAGTGGCAGAAGCAGGGACAACTGTTGGCGAAATGCGTGTCGCTTATACCGATAGCACTCAAACACCACCGGGCTCTGCAGCTTATGCGTTTGGACCTGGAAATGGCACCATTAATGGCGATATTTGGTTTGACCGGACACAAGCATCCAATCAAGCATTTAACCCAGGCGATTATGGGTTTATGACTGCCTTGCATGAAATTGGTCATGCCTTGGGATTGAGTCACCCTTTCGATGGAGGATCAGCGACACATGCAACATTGCCTGCAAACGTCGACAACCTTCGAAACACGCTTATGTCATACACCAATACCGACAGAAATTTGGTGCTAACTGTTGCAAGCAGTGGTCAAGGTGGTTGGACTGCAAATTTCTCGACAGGTGTGTATGCGAGTACCCCCATGCTGTATGACGTTGAAGCCGTCGAATTCCTTTATGGCGATTCAACCACAACCCGCTCATCTGACAGCACTTACACCTGGAGCGCTTCACCCAAAATCCTCGAAACCATTGTTGACAGCGGTGGCGTGGACACGATTGATGCGTCAAATCAAACCAAAACAAACATCATCAATTTAAATGCTGGTGCGTTTTCTTCCATTGGCTACTGGAGCCAGGCTGATCAACTGGCTTACTACCAAAATATTTACGGTGGCAACACAGCGAACACCCTGCAAAACTATATTGCCTCTACAAACACGGCATACGGTATAGCAGACGTCCTTTATACAGGTGCAGACAACGTTGCCATTGCGTACAGCGCCGTCATTGAGAATGCGATAGGCGGTTCAGCCGCGGACACCATCACCGGCAACAGCGCCAACAATAGGCTCAAGGGCAATGCGGGAAATGACAGTTTGACGGGCGGTGGTGGCACAGATACAGCTGTGTTTTCTGGAAACTACGCCAATTACACGATTGCGCAAGCTGGGGCTGGTTGGACTATTCAAGACAATGCTGGCAACGAAGGTCAAGACACAGTCACTGGCATTCGCTACCTTGAGTTCGCAGATTTAACTTGGGATTTAACAACAGGTGCATCCACAACACCCCCAGCAGGTGGTGGAGTTGGAGGTGGTGGTGGAGCTGGAGGTGGTGGTGCTGGTGCGCCCACCTCGTCAGACACAACTTACCGAAGATATGTTGGGGCAACTCGCAACAGCTCAGCTTCGAGTGATGGATTGACTGCAAAAATATCATCCTCCAAAGAAAACATCCTTAACACTTCGCCAACAAATGCTGTTTCAGGTAGTGCTGGTGCAGACATATTGGTTGGAAGCGAAGGGGATGATGTACTCATCGCTGGAGCAGGCGACGACGATGTGCAGGCAGGTGCTGGCAACGATTTGATTGTTGGAGGCAACGGCGAGGGCAATGACATTTATGTTGGTGGCAGTGGCGAGGATACGATCAAATACTCAAGTGCACGGTCTGGGATTGTTGTGAACCTTGAAACGGGTGTAGCTGGATCGCAAGGCGGGGGCGACGCTGCGGGAATAGGTATTGATGTTTTGGCTGAGATAGAAAACATCATTGGTGGGCATTACGACGATTACCTTGTTGGCAATTCTTCAAACAACAAAATTGCCGGAAATGGCGGTAACGATTTCATTGACGGCGGTGCAGGCGTTGACACTGCCGTATTCGATGGTGCCAGGAACAGCTACAAAATTGAGGCGATCAACGGTGGTTATTTGATCAAAGGATCGGGCCAAACAGCCTTCGTGACCAACATTGAACAATTACAGTTTTCGGATGGGGTTTACGATTTGCTCAAAGGTCAGTTAACACCTTCGACCCTACCGACAAATGCAACGCCCAAGCAAGTGGACATAAGCACACAAGCCGGCGCATCAAAAGCAATCGGCGCCTTTGATAAGGCCTTGTCGTATGTCAACACACAACGCGCAAGTTTGGGTGCCGTGATGAATGTGCTTGAAAAGCGAATCGATGTGATGACGACCGAACGCACCAATACGGGACAGTCATTTTCTCGAATCAAAGATACAGACTACGCCTATGAGTCAACAGCGCTTGCAAGACAAATGATCTTGCAGCAAGCTGGCCAAGCGATGCTGGCAATGGCCAATCAGTCGAGCAACGAAGTCATGACATTGTTGAAGTAATTTCTATCGTTTGGTTAGCACAAATACTTCTGTTGTAAATCAAAAGCAAAGTTAGGAGAGCTGAGGTTCTAGAACCAATGTATAACCTCAAATCATTACTTTCAAGCGGTTTTGTATTTTTTAAAAGCTAAAATTTTTACCCGTAATAACCCTTACGGCACATTAAAAATGAATACAAAATCCAAAGCCCTAGCCTCAATCTTGATCTCTTTTGTTGTGGCAACCTTGACGATCAGTGTGGCGCCCAATATTGACTCGAAAGGCCAATCAAAGGCCGTCTCAGTTGAAAAGAATTCAAGTGCGTTTCGCTGGGGTGAGGGAGAGATTTGAAGTTGCAATAGGTTTTCAATGTCGTTGAAAACCAGCACCGATTTTTAGCTATAATGGCGGGCTTCGGCGCTTTAGCTCAGTCGGTTAGAGCGATGGAATCATAATCCACAGGTCCGCGGTTCGAATCCGTGAAGCGCCACCAAATTCACCCCGTAGAGCTTGTCTCTGCGGGGTTTATTTTTGGGTGCAATTTACCTTACGGACCATGTGTTTTTACAAGTCCCGTTAAGGTTGCATCAAACAACTTATAAGGGCCATGCCCACCTCATTTATGGAACTGCTGCTAGACCCCAATGCTTGGATTGCTTTTGCCACACTCACGCTGCTTGAGTTGGTGCTTGGCATTGACAACATCATCTTCATCTCCATTCTGGTTGACAAGCTTCCGCCAGAGAAGCGTGAATTGGCGCGGCGCATTGGTTTGTTCATGGCGATGTTCATGCGCATTGGCTTGCTGATGTTGCTCTCGGTCATTGTGGGGTTGGTAGAGCCACTGTTCACTGTTTTCAAGCAAGACATTTCCGGCCGCGACTTGATTTTGATTTTGGGCGGCCTGTTCTTGATTTGGAAAAGCACCGGTGAAATTCACCATTCACTGGAAGGCGCCGAAGAGGTGCACTCAGGCGTGGTCAAAACCACATTTGCAGGGGTGATCACGCAAATCATGCTGATCGATTTGGTTTTCTCACTCGACTCGATCATCACCGCTGTGGGCATGGTCGATGAAGTGGCGATCATGATTGCAGCCGTGGTGGTCTCGGTGGCGCTGATGATGGTGTTTGCCACTGGTATTGGCAGGTTTGTGTCTAACCACCCTTCCATCAAGATGTTGGCTTTGGCTTTTCTGGTGGTGGTGGGTGTGGTGTTGGTCGCCGAGGGCTTTGGTCACCACATTCCAAAAGGCTATGTTTATTTCGCGATGGCGTTCTCGGTAGCGGTTGAGTTGATCAACATTCGCTTTCGTAAAAAGGCAGCTGCGGTTAAGTTGCACGCTGCGCGCATGCCAGGCGAATAAGCAAATGACCGCGTAAGAGCGTTAATCTTCCAACGCAGCGAGTACACCAAAGCTGCGTTGTGAATAGGCCAAGCCATGGCCTGCGTGGCAGCCAAAGTCGATCACTTCGCCAATCAAGATGTCGTGGTCGCCGGCGGACACCACTTGTGCCAAACGACAGTCAAACCATGCCAAGGCTTCTGGCAAACGCACGCATTGGTTGATACCACGCTCAACACTCAGCCCCGCAAAGCGGGTGGCTTGATCGCCTGTGGCAAAACGCATGGCCAAGTCTTTTTGATGCGCGGCCAACACATTGACCATGTAGTGCCCCGACTTCACGAACACATTGTGGCTATGCGATGTTTTGCGAATGCTCCACAACACCATGGCAGGCTCGAGTGACACAGTGTTGAATGAGTTGCAAGTCATGCCGCAGTCTTGCGCATCGAGATGCGTGGTGACCACGGTCACGCCGGTGGTAAAGCAACTCATGGCATCTTTGATGTTCACGCTGTTTTCCTTGTGATGGCCCATGCCTCTTGTGCCGCAACACGGCCTTCGTCGGTGGGAACAACCCACACTTCGACCGAACTGTTGCTGGCGTCAATGCGGCAAATTTGTTCGCCTGTGGCAGATTGATTGCGCGCAGTATCCACCGACACACCCAGATAGCCTAGCGCCTGCGCGACTTGCGCGCGCAGTACCACATCGTGCTCGCCAATGCCACCGGTGAAGGCCAGCACATCCATACCACCGATGCAGGCACTGAGTGCCCCTACCTCGCGCACCACACGGTGCGTGAACAAGTCAATCGCGAACTTGGCTTGCGAGGAAGACGACGCACGCAAGGTGCGCATGTCTGCACTTTCATTCGAGACACCCAATAAACCACTTTGTTTGTAAAGCAAGTTTTGAATGCGTTTGTGTTCCCACCCCTGCTCCATCAAATACAACAACACCCCTGGGTCGAGTGCGCCGCTGCGGGTGCCCATCATCAAACCGTCGAGCGCTGAAAACCCCATGGTGGTGGCTCGGCTTTGGTGTTGTGTGGTGGCGCACAAACTGGCACCGTTGCCCAAGTGCGCCATGATCACGCGACCTTCTGCGCGTTGCGAATGCTGCTGCAAGCGTTGGCTCACATATTGATACGACAAACCGTGAAAGCCGTAGCGACGCACACCTTGTTGGGTTAAAGCATGGTCAATCGCAAAGGTGGTTTCGAGTGGCGACAAGGTGCGATGAAAAGCGGTGTCAAAGCACGCCACTTGCGGCAGGTTGGGAAACGCGTCTGCAAAAGCGCGTATGCCTGCCAAGTTGTGCGGTTGATGCAAGGGTGCCAACGCGTTGAGCGTGCTGAGCTGTGCAAACACTTCTGGCGTGACCACCACACCTGCTGAAAAAAATTGTCCGCCATGCACCACACGGTGAACCACAGCTTGCAAAGTGATGTGTGCAAAACGGGTTTGCAGGAGTTGCTTCAAACTTTGCAAGGCTGCGTCGAAGGGTTCTTGTTGCGCCAGCACATTCACTTGCGCGGTTTCTTTTTTACCTTGCACAGTGAAAGCAATGCGCGGCACACCTGCAGGTTCTAGCCCTTCTATGTTGCCACTCAGCAGTGCATCACCTAGCGAGTCACTTTCTATTGGGTAGAGCGCGAACTTCAGGCTAGACGAACCGGCATTGACGGAAAGAATGCTCATGCCACACGCCTCCTTTTTTTTAAACAACGTGTTGGCGGTTGTGGTGCGCAATCAACTTGGCCAACAACGCAGAAGCACTGCGTGTGGTGGCGGAGTCTGCACGACTGGTCAGCGCAATAGGCACGCGCGCACCCAACACCACGCCGCAGCCAGAAGCGCCAGCCAAGTATTCGAGTTGTTTGGCCATCATGTTGCCTGACTCTAAATCGGGGGCCATCAACACATCGGCATGGCCTGCCACAGCAGAGGCAATGTGTTTGATTTCAGCAGCATGTGTGGACACCGCATTGTCAAACGCCAATGGGCCATCTAACACGCCGCCTTTGATTTGTCCGCGGTCTGCCATTTTGCAAAGTGCTGCAGCATCTAAGGTAGATGGAATGCTGGGGTTGACGGTTTCCACAGCAGAGAGAACAGCTACCTTGGGTTCAGCCACGCCCATGATGCGCGCAAAGTCAATCGCGTTTTGCACGATGTCTGCTTTCTCTGACAAAGTGGGCGCAATGTTCAATGCCGCATCGGTGATGTACAAAGGTTTGGGATACATCGGTGCTTCGAAGCGAAACACATGTGACATGCGTCGACCGGTGCGCAGGCCTGGTTGCATGACCACGGCGTGTATCAACTCGTCGGTATGCAAGCTGCCTTTCATGAGGGCTTCTAGTTTTTTATCTGCCGCCATTTGCGCAGCCACTTCTGCTGCAGCGTGGCTGTGAGGCACATCGACATACAACACATCTTTGTAAGCAGCATCTGACAAATGGATGTTGGCTTGCTCTGCCATGGCGCGTAGTTTTTTCTCGGGGGCGATCATCACAGCTTTGATCAAACCGGCGCGATGTGCGTCTAGGGCGCCCTGCAACGATTCGCTGTCACACGGGTGCACAACGCCACACACCACGGCTTCTAATTTGGCACCCATGGCCAATAATTTTTTATGGCGTGTTTCTGGGTCAAACAAGCTGATGTGTGGCGCATGAATGCGCGGCGTGCGCAGTTTTTCTTTCGGTGCCATGACTTTGGCAACGCCGTACAACACGCGTTCACCGTTTTGGTTGACGAGCAAGCAATCGAGGTCGATGGTTTTTTTATCGTCGTGTTTGGCAGTGCAAGTGACGGTGACATTGAGTGTGTCACCAATCCGCACAGGGCGACTGAAATGCAAATTTTGTTCTAGATAAATAGTGCCAGGTCCTGGGAAGACGGTGCCCAACAAACTGGAGATCAACGCACCGCCCCACATGCCGTGACCAATGACGCCATGAAACAATGTGGCGTTGGCATAGTCAGGGTCGAGGTGCGCGGGGTTGGTGTCACCTGACACTGCGGCAAAGGCTTGGATGTCGGCCAATGTGAGCGTGCGGACAATGCGTGCGGCTTGCCCAATTTCAATGGCTTCGTAGGGGTAATTTTCTAACCACTCGTTGTTGGGGTCGTTGGTGGTTTCAGTGATGTCATTCATGGCGTGAGCTTCAAGAGTATGTGCATTGTTTCATCAATCGACGGCGTGGCTGCCGGCGTCGACATAAATGGTTTGTCCGGTCATGCCACTGGCCGCATCGGTACACAAGAAGGTGCTGAGGTTGGCAATTTCTTGCAAGCTGACCAAACGGCCCAGAGGCGCTTTTTGAATGTTGTGCTGCATCAAGTCATCAAAGGCTTCGATGCCTGAGGCTGCGCGTGTGGGTATAGGGCCAGGTGACACAGCATGCACGCGAATGTTTTGTGGGCCCAACTCAAGCGCCATGTAACGCACCAACGACTCAAGCGCTGCTTTGACAGGCCCCATGAGCCCGTAATGCGGCACGGCTTCGTCGGCACCTAAATAAGTCATGGTGACCATGCTGCCACCTTGGGGCATGTGGGGTGCACACAGTTTGGCCAACGCAGCAAATGAGTGGCACGACACATCCATGGCACGCGCAAAACCTTCGCTGGTGCTGTCAACCACGCGCCCATGCAATTCTTGCAAAGGGGCCCATGCGATGGAGTGGATGACGAAATCAAACTGCCCTAACTTTGCCAAGGCGTAGGTCACAAATTGTTCTAACTGCTCGGGCACTTCTATGTTGCAGGTTTGCAAGTCGATGCCTAAGGGTTGTGTGAGAGGTTCGACATAGGTGCGTGCTTTGTCGTTCAAACAAGACACCACCAACTCGGCACCCATACCGTGTGCTTGTTGCGCACATCCCCACGCGATGCTGTTGGCATTGGCCAAACCCAGCACCAATCCTTTTTTGCCTTGTAAGTTGAAGGATGTGTTCATGGGGGTACTCGTTAAACAACAGGGGTTAGCAAAGCTGCTAAACCGCCGTGGGGTTCGAAGCGACCGTCTACAAAACGCAAACGGCTGGGGCCTTCAAAGGCTGGTTCGCGCACAGAGTGACGTGGATCGCCAGGGTAGCAAATGGTGCGAACACCATTTTCATCAAACGGCTCGGGTAACACGCACGGTGGTTTTCTTGATTTTGCCGCGCGCAAAACATCAGCCACAGAATGAAAACGTGCGAGGCTGGACAAGGTCATGATTTGCGGTGGAGCCAATGACAACTCGCGCGCCCAATAGCGCTCAAGTGCTGCGCGCGGAGACAGCCACACACTGTCGATGGCCTCAAGGTTGTCATGCACCGGTGACTGCCCCGCTGGCAAAGCGGCAACAAAAAAACGGGTGTCAAACCGTTTGTTGGTGACCGAAGGCACGACTGGTGTGATCCAACGCGACCAAGGTGCTAGTGGTTGGGTGTCTAGTTGCAAGCCTTCTTGCGAAAGCAAGTCTGCAAAGCTCGCGCCTTCATGCAAAAGCCGTTGCCATTGTTGGCGTTGTTGGTGCGTGTGGTTGGGCGCTTGCGATGCAGAGGTGCGGGCATACAACACACCACACTCTTCGAGTGCTTCACGCACAGCGGCCACATACAAACCTGCTGCAAATGATGGGGCCAGTTCAGGCTCTGCCAATTGCGCGTGCAATTGGTGAACCGATTGATCTAACCGTGCATGTAAATCAGTGACGCAATCAGCATCGTCTAATTTGCCGCCGGGAAAAACATACGCGCCACCAAGCACCGCTGAGTCGGTGTGGCGACGCAATAAGAAAACTTCCAAACCTGCCAGCGACGCATTGCTGTGAGGCACATCACGCAACAACACCACGGTGGCCGAAGCGCGTGGTGGTGTGGTGACAACCTCACTGTTGAGTTTCATCACCGGAGCATTGCAATGCGTGTGCCTGGGTTGCTCTTAATTATTTGGTGGGGTAAGCGAAGTCCACGCGTCGGTTTTGCGCCCAAGCTTGCTCGTCATGACCTTGCGCGAAAGGTTTTTCGCTGCCAAAGCTGACGGGTTCTGCTTGTTTGTCAGACACGCCATACACCTTGAGGGCGCGCGCAACGGCTTCGGCACGTTTTTGGCCCAAAGCCAAGTTGTATTCACGGCCTCCGCGTTCGTCGGCATTGCCTTCCAAACGCACAGTCAAGTTGGGGTTGGCGGCCAAGTATTTGGCTTGACGTTCGATCAAGGCTTGGTATTGGCCTTTCACGGTGAATTGGTCATAGTCAAAAAAGACGCTGCGTTCTTTGGAGATCAAGCTGTTGGGATTGAGGTGGTCTGCCACCACGGGTGCCACGGTGGATTCGCCACTGACCGCTTTACCGGATAAATCGCTGGTGGCGGTGTCCAATTTGGTGGAGCTGCAAGCTGCCAAGAACATCAAAGAGGCAACAGAAATAAGGGCGAGGTGGCGTTTAGACATGAGAGGAGTGACCGTTGGTTACGAAGACTGTCGATTTTAGCTGACACCCCTTTCGGCCTAATCCATCGCGAACTTGTTGCGCAGCCGTCGGTGTTTCAAGCGTCGACAACTGTCTTTGGTGCGCAGCGACGGGTGATGACAGGTTTGCGACCGACCAGATTTCATATGACAAATTGCGAAAGTGTTGTTTTTTTTGACACTTTTAGAAATTCTTTTTCAAATCAACAACATAGATTAACTTCTTCATTTTGTTTCTTTTTAAAAAATTATGAATTCTAAAGTTTTCGAAAGACGGCACAGATGCACGATTCGCCCCTGTAGGAGGAACTTACACAAATGTTGACCCATACATGCCTCGCAGGTAAATTCCATTCCCCGCTTGGGAAATAGTTATCTGGATCAGCGCGGTAACGCGTCAGTCAACAAGGAAGTGCCTCATGTCTACGTTCAAAATTTTGGTAACCAGTCAAAAAGGTGGTGTCGGAAAAAGCACCGTTTCGGCTAACTTGGCCGCTTATTTGCGCCGCCAAGGCCAAACCGTGACCTTGGTTGACTTTGACACGCATGGCTCTTCCAGCACATGGCTGACACGCGCTCCTAACATTGGCATCGTGGTGCAACACCACATCTTGCCGCTCGATCAAGGGGGCAACCGCCCTATCTTGGATGCACGTTTGCACTTGCGCCGAGCAGCCAGCAGCTCTGAGGTGGTGATTTGCGATTTGACATGGACCGACTCGATAGCGGGCGAGTTGATGTTCGAATACGACTTGGTGATTGTGCCCACCTCGGTGTCAGAAATTGAGCTGGCTGCCACCGCTGGTTTCTTGAGCCGTCACCGTTGGGTGTTTGACTCTGCCATTCACACGCCTCCTACTTTGTTGGTATGCCCAACGCGTGTGCATCACGACCAATTACGCAGCGATGTGTTCTCTAAGCAGCGCTTCCCCGTGAGCTTTATGTTGGCACCACCGGTTTTAGAAGCGCAAACTGCACGCGAGATGTTTGAGCGAGGTTATTTGATGGATTTGCAAGACGCTTGCGGTCAATCGTTCATTGAGTTTGGCAAGGCGGTGTGTGCTGCCCGTGATATGCGTCAAACCGCACAAGGCTTGGGCCAAACCAATCGTCCTCTGCGTGCAAATGCACCATTGCGCAGCGGTGTGTTGAGCAACACACGCATGAACACACCTCCACCGGTAGCAGCGCGCAACAATGTGTTGGGTACATCGACCACACTGTCCAATCAATATTCGATTTTGGGCCGTCACCGTTTGCAAAAAATTCGTGAAGATGAAACCACGGCAACCACAGCATCTAGCAGTGGCATGGGCTCGATGGGCATTCCACAATTTTTGAAACGCATGTCTATGGGGTCGATGAATAAATCATGAGCATCGAACCACAATTTTTATCCTTCAAAGGGTTAAAGCAATACACGCCAGAAGATGGCTGGGCGGAGGTGAATGCCATGCTCAATTCACGCACGCATTCACCCACCAGTGCACATGCGCCAGATGCTGCAAATTCTGCCTCCTCACTACCACCGCTTGCTGCCAGCCCTTCGGTGCACCATGCGATGCCTGACATTTCGTTAGACCTAGATTTGCCCACATTGACCGAAACTGCTGAACCGCCAGCGCCTGCAGTGAAAGCCAATGACAAATCAGCCATGTTTGACCCCTTGATCAGCGAGTTGGTCGACCAACTCAAGGTGCCACCCACTGACGAATTGACGCAAACTTGGCGCACCATTGCAGCAGAAGTCAATTTATTGACACAACGCATGGCTTTGCAACGCGAATTGCAAGATCGTTTGAGCAAATTAGACCTGGAGTTGACAGAGCTGCGCGGCACCATCATGTCGCATTTGCGCGATGTGCAGCAAGCTGCTGATCAACAGTTGACCTCTGCCCGTTTGCGCGCCGAAGTGTCCGCACTGGCACAAACCAAACTCACCGCTAAACTCAACAGAAGAACTTAACCCCCCTATTCTGTTGCTGAGGAGCAAAGCATGCTGGACAAACTGAATTCGATTTATCCGGTGCGCTACACCGCTTTCATTGCCTCTGTGGTTTTGCTGATCTTCACATTGCTTGGCTCCGGCGTGATGGGCATGAGCAGTTGGTGGCCGCTGATTTTTTTAACGCTGAGCTTGGTGGGCTTATATGACTTGCAACAGCAGCACCATGCGATTTTGCGCAACTACCCCATCATTGGGCATTTGCGTTTCATGCTGGAGACGATCCGCCCAGAGATTCGTCAGTATTTTTTAGAGTCAGAAACAGAAGCCGCCCCTTTTTCACGCGCACAGCGTACGCTGGTGTACACCCGTGCGAAGGGTCAGTCTGACAAGCGTCCTTTTGGCACTCAACTTGATACGCGAGCGGTGGGTTATGAATGGATCAACCATTCCATCGCACCTTCGTTGTTGCAAAGCCATGACTTTCGCGTGATGGTGGGTGGCAGTGCTTGCACGCAACCCTACAGCATGAGTTTGTTCAATATTTCTGCCATGAGTTTTGGTGCGCTGAGTGCCAATGCCATCATGGCGTTGAACCAAGGTGCCAAGTTAGGTGGGTTTGCACACGACACGGGTGAAGGTTCGATCTCGCGCCATCACCGCACTTACGGTGGTGATTTGATTTGGGAAATCGGATCGGGCTATTTTGGTTGCCGCGATGCCAGTGGTCATTTCAGCGCTGAGCGTTTTGTAGAGAATGTGCGCTCAGATCAAGTGAAGATGGTGGAGATCAAACTCAGCCAAGGTGCCAAGCCCGGTCATGGGGGTGTGTTGCCAGGCCCCAAGGTGACCGAAGAAATTGCCGAAGCACGTGGTGTGCAAGTGGGTGAAGACTGTGTGTCTCCCGCTGCGCACAGCAGTTTCTCCACACCGATGGAGTTGATGCAGTTTGTGCAACAACTGCGCACGTTGAGTGAAGGCAAACCGGTGGGTTTCAAACTGTGCATTGGTCACCCATGGGAGTGGTTTGGCATTGTGAAGGCCATGCTCGAGAGCAAAATTTTGCCCGACTTCATTGTGGTGGACGGCGCCGAAGGTGGCACAGGTGCGGCACCACTGGAGTTTTCAGACCACATGGGCATGCCCATGCAAGAAGGCTTGCGTTTGGTGCACAACACCTTGGTGGGCGCAGGTTTGCGTGAGCACATTCGCTTGGGTGCCAGCGGCAAAATTGTGAGTGCGTTTGACATGGCGCGTACTTTGTCACTCGGAGCCGATTGGTGCAACAGTGCGCGTGGCTTTATGTTTGCGTTGGGTTGCATTCAAGCGCAAACATGCCATACGGGCAATTGCCCCACCGGTGTGACCACGCAAGACCCCAAACGTCAATTGGCCTTGGTGGTACCCAACAAAGCAGAGCGTGTACATCAATTTCATGCACACACGCTAGAGGCTTTGCAAGAGTTGATGCAGGCGGCAGGTTTGAAAAAACCAAGCGATATCACGCCACATCACATCATGCGACGTGTGAGCGAAACGCAGGTGCTGCATTTGTCGGAGTTGGTGGACACCTTGGCCCCCAACGACTTGCTCAAAGACGATGTGAGCCAGTTGCCTGCAGTGTTCAAAGATTGGCAGCGCGCCAGCGCTGCTAGCTTTACCGTTTGATCAAGGCACCCGAGGGTATTGAATCAAACGTTCTTTGGCAGGCTGTTGTGCGAGTGCAGCAGCTGCATCAGCCGCAGCTTTGGCGCGTTGCTCTTCAGCTTTGGCGCGCTCATCGGCTTTGGCTTTTTCAGCTGCGCGTGCACGTTCAGCAGCTTTGGCTTTTTCAGCAGCTGCTTTTTCTGCAGCCGCTTTGAGCTCGGCTTGTTTGGCTGCTTCTTCGGCACGCTCAGCGGCTGATTTTTCAGGTGGGCGAGCAGGCTTAGGTGCTTCACGTTCAGCAGCGGCTTTCATGGCGGCGGCTTTTTGCGATGCAATGCGTTCAGCAGCAGCACCTTTTTCAGCTTCAGCTGCTTTTTCGGCAGCACGTTGTGCAGCAGTCATGGCAGCGGTGGCTTTTTCTGCAGCAGCAGTTGCAACGGCAGTGGCTTTTTCGCTGTTTTTGGCTGAAGCTTTCTCAACTTCTGTCAAAGCTTGTGTGCGTTCTTTGTTGGCCTTTTCCATGTCTTGTTTGAGTTTTTGCAACTCGTTCAAAACATTTTGTGGGTTGGGGCCAGGAGGCGCTGGAGGTGGCTTGGCCGAGGCAGCAGCTGCCGCAGCAGAGGCCGCTTGGGCTGCGCTTTGTGCTTTGGCATCGATGGCCTGCAAACGCATATCCACCGCTTGGAATTGTTTTTGTGAGCTGTCGATCAAGCTTCGCTGCATGCCAGCAAATTTGATTTCGCTGACCTTATTGGTTTGCTCGGCCACCTGGTCTGGGATTTTGGTGATCGACTTGCCGACTTCTTCCAAGCGGCTGGCCAAACGCGTTTGCGTGGTGGTGAGCTCTTCTTGTTTTTCAGAAATCTGGGCAAACTCAGAGTGTGTTTTGCTGATGGCGGTCAAGCTGGCATCGACTTCGATGACGCGTTTGGCCATGGCATAAATCATGGTGTCCAGCTCTTTGATGGACTTGGTCATTTTGACGGTCACACCAAAAAACACGCCCATGGCAATCAACAAACATGCGCAGAACGCACCTAACATGATGCGTGAGTGCAGCACATTGCGACGGTTGGTTTCTTGAATGACAGCCACCACTTCGCGCATGGTGGTGCTGACATCAGCAGCAATCGATGCAGAGCGTGTGGACACCTCGGCAGAGTCGAGCACCACCGATGTGAGTTCTTCAATTTGACGTGCAACTTCGTTGCTGTCGAGCGATTGATTGGCAATTTCGGTCAGGCGAGCAGCCGTCTCGTCCACCAGCTCTTGCTGGGGGTCGACTGCGTCTTCAACCGTTTGTTCCGCGTCTGCCATGATTAAACCTTTGTCTTATTTTCGAGCCGATCCAAACGGTCGTTGAGGGTGTGAATGTCATCCATCAAGCGATCCATGCGAACCTGCATCTGCTGTACCCATGTATCGGCCTCAACCTCCGGCTCTTGAGTTTGCTCGGCGAGTTCTGCCTCATCTGTTAGCGCATCTGGTGTTTCTTGGGGCTGCGCATCGGTGGAGGTGTCGTCTTCTGGCGACACTTCAAGCACGGGCACGGTATCGCCGGCGGGTGGTGCTGAATCATCCGAAGCTGCTGGCACCCGCTCGGTCAAGGTGGGAATGTGTGCCAACGCTTCTGGGGGCAAACCTGCAGCGTCTTGGGGCACATCGGGCAGGTTGATCTGCGGCACTGTTTCAGGCTTGAAGCCGGCCTGAAAACCCGTGTCAGCCCCCGTCACGCTGACGGCAGCGTCAGCATGATCCGGGCGGATCAAACTGGGTTCATCTTGACTCATGACTGGCTCCTGACATGCTTCATGGTTGGTTCCGCAGAAATTGGTTTCTCATCGATTTCGCATTGCGAAGCCATCCTTTGCTCAGCAAGGGATGGGAATTCACATAGGTATCGGCATCAGTTTTGTTTTCAAAAGGACCTGCGACCAAAATGAAGTAACGTTTTTTCGAATCTTTTTTGGGCGCTGACATCACACGGGTTTTGGCGTAGATGGGATGGCTGTTTTTGAATTTCAAAATGTCTTCTTCAGTGTCAGCCGCTGACAACTGCAACACATAGCTGCTGTCGGTCAGTTGTTTGACCCAGGCTTCATCGCTCAAGTTGTCTGTTTTTTTAGATCGATTGGCTTTGGCTTCTTTGAGTGTTGGTTCTGGTACAGATGCAGATGCGGGTGTAGACGCTGCGGGTACGCTAGCGACGCCTAAGGCTGGCGAGGCCGCAGAGTTGGTTGCAGGCACTGTGGCGGCTGACAACACTTCTTTTGCGGTGGCTTCGCTTGCACTTGCACTGGTTGCAGAAGCGACATCTTGCGACTCGGACGCTGCCGGCGCTTGGCTTTGCGCTTGCGCTGCGGCGGAGGCAGCTTCAGCAGCGGCCTTGGCTGCGGCTTCAGCACTGGCCACATCTTCGGGGGTCATGGCCACGGCGGGCGTGCCACGCAACAGGTATTTTTTGAATTGTTCGATTTCGTCGTTCAACTCATCGCGGTGCATGTACGCAAATGCTGCGGCAGACAACAACAGCGCCAGCAACACCCAACCCCATGGGAAGCTGCGTTGCGGCTTTTCAAACACATTTGGTGCTGCAGCTTGGTCCATGGCTTGTGCCGTTGAATCGTCGCTGAGCAAGGCAGGTTCACGCTGCGCGTCTTGCAAGGTTGGAATGGTGGCAGCAGATGTTTCAGGCACCACAGCGGTAGTAGCGGCGACAACAGGTGCCACCGCTTCCATGACGGGTTCTTTTTTGTCGTTGCCAAAACCTGGAATGCGCCATGAAGGTTTGGCTTGCACATTGAGCAACTTCGAAGCCGGTGCTATGTCGTTGGGTTCAGGCTCTTTTGTTTCAGCCACCCAATCTTCTAAAGGCTGTTTGGCTTCACCTGCTTTGGTTTCGACTTCCCACTGCAATAGGTTTTTGCCAAAGGCTTCGAGTTTGCTGCGGTAGTTTCCGGTGCTGTTGATCAACAAAATAACCGTGATGTTGCTCGCAGGAAAACCATTGACCAAACGCGCCAGCAGTTGCAACTCGAAGTCTTGCATCAAGATAGAGTCGCGAAAAATCAGGTAGCGGCGTGAAACGCTTTTCTTTTCTTTTTCCAGTGCCTCATTGAGCGTGAGGTCAGACAGAATGTCGTTGAACTTTTGCACCAATGTTTCTGAATTGGTGGTGAAACAAAATTCAACATCGGTTTCACCTTTGGCACGCAAACGCTCTTCAAACAAGTTGCCGTAATAATCGAGCACCATGTCATGCTGACTGAGCACAGCGAGGTTCATCGTTCCTTCAGTCAAAGACTTGAGGAGAATTTCGAACCGCAGTCGGTCACCGGGGCTTTGAGAGATGTCTGTCATGGCACTTGCCTGTCTTAAGAGTTCATTGCGAAGCCGTTGGCATCGAACTTCATCTCATCGGGCACGGTCGGTGTGGGTTTGATCACTTCCTGGCCACGACCATAAGATTGGTTCAGGCTGAACACATAAGCAATCACTTGAGCCACTGCGTGGTACAGCGCCTCTGGAATCGGATGGTCCAGCTTGGTCGTGAAGTATAAAGCGCGAGCGAGCAGTGGCGCCTCAAAAATGTAGACCCCGTGGGTTTTGGCTTCCTCTCGAATGCGAGCGGCCATGGCGTCCTCGCCCTTGGCCACCAACAGCGGGGCGCCGTCACCCGTGGGGTCGTATGTCAAGGCCACCGAGAAGTGGGTTGGGTTGGTGATGACCACATCAGCGTCTTTGACCTTGGCCATCATTTTGTTGTTCAAAATTTCATGCTGGCGACGGCGAATTTGGGCCTTGACCTCGGGGCTACCCTCCGAGTTTTTCATTTCGTCCTTGACCTCTTGCTTGGTCATTTTCAATTTTTCGTTCAACTGATGGCGTTGCAGTGGCACATCGACCAAGGCAATCAGCACCAGCCCCAAGCTGAGCCAAAAGCAAGAGTCCACAATGATGTTGCCAGACACTTGCAAAGCGTGCCCCAAGTCAAGCTGCGAAATATTGGTCAGATCGTTGAGGTTGTTCATGATCGACACCAACAAAATGGCACCGACCACCAAAAATTTGGCAATTGATTTGCCCAATTGAATCAGCGCTTGCATGCCAAAAATACGTGCCATGCCTGCGAAGGGGTCAATCTTGCTGAACTTGGGCATGATCAGTTGAGGGGAAAACAACAAACCACCCGACATCACTGTGGACACCATGGCGATGACCATCAGCAGCAACGTCAGAGGCAAAACAACCATGAAGCCATCCACGACGGCTTGTCCAAAAATCGCAGGCAACAACTCTGGCTTGTCAAAAATCAGGCGGTCAAATTGCAGTTGATGCTTGAACAAAACGCTCATCTTGCTGAACAAGTAATGGCCCATCATGGTGAAGAACAAGGTGGCCACCACCATCATCACCGCAGGTGCCAGTTCTTGCGATCTGGGAATTTGTCCGTCTTCGCGCGCCTTTTTTAACCGCTGCGCCGTCGGTTCTTCGGTTTTGTCTTGTCCGCTTTCCTCTGCCATGTCAGCCTCCGAGGTAGCTTCTTAAGGTGAAGAACGCTTGCGTCCACACCCACTCAATGCGCGCCACATTGTTGCCCATTGAGAAAATGATGATGACAAAACCAGCCAAGATCAAGGCTGGAAAACCCACCGTGAAAATGTTCAAGCTCGGAGCTGCACGCGCCACGAACCCCAAGCCAATGTTGATGAACAAAAGCGTCATGACAACGGGCAAGGCAATCAGCAAAGCACCCAAGAACATCATGGCGCTCCAGTTGAGCATCTTGCCCAACATGTCTTGACTGAAAAACGGTTGCCCAATGGGCAAGAGTTTGAACGATTCAATGACCAAACCAAACACAATCAAATGACCACCGATGCATAAGAAAACAAGCGTGGCCATGATGTTGAAAAACTGCGACACCACAGGCACGTTGCCCATGTTGGGGTCCATCATGTTGGCAATACTCAAACCCATCGAGCCCGAAATGGCCTGCCCAGCAACCACCATAGCAGCAGAGGCGATTTGAAAGATCAAACCAAAAGTGAAGCCAATCAAAATTTGACGAAAGATTTCCATCAAGCCGTCGGCTGTGACAGGATCAATGCGAGGAATGTCGATTTGTTGCGATACAAAAAACGCCATCGCAAACGCCAAGCTGATGCGAATGCGTTGGTTGACGGCGCGAATAGAAAAAATAGAGGTGAACGCCAGAAACGCTGACAGACGAAGCATTGGCCAGATGACGACCAAAAACTTGTCTAAGATTTCAATCAGCGAGACGTTCATGCCACTCTTCTTTTTTTACATGAACAAATTAGGAATGCGGGTAAAGATGCCTTTGGTGTAATCCACCATTGTGTTGATCATCCAACCGCCTGCCAAAGACATGGTGATGCCAATGCACACCACTTTGGGAATGAAACTCAGGGTTTGTTCGTTGATCGATGTGGCAGCTTGAAAGATGCCAACAATCAAACCTACGGCCAAACCTACACCTAACAAAGGTGATGAGATCAACATCGTCATCCATAGCGCTTGGCGCGCCAAATCAACAACCATTGCACTGTCCATGATGCAACTCCTTAAAAAACAAAACTATTAGCTAGCGACGCCATCAAGAGCGTCCAACCATCAATCAACACAAAAAGCATCAGTTTGATGGGCATCGAAATGATCATGGGTGAGAGCATCATCATGCCCATCGACATGAGCACGCTGGCCACAATGAGGTCAATCACCACAAAGGGGATGTAAATTAAGAAACCAATGGTGAAGGCACTTTTGATTTCTGATGTGATGAAGGCTGGCATGAGTGTGGTGAATGGCACTTGGGTGGCATCGGTCAACTCACGGCGGTTGGCAATTTGCATGAACATGGCAATGTCGTCTTCACGGGTTTGCTTGGTCATGAAATCGCGAATCGGCACTTCGGCTTTGATCAAGGCTTTGTCAAAGTCGAGGTTGCTGTTCATGTAGGGGCCCACAGCCTCTTTGTAGACCTGCTCGAAAACAGGCGACATGATGAAGAAAGTCAAGAACAAGGCCAAACCTACCAACACGGTGTTGGGTGGCGTTTGCGCGGTACCCAATGCCTGACGCAAGATGGACAACACGATGATGATGCGCACAAACGATGTCATCATCAACAGCATGGAAGGCAGCAATGTGAGGGTGGTCATCAACCCCAACAGTTGCAAGCTCATGCTGTATTGCTGGCCAGCTTTGCCGCCACTCACATTGACCAAGGGAATGCCTTGCGCGTGCGCCATCATGGGCAACGACGCCAAAGCCAGCAAGAGGACACCCAAGATCACATACAAGATCTTGCGGGTGATGGGTTTACGCAACATGGCTGCTCTCCTTTTGCCATGCATGCAGGGTTTTGACTTCGCTGGGGCTGACGCTGGCCAACACCATTTGGTTGTCCACTTCTATCAACACCATTTTGTGTTTGAGGCTCAAGGGAATGGCCTCTAACATTTGAATGCGGCGGTCTGAGCCTTGTGTGCCACCGATCATGCGGTTGCGCTTGACCCACCACAGTGCGCCCAACAGCAGCAGCACGATGGTGAGTGTGCTGGCGATGAACTGGCCCCAATCGAATCCTTGCATGGTTTTTTCCTCTGCGCATGACGGTTTTTTGACACAAGATGTGCCTATCTGCATAGGTATTGCAATGGTTGTGCCAGCTTGGGTTGAGGCTATAGTTCTTGCATGCCAACAAGATTGACTGTTTCATTGACGCTGGGAATGTGCCATGGGCTTTTGGCGTGATTTGCTGCATGCGGGCGGCACCGGCGGGCTCAATTGGCATGTGCATGCGCATGGCTCTTTGAAGCGTTGGCAACCGACCCTTGAGTTGATCGAGGGTTTTCTGGCGCAGGTCACACCACGCTCTAAGCATTTGGTACTCATTGGTGGCAGCGCAGGTTGGATGATGTCGCATGCATGGTTAGAGCGGTTTGACACCATTCATGCCTATGACATCGACCCCATGGCGCCGTGGTTGTTCAATTGGCGACACGGACGCACGCTGCAACAGCGGGGAGTGGCGGTGCATCACCATCGCACCGACGCGCTGGTGCACTTGCGCGATGTGTTGCAACAACACCCCCATGCGTTTGTGTGGTTTGACAATGTATTGGGGCAACACCGCTACCGCATTCGCGATGAAGCGCGTGTGGAACAAGAGTTATCGGCGTTGAAAAATACTTTGCAAGGCAGAAGTTGGGGCAGTTTGCACGATTGGTTATCAGGCCCTGTTGAGCCCAGCAAAACACCCACCGCGTTGGCGCCGCTGATGCGCAAGAACATCACCCCCGCGATGATCAATGATCCGCTGACGCAACAACTGTTGCAATCGGTAGGGGCGCACACGGCATGGAGCGATCACCTGACCCAAGTGGTGTTGCCCGCTGACACGCCCACGCAATTGATGCCTTGGGCTTTCAGACCTAACTACTGGCATTGGTTGCAAGCGGGCTGGGTCAGCGCTTGATCAAGCTTTCAAATTGAAGAGCGTGAGGCCCGCTGCATCCATTTGGCTTTGCTCTTTTTTGCGGTGGTAGTCGTTGACCTTCTTCAGGTCTTGCTCATGCAAGGTTTCCATCTGAATGCGTTTTTTCTCAGCCGCAAGCAATCGGCGTTTGATCATGGCCAATTGATTGTTGGCATCGGTCAAATCTAGGTCAACCCGCTTGATCAATTCTTGCAGTTGCAACATGAAGCTTCTGAAGTTCAGCGTTTCAGCCATGCTGTGTGGCTTGCGTTCGGCCTCTTTGCTGCGTTGCACATAGTCGTCGTACAACAAGACCATGCGCTGTTTGCTGTTTTCTAAATGTTTGATGCGTTCGCGCGCCTTGACCACTTCGACCTGAATCAGATCGCATTTCTCTTTGGCTTTTTTGGCCAGCAAGGGCCAAGCGGCGCGCGGCTTCATGACAACAACTGGCTAAGCTGGTTGCGTGTGATTTGGTAGTCTTCACCCAAATGCATGTCTTGTTGCAAGAAGGTGACCATCTGTGCGCGCAATCGAATCGCCTCGTCTAGCTCTGGATTCGTGCCTGCTTCGTAGGCACCCACTTGTACCAAGTCAGCGTTTTGTTCGTACACCGCCCACAAGCGACGAAGCTTGTTGGACATCTTCAACTCTTCAGGGCTGACCAAGGTTTGCATGACACGCGAAATCGAACCATTCAAATCGATGGCGGGGTAATGGGCTTGGTCGGCCAAGCGGCGTGACAACATGACTTGACCATCCAACGATGCACGTGAAATATCCACAATCGGGTCGTTGCCATCATCGCCTTCTGCCAGCACGGTGTACATGGCTGTGATGGATCCGTGGCCATGACGGCCTACACCCCCACGCTCAATCAGGTTGGGCAACAACGCAAACACAGAAGGTGGATAACCTTTTGCAGTGGGAGGCTCGCCAATGGCCAAACCAATTTCACGCTGCGCGTGCGCCACACGGGTGAGGCTGTCGCACAGCATCAACACATTTTTGCCTTGGTCACGGAAATATTCTGCAATCACATGGGTCATGTGCGTGGCTTTGAGACGCAACACCGGCGACACGTTCGCAGGTGCTGCCACCACGACCGATTTGGC
This sequence comes from Pseudomonadota bacterium, assembly GCA_041181985.1. Lineage (GTDB taxonomy): Bacteria > Pseudomonadota > Gammaproteobacteria > Burkholderiales > Burkholderiaceae_C > Limnohabitans. The sequence continues at coordinate 70,953 of JBEGOM010000003.1, read as the reverse complement.
CAAGCCTTCTGCACCCAACGATTCGCTGATGAAAGCTTGCACTTCGCGACCCCGTTCACCGATCAAACCAATCACCACCACATCGGCTTTGGTGAAACGCGTGAGCATGCCCAAGAGCACACTTTTACCCACGCCTGAACCAGCGACCAAACCAATGCGCTGACCGCGGCCAATGGTGAGCACACCATTGATGGCTTTCACGCCCACATCGAGCACGGTGTTGATAGGGCCACGCTCCATCGGGTTGAGGGGACAACCGAGCAAGCTGAGTTGATCGGGCAATTCGGGCAGCGGTTTACCGTCTAAAGGTTGACCACGACCGTCGATGACACGGCCCAGGAGTGCATTGCCCAAACGCACTTGCGCTGAGTTGCTGATGACACGCACGGTGTCACCCGGGCCCACACCGACGGGGTCGGTGAAGGGCATCAGGAACAAAGTTTTGTCGTTGAAGCCAACCACCTCGGCCTCAACGCGATGACCACTTTGCCCCACCACTTCGCAGCAAGCACCCAAGGGGGCCATGATGCCGCGTGTTTCTAATGTGAGCCCGACCAAACGCACCAGCGTGCCGCTGCGTGTAGGGTCAGGAGCACGCAGCTTAGGCAAGCTGCGTTGCACTTCATCGGCAAAGTCGATCATGGTGTGTGTTACTTCTTCACTTCAATCATGCTGCGAATGACAGCGGCCACTCGGCTGTGATCGGTTTGCACCACCATGCGCACCACACCCACTTTGTCTTCGTAGCTGTTGGCGTTGTTGAGCAACTCGGGAGGAATGGTGGGTTTCTTTTGTTTTTGTTCACGCTTCATGCGCTCTTTGATTTCTGCCAAAGTTTCGCCTTCGCGGATTTCAATTTCACCTTCTGCCACTTCAGACTCCTCTTCTTGTGGTTCAGCCGAACCGTCGCTGGCCTGGGCCTCGCCTTCGGGCGCAGCCTCAGCCGCATTGTCCGCGCTAGCGGGGTCGGTGTCTTCGGTGGTTTCCTCAGCCACTGCCGTTTCTTCGGCGGGGGCTTCTTCCACAGGTGCTTCAACTGGCACTTCTTCGGCCACGGGTTCTGGTGTGGGCTCGGGTTCAGGTTCTGGCTCGGGCACCACCACAGGTTTGAGCTTGGGCTTCTCGGGGGTTTCGAGCAACAGCATTTGGTACTTGATGCGTTCGGCGCGTTTGGCCTCGGCCTCTTCAGAGGCACGGGTCAATTCTTTTTGAATGGCTTCGAGCATGGCCTTTTGCAAATGGTCAGAGTCCACATACTGCCCCACCAGTTTGAGCATGAGGGGACGGACCACCGTCACCACGATGATCATGAAAATCAAGCCCATCAAAATGGTATTGATGACGTCAGGGATGTACATCTTCAGACTCCAAATCTTGTGCAGACACTTCAGGCTTTGCCAGCGCAGACTTTGCCTTCCATGTCGCCACATCTACCAGCATCGACTCTGCCAGTGCATCGAGTCGGTGCTCTATCAAATCTTCAATCACGGTGTCGTTGGCGAACAAACGCACGCTACCGATTTGCAGGTCTTGCACAGCCTCTAGGCGCATGCCTTGAATGAGTTCGGGGCTTTGTGCTTGCAAGTGCGCTTTGTCTTCGGGGTTGAGTTCAAGCACCACCAAACCTTGCGCGGGGTGATCAAGCTCGTTCAAGCAATGTTGAATCAATTGCTCAATCGCATGCGTTGAGGTTTTCAATTCTGACTTGACGATTTGCTCAGCCAAATGCATGGCCAAGCGCTTCATGGGTTCGTAAAACGCTTTTGAGTCTTTCAACAGCGCGTGCAGTTCTTGAGTGACATTGGCCAACACCGTGCATTGCGCTTGCACTTCTTGTTGCATGGCTTCGCGTGCTTGGCGTTCGCCTTGCTCAATACCTTGCGCCAAACCTTCGGCAAATTTTTCAGCTTCGCGTTGCGCCGCCACATCAGGATCAATACCTGCAAGCACAGGCTCGGGCAAAGTGACATCGTCAACCACTTCGTCAACTGTGGCTGCCATTTGTTCTGGGGCCACGGCTTCTTCGTCCACCACATCGCTTTCGACCATATCGGTTTCTGCGGGGGCTTGAAGATCTGCTGGTACCTGATCATCTGTTAGCGCTTGACTGGGTTCTGGTGTCGATTCGCTTGCGGTTGATTCACTTGCAGTTGATTCCTCAGCTGGCGTTTCTTCAGAAGCGTCGGCGTGTTCAGATGCTGCAGACATGTCGTCTGACATTTCATCAACTGCGGCTGTTTGCTTTTCTAGCTCAACTTCTGCTTCGCTTGTGGTATCAGCATCAACATCAGCCGTTTCTTCTGCGTCTGCCTTTACTTCTGTATTGACCTCTGCTTCCGCCTCGATCGCTGCTTCAACTTCGGTTGATGCTTCAGCTAAACCTTCGGGTTCCGCCTTGTTGTCATCGGCAGTTGAAGCTTCGACTTCAGACAAAGCTTCTTGCACATCTTCTTGGGTCTGTAAGACCGGCGTTGGTGCAGCCTCTACGTCTTCATCATCTGTTTGCGTCAGCGCTTTTTCTTCTGAAACTTCAATGGCTTCGTCTATGGCTTCAACTGGCGCCATGTTTTGCCCGATGTCTTCATCGTCAAAGTCATACGCATCCACCACAAAAGGCAAATGCGCGTTGGCATTCCATGTTTCAATTTGAAATTGTTCAGGTGCCTCAAAAACTTCATCAGCGATGACCACATTCTCATCAGGCTCCATGGCCTTGAGTCGCTTCAACGCTGCAATGGCTTGCGGCGAGAGTGGTACCTGAGCGTATTCATCCAACGCAAAACCATCTTTGGTGCGTTTGATGTCATCCACCATGAAACCGTCATCGGCCCCGCCCCAACGGGTCGTGGCAAAACCTCGGCTGCTGTTTTGTAACAGCAGACCAGGTTCAGGGCGCCATGATTTGGCGCGCCTTGACGGTTGCGGGCGATTAAACAAAGTCCGCGCCTCCCAAGATCAACTCGCCGGAGTCCGACAACTTGCGCGCCATGCGCATGATCTTCTTCTGTGCGTCTTCCACATCGACCATGCGTTGTGGGCCTTTGGCTTCCATATCGTCTTTGAACATGCCACGTGCACGTTCAGACATGTTGTCAAAGAAGCGGTCTTTGACGCCTTCGCTGGCACCTTTGAGGGCCAACATGAGCATGTCGGGTTCGACTGCACGCATGAGCACCTGAATGCCTTTGTTGTCCACCGACACCAGGTTTTCGAAAGTGAACATGTTGTCTTGAATTTTGAGCATCAAATCGGGGTCGATCTCATTCAAGCCATTCATGATGGAGGCTTCCAACTCGGTCTTGGTGTTGTTCATGATCTTGGCGGCTGCCATCACACCCCCAAAGCTCGACGACTGTGCCGACGCTGCTTTGGAGAACTGTTGCTTCATGATGGCTTCAAGCTCAGCCATGGCTGACGGTTGCACGGTGTCCAAACTGGCAATGCGTTGAATCACTTCGGGGCGCACATCGCCAGGCATGAAGGTCAACACATCGGCTGCTGTTTCTGATTCGAGCAACGACAAAATGATGGCAATCACTTGTGGGTGTTCGCCACGGATCATGTCGGCAATGCCGCGTGCATCCATCCAACTCAAAATGTCTAAGCCCTTGGTACCTTGACCGGGCATGATGCGGTTGAGCACCGATGCCGCTTTGTCGTCACCCAAAGCGCGCTTCATGACTTTTTCAACATAGTCGGTGTTGCCAATGCTCAAGCTGTTTTGCTTTTTGAGTTGGTCTACAAAATCGTCGAGCACCACGTTCACCGCTTCTTGCGAGAACGCTGCCGCCTGCACCATCGCAGCACCGAGTGCTTGCACTTCTTTGGGGTTGAGAAAGCGAATGATGTCTGCCGCTTGGTCTTCGCCCAACAAGAGCATCAACACTGCCGCGCGCTGCGTGCTGTTGATGGCAGCAAGCTCGGCCCGCAAGGCCTCGGTCATGACAATGCCGCCAGAGGTTGTTTCGTTATCAGCCATGTTTGTTCCTCAAACTCTTAAATAGGTGCTGTTTATTGAATCAGGTTCTTCAAGACGCCAGCCACGCGGGTGGAGTCTTCAGCCACGATCATGCGGATCAGTGCCACTTTGTCGTCGTATGAGTTGGCCGTGTTCAACAAATCAGCAGAAATCGATTGTTTCTTAGGCTTCAAGCTTGCCATACGTGCCTTCACTTCTTCAAGTGTTTCGCCCTCTTCGATTTCAATTTCTTGATCAGCAGATTGATCCGCTTCAGCCGCTGCCACTTGGGCTGCAGCATGCGCCGCAGCTTCTGCCTCGGCCAGCTTGGCGGCCAGCTCGGCCTGCAAGGCTTCTTCGCGGGCTTTGGCTTCGGCAATCATGGCTTCTTCGCGGGCCTTGGCTTCGGCAGCGGCCAGTGCGTCGGCAGCCAGTTTGGCTTCGGCGGCCAAACGTGCGGCCTCGGTCATCTGTGCTGCATGCGCTGCGGCTTTGACTGCCTCTTGCGAGATGACGGCAATTTCGTCTTCGTGCGCTTGCTTGGATGTTTTGGCAGCGAACTGCGCAGCAGCCGCTTCGGCGGTGGCGACCTCGATGGCCATCTTCGCCTCCAAGCTGGCGGCTTCGGCCGCAGCGTTGGCCAATTTCTTGGGATCGATCTCGGGGCTGGTGAGGCGACGGATCATTGGGCGGACCACGGTCAACAACAGCAACAAGAAGATGCCACCCACCACCGATGCGTTCACGATGATTTGGTAATTTTCGTCTTTGTACCAAGGCACATAGTTGGGGTCGATTTGGGGTTCAAACTTGGTGGCCACAACGGTCACCATGTCTCCACGCTCTTCGTTGAAACCCACAGCGCCTTTGACCAATTGGTTCAAACGTGTGATTTCTTCTTCGGTGTAAGGAATAGAGGTGGGTGGTGCAGAACCATCGGCTGGTTTTTCAACTTTGGTGCCGGGAGGAATAGGACGCTCGTTGATGAGCACACCCACACCAATTTTGGTGATCACGCCCATAGCGTTTTTGGTGTGGCGCACCGAACGGTCGAGTTCGTAGTTTTTCGTGCTGCGTGCGGTCACTTGCACGCCTTTTTCGCTCACGCCCTTCAAGGGGTCAGCATTGGTTTGCGTGGTGGCTTGTGGGTTGGTAGGTGCTGGCGGCGTGTTGGACAACGAGCCAGGAATACCAATCGCATCACGGAAAGTGTTGCGGTCTTCCACAAACAATTCAGAACGGGTTTTTGGGCCCTTGTCCAGCGAATCGAAATCTTCTGTGGTGACTTCGGTTTGTGTGAAATCAAGCGTCATGCTCACCTGAGCTGACACGTTCGATTCACCCACGATGGGCGCCAACAACTGGATCAGACGTGTGCGATACAAGTCTTCCATTTGTTGCTTTTGTGTGAGTTGTTGCGCGGTCAAACCCAAAGGTTGCTCGGTCAACATGTCGTTCATCAAGCTGCCGTAGTTGTCCACCACTGACACATTTTCAGGGGCCAAATAAGGCACGCTCGCAGCCACCAGTTGAATGATGGCTTGCACATTGGCAGCAGAAATGGTGCGGCCTGGCAAACGGGTGATCACCACCGATGCTTTGGTGGGTGCGCGGTCACGCACAAACACGCTTTGCTTAGGTGCAGCCAAGTGCACGCGCGCTGATTTGATGCCCCCGATTTGAATGATGCTGCGTGCGAGCTCTTGCTCCATCGCATTGTTGTAACGCACCTGCTCCATGAACTGGCTGGTGGTCATGGCTGGCATGTCTTTGAGGTTGTCCATGCCAGAAGCTTCGGTGCGTGGCAAACCTTTCGAGGCCAGCAACATGCGGGCTTCTTGGTAACGCGCTGTTGGCACAGCAATTTGACCGCTGTTGGCATCCACCTCGGGCTTGAACTCGCCTGCTTTCAAGGCTTCCATGGCGACTTGTTTGTCGGCATCGTTGAGCATCAAAGTGAGTGGGCGATAAGGTGTGGGCTTGAGGGATGTGAAGAACACCGCCACTGACACCATCAACATAAAGATGACGATGAAAGGCAAGGCTTTGCGCACGCTTGGTTGGCGCAAGATGTCGGCCAGCACAGCAACAGGGCCTTCTTTGGCATCGAGCCAAGCAGGCAAACGGGCGTTGCCGTTGTTGGCAGCGCCTGTGGGGGAACCCACCGCCGAGGCGTTGTCGCCTGTGGTGGCGGGCAAGCCCATTGTGTTCATGTTCATGGTTTCGGTAGCCATATCGTTCTTTCAGCTCAGCATCACACTGGCATGTTCATGATTTCTTCGTACGCTTTCATCACTTTGTTGCGCACTTGCAAGGTGGCTTCAAAAGCCAACGATGATTTCTGCATGCTCAAGACCACTTCGGTCAAGGGCACTTCCTCACCGCGCTCATAGGCTTCTTGCATCATGCGCGATTTGGTTTGCGTGTCGTTCACACTGTCGAGTGCGCTTTTGACGGACTCAAAAAATTTGGGTTGCTCTTTGATGGCACCAGGTGCGGCCTCACCCACAGGCAAGTTAGAACCTGCAGACTGCGATTGGTAAGCACGGATGGTTTCCAACATCGATTGAATGTTGGTTTGAGAGACACGATCAATCATGCTGACGCTCCTTCATAGAGACCACGTTCACGCATTTGCGCCAACTTGTAGCGCAGGGTGCGTGGGCTGATGCCCAATTTCGCAGCAGCAGCCATGCGGCTGTCGGTGCTTTGAATGGCAGCCATGATCACTTGCAACTCACTGGTTTTCACAGCGTGTTCTAAGTTGACTGGCGCATTTGAATCACGCACCTCAATGGGTGCTGTGGGGAATGGGTAGTTGCCAGCAGACGATGACAACATGGCTTGCGCTGCATCTGCCATGGGGGCTGCGGGCATCGGGTTGAACATCATGGGTTGTGCTGGCATGGCTTGGACAGGCAAGGCTTGTGAAGGCACAGCTTGTGTGGGCATCGCTTGCAATGGCAAGGCTTGCGCTGGCACAGCGTGCAATACTGAAGCATCCACAGCAGGTGCTGCTTGGCTGTCCATCGCTGCATCGTCAAACATCAAATGCGCGGGGGTGATGGTGCGACCACCGCTCAACACCACGGCGCGTTGCACCACGTTTTCGAGTTCGCGCACATTGCCTGGCCATGGATAGTTTTGCAACATCACTTGGGCTTCAGGGGTGACTGTGAAAGGCACACCGCCTTTGACATGGCGTGCCAAGGACTGCGCCACCAAAGGCACGATGTCACCAGGACGGTCTTTCAAGGCTTGAATGCGCAAGCGGAAAGTGCTGATACGGAAATACAAGTCTTCGCGGAATTCGCGTTGCTCGATGGCTTGTTTCAAATCTTTGTTGGTGGCGGCAATCACGCGCACATCCAAATCGATGGTGGCTTCACCGCCCAAGCGGTTGAGTTTTTTCTCTTGCAACACACGCAGCAACTTGGCTTGCAAGTTCATTGGCATTTCACCAATCTCGTCCAAGAAAATGGTGCCGCCATGGGCTTGTTCAAACAAACCTTTGTGTTCTTTCAAAGCGCCAGTAAAAGCGCCTTTTTCGTGACCGAACAACATGTCTTCAATCAAATGCTCGGGCATGGCCGCGCAGTTGAGTGCCACAAACGGGCCTTTGGCGCGTTGTGAAGATTCGTGCAACACACGCGCCAGCACTTCTTTACCAGCGCCGGTAGGGCCCACCAACAAAGCGGTCACATCGGTTTGTGCCACGCGTTGTGCCAAAGCCAATAGGTGTTGGCTGGTAGGGTCAACAAACACATAGCTTTTGGTTTTGAGTTCGGGTGCGTTCAAACCTTTGACAGCGTCTTTCCAAACCACTGGGGTCCACTCGTCGGCAGCCAACACGGTCAAGGCGCCTAAGCGCATGGCATCCACAGCCACTTCCATACGGCGGCGGTCCACACGGCACAGCACGGGCACGGTGTGACCCAATTGACCAATGAGGGTTTGAACTTCCTGCAGCAGCTCAGCGCTATCGCCTAAGCGAATGATCAGCACATGCGCACGGCGCAGCGCCAGCGAGAGGTCACCCAAGGTGCTAACAGATTCCAAGCTGATACCTGCGGCATCCAGCTGGGCGCGATCTGCGTCATCGATTGGACTGAAAGGGTCCAACCAAACCGCATGAATAACGTTGACAGAAGAAGCAATCACTTTGTACAGCCTGAAATGAAATGAAGGTGAGACTGTTATGCAAGGTGCGTGCCAACTGTTTTGTACGGTTCAGAAACCCTTTTTGAAACCTAAGTGATTAAATTTATGGGGATGAACGGCCCACGACGGTCAGAATCTTGACGATCCGACGGGTTGCCGACAGCCTGCGTAGGTCGCGTTGCTTGCGCAGACGCTTTGCTCGCTTGAGGCTTGGCAGAAAAACCGCTGCAAAAGCGACCGTCGGTGCGTAGCACCTCAATCGAAGGGATCACTTTTGAGCGAAACCCCATCAGTTTGCAACCATAAGGTGTGCGCACATCCCAGGTGATGGCCAAGAAGCGGCAGTCCCAACAATTGGGGCCTTTCTTGCCCGGCATCTCCTGAGATTTGCTCGGCTGCGTAGCTTTCATACGCTGGCTTTCATGCGCTCAACTTGAAGCGGGGATCAACCGCCCAAGAGCTTGAGCACCGACTGTTGGCTGGTGTTCGCTTGCGCCAACACCGCTGTTGCAGCCTGTTGCATGATTTGGGTTTTCGCCAACTCGGTCGAAGCTGCTGCGTAATCAGCGTCTTCAATCGTGCTTCGCGATGCCGACAAGTTCATAGACACATTGGTCAAGTTGTTGATCACATGGTCCAGGCGGTTCATCACCGCACCCATGGTGGCGCGTGTGGCGTTCACACGGTCCATCACGCTGTCTAGCTTCGCCAAAATGTCTGAAGCGCCATCGCGTGTGTTGATGCGTGCAACACGATCATCCACATTCAAATCAACGTCACCGGTGATTTCGCTGGTGATCGGTCCATTTTTGCCAAAGTCTGCCAAATCAATGGTGATCACTTGCTTGGTACTGGCACCCACTTGGAAGGCCATGCGGCCAACGCGCGGTGGATCCATGGCAGCACTCGACTGACCACCGAAGGTACCGGCTTCGAAACCAAGTTGAGAGAAATTGCTGTTGTTACCAAAGCCGTCTTCACCCACAGCAATTGTGAATGGGCGACCAGTGGCTTTCAACAAAGCTGCTTTGTCTGAAGGTGGCGCACCAGTTGGTGAGGGCATACCGATCGGCAACAGTGCAGGATCAGAAATCATGCGCACAGTACCGTACAGCGTTTTGGCTGTTGAGCTTGTTTCGTTGGCGCGATAAATCGCACTCACATCATTGCTACCGGTGTTATTGGGCGTTGTGGTTGCAATGTCCATGGCAGTCACGGTCGTGCCTGTCACTGTTGCGCCACTCAAATCAAAACCTGATCCACCAATTTTGGAAGTGAATGTCATGGTCAAGCCGTTGACTTCCACACCAATGTTTTTCAGGTATGGGTTCTCTTCCACTCGGGCTTTGAGCAATGCGCCCAAATCTTGGGTAGCCGTTGCAGTCACGGTGATCGTTTGATCGTTCACCACGATCGAAGCTGTGTCACCTGCTGTTGCAGCGTGGTTAAACGTGACGGTCGAGACTTGCTTGGCCGTGCCACCTTTTTCCACACCAAAACTTGCGGCTGACAAAGCGGGCACGCTTGAATCAAACCAAGCAGACAAATTGCGACCGTCCGAAGTTGTCAGCGTCAAACCGCCCTTGCCTTCGTCTGTGGCCACCACACCATGCTGACCCGTGCGTTCGTTGATGGCACTGGCCACATTCGCACGTCGCTCGGCGGGGGTATCTTGCGGATCCAGGTAAACCGAAACCTCGGTACCGTTCAAATACAACGAATAACGGCCTGCTGGCAAATCAGAACTGACCGAAGTGATCGTAGCCTTAGAAACCACAGGGTTGGCTTGGGCACGCACACCTGTCAAAGCTGACTGTGAGTTAACGGCTGCAGCAATCGCAATTGCACTGGCGCTGCTATCGCTGCTTGAAGTCACGGTGCTTGAGAAAATATCGTCAGCAGCCTTGCTTTGAGGAATCTTGATGCCGTTGATCGTCAAATCATTCATGCTCAATGGTTTGATTTGAGCTTCTTGGTTCTGCACCAAAGTAGACGATGTTGCAGAAGCCACCAACGACGCTGGGCCACTTGCGGTGGTTGTGAATGGTGTGCCAGCCACATTGGCCTTGAGCTTCAATTCACCCAAGCTGTCGCCGGCTGATGCTGTGACACCAATCAAGTCTTTCTTCTTGTTGATCTCAGCCACCAAAGCATTGCGAATCTTTTGGGGTGTATTCAAATCATTGCCGTTATTGGTAACGGTGAATTGAATGTTGTTGACCGTGACCGAATACTTCTCGGGCAAACCAACTGCTGATGTTTTAGGCGTTCCGCCAATCACCACATGGTCAATTTGAGCTGTGGCTGTTTGCACAGCGTCGCGTGCGCTGGTGTTAACAACCGATTGGTTCTTGGTGAAATTGCCTTCCACCAAACCAGTGCGTGTGATGTCACCCTTGGTGCTGAGCACAATGGGTGCTTCAACCTTGGATTCCAAAGAATAAGTACCTGCTTGCACACCCTCCACCAAACCGGTGCCGCGGCCAAACTCTTGCACATCGCCTTTGGTTTCAAAGCGAACTTCAATGTTGCGACCATCAGCGGCCACCAAAGTCACGCCTTTGGCATCTGACCCGGTGTCAATCGCTTTGACACCAGTTTTATCGCTGATCATGTTGATGGCACGAACCACATTGGCACGTGAAGCACGTGTGTTGTTGAGCACGGTGGTGATGTCAGCACTCGAGTAGCCATTGATGAACACAGCACCCTTGACAACCGTGTCCGCAGACATGGCCGTACCTGTCACGATGTTTTCATTGACTTTGGCAAACACACCTGTGCCTTCGATGGCAGTAAAGTGTTCAACGGTTGTGTCCACAACGGCTTGCATGCCCGTTGTCTGTGCGTTGAAAGTGATATCAGGTACATCACGTTCATTTTTCGCAAACTTAACGGTAATCACAGAGCTACCAGGTTGGTATGTGATCACACGTCCAGTGCTTTCCATGAATGCACCGCTGCCCTTCATGGCGGCAGCAACGGCTGCAGCCACTGAAGAAGAAGATGTGTCGGTTTCGTGCAACTGCACGCTCACGCCACCCACAATGATGGAGCTTGGCAAATCTTTAGGCGCGCCAGAGAATGTGATGGTTTGCTGTTCACCGGTCGTGAAACCAGTCGACACAGCCATGCGGTTGATCGCAGCCGCTTTGGCAATTGCGCTACCTGCGGCATTTTCTGGGGGTGACAATTTGTCGTCCAACGCAGAGCTTGCGCCGATGTTGACACCATTGATGAACAAGTCACCATCACGCATGGCGGGAATTTGTCCTTCAACAGACACATTGACCGCAACATTTCTGGCTTTCCATGAGTTCAACAACACGCCTTGAGCGTCTGTGAAGGCATAGGTCAGGTCAGCTGACAAGACGTCACCGTTATGGCCTTCGTTTTGTGTGAAGGTCACTGTGCCGTTGCTGCTGTTCAATTTGCCAATCAATGTCAATGGCTCGTTGGTAGCGGTCAAGAACTTGGCTTGTACCTCGCCAGTGTCCAACACATTCATGGTCAAGGTACCGCTCTTGAGGAACTTGCCACCGATGGGGTTCCAAGTTGGAATGGCAGTTTGCAACGCGGGATGTTGTGTTGTGACTGCAGGTACCGAACCTGTTGCTTGAGTCGATGTGACCGTCATGGTGGGCAAGTCGCCTTGCTCAGCCATAAAGTTCAGTGCTACTTCATAGCCAGAAACCTTTTGGTTAGTAACCACTGCACCAGTTGTTCCACGGGTGCTGACCACTGGCACGGCACCAACATTGGTGCTGGCAAACACCACAGAGTTAGAAGATGCTGCAGTTGCTGTGATGGCAAAGCCAGCCAACGCACCAGAGAAACCAACTTGTGATGTTCCATAGTTGCTGAAAGCTTGCGCCACTTCAACAGCTGTTTTACTGCTTGGTGCGGTGTAGGTCAAACCACCCACCGTCACCGTTTGTCCAGTTGTCAAAGGTGCAAAAGTCACCAATGAGTTTTCAGTTTGGCCTTGTATGGTCGAAACAGTTGGAATATTGGGGGCCACCACGCCTGCAGAAGTTGACACTTGAATATCAGTGACAGGTGTGCCTGCAGTTGTGCTTGTGAACTTAACTTTTGAAGCTGTTGTTCCGACTGACATTGAAAAACCAGTCAATGTGCCGGAGAAATTTGTCGCTGTTCCTGGATAAGCCAAGAACGCTGAAGCAATTGCAGTAGCAGAAGTTGTTGGCGATGTGGAAGGAGCCGTGTAGGTCAAACCACCAACCGTCACGGTTTGACCTGCAGACAATGTGCCAAATGTCACTTCGGCCAGCTCTGTCACAGGCGTAACGCTGGCAATGCCGTTCACAACCGTGGGTGTTGGCGCGGTACCGGCTGCAACGCCCGCAGTAGTAACAACAATATCAGGTACGACTGCGGTAGGAGTTGTACTTGTAAATGTGGCAACAGCACCTGCTACGTTTGTAACTGTAAAACCAGACAAGGTACCAGTGAAGTTTTCACCAGGGTTAGCTGGGTCGTAACTTTGAAAGGCTGCAGCTACCACGCTGCCAGAAGCGCCAGCAGCGGGTGCCACATAGGTCAAACCACCCACTGTGATGCTTTGACCGGCTGTCAACGCGGGGAATGTAATGGCAGCAGATTCTGTTGTGGTACCAGCCACACCTTGCGTGATGACCAAATTGGCGCCTGTTGGCGCTGTGGCCGCAGTGATGGCTGCGTTTGCACTTGCAGACAAATCAGGCGTGATGTTGCCTGTTGCCAAATTGGTAAACACAACGCTACCAGGTGAACCCGCGACGGCGTCTGTACGATAACCCGTCAAGGCGCCCGTGAAGTTGGTTTGATGCAAATCAGGTCTTGCAAATGCAGCGGCAATCACATCTGCTGATGCGCCTGCAGCGGGTGCCACATAGGTCAAACCAGCAATGGTGAGGCTTTGCCCTGCGAGCAAGGGTGAGAAAGCAAAAGTTGCTTTTTCATTGGTAGCAGAAACAGCGGAAACACCTTGGGTGGTCGACACAGTTGGCAATGCTGCAGGTGTCGAAGCGCTGACAGTCAAATCTGTCACATTAGGCGCAGCGGCTGTTGCTGTTGTGGTTGAAAACACCACTGTGTCGCCACTTGAACCAATGGCGGGTGAATAGCCCGTCAAGGTACCAGTGAATGCTGAGTTGAGATTGCTATTGGTCCAGCCCGCAAAAGCTGCAGCAACATCTTGTGCTGTTTTGTTTGAGGGCGCGGTGTAGGTTAAACCGCCAACTGTCACTGTTTCACCTGCAGGCAAGGCCTTGAAGGTCACTGTTGAAGTTTCGCGTACGCCAGGATTGGCTTCAATCGCCACTGCATTTTCTGCAGTCACGCTCGTGGTGATATCACCATCGGCGGGAACATAGGTCAGCGTGACCGCACCGGTCACTTGGTCGACGCTCACTTTGCGACCAGAAGCGGTCTCGAATGTCGAGCTGTTTTCAAGCGTGGTCTTGATCTTATTGCCGTAAGCCACTGAGTCCGCGATGTCGTCAGTGGTGAAGTCAACTTTGACACCATTGATGAAAATAGAACTGGTTGTCAGCGGCGATTGGAAAGTAATTTTGTCAACCTTGGCAACTTTCTGTGCTCTGATACTTGATGTCAAGTCAGCGAATTCTGAATTGCCGTCCAATGTCGACTTGATTCGGTTCAGCACACCATCCCAAGATGTTGCATCTGTGGCGCTGATCGCAACAGTGGTCTTGTGTGGATAGCCTGTGCTGTCTTTAACTTCGAATGTGTAGTTATAAGGACCTGTTGGAGGTGTACCTGTGAAGGTTAATGATTGCTTTTGGCCCACTTCATCGCCTGTCACATTTGGCACGGATGGCGCACCAATGAACACTGGGCCTGGTTGGTTCAAACTCACCGATGTGGTCTTGAACACGGGCATTTCACCAACACGTTGACCTGCTGCACCGGTCAGCACGGGGAAACCGTTCCATTCGGTGTTGTCAGCGATCTGAACAATTTGTTGTTTGAGTTGCTGGAATTCCAAATCCAGATAACTACGCTGAGCGTTATCGTTGGTGTCGTTCACAGCTTGCACAGCGAGTTCACGCATGCGTTGCAGCATGTCGGTGATCTCGTTGGTCGCGCCTTCAGCGGTTTGGATCAGGTTGATGGCATCGTTCGCATTGCGTACAGCTTGGTTCAAGCTACGAATTTGATGCGTCATACGTGTGGCAATGGCCATCCCGGCTGCGTCATCTCGTGCTGAGTTGATGCGCTTGCCAGTTGACAATTGCTGCATAGCCACAGTTTGAGCACGCCCGGAAGATCCGAGTGCCATCTGTGAAAACAATGCTTTAACGTTGGTATTGATTACTGCCATTTTTTTCTCCTGACCACCATTGGTCAATCAAACTTGCTTTGACTAAGCACTTTGTGTGCCAACTTTTTTTGACGCTTCTAAATAAGGGTTTTCCCTTTTTTTGCCGCATGAAGTCGAAACACAAAGTATTCAGTGGCAAGGTTTTGTCGCTGAAGTGGCAAGCGGTTGCCGTTTGCCGCTTCAGCTTGCAAGGACCGCTTATTGGGTCATTCCTGCGGTTGGAATCATGGAATCGCTGAAATCATCCAGCGACAGTTTCTCGGCCAGCAACTCCACCTGCTCTGGATAAGTTGCCAAACCTTGACGGGCCATTTGCAAGGCACGCACGGGGTCGAGGTTGCAGCGCAGTGCGCGAACCATCATCACATAGGTAAAAGGAGGCGTATTAGCGCCTTGAATCTCGATCAACTCATCGAGCAATTCAACTGCGAGGGGCCAGTCTTGGTTCATCATGGCCAGCAAACTGGTAATGGCCAAAATGTCTTCGCTATGGGGGTACAAGCTCATGCCAGCGTCGCCCAAGGCGTTGGCAAGTTCAAATTGCTCAGTCGCTACCAACGATTGAATGGTTTCGCGAATCTCACCAGGTGTGAAACGCTTGATGGCTTGTGCATTCAACAAACCACCGACGGCGGCTTGGTTCATGAGTTCTTGGATTAGGGTCATGCTGGCTCCTGCTTAGTGTCAGAAAAATTGACCTATCCGACATTGGATGGGTCGCTTAAGCTGCCCAAGCAAAAGTAATGCCACAATTTAAAAGAGAACAAAACAACTAGATGGCTTTAAAATTTACACCGAGTTGTCCAAATTTAATTGAATTTCAATAATAATATAACTAATTAGAAGCAAATAGAAGGATCATTCAATGAACAAACTAAACATCAGCAGAAATTCTTTTACAGATCTATTTTGGAAAATTATTTTTCAAAATGGTACCCAAATCATAGAACAAGCAAAATCAAATATTGCATCTAAACATATTTATTTTGAAAAATTGAGGGACTTATCTGAATACAACACAGGATCTATTTCAGCCTCATCAGCAGTAAGTCTAACTTTATTAACCAGTTATTTCCGACCGTCATTAATTGCAGAAGTAGGAACATTTATTGGCCGGTCGACATATTCACTAACTATCGGACATGAATTAAACGGGGTCGCACCACCACTCATTCATACATGTGACTATTCAAATAATATAAACCTAGATTTCAAAAATATTATTCAATATAAAAAACAAAGCTCAACTGAGATGCTTACTAGCCTAGTAAACAATAAAATCATTCCGGAGATGTATTTATTAGACGGTCGCATACAGGAGAGTGATATACCCCTACTGCTTGAACTGCAGGCGGAAGACGCTATTTTTCTTCTTGATGATTTTGAAGGAACAGAAAAAGGTGTTTCAAATGCGTTTACACTTACCAATGTATTTAAAAATAACTTTCTGGTTGCGTACCCAGCATCTCAAACTTTATTGAATACATATGGCTTAACAGATGCATCAACTACTGCCGCCCTAATTCCAATTAAAAAGGTTGGGTTTGTTAACCAAGGGTAGATTTGGGCATACAGAAAATCAACGAAAATCATCAAAGTAACTTTAATATATTAGAGTTACTGATCAGCATTAGTATTTCTCAAGAAAACTGATAATATGATCACATATTTCACCAACCTGGTTAACCTGCAGTTCAAAGTACAGTGGCAATCTAAGCAAACAATCTGTATAGTGATCTGCATTTCTCAATAACTTAACATCATGCGTCTCAGAGAAGTATTTGCTCCGATGAAGAGAGATATAATGGCTGACGGCTAGAACCCCTTTTTCTTTAAGGAAATTTATTAATGCCGATCGAACTTCTAGGTTTTTGACCAGCATGAAAAAAATATGGGCGTTATTTGTTGAATAGTCCGGAATTATTGGCAGCGAGAATTTCAGGCGCTCTGCATGAGGACTTAAGCATTCGTAATACATATTATACAGAGCTTTGCGTTTCAATTGAATTTCGTCAATTATTTCAAGCTGCGCATAAAGATAGGCTGCAATAATATCAGCAGGTAAAAATGAAGAGCCAATGTCTACCCAACCATATTTGTCAATCTCCCCTCGAAAGAATGCTGATCTATCGGTCCCCTTCTCTCGTATTATTTCTGCACGCTTAATCCAGTCTTTATTGTTTATTACAATACACCCACCTTCGCCCGCAATGATATTCTTAGTTTCATGAAACGAGAATGTTGCCGCATCGCCGAAACTTCCTAATGGTATCCCTTTATAGTAAGAATCAATAGATTGAGCGCAATCCTCAATAAGATATAGGTTATATCGCTTAGTAATCTCTAAAATTCTATCCATATCGCATGCTATGCCAGCATAGTGCACAACTACTATTGCTTTGGTTTTTTCTGTTATCAACTCTTCGATCGAATCCGGATTAATATTTGGATGCAAGGGGCAACTATCTGCAAATACTATACGAGCACCTCGTAAAACAAATGCATTCGCAGTGGATACAAAAGTATATGACGGCACTATGACTTCGTCTCCATCCTTTATATTCATTAAAATAGCACTCATTTCCAAAGCATCGGTACACGAGGTTGTTAGAAAATTACTATTAAATCCATATTTGGATTTTAAGAAGTCACTGCATTTATTTGTAAAAATGCCATCACCCGAAATCTTTCCAGATTGTACTGATTGAGCGATATAGACTAATTCTCGTCCATGTAAATAAGGCTTATTAAATGGGATGCTAATACTCATAAATTTTCTCCTGGATCTTTCTCAGGTTTTCAAAGTGAATTTTCTGCATTAAGCTGGGATTATTAAAAAATACTCGCCCAAGATACCATTCTAATTTTGAAATAAATGCATAGTAATTTTTATTATTAATGAGCGAAGTTACATGCGACACATAACTGTCAACGCCTTCAGAAAGCAACATACTTACGCCATTTTTCTCTCCCAGCTTTTCCATTTCTGACGATATGTCATCCTTGTAAAAATCAATCCACGACTGTGAGTTTTCAAATGTTGCAACCGGCATTCCACTAGCAAAAGCTTTAGCAGCAATTGAGCCGCTTAAATTGGGAGTATCCAAAAAAATATCATATTCTGAAATGATTTGAGTTGCATTAACCCAACCTATATAGTGAGTTCTGTCAGACAAATCATTGGCCAAGAAGTATTCCACAATGGCTTTGTCGCACTGCCTTCCTGTCCAATAAAACTGTGCGTTTAAATTTAGTTTCAATATACTTTTTACTGCTTCTAAAAATATAGGATTCCTTATCTTTTCCTCTCTATTTATTGATATCAATCTAACTATCTGATTGTCCACTACCCTTTTTTTCCACTCAAGTTGACTACCAACGATTGCCGGGGGGTTCCGCAACCAGGTCACGCCATGTTTTGCATCGACAAATAGGCCATTTCCACAGAAGGACATTCTATTTATTAACTTATCGAAACAATTAAGTTCGAATTTCATTGAGAACCAAGTCACCATCTTGGATCCAAATACTTCGATAAAAGACACTAATAGTGTTGGTATTGAAGTGACAATTAATTGTGAAATTCCAGAATTACAAAACCATTTGATAAAACTTACGACATCCAGATGAGAAAACTCTAAGCAAACAATTTTTATCTTTCCATTTTTTTCAAGCTCCGTTAGTAGCCTACTTTTTATTGAATTTTTCTCCGAGGCAAAACCAGCCACATAGACATCAAAATTATGGTCAACTGCAGTTTCTAGAATTGCACAAAGCAATTCAATGTGTGCCAAATCATTATCCAATGTAGGTAAAAAATAGCAAATCTTATTAAAATCTAATGCTGTTGATTCAATCGAATATTTTTTTAAAATATTTCCATACTCAACGCTTGACTTCTCAATTGAGGTAAACATGCTTTGATAATGATCTGCGTCCTCAACAACCTTAACTTCATGATTGTAGAAAATATTATCCAGAACAAGATAGCGATCATAATCACCTGCCTCTAATACTCCCAAAAGTATTTCATTATTTATTTTTTTCATATGTATTTTTATAATATTGGATCAATGATTTTGTTTAATTTAATTAATTTTGCAGGAACACCTGCTACCACTTGAAATGGAGAAACATGGTTGACTACAACTGCTCCCGCTCCAACAATTGATCCTTCGCCTATATTTAAGTCAGGTAACACAGTGGCATTTGCGCATATAGTTGAGTAATCTTCAACATGCACCCGACCTGTTAAAACCGCCCCACTCATGACATGAGTGCCTTGCCCAATTACTGTCTCATGCTCAATGATTGCTCCAGTATTCACGACAGCATAGGAACCTATTTGTGCAAATTTTTGTACTATGGCACCAGGCATCACAAGAACACCTGCTCCAATCGTTACTGATTTCTCTATTATTGATTTCTCTGAAATAATACTAATTGGCTTTAGCTTTTCTTTTACTAAATAGTCGGCAATTTTTGCCCTTGCAAATCCGTATTCGTTTCCTATACACACATGAAATAATTCAATATTATTATCATGTATGCACTTTATCATTTCCTCTTTTTCATTTGAAAAATTAATACAAGTTTCAAAGGATGGTTTTGAAATAGTCGGATCATATATTAATTCAACTTTACCTAACCCCAATGAATCGATCATATTTATGACAATTCTTGCCTGACTTCCTCCACCATATATCAATATTTTTTTCATATTTATATTCTTTGAAAAAAGTTCTACTATATTTATATACCATTGCAGCCGTTAAGCACTCGCCTTAAAAGGTTGTCTCTGCAAGCAATACTGCATCAAATCTCGTTCTGCAAACCATTCCTGCGCAAAGTCCGCTTCTTCATATTCATGAAAGTATGGGCCACCTACCGTCCAATGGACATTCTTCACATCTTTTGGTGGCGCGTCGTATTCGCCTACCAGCCAATTCCAGCGCACATCGAGTTCTCCGATCTCGCTGTCTTCTAACCAAGTGAAACGGTGCAAAACCAAGCCCTCTGCTGTGTTGACAAACTGAGGTGTCACCACACGGTTTTTCGGATGTTCGCAATTCCACAACACAACCGATGACCAATTTTTCCTAGGATATTTGTACTGAACCGTGTTGAGGTATTTCACATCGTTACGTGGCTCGTAGGTGTGCTTGACAACATAAACGGCTTTATCGGGCTGCTCTGTCATTGCAGTGAAGATTTCAGCAATGTCCGTTCGCAACATCATGTCGCAATCTAAAAAGATAGCCTGGCCTTCATAGTTGCACAAATAAGGCACTAGAAATCGTGAAAACGAAAACTCATTGGACTGTTTAGGGTCGCGCGCTCTGTTGTAGATGCCCTTTAAATTACGCAAATTAACAGGAATGACGGCAACCGGTCTGCTGCTGTGGCGGTAAATTGATGCCGCTAGGGTGTGCCAGGCAACACTCTCAACAGGATCGTAGCCAATGAAAACTTTAATCACATTGGGTTGCATTTTTCACACTCCATTCATTTATGAATTAATTTGAATTAATTTTTTTATGTCAAAAACTCGTCTTCATCAATCAAAGCAATAAATGCGCCATCAAGTCATGTTTGTATTTGCCCCTTGTTCATATAGATGGCCTCATCTTTCATATTTCTAAGGTATTACTTTTAAGGTTCTAAAAATATTGGGGAGGTTGAGCCCTGGCAAATCATTGCCGTCTGTTCGCAAGTTTTTGCCAAAGATCTCAAGATGTGTGTTGGTTCATTTTTTGCTTTACTCACGCCAATCGATAAGGATTGTCATGAGCACCAACACAGCGAAGAAAAGAATCTACGCCCCTCCTCCAAAGCATTCAGGCAAAAGAGGTGCCGAGAAAACTGCAAAGTCAGCAGACCCGTTTTCAGCAGCAATGGCCAGAAACGACATCGCCGCAGCACGTCGCTCGCTTGTAACGCATCCACCCAAGCACGATTGGGAGAAGTTCAATCGAGTGGCAGTGTTGAGCCTGGCTGAGAAAAAATTGAAAGAATCAGAAGCATGGTTACGCAAAGCGGTTGCCTATGCCGATTGCGGATTTGACCCATATCGCAACTTAACCACCTTGCTCTGCGAGCAAGGCCTTTTGCGTGATGCACTGCCGTTTGCAAAAACCGCACATGAAATGCAGCCGGATCATGTGCCCACTGGCATGAACTATGTCAACTGCTTGTTAGACCAAGCGCGCTCAAAAGAACTGATTGCAGTTTGCGATCATTTTTTGCAGAAAGATCCCAAGGACAAGCAGTTCAGATTAGCGAAAGCTTCTAGCTTCAGATTTCAAGGGCGGTTCAATGAAGCTTTCTTGTTGTTAGATGAAGTATTGGCTGATTTTCCTGAAGACTTAGTGGCCATGCGTCTTCAAGCAGATGTGGTGGCTGAGCGCGATTCAGCAGCTGGAGTGGTGCTTTACAACAATGCATTGAAAAAATACATTGAAGTGAAAGGAAAACCAGATATCGCTCTTCAGTGGAACATGTGTTTGCACTTGCTTCGCACGCGCGATTTTGAAAGAGGTTGGAAGTATTGGGAGCTGGGATTTCACCGTGATGTCGGCACGATGGGGCGCACGGTTCCGAAGCAACTCGATAAGGCCCCTCGCGCAGACCGCTTGGACAAAATTGACACTGACAAATGGACCATGGTGTGCGTGGAGCAAGGCATTGGCGACCAAGTGCTGTTTTTAACAGGCATGGCCGATGCCATTGATGAGTTCAAGAAAATTATTCTTGTATGCGAATCTCGCATGGAACCCATCTTGAAACGCTCTTTTCCTCAGGTGCAGACCATACAGCCTGGCATGTTAGAGGGCTGGACATCCTGCCACTTACCAAACAATGGTTTCATTCCCTTAGGCAGTCTTTTGCCGCGCTACCGTCCAACTGTCGAGAGCTTCGAAAAAGCGCGTAAACCCATTCTGCAAGCGAACGGCGACATTTATCACCAAGCGGTTAAACAACTGAGAGAACGCGCCCAGGGCCGTCCGATAGTTGGTATTTCGTGGAAAGGCGGATTTTGGGAAAACCAACTGCGTAACAAAGCGTTGGAAATTTCAAATTGGTTGCCCATCTTCGAGCAGGGTGCCCTGTGCGTGAATTTGCAGTATGGCGACACCTCTGCAGAACAAAAATACATTCAAGAGTTGGGCTACGAGATGGTGAGCTTTAACGACCTTGACTTCAAAAAAGACATTGATGCATGGACCGCCATTGCCGTGGCCTGCGATGGCATTATTTCAGTATCAACAGCACTGGTTCACTTTGCAGGGGCTTGCGGGCAAAAGGTGGGCGTCATCATGCCGGAACCCCAAGGGCCTTGGATTTTAGGCATGGAGGACGAATGGTCATTGGCCTATCCAGAAGTAGCGATCTTTCGCAAAGAACGCAATGAATCAATTCGCAGTCTTGTTGACCGCGTGGCACGCGTGATTGTGTAAGGAACCAAGATGCAACTCTCTTATTCTGATAGCCGCATCAAACTCAGCAATGTATTGCTGATGCAATTTGACCAAGGGCGTGAAATTCCAGCGCTGCTTCATGCCGTCTGCAAGAATCCAAACACCCTCGGTATACAAGAGCGAACCATGATGATTCGCATGCTAGGGGCATTGGCAGGCCGACGGGCCCAGCCAACAACTTTGGCCATTGGTGTTCAGCCGTTGGCTGTGCTGAGTGTGATTCATGCTTTTCTAAATGGCGTTGAGTCACCCACACAACTTCTCACGCTAGAGCCTTCAGACAATTTGCAAACTTCTGTCATGGTTGAAGAACTTCGGCAGCAAATACAACCAAGCAACTGCGTTTCCAGCAGCCTTGAATTGGTGCAGCGATGCGAAATGAATGACGATTTTTTGATCATTTGTCTGATGGCAGATGCAACACAAGAGATCAACCTCGTGATAGAAATGTTTGCAAACGGTCGAAAAGGCATTCTTTTCATAGCCAACTATGGTTACCCAGAATATCCCAGCCATTACGAAACAGCCCGCAACCAAGGCATGCGAATTTTAGAACTACCCGACGGGTCGGGTGAGTTGATGAGTTTATAAATCAATGGAAATCCATCAAATCATTGACCAGGCAGAGCAACTCAAGACACAGGGCAGAGTTCAAGATGCGATAGACGCTTATAAAGCGTGGATCGCTTCGCACGACACGCCTGTGAAAGTGATTGCGCTGTTCAACTTGGCTGTTTTGCAGTCAGATGTTGGACTGCGCGAGGATGCCATCGCCAACTATATGGCCTGCTTGACCCTGAAAGCAGATTTTCTAGAGGCGCGGATCAACTTAGGTTTGCAGTATGAGCGGCTAGGTAGCTCACAATCAGCATTGGCTGAGTGGCAAAAAGTTGCCGACATGATCAAAAGCGGCAAACCCATTCAGCAAGATTTGGTGGTGGTTGCACTGAACCACATGGGCCGCTTGTACGAAACCAACAAAAACTACCAGCTTGCACAAGAGTGCCTGCGCCAAAGCTTAGCCATTTCACCGCAGCAACCCGATGCCATGCAGCATTGGGTACATTTGCGACAAAAACAGTGTGAATGGCCCGTATTGAAAGCATTGCCATCCATCACACAAAATGAAATGTTGCGCAGCATTTCACCGCTGGCCATGCTGTCACTCGAAGACGATCCTGCTTTGCAGTTACTGGCAGCCCAGTCGTTTGTACAACGCAAGTATTCTCAGCCGATCAACACATTGAAGCATCGATACAACAGCGCGAGCGCCAAAATTCGCATTGGTTATGTGTCAGGTGATTTGTGTACGCATGCTGTGGGTCTGTTGTTGCCCGATCTACTGGAGGCGCATGACACTTCTAAGTTTGAAATTGTTGCATTTGATTACAGCCCAGAAGATGCAAGTGCTTGTAGGGCAAGATTAAAAAATGCATTCCATGAATTTCATGACATCCGATTATTGACGGATGAAGCGGCCGCCGAAAAAATAGCCAGCGCACAGATTGACTTTTTGATTGATATGCATGGCTTGAGTTCAGGCGCTCGGCCAGGTATTTTTGCGCGAAAACCCGCCCCCATTCAAGCCACTTATTTGGGTTTTATCGGCACGACCGCGATGCCTTGGATTGAGTATGTGATTGCTGATAAATTTTCACTGCCCACAGAACTGCAGCCGTATTTCAGCGAAAAGCCGTTGTATGTAGACGGCTCCTTTATTTCGCTCACAGGCACAGATGATTTCAGCGTTTCGACCTCGCGTGAAAAAGAAGGCCTACCTGAAGACTGCTTTATTTATGCGGCTTTCAATAACATCTATAAGTTGAATCCAGAGATTTTCTCAACTTGGATGAACATTCTAAAAGACACCCCTAACAGTGTGTTGTGGTTATTGGATGACAACGCTTGGGCAACAGGAAATTTGCAGCGTATTGCAACAGAACATGGCATTGATTCAGGCAGAATTATTTTTGCGTCAAGAACCAGTCATGCCCATTACTGCGCCCGACTCAGATTGGCAGATTTGTATTTAGACAGCACCCCCTACAACGCTGGCTCAACAGCCCGCGATGTGATCGTGGCCAACCTGCCCATGCTCACGATAAGCGGTAAAACTTTTGTGTCGCGCATGGCAGGCAGCATGTTGCATTCACAAGGGCTAGACGAATTGATCACCGATTCGTTTGAGGCGTACCAAAAACTTGCGATTGACATCGGCAAAGATCCTACGCGCGCACGCAACTTGAAAGAAAAGTTAGCACAATGTGCGCCTCTGAGGGCTTCATCCGCTCAGCGCTTGGTTAAAAGTTTGGAAGACCAAATCGTTGAATTGGTTGCAAAGATTCGCCCTGTTCAAACATCAAGTCTTGCCAGCAACCAGACAACCTGCCGAATTTTTCATATTGCGTACTCAGAAGAGACTTATCAGTCGGCAACGCCGCCCTTCGAAGTGCTAGACCACCGCACCAACCCAAGGCCTGATTGGCGTGAATACTGGCCAATGCGCGAATACCTGCTCGGACACACACTGAACGAAAATGAGTTCATTGGGTTTTTTTCACCCAGGTTTCATGAAAAAACTGGCTTGAGCGCTGAACAAACCATGACATTCATGTCTTCGGTAGATCCATCCGTTGATGTGGTCACATTCAGCCCGCAGCCAGACATGGGTGCTTTTTTCATCAATGTGTTTGAACAGAACGACACCTTTGATCCTGGCTTTTTAGCCACTGCACAGCGATTTGTGAACGAACTGGGCGAGCCTCTTGGCATCAAATATGATTTGATGCAACTGTTGATGGATTCGCGCGAAGTTGTCTTTAGCAACTACTTTGTTGCCAAACCTGCATTCTGGCGCCGATGGTTGCAAGTATGTGAAGTGCTGTTCAATTTGTGCGAGTCTGAACAGTGCAGCCAGCTTCAATTTGAATTAACTCAAACCACAAGCTATCCCGGACAAGTGCCCAGAAAAGTCTTTTTGATGGAACGAATTGCATCATTGCTGCTAACCATCGATAAAACCTTTAAGGTGCATAACTACAACACTTTTGCATGTGCATGGTCTAACAGCAACTTAGGTCTTCGCAAAGAAGATGCTATCTATTGTGATGCGTTGAAAATTGCTGAAAAAGCGCAGCCCAATGCCGGGTATCTGTCACTTTTTGGCAAGCTCAGAAGCGATTTTTCAAGAGTCGCCCCTGCGCCCTAAGCCATCAACCACAGCTTGACATCACAATCCAAGCGCCGTTTTTTGCTCCTGACTCAATGCAGTCACCTGTGTGGCACTGAGAGCGCTGATTTGTGCTGGTACGAAGCCAGACAACTGATCTGTTGACAAGACCACCAACTGGTCCGTCAGCAAAGCACCAATACTGGCAGGCGCAATTTTGTGTATGTTGACATATGAAACTGCCGCAATTTGTGCAGTGGTCATCGCTTCAATTTGCGCCGTTGTCAGCTCTTGCAGTTCTGTGTCTCTCAAGCTGGCGATTTGATCTGTGCGCAATGCGCGCACCTGAGCTGGGTCAAGTATGCCAAATTGAGCAGGTGTCAAATCGCGCACTTGATCAATAGACAATGCTTGTAGTTGCGTTGAAGTTAATGACTGCAAAGAGCCATCCGACAAAGCGCGTAATTGTGTAGATGTGACAGCGCCCAGTTGCTCTGTGGTCAGCGCACGGACTTGCCCTGTCGTCATGGCAAACATATCGTCAGTTTCCAAAGCGCCCACTTGATCGGTTTGTAACACCGCAATTTGTTCAGGCAGGAGAGACTGAATTTGGTCGCTACTCATCGCCACCAATTGATCGGTAGAAATAGCTGCCAATTGCAGTGAATTCAAAGTCACCAAGTCTTGTGTTTCAAGCGCAAACATCTGGCCAGTGCTCAATCCACCAATTTGATCTGTGGTGATGGAAGTGAAGTGTGCCGTGCTCAGCGCAACAATGGCGTCTGTGCTGAAGGCCTTGATGTGATCAGCACTCAAAAGTCGGAGCTGTTGCGTGGTCAAGGCAGCTGCCTGCTCGGATGTCAATGCAGACACTTGCAAGGTACTGAGCGCATTGATTTGTTGTGTGCTCAGGACATGTAAGTCATCGGTTTCGATGGCTGCGATTTGTAGTACATCAAGTGCGCTTATTTGGTCGGCATTCAAAGCACGCAGTTGGGCGGAGCTGAGTGCCTTGATGTCATCTGTGCCCAATCCAGGCATTTGGTCTGACAATATCGCGGCCAACTGCTGCGTATTCCAAGCGGATACCTGCGCAGATGTCATGGCCAATAGCTGATCCGTCTGGAAGGCGGTGATTTGGTCTGTTTTCAACGCAACGGTCTGGCTTGTCAGCAAGGCCGGCATCTGCAAACTCGTGAGCGCTTGCAACTGGTCACTGCTGAGGACTCTGACTTGCGCTGTCGACAAGGTTACCAAATCAGCCACTTCCATATTGGCAATTTGTTCGGTGGTCATTGCCTCAATTTGAGCTGTGGTCAATGCTTGTACCTGCTCTGTCTTCAGAGCTACCACTTGCGCCGTGGTCATCGCTGCAATTTGCTCTTGCGTCAAGGCTGCAATGCGGTCAGTTGTCAAATTCAATACTTGCGAAGTTGTTAGGGCATTCACCTGTGCAGTGGTGAGAGACACCAACTGTGCTGTCGCCATGTTGAGCAAGGTCGTCTTGAATACTTTGATTTGATTGACCGTGAACGCTTGCAACTGATCAGAATTCAACTGCGCAATTTGTGCAGTGTTCATCGATGTCACCTGCTCGGTTTTCAAAGCAGCTATTTGCTCTGTGCTCAAGCCAACCGAGGCTTCTGCAGCAATCGATGTGATCTGCCCAGTCGTCATTGCACGCAGTTGCAGAGTGGTCAGTGCACCGATTTGGTCAGACGACATGACAGCAACATCTTGCGTCTGAATTACAGGAATGTGCCCCACTGTCATGGCCTGAATTTGTTCGGCACTCAATGCGGCAATTTGAACACTGCTGAAAGCAACAATTTGATCAGTCGTCAAATTGGTAATTTGACCGGTGGTCAGTGTTGTCACACTGCTGGTGTTGATGGCGGCAAACTGATTTGCAGCCCATGCATTCAATTGCGTTGTCAGCAACGCTGGGGCCTGGTCACTTGTGAACGAAGCGATTTGAGCAGTTGTCAGTGCATTGGTTTGGCTGGTGCCCAACGCCTGAATTTGCTCTGTGGTCAATGCGCTGATATCTGCCGCCTCAATCGTTGGCATCTGCGTGGCTGTCAACGAGGCTATTTGCGCCGTTGACAAAGCTGCTACTTGCTCACTGGTGAGCGCTGCAACATGCTCTGTTACCAAATTGGCGACCTGTGCCGTTGACAGAGAGTTGATTTGTGCAGTGGTCAAAGCAGCCAGTTGATTGGTTTTCAACACATTCAGTTGGTCTGTTGTTACCCAGTTCAGTTGCTCGGTGGTGAGCGTAGTCAATTGCTGCGTTTTCAGTGCCTGCAATTGGCCAGAAGTGAATGCTTGTATTTGTCCGCTGGTGAAAATAACCAACTGCTCGTCATTGATGGCTCTGATTTGCGCTGATGTCATCGCAGCCAGATCATCGGTAGCCATGGCGCGTATCTGCTTTGTACTCAACGCGTCAATTTGAGAGGTTTTTAGGGAAGCAACTTGCGATGTTGTCAATGCCACCCACTGCGTGGTATCTAATGTTTGCAGTTGCTCAGCGTTGAGTACGCCCAAATCACGGGTTTCAAGTGCCACAATTTGGTCGGTGGTCAATGCCAAAATTTGATCTGTGCCCATGCCAGCCACTTGTGCTGTTGTCAGGGCCGTCACATCTTGTGTTTCTAAGCTGCTGATTTGTGAGGTCAGCATGCTTGAGACTTGCCCAACCGTCATCGATGCCACTTGGTCACGCGTGAGTGCAACAATTTGACCTGCCGTAAAACTGGCAATTTGCTCAGTTGTCATGGCTGAAATATCACGGGTCTCAATGACTTCAATTTGCGCATCAGTCAAGGCTTTCACTTGGTCTGTTGTCAATGCTGCAATTTGGGCGGATGTCAGTCCTGCAACATCACGCGTTTGCAACCAGGTGATTTGTGCTGTCGTCAGTGAAGCAATTTGATCGTTATCCAAGGCTGCGAGTTGGTTACTGGTCAGCTCAGGGATTTGATCGGATGTCAAAGCGCGCAGCTGATCTGAGCCCATGGCACGCAGCTGTGCTGTTTTCAGTGCAATCAGATCTCGCGTTTCAATGGCTGCGACTTGACTGGCCGATAAACTTTGAATTTGCTCGGTTGTCAGACTCGCAAGCTGAAAGTCTTGCATCCCTTGTACTTGCTCTGTCTTGAGGGAAACGATTTGCTCAGTCAGCAAGGCCTGCAGTTGACGCGTTGTCATGGCCGCTAAATCGCCCGTTTCAAGGGCGCGCAATTGATCGGTGCTGAGCAATTGTATTTGCGCTGTATTGAGCGATCGAACTTGTGCCGTTGACAAAGCAACGATTTGCGCTGTGCTGAGTGCTTTGAGTTGTTCGTCGCTCAAAGCGGCAGTTGAGGCTGTTGACAAAGCAGCAAACTGCGCAGTGGTCATAGCGGCCACTTGCTCAGATGTCAATGCTTTGAATTGTGCAAGGGTTAGCGCAGCCACATCTTGCGTATCAAGCGCAACAATTTGTGCCGTTGAGAGAGAAGCAATCTGATCTGTGGTCAAAGCGCTGACCTGCTTTTGCGTCAGTGACTGAATTTGTGATGCTGACAAGACAGCCAATTGGTCTGTTGTCATCGCAGCCAAATCGCGGGTTTCAATGGCTTTGAGTTGCGAATCGGTCAAGCCCTTGAGTTGCGTAGACGATAGCCAAGCCATTTGCTCTGTCGACAATGCCACCACACTGCTGGTGGTCAATGCGGCCATGCGATCAGATGTCAACGCCTGCAGTTGCGCCGTGGTCATGGCTGCTGCTTGGGCTGTTGTCAGGCTGGCGAGCTGCGCAGTCGTCATGACGGCAACTTGATCCGTCGTTAATGCGTTCAAATCAGCAGTTTCAATCATGGCCACTTGTGCAGCCTTGAATTGAGAAATTTGAGTAGCTGTGAATTGGTTGAATTGCTGCGTTGTCAGCGCTTTGATTTGGTTTTTGTTCAATGCCTGCAAATCGCTCGACTCAATGGCTCGCAATTGCTCGGATGTCAGGGATCGAATTTGTGCTGTTGTCAAGCTAGCCACCTGAGCCGTGGTCAGGGCTTTGATTTGAGCACTTGTGAACCCCACCAGCTGTGATGTGGTGAGCGATGTCAATTGCTTCAAGCTCAATGCAGCTATTTGTTCGGTTTTCAGCGAAGTCAACTGCGCGGATGATAAGCTTGACAGTTGGCGTGTTGACAAGGCTGTTAAATCGCGCGTTTCTATGGACCGCAATTGGGCCGAATTCAAGCCACTGAGTTGGCTTGAATTCATACCTGTGATTTGCAAATTAAGCAGTGACTGAATCTGTGTCGTATTCAAACCGCTCACAGCCTGGGTGTTCAAGGATGCAATTTGCTGTGTTTTAAGAGCCGTCCAAGCACCTGCTGCGATGGCGTTGAGTTGTGCATCAGACATCACGCTTGTCTGTGCAGTCGTCAGGGCTGCCACTTGCGTTGCATTCAGTACCTGAATGTGTGCCGTAGATAAACCGCCAATGCTTGCTGTGCTGATGGCCAGCAGTTGATTGCCACGCAAATTTTGAATTTGCGAAGTTGTCAGCGCCGATATTTGCAGACTACTCATGGCACGCAACTGATCTGTCCGCAATGCGCCCATCACGGCCGTGTTGAGTGCAGTGATTTGGTCAGAACCAAGTGTCGAAATTTGCAACGAACTCATTGCTGTAATTTGCGTAGAACTCAGCGACACAGTTTGCAATGTGCTCAACCCTACCAAGTCGCGTGTCTCAATGGCTGCAATTTGTTTGCCTGAGAACGATTGCAACTGCAATGTTGTTATGGCATTGAGTTGGCCGCTGTCCAGCGCGGCAATTTGCGCGGTGGATAAGCGTTGTACTTGCGCCCCTGTGAAAGAACTCACCTGTGGAGGCGTCAGTGCCGCAAATGTTGCCGTGGGTATAGCCGCGATCTGTACACCCAGCATGGCCTGTAGCTGCGATGTTTTTAACGCCTGCGCTTGTGTGGTGGTGATGGCTGCCAGTTGTCGCGAATTGAGGGTGACGAGATCGTCTGTTTCAATGGCCGCAATTTGATCGGTTGACAATGTGGCGATTTGATTGGTGGTGAGACTGGCAATCTGCCCCGTGGTCAATGCTGATATCTTTGCAGCACTCAAGCCTAACAAGTCACGACCTTCGATGGCCGAGAACTGTGTGGGTTTTAACATGATCAATTGGTTGGCAGTCATTGCGCCAATCTGCGCGCTATTCATGGCAATCAATTGCGCACTGCCTAGCGCTGCCATTTGGGTGCTGCCCATTGCCAAAATTTGCAAAGAACTCAACACCGCAATGTCTTGCGTTTCCATGGCCGAGACTTGCTTGCCCTGCAAAGCAGTCACTTGGGTGCCCGTCAATCCCATGACTTGTGCGGTTGTGAGCGCTGCCACTTGGTCGCTGCGCAAGGACCGGATATCGTCCGTGTCCATCGCCGTGATTTGTGCCACACGCATGCCCGCAATTTGGCTGGTGGTCAAACTGGTGTACTGCCCAGTTGTCATGGCTTTGATTTGAGCGTTTGAAAAGCTGGCCAAATCACGGGTTTCTAGGGCTTGAATTTGCTGCGTCTTCAAGCTGGCAATTTGCTCTGTACTCAGGGCAGCGATTTGGGTCTCGATGAGCCCCATGATTTGATCTGTGGTCAGAGCCTGGATTTGACTGTTGCTGAGAGCCGTGAGTTGACCATTGATCAATTTACCCACACGATCAGCCGCGATGGCTTTGACCTGATCGAGTTTCAGGCTTGCCATTTGCGCGGTGGTGAGCGCTCGCAACTGATCTGAGCCCAGTGCCTCAATTTGATCTGACTGCAGCGCGTTCAACTGTGCCGTGGTCAACCCACGCACTTGTAAAGTGGTCAGTGACGAAATGCTTTTTGTGCTGAGCCCTCGCAATTGGGCTGTACTCATGCCCGCCAATGCACCCGTGCTGATGGCTGCGATTTGGCCGGTGGTCAGTGCCGCGGTTTGCAGTGTGCTCAAGCTTGCAATTTGTGCCGAGCTGAAACCTGACAAATCACTCGTGTCAGACACGCTGACGCCGGACCCACTAGAAGTCCAACCTAAGCTTGAAGATAACGATGATGAGAGTTGAACTCCCGACATAAGCACGACCTTGCAAATAAGGATTGGGTGAACCTTTCACCCACACCATGAATCGACCGCTGTGCACTAATCTTTAAGGCATAAAAAAACCGCCAGGCCCGAAGGCACTGGCGGTTTTGACAGAATGTCTGTGCTTACTTGAGCAAGGACAGGACAGACTGTGGCTGTTGGTTGGCTTGCGCCAACATAGCAGTAGCAGCTTGTTGAATGATCTGGGTACGGGCCAGTTCAGCAGTTTCAGAAGCGTAGTCAGTATCCTTGATACGGCTCTTAGAAGCTGAAGTGTTGGTCACCACATTCGCCAAGTTATCGATGGTGTGTGTCAAGCGGTTCTCAACAGCACCCAACTTCGAACGCTCAGTGTTGACATAGCTGATGGCTTTGTCGATCACTGACAGTGCCTTAGAGGCGCCGTCTTGCGTTGCGATGCTGATCTGTGCCACCGATGAACCACCAGTTGCAGCAGTTGTCGAACCAGCACTCACGGTACCGTCGGCTGGATTGACTGCACCGTTGCCAGCCAAACTCACTGCATCGCCCAAACCTGCGCCGGGGATCCAAGTGGCGCTCTTGCCAGTGGCAGATGTGAACTCTGTCAAGATCAAGTCGCCGCCGTCAGCACGTTTGAATGCCACATTGCCGTTGGTATCCATTGACACAGAGATGGAAGAACCTGCCAAAGAGTTTTCTAAGCTCTTCACGAAGTTGTTCACGCTGTCGCTGTCGTTGACATCCAAGGTGGTGTTGGTCATCTTGTATGACTTAGCACCATCTGACAATGTCATGGAGTACACATCGTCGGCTTGCAGGTTCAAAGTAGCTGTTGAGGCCACTGCCAAGGTGCCAACAGCTGTTGCTGCTTGCGCTGTGGTGTGTGCACGGTAGCTCAATGTGGTGGCTGTGCCTTGACCATCATCGGGCGTCAAAGCGACGCTCAAGTTCTGGTGTGTTGAGGCTGATTTGAAACCAGAGATTTCAACTGCGCCACCATCACGCTGCCAAATGGTGATGTCGCGGCCCGACACTTTGTACTCAAACACATCAGAAGGATGGTCTGCGTTCAAAGCAGTCATGACAGCATCCAACTTGGTCTTCAAGGTGCTGGTCGCAAAGTCTTCGTCAGCATGCCACTGCACTGTCTGCGCATCAGTACCAGCAGTCGTGGTGCCTGTGGCGATGTAGGTGCCGTTGATGGCGAAATCAAACTTGGCATCATCAGCGCTGAACGAGAGCTTGACTTTTGTAGCTTCATACACATCGCCTTGTGCAACACCCGATGTCAGGTTGACACCAAAGCCTTTGTTGGCGTTGCCAGTCACAAAGTCATCTTTCAAGATAACGCCTGTGGTAGCCAGTGTGTTGCCAGAGCCGTAGCCAAAGCCGATGGAACGACCACCGCTGTCGCGAATGACCAACTCACCGGATGCAGTTGAGTAGTTCACAGTCACATTAGACAAAGTTTGAGTTGCCGAAGATGTTCCAACATGCACATTGCCCGCTGTGCCGGCGGCACGAATTGCTGTTTGAACAGCAGCAGCCAAGGCTGCACCATTCGCCAAGTTAGTTGTACCCACTGACATAGTCATGTCTGCAGAAGACTTGACTCCATCAACAGTAACTTGGAAGGTGCTGGTTGCATCTGCGCTGAAATCTCCACCAAATGCCCCTGTATTCAGAGATATGCGTGTTTCTGAATAGTAGGCGTTTCTGTCAGCCACGATGGTGGACGATGTAGGCTCATTCAACGGTGTTGAAATGAGGTAACCGGCTGCAGATGAGAAGTTCTCGATCGCCAAGGCACGGCCAGAGGTGTTGGTGATAGAAATTGTGTCGCCATTTGCCACCACTTCAAACTCTGATGCATCAAAGCTTGTGTCACCTGCAGCAGCCAGTGCTGTGACGCCCACTGAAATTGCATTTTTAACCGCAGCAACGATGGTCGATTCACGATCAGCCAAGCTAGAGCTGACATTCAACTGGTTTGTGTTGCCTGCACTGCCACCCAAATCAGCATATGTGTCACCCTTACCGTTGGTCAGTTTGAAGCCATATTTGGCATCTGTGCCATTGCCAACCAAATCAGAGAAGCGGATGGTCATGGTAGAAGGTTCGACTTTGCCTTTAACAGTCACTGCATCCATGGAAGCAGATCGTGTACCAGCTGCGGACAAAAGAATAGGCTCATTCAGTCCATCCACTTGGGCGTCGTCCACCACATTGAAGACAACTGAGCTACCAGCGCTTGCAGCATAACCACTGAGCGACACTTTGCCACCTGCTTCGTTGGTCACCATCAGGTTGTTGCCACTCCAAGCCACGGTCATTGGATTGCGGGCGGATTCACGAGCCAGCAAGCTGCCACCGTTGGCCACATCAGTACCAAACAAGAAACCGTTGCCAGCACCTTGGGTGACTTCGATGCGACGGCCATGGTCGTCTTCTAACTTAATGGTTCCTGAAGCAGTTGAGCTGGCGGTGAGGTTAGCATCAAACACATTTGTCAATTCTGTGTTCATTGCTGTCACAATTTGCGCTTGCGTTACAGATGTAGTAGTAACACCCGCAGTGCTATTCAAGCGTTGGTTCAAATCGATGTTTTTGACTTCGCCGTTGTCCAGCTTGATGGCAAACTTCAACTTAGAGAAATTAGCAGCATCGGTGATATCCAAAGTACCAGCTGTCATCGCAGCTGATGGATTGACCTTGCCAGTCACAGATGTGTTGGCTTGTGCGTCAGCCAATTTCTCGTTGATTTGGTCAACAAAGTTGTCTTTGCTCAATTGGCTTGTCATGTCCACGGTGGCAGCGGTGACTGTGGTGGCAATGCCTGTCACATTGTCGGTCAATGTGAATGTGTAAGCATCGCTAGAAGCAAACTCCAAGCTCACCACAGTAGGTGTAGAAGCAACGCCAGTCACTTTTGCGCCACCGATGGGGTTGGCTGCTTGTGTACCGTCTGGTGCCTGTGACATCATAGGTGCGGCAACGCCCAACACTTTAGAGCTCATGCTGCCGATAGACAGGTTCATGGTCTGGCCTTGGTTGGCGCCGATTTGGAACACTTTTTTGGCAAAACTGCCGTCCAACACATTGATACCGTTGAACTGTGTGGTGCTGGCAATGCGATCGATTTCAGAAGAGAGTTGCTCAACTTCTTGGTTCAAGAATTTGCGGTCTTCAGCGCTGTTGGTGTCGTTGGCTGACTGAACGGCCAATTCACGCATGCGTTGCAAGATGTTGGTCACTTCATCCATCGCGCCTTCAGCAGTTTGTGTCACTGAAATAGCGTCGTTGGCGTTTTTGATCGCCATGTTCAGACCCTTGATTTGAGAGTCCATGCGGGTAGAAATGCTCAAACCAGCGGCGTCATCGGAAGCGGAGTTGATCCGGCTGCCGGTAGACAGGCGCTGCATGGTGGTGGACAGCTTGCGGTTGTTGATCTGCAAGGCGTCTTGTGCCATCAGAGACTTAACGTTGGTATTAATAACAGCCATGATGAAATCCTTTCGAGGAAAAATTCATTGAACGCGGCGGAACTGCCGCTGGTGAAGGTGAATCGGAGTAACTGAGAAAAACTTGAAGAAAAAAATCAAAAAACCTGCGATTGATGGCAAATAGAGTCAATATTTGCCATCAAACAGGACGCCTTTGAGGTCGGCAATGTTGTGCGCAACCCGAATGACGACTTCGTTGGGGATTTGGCGAATGACCTCGCCCGTGGTTTTGTCTGTGACCACCACCACATGGGTGTTGATCTTTTTGTCTATAGAGAAGCCCAAGTTGTGCAAGCTGTCGCCTGCCTTTTGGCGAATTTCTTCTAGGGCGGCTTCTAACTCTTTGAATTGCGCTTCGAGTGCTGCACCGACTTTGGCTTTGGTTTCGACCACGGCCTCAGGCTTCAAGGCTTTGCCGGCCAGCGGGTCGGGTTTGTTGATTTGAGGCGCACGATCCGGCACGGCCACAGCCGACGCAACGGGTGGCGCAGAAGATTTGCTGATTTCTAAAGACTGGGACATGCGGGCCTCGCTTTCGGACACCGCCGGTGAATGCAGATAAGCACACCGGCACCCTGTCCATATCGACCCGGAACTGAAAGACTTGAGCGAATTTTTTTAAAAATCTTGAAAAAGATTTTTATGAGCTGTTAAGTATTAATTTTTATTGGCTGCAGACATATTGTCAAACTGATTCTTTAAGCTGGTCCTCATCGCGTTGGACTGACCCACGATGGTCTCCATGGCGGTGAATTGCTTCATGTACCGATCGAGCAAGCGTGTCATACGATCATCGAGTTTGGTCAAATCGTCCTTGTACTTTTTGATTTGTGTATTTTGGTTGGTCGTTTGCGTGTTCAACATGCTTTTAGAGCTGAGCATGTCGTTGAGCTTTTTGATGGCGTCGCCCGCAAACCCACGCATAGCATCCCCCGTGTAGGTTTTGTTTTCCTTGTTAGCGGTCAACATGGACACCACCTGGTCGGGGTTGCTTGCCAGGGCGTTGTTGAGTTTGGTTTCATCCAACGACATGACGCCCGTTTGATCAAGGCTGATGCCTAAGTCGCGCAGCGCCTTGACATTGCCGCTTGCGGTAGATGAATTGCCAGTGAACATGCTGCGCAGCATGTTTTTCATGGTGGAGGCCGTGGTGTCACCTTGCAACGAACCGCTGTAAACATCCGTAGTGTCTTTGGTGTTTTTGGGCCCTGTCAAGACGCCGATATCTGAAATGGTGTCGTTATAAGACTTCACCAGCGCTTGGATTTTTTCTTTAACGCCCGATGTATCGCCCGTAACTTGTATGGTGGATGCAGTGTCACTGGGTTGCTTCAAATCCAGTGTTAACCCAGCAATCAGATCTTTCACTTGGTTGCTTGAGCGCCTGACAACAATGCCATTCAACTCGATTTGCGCATCTTGTGCCGCTTGGCTTTGTGTGAACGCCACGCCCCCAATGGCATTACCTGCCGTGAATGCGACAGGCGTGGTGACTGTTCCGGTCACGCCCGTACCGTCGGTATCGGCAAAACCAACATCGGTCATGTTGCCGTCTGATGCTGGGAACCGCAGTTGCAAACTGCCGTCGCCATTATTGACGGTGCTGCGACCACTGAAGCTGGCAATGAAAGGGTCAGCGTCCAAAGCGGTTTTCACTTTGGCAGCCACTGTGGCAGCACTGTCGCCGGCCGACACGGCCACATTCACACCCGCCACTTTGATGTTGCCCGTGGCGGTTGCCGCTTTGAATGTCATTTTTTGCTGTTCACCTTGGCCCGAACCATCGTCACTGCTCAGTGTGAAACTCTTGGACGCACCCGTGTCGCCCGTTACCAAAATACTGTAAGGATTGGCTGAGCCATCGGCCTTGTTGACCAAGGTGGCGCGCAAGCCCAATTTAGTGCCATTGATAGCCGCAACAATGCCTGATGGTGTTGCCGCAGCTGCAGGCACGCGAATGGTTTGTGCTGCACCACCGTTGACGCTGAGTTGCAAACTGAAGGGTGCCCCGCCATTGATGGGCGATTCACTGCTTGCAAATGTGCCCGATACGCTGCGCTGAGGCAAAGCCAATTGCACAACGCGCAAACTGTTTGATCCGGTGGGAGCCGTGGCAGCAGCAGTGATGCTGACAGACGAAGGGTTGCCGTTGTCAACGGTGGGCTTGAGGATGCTTGAAGGGTTTTCAATGCCTTGAAATGCCGTTTTGATGACACTCAAACCTGCCAGCAAGGCGCCATAACCCGAAATACGGGCTTCGCTCTTGGCTATTTTTTTGTCTAATTCGGTTTTGCGAGGGGACTTCTCAGCCTCAACCAAATTGGTGGCCAACGCTTTGATGTCAATACCCGAGCCCGCACCCAAAGTGTTGACAATGTTGTTGGAGGTAGACGATGTTGTAGCCATGGTATCGATTCAGTGTTCGACGTGAAAAGGGAAATCTTGAGCGATTTAGTTCAGATATTTGAACAAGCTCAACTGCGATATCTTGGAAAAGCTACTTTGCGCTGCTTCCAAAGCCAATTGGTCTTTGTTCATTTTGGTGATGGCCGAGGTGTAATCCAAATCTTCCACATCTGAGCGGGTTGTTTTTAAACGCAAAATAACTTGATCCAGCACATTGTTTTGCAGGTCTACCACCGATAGGTCGGCACCAATTTGACCCAACCCCTCACTCACACCGTTTTGCAAGGTGTCAATTTCTGAAATGCCGCGTTGTATGGTGGTGAAGTCGGCTGACTTCACGGCATTGGTCAAATCGTCGAGGGCTTGGAAGAAATCCACCCCGACCTTGCCACCCTTGCCGTCTTCTCGCACCACACGCACAAAGGCATCAGAGCCGGCCATGTTGAGGTTCATGCGACGGTTGTCGCCCACATTCACCTTCATGCGCGCATGATCACCTTGGTAGATCACACGGCCAGAGGCATCTTTGCCAAAGGCAGGTTCGGTGGCACGGCTGCCAGAAAATAAATAAT
This sequence comes from Pseudomonadota bacterium, assembly GCA_041181985.1. GTDB lineage: Bacteria > Pseudomonadota > Gammaproteobacteria > Burkholderiales > Burkholderiaceae_C > Limnohabitans. Next base: position 33,249 of record JBEGOM010000003.1, on the reverse strand, counting down.
TGCCATTGCTATCTTGGCTATTGGCGAGACTCAAAATTTGCTCGCGCAACGAATTGAGTTCAACCGCAATGCTTTGACGGTCTTGCGCGCTCAAGGTGTCATTGCCGGCTTGCACCGCAAGTTCTTTCATGCGAAACATCACATCGCTGGTGTTTTTAAGAGCCGTCTCCTCTGCCGTCAAACGGACATTGACCGACTTGAGGGTTTGTTGATAGCCTTCATTGCGTGCCAATTCACTCTCTAAGCGTGTGACCAAGGCTGCTTTATCAGGTGCATCACTGGGCTTCACAATTTGCAAGCCTGTGGACAATTGCTCTTGCGTTTTGGCAAGGTTAGATTGCACATTGCCGAGCTGCTGTGTTGAGCGGTCAAAGTAGAGGGTGGTTGAAATTTTCATGGTCTTTATCCTCTATCAACGAATTTGTACGATCGAGTCAAACAATTGACCCGACACTTGCAATGCTTTGGCAGACGCCTGATAGGCTTGCTGATAGCGAATCAACGCTGCTGCTTCGTCATCTAAGTTGACGCCAGAAACTTTGTCGCGTGCAGAAACTGCTTGGTCGTTCACCACTTGCAAAGCTTGCTGCGTGATGATGGCTTGCTGCGCCAAGTTACCAACACTGTTGATCTGATCGATGTAAGTGTTGGCAATGGTTTTGCCACCGTTCACAGGTTTTTTATTCAAATCAACCATGTCTAGCATGTTGACGTTGTTGCCAAGCCCATCAAAGTTGCCGTCTACTTTGTAGCTGTCGCCCACCGCAGGTGAGTGACTCAATTTGATTTGCAATCCTTGAAAATCAATGATTGGCTCTAACACGCTAGGGTCGTAGTGCCGATCAGCAAGCTCGGTGCCGGTGTTTGAATCAATGATGCTGAAGCGATCTTCAGCAGTGAATTTGATCAGCAAAGATTGCGAACGCATGTTGTCGCGTGCATTGAGAGGCTCGCCACTGAACCCAACGGCAACATTGGCGGCACCCTTGCCGGTGACAAACAACAGCAGATCTTCAGGACAGCCTTGTTCTAAATAAACGCCCGTGCGCAAACCCAATTTTGAAAGATCAGAAGGGTCGCCAAAAGTTTCAACCGGTGGATCACCCGCTTGGTATGAACCAAAAGACAAACGAATGTCTTTGTTGAAATCTTTGTCAAGCAACGCACGCTTGAGGCGTTCTGTCTTGTTGTAATCCAAGGGATCCAAGCCCAAGGCATTGGGCACAAAATTACCTTTGGCATCTTTGCCAGGCCCGATAGAAATGCTCAAGGCACCTTTGGCATCGGTTGTGGAGAGTTTGAGATCGCCATTTTCGTCGATGGCAGCGACAACGCCTGATAAATCATTTTTTGCGTTGATCCGCGCAACCAGTCCCCGCAAGGTATTGATACCGGTTTGGGGCGTCAAAATATCAGTATCCGCTTTGACCATGAAAGCGTCGTTGATGTTGGCGTCAGAAATATCACCCCGCAATGGGTTGATGGTGAAGCGTTGTCCATCGACAACAGCTTGGTAGTTGGTTGAAAAACTCTCATCAACCACACCTGCAACTGCGTTGCGCAATGTTCCCACCTCACTCAACTTCAATGCGCTAGGTATCAAAGTACGCCCTGCTGTGTCGGTGAACACGAGCATCGTGCCACTCAACTGAACACTCAAGCCTGAACCAGCACCGTCAGCGGTTTGTAAATTTGTTTCTATTTCAGTGCGCAAGTCAGCCAGATTGGTGGCTGTCAGACCAGTCATGTCAATGACTTTGCCACCAACATCCAAACTGAATTTGTCAAACGCAGCAACCGCAGGTAAACCTTGTGGAAAGGCAATGCCGCTGATGGAGGCAGCAGAATTGACTAATTTCGCTAAATCTTCAGCTGAAGCTGCCGATACTGATTTGGTGGGAGAACCGAAATCAACGCTATACGATGTAACAGAAGCTGCGTCAGGAAAATCGTAAACACCTTCACTGAAGTTGACGCCATTGATTTGAAGTGGTTTTTTCACATCAATGTCTGTGGCAGCGATGTTGAGATCGCGCACCATTTTGACCATTCGCACCTGACCGCTGTAGGTCGTGGCCTGAATATTGAGGGCGTTACCCTCTATCGAGGAGTTGATGCGTATGGGGCTTCCCAAAGGGTCTTGGATCAGCAACTCACCACCCGATGTGATGCTTGCAACGACGCCGGCCTCTGACTTGTTGATGCGGTCCACCAATTCATCTGATGTGGTGAAGCCTTGAATCGCCTGACCATTGATCATCAATGGCTTGGCCAATTGCAGTTGCGTCACAGGCACTCGGATTTCCGAGAACACTTCTGCGCGAACATTGGTTTGCGACACATTGCTCAAAATGGTGGTGATGGTCCCACCTGATGCGCGTGTGGTGCTGTTGGCAGGATTCAATGAAAACTGATCAAAGGCACGCCCTTGTTTGTCCGTGATTCGCAGGTTTGCACCCACCACAACCACACTGAGATCGTTTGATTTGTCTTTGTCGCGCAGTGCTGATTGCAATTGTGCGGCAAGCTCTGACAAGTTGGTGGCTGTTGAAAGGTCAACCGTGACAGGAACACCAGCAATGGTGCCCCGGAAGTCAGAAAATCCAGGGTTGATGGTCGGATCAGCACTTGCGCCAAACTGTGGCGCAACAATGGTGGCCTCTGTTGCGCCATTGAGCCAATCGGCAAATTGAGCTGCAGCCGAATTGATACTCGCCATGCCACCGCTTGCACCATCAGCAGTCGAAGCTGGCGTGAACACCACACCACTCACATCTCTGCCTTTTGCGTCGGTGATTTTGATGTCAGCATCGTTGTTCAACGATGCGGCCGTCAAACCTTCTGATTGCAAAGCGGTGTTTAACGCACTTACCAAGTCCGTCATGGACATGGTAGGTGTAGCAGGTGCTGGAATGTTCTTTGAAATTAATTTTCCGCCGACAACCGCTTGAAAAGTGAAATCGGTGCTGGCCGTACCCACCGAAACACCTGACAGCAATATGTCGGTTTCATTGTTAGATACAAACTTAGACATGGCTACACCGTTCAAGGTGATGGCACCCGCTTCAATTTGCGTGTCGCTTGAAGAGATACGGTCAGTCTCCATCACAGAAGACATTGGATTTGGAATACCTAATGCACCGTAGGTGTCAAAGTTTTGTTCGTACAGGACAGTGGCTTTGGCGCCATAGAACATGTCTACGCCGCGATAGGCGTCGTTGCCAGATTTGTTCAAATAAGCGCTGCTGTAATTGGCATTGACAGCGAAGCCGTTGGATGGCTTGAGCATCTGATACTTTTCAGTTTCAGACAATGCTTGCCCCAAGAGCTGACGCCCGTCGCGTGTCATCACTTGCAACTGCTGACCTGGCTCGGCTTGATCCATGTAGAAGGTGGCAGCCACACCTGCAGAGACAGTGCTCACAGGTGTATAAACATTGGCGCCATCGACTTTGAAAGTCACAGCAGCTGATTTGTTGGGGTTGTTAACAAATTTGGTATTGCTCAGCGCCGTTTCAGGCGTGGCACCTGTGAACTTAACAGTGGCACGGGTGGTGGTGACGTTTGAATTGCCTTCGCTCACGCGAAATTGTGCAGCGGTTGCCACACGCATGCCGTCGTTGATGATCAGGTGAACGCCCGACGCTTTGTTGGCAACCGTTTGGTCAAAGCCAAACAAATCTTGTCCCATTTGTCCATAGCCATCAATGCCGCTTTTTTGGATTGTGTTTGTTTCTCTGACGAAAGTTTCTGCCAATGCGCTCAGGTTTTTTTCAGTGGGCTCTAACACTTGGCTGATAAAACTTTGGTAACCGCCTAGCATGCCACCACTGGTGCTCGATAGCGTTTCGGTTTGCCCGTAGGGATCTAGCACCAGCTCAACTTTGTCTTTGATTTTTTGATTGACACCAATAGGACGCGCTTTGATGCCATCCACCACCAGGCCTTCTTTCATGGTGCTGCCAACGCTGACATTGACAGTGCCGTTGGTGGTAAAGGACACTTTGATGCGTGTCAGGTCTGACAACTGGCGCAGCGTCAAATCTCGACGGTCCAACAATTCGGCTGGCTGCGTGTCTGCCGTTGGCGATTTGGCCAAACCTTGGTTGATCAGTGCCAATTGGCTGGTCAATGTATTGATTTGCGCAGCCACGCTCTCAATGCCTTGACGGGTTTCAGTTGAAATCAATCCAACTTGTGTAGAGAGTTCACCAAAACGTGACGCTACGCCTTCAGCGCTTCGCAAAAAACTGGTCCGTTGAACAGTAGACGCTGGATCAGCTGACAAGGCTCCAGCCGCTGCAAAAAAGTTATCCAGTGCAGAGCTCAAACCAATGGTTTTATCGCCCATGATGTCCATCACGCGTTTGGCGTAATCCACCATGGGTTTTTGGCTCGACAAATCGCTGGTGCTGTTACGCAAATTGGACTCAGCAAACTCGTCATACTGGCGCTTGATGTTTTGCAACATCACGCCTGTACCAATGAACATGCTCGCCATTTTCTTAGGCGCGCTGTCTTTCAACACCACATCTTGACGCGAGTAGCCCTCGGTGTTGACGTTGGCAATGTTGTTACTGACCGTGCTCAGGGCACGTTGGTAGGCACCAATCGCATTACTGGCAATGCCAAGCATGTCACTCATGGTTTACCTCCCAAGAGTTTCATGCTGCCACTCAATGGTTTGAGCGTGGGTTTTTCTAATTCAAATGCTTTTTTCGGCGCTGGCACCAAAGACATGGCTTGTGCCGGTGGGTTCAAGGCCATGCCTTGTTGTTCACGTGCTTTGAGCATGTCTGCCGTGCTGGGCTGTTTGGGCATTTTTGCTTTCACAGCGCGTTCCATGAAATCAGCCACGCCCATGGCGCCGCGTTTGGCCATTTGCAAAGACACTTCTTTGTCAAACATGCCTTCGAAGGTTTCGCGCGCACTCGATTCGTTTTCTTCGTCTTTGAAACCGTTGTTGGCTTCGCGCATGGACTTCATCATCATCTGGATGAACATGCCTTCAAACTGCTGCGCGGTTTCTTTCAAAGCCTTGTCTTGGTTTTGCGCCGCTTTACCGCGCAATTCGCCCAGGCCAGAAAAGTCCAGATAGGACTTGGCGGTGGAGGTATCGACGGGGCTACTCATGACAAGGCTCGTGTTTTATAAATTAAATGATGACCAACTCTGCACGCAAACTGCCTGAGCTTTTCAAGGCTTCCAAAATGGCAATCAACGCAGAAGGTGTGGCACCGACTTGGTTGACTGCATCCACAATTTGACGCAGCTCCACACCCGGTTGGAACAAGAACATGGGCTTGTTGGGCTCAGCCACTGCAATGTCAGCGTTTTGGTTGGCCGCTGTTTGGCCACCCGCCAAGGCATTGGGTTGCGACACTTCGTTGGTGGCAGAAATGGCCACCGAAATCGTGCCATGCGACACCGCGGCAGCCGTCACTCGTACAGAGCGGTTGATGACCACCGTGCCAGTGCGTGAATTGATGACCACGCGCGCAGGTGGCTCACCTGGGCTAACCTCGAGCGACTCGATCATGCTCATAAAAGCCACGCGTTGATTCAAGTTTTGGGGGGCTCGTACCGATACCGACACACCATCCAAGGCTTGTGCAACCCCGTCGCCAAATTTTTTATTGATGGCATTGACAATGGCAGAAGTGGTCGAAAAATCGTTTTCACGAATATTGAGCACCACGTTGTCAGATGTTTCAAATGGGTTGTCCACAATGCGCTCAACAATGCCACCGCTGGGAATTCGCGCAGAGGTTGGAACACCAATGACCACTTTTGATCCTGCAGCCGCGGCATCAATGCCTGTGGCTGTGAGCGCACCTTGTGCGATGGCGTAAATTTCACCGTCCACGCCGCGCAATGCGGTCATGACCAAACTGCCGCCGCGCAAATTGCTGGCTTTGCCGATGGCTGACACGTTCACATCAATGCGTTGACCGGGTTTTGCAAAACCAGGCAATTCAGCTGTGACCAGTACGGCGGCAGAGTTTTTGATGTCCACACGAGCGGCCGATGTGGCGGTTTCAAAGTCGGTCAAAGGACCGTCAATGCGAACACCCATTTGTGCCAACATGGCTTTCATGCTTTGCACGGTGAAAGGCACAGAAGCATCGTCACCGGTGCCTTGCAAGCCCACCACCAAACCATAACCAATGAGTTGGTTGGGGCGTTGTGAAGCGAGTGTTGTCAAATCTTTCACGCGATCAGCGTGTGCCAAGCCTGTGGCCAGCACATAGCCCACCAACAAGGCAGACTGAATGAATTTAGAAAACCGTTTCATCATGTGTCTACCCATTTAGAACGGCCAATATTTGTGCATGAAGCTGGTGCCCCAACCTGCTTTGGTGGCATTGGCAAGATCGCCAGACCCACGGTAAGCAATTTGGGCATTGGCCAAGCGACGCGACTGCACGGTACTGTTGGGGCCAATGTCTTCAGGGCGAATCACGCCTGACACCTGAATCACTTCGGTGCCTTCAGACAAGCCCAGTTTCTTTTCACCGCGAATGACCAAGTTGCCATTCGCCAAAATTTCAACCACCGTCACCGCCACAGAACCTGACAACGAAGCTTGCTGATCTGCTTTGCCTTTGCCGGTGCTGCTGGTTTTGTTATCGTTCAAATTCACGCCATCTAAAAATGGACTGAACTTTCCCACTTGGGTGCTGGCACCGCTGGGCAAACTGTTCTTGGCTTCACGGCTCACATCGGTGTTTTGTGTGCGCGCAGCTTGTGTCGATTCGTTGAGCAACACGGTGATGATGTCACCCACTTGGTAATTGCGACCACGACCGAACCAAGCATCGCTTTGGCGATTGCTGTAAATGCCGCCGGTGGCAATTTTTGGCCGGTCAGACGCCAGCGGATACACCGGCTGAAATTCGGGCGAAGGACGCAAGACCATATCGACCGGCTCGGTGGCACAGCCTTGCAACAAGGCCAACACAGACACGATGAACAAAGGACGCAAATTTTTCATGGTGCGCCCCTATCAAACGTTTTGGTTCAAGAACTTCAACATGCCGTCCACCGCAGAGATGGCCTTGGAGTTGATTTCATAAGCGCGTTGGGTTTCGATCATGTTGACCATTTCTTCCACCACGTTGACGTTGGAAGATTCCAACGAACCTTGCATCAATGCACCGGCACCGTTCAAGGCAGGCGTTTGAATTTGTGCCGCACCGCTGGCTTGTGAGGTTTGGTACAAGTTGTTACCAATGGGCTTCAAGCCGCTTGGGTTCACAAAGGTAGCGGTTTGAATTTGACCGATGTTTTGCGAACCACCACCGGCCACAATTTCAACCGACACCGTGCCGTCTTGACCGAAAGTCACACTGGCAGCGTTGTTGGGAATGGTGATGTTGGGCAACACCGGGTAGCCAGAGGCGTTGACCATTTGGCCGGTGTTGTTGATTTTGAAATTGCCATCGCGTGTGTACGAGGTTGTACCGTCGGGCATTTGCACTTGAAAGAAACCGGAGCCCATGATGGCGATGTCCAGTGGCGACTGGGTGTTGACCAAGTTGCCTTGCAAATGTAATTTTTCGGTGGCATTGATCTTCACACCGGTACCGAGCATCAAGCCGGTGGGCGTGAGGGTGTTGTTGGTGGTTTGGCCGCCAGGTTGTTTGACGTTTTGGTAGAGCAAGTCTTCAAAGACGGCGCGATCACGCTTGAACCCCGTGGTGTTCACGTTGGCCAAGTTGTTGGAAATGACATTCATGCGCGTTTGTTGCGCGTCAAGACCTGTCTTAGCTACCCACAATGATGCGTCCATGGCTTTCGCCCCCTTTACTCAATCAAAAAGCGTCAGGATGTCTTCATCATGGAGGCACCTGACTCATCGTTGGACTTGCTTTCTTTGATGATTCGAATCTGATGCTCAAACGAGCGACTCTGTTCAATCAGCTTGACCATTGATGTCATTGGATTGACAGCGCTGCCTTCCAAGGCCTGCGGTGTCAAAGAAATCTCACCAGTACCTGATGCAAAGTCCGTGCCAAGTGGTTTTTCGTCAACCGCATACAAGCCATCGGTGCGCTTGATCAGGGCTGTGGCGCTGGCGTCGCGCAGCATGATCTGCCCCACCAGCTGTGCCTGTTGGGGCGCTGGCTGGGTGGTGTCGGTGGCAAACAGGCTGCCATCGGTGCCAAAAGTCAGACGAAAACCTTGCGGCACCGTGATCGGACCGCCGTCTTGGCTGCGCACGATGTGGCCTGAGCCGGTCTCGAGCACGCCGTTGCTGTTGACACGCAAATCACCGCGGCGGGTGAACGCCAATGTGCCATCGGTGCCAGTGACACCCATGACGGTTTTGTGATTCAAGGAAATATCCATGTCACGCCCCGTCACCATCAAAGGGCCGGGCTCTAAACGCACTTGGTCCGTGGTGTAGAGGTGCGGTTGCAAACGCGAATCAAACCCCAAACCCACTGCTTTATTGGGTTGCAGCGTGGCCTCGTAGGTTTGTTTGAAACCCACGGTGGACACGTTGGCAATGTCGTTGGAGAGCTGTTGACGCACCAACCGCTCTTCGTTGATGGCGGCCATTGCGTTGAAAGCTAAACGATCCATAGCAGTCTCTTAAAGGTTAGTCAGTCAGAATTAGTTTCGGATCTGAATGATGGTTTGTGTCATCGAGGTGCTGGTCTCCATCGCCTTGGCGTTGGCTTGGAAGTTACGCTGCTCGGTGATCAAGTCCACCAGTTCTTGTGTCAAGTCGACGTTGGCACGCTCGGTGGCACCAGAACGCAAGGTACCGTAACCAGCTGAACCTGCCTCACCGTATTTAGGTGTGCCTGATTCAGATGTTTTGTAATAGTTGGTATCACCAATCTGGCGCAAACCTGTGGGGTTCGAGAAGTTCACCAACACCACTTTGGCCAATGATTTTTGTGCACCGTTGGAGTAGCTGGCAGCAACCAAACCGTCATCCTTAATCGCCAGACCCACCAAGTCACCTTCAGGCGCACCGTCTTGCGACTGTGACAACACCGAGAACGGTGACGCAAACTGAGTGGACTTGGAGTAATCGATGTTGATCGTCAAAGCACCTTTACCGTTTGGCAGATACACAGTGTCTAACTGCGCGCCTTGCTTGGGTGACACCAAGTTACCAGCGGTATCGAATGTCAACTCACCTTTGTCAAAATAAACGGGCGACCAAGCGGGCAAGGTATCAAAACCTGTCGCACTGGAAGACTCTTCACCAAAACCGTCGATGTAAACAGTTGCGCCTTTTGCGTCGGTGAATGCTTTGGGTTTGATCCATGTGGTGGTGGTACCAAACTTGGCATCCAAACCATCTAAACCCCATTTGGCGTCGCCTGTGACCTTGATGTAAGAATCAGTAGAAGCGGTACCTGTTTTGAACTCCAAAGCATTTTTAGCAGCGTTGTAAGTCACTTTCACACCATTGACCGATTCTGGTGTCAGACCATTTTTACTGGGGCTTTGCATGTTGTTGATGCCGTTTTGCAAGGCTTCCATGAAAGTACCCAAGGTATAGGTGTCTTTTGGAGGCACCGTCACCGTGCCGGTGATGCCGTTGACTGACACCACGAATTGGTTATTCGTAGCATCAACTGAGAAGTTGTTGTCCACGTTAATGGCCAAGGCGTTACCTGTCAGCACCGCGGGGGTGGAAGTGATACCGCGCAACGCGTCGACAGTAGACATAGCAACGGTGTAGTTGGCAGCGTCACCTGTCATGCCCAAGCCCTTCACACCTTGTGTTGCCAAACTGCCGGGGCGAATATCAGAAATTCCAAGGCTAGAGGTGTCACCAGTGGTGCCTGACTTGAACACAAACGATTGTTTGACCGCATCGTATTCAACCTTCATGCCGAAACGTTGGTCATTGGCGGCACGCAGCGGAGAGGTGGACACAGAAGGAGACATGGCCAAACCAACCGAGTCATCGTTGACGCCCTGCACCAAGGGATCTGCTAAGCCAATGGCAGTTTGATCACTTGACACAGTCACTTTGTTGCTGCCAGTAGGTGTGAACACCAATTTTTGGGTTTGCGTGTCGTAACTGACCGAGATCTTGTTCTTGTAATTGGTATCGTCGTTGATCTGCTTTTGTACTTCGTACACCAATTCTTCAGGACGCATATCGCCCTTACCGGACAAATCAATATGCAACTTGTCTAAAGTGCTTTTATTGGAAGCCAATGTCAAAGCCAAAGAGAATGTTGGCGTACCTACGGTAGAGAAGTTGAACGGTTTCTCATCACCATATTTACGCGAAATCACATTGGTCAACTCTGCGGCAATTTGTGCACCTGAGAGCTTTTTGTTGGCGTCAGGTATGTTTTTCATTGAGCTGAGCAAATGATCTAAACCCACCGTGACACCTTCAACAGATCCGTCCACATTGACTGTGAAGAGATCTTTGAGTTCATCAATGCTTCGCATACCTGCATAGCTGGGAGGGGCACCAACAGCTTTGACGCCTGGGTCACCCGCTGCGTTGGTAGCGATCGATCCGTTGGGAATAGGTGTGAAGCTTACGCCCACTGTGTTGTAGACAGTCACATCGCCAGTGATGGCGGTGGGTGAAGCAACCGTAGGATCTTTGGCTTTGACTTGCATCACACCGGTGTCAGCAATTGAAGCAATGTAAGACGCAGCAAAAGTTTCGTTGGCATTTAACTTAGTAACAAAAGATGCCAAAGATTTATCAGTGGTGTCACCTTCAACCGTGATATCGGTAGGCAAAGCATGGAAAGTGGCTTTGTAAGGACCAGTGCCAGATGTCATGTCGTACTGCGCGATGCTGCGCACATACTCTGATTGCAATGATGCGTAGCCAATTGAAGAAGCTGCAATGGGCGAATCTCCCGCTGCTGCTGTTGATTCAAAGGCCAAACTGTCACTGCCTTGTTTGATGATCAATTCATTTCTAATAGCCAATGCGTCTACATTGGGGTCTATCGCAGTGATCTTCAATTCGGTTTGTGAATTAACTGCTGAGCCGCCATTTGCACCTGTGTTGGGTTGTAATGCGACGTTTGTAATTGTTCTACCAGAGGCATCAACAATTTTCAAGCTGCCCGTGACATCGGCTTGTGCTGCCAAATCGTCTGGGTCTACCGTCACGGTCAGATCGGTGTTTCCTTTGTCTTCGTTGCGCAAACGTTCTTGAAGGGCTGCGGCCAGTCCACCCATCGTGGCACTCACTGGCGCAATGTTTAAGAATGACAGTGGCTTGCCATCTAATGTCATCGAGAAACTTTTGAAGTCATTTAAGTTAGCCCCACCTGTGTTGAATTCAATGTTAGAAATCACCGATGTGCTTGGCGCTTGTGCCACATACATGGCAGCAAAGTTGGCATTCTTATTCAAGGCTTTGGCAATATCACGCGCAGTTGGCGCAGTGACACCATCAGGATCCACGCTCACCGTCACGCGGGCGGTGGAGGGTCCAAAAGTGACGGACAAACCATCATTGAGTGTTGGCGTTTTCAAGCCATAGCTGACTGCACTGCTACCTTGCTTTTTCAACAATTCAGTTTTATTGAGGTTGGTATAGGTGCTGAAATCGATACCATCGTTCGAGCCAGTACCCATGCTGGTTGACAAACCGGCAGTGACTGTTGCTGGCTCTGAGGTGCGGATGTCTGTCAAGTCATCCAGAGAGAATTTGATGGTTTTCTTAGAGAAGCTGCTGTTCAATTCGGCAATTTCTGAAGGCGTTTTGAAATCCGATTTGGCTTTCAACTCGCCGTACTTGTTGACATACATCACATCGCCTGTGCTGGTCGTGGCTTGCTGCAGCGAGGCATTCACAAGTTTGTCACCCACATACACATAGGTTTGCCATTTGTTGTTAGGCGTTGCCTGGCTCGCGTTTTGTGTCTTAACGTAATACACAGAAGCCAAATAAGAGTTACCACCCGCGTCATACACAGTCAAAGCCGTACTCTTGTTATAGCTTTCAGGGTCGTTGCGGTTGAATTCTTTGGTAATCACGGAAGCATCCGCAGGAAAGTTCAAACCCAATTGCACTTTGCTGGTTTGCTTGGCCATGCCCGTGGTTTTTTGCGGAATGGTCAACACATTCATGTCATCCAAGTTCGCTTTGCCGGACGAGTCGACTGACGCCGCCATCAATTTTTGTCCTGCTGAGTTCACCACGTTGTATTGGTCGTTCATCATGAACACACCGTTACGGGTAAAGATGTCTTGGAAACCGTCTTGCGATTTGAGCGGGAAGAAACCGTCACCGCTGATCGCCAGGTCCAAGGTGTTGGACGAGAACACCATGTTGCCCTGACCAAACTCTTGCACCACGCGCTTCAAAGACACACCTTGACCGATGGTGGCCGAGGCTTTTTGCAAGGGTGATGTCGCAAAAATATCACCAAAGTCAGTACGGCTGCGTTTGAAGCCTGTGGTACTCACGTTGGCGATGTTGTTACTGGTCACGCCCAACTGTGCGGTGGCTGCGTTCAAACCGGTGAGAGAGGTATAGAAAGACATGGTGCTTTAGCTCCTACGAGAAATCTTTTTAAAAATCTTTTTCAATAACTGACGCGTTTGACGTCGGCCAAGTTGACGGTCTTGCCGCCAGCCACTTCTAACAACATGGCGCCATCTGCGGTGCCTGCGCTGGTGACACCCGTCACAGCGGCATAAGTGTTAACAGTGGGCTTGGTCACTGAGCCGTTGCTGTTGACATTGGCGACATAGCGATAAGTGCCGTTGGGGGCTGCATTACCACCGTCCGTCATGCCGTCCCATGCGATGGTGAAATCACCCACGGGTTGCGGGCCAATGATTTGTGTGCGCACCAAAATGCCTTTGTCGTTGTAAACCTGCAGCTTGATGCCGTCAGCACCTGTGGGCAAATTGACCACGCCTTGCGACACAGTAGAGTCCGTCACCGTCACAGGGCCATCAGGCACAGCCACGGTTTTGCCAATCAAAGATGTGGCACCCAACAATCGATCATTGGCCAAGCTGCTGACCAAGTTTTGCATGCTGGTCTTCATGGCAGTCGTCGCTTCTAGCTGAGAGAACTGCGCCAACTGCGCCACGAAGGCTTCGTTTTTGACAGGGTCTAATGGGTTTTGGTTTTTCAGCTGGGTGGTGAACAAGGTCAAAAATTGTGTTTGACCCATTTGTTCGCTCGTGGGCTTGTTTTTTTGCTGCGCCTGGTAGTCTTCGTACTTGACGATGCCACTGGGAAGCGTAGAGGTGGTGGTTGCCATGGTGATACCTACTCAGTGTTAGCTCTTGGTGATTTCAAGGGTACGCATCATCAATTGACGTGCAGTGTTCACCACTTCAACGTTGTTTTGATACGAGCGCGAGGCGGCCATCATGTCCACCATCTCAGACATTTCATTCACATTGGAATGAAACACATAGCCTTCTTTGTCGGCCAATGGGTTACCAGGCTCCCAAGTTTTACGCACTGGTGTGGGATCGTTGACCAAGCGGTCGACTTTCACGCCGCCGATAAACTGCGCGCCAGCATGGGTCATTTCTTCTTTCATCAGCGCCTTGAACAAGGGGCGCTTGGCACGATAGGCTTCTTCTTCGCTGCCAGCCACTGAGTTGGCGTTGGCCAAGTTAGAAGCAGTGGCGTTCATGCGAATGGTTTGCGCATTGAGCGCCGTACCAGCAATGCCAAAGACGTTATCTAGTTGCATGCTTCATCACTCCCCGCGCATGGCTTTGCGCAATCCACTGATGCGGTTTTCTAAAAACTGCAAGGTGGCTTGGTATTCAGTGGCGGCTTTACCGTACTGAGCTTGTTCGACGTTCATCTCAACGGTGTTGCCGTCAAATGAGCTGTTGAAAGGGGTACGAAACCGCATGCCGTTGTCGGGCGCTTCTTGAATGGCACCAAAGTGCTTTTCATTGGTGGCTGTTAAGTACTCGGTTTTGAGTTCTTTCAACATTGACTTGAAATCAATGTCTTGCGCCTTGTAATTAGGCGTGTCGGCGTTGGCAATGTTGCGCGCGATCACCTCCATGCGTTGGCTGCGAACACCCAATGCACGTTCATGAATTCCTAATGCGCTTTGAAATACATCCATGGCACAACTCCTACAAAGAAGACTCCGTTTAATTGACACATGACCTCAAGTTGTGAGATCTCGTGTCGATTAATGCAAGAGATGTGCCAAGGGGTTTTTGACGCTGCCTGCGGCAAAGACTTGCCGCCGTGTTGCCACTCGATTGCCGCTTCAGCGTTTCACCGCTGACGACAAGCGAGGTTCTTAACGAACCTGCGTGACCGACGCCTGCTCTGCGTAAGCGCTCAGACGAGCTGCTTGCAAAGCGTTGTTGCGCTGCTGCGCTGTTTGGCTGTTGCCAAACAAACGGTCGTTGGCGTTTTGATGCAAGCCCGCCAAGATCGAGTTGCGCGTGATGGGCGCACGCACATCACGGTTGACATGCAAGTAAGCGGCTTGCTGACCTTGAATGTTCAAGGCCACATTGGGCCGCGTTTCATTGCGCGCCGCTGGGGTGAGCACTGTCAAATACAAATCGTCCAAACCTGCAGGGCCATAGTTTTTCAGGCCCGTTTCTTCAAAGTATTTGTCCACCATGTCGAGTTGTTGCAACACGCTGTGGTTCAAAATGGCGCGCGGGTTGCTGCCAAAACCGGCGCTGGCAGCACCTCGGTCGGGGCCATCGCAAAACTGGATGATGCCGTGACAGCGACTGTTGCTGGCCTTGGGGTTCATGCCATCGCTTTCCATCAAGGTCAGGCGCGCGAAATCGTCGGGTGCAAAACGGTGCTGGATCGACAGCTGAATGATTTTGTTCATCACCGCTTGTTTGTCGCTGGCTGGCAGAAAGCCTTTTTCAATCGCTCGGTCCAAGGTTTTTTCTAGCACCGGATTGTTGGTGCGGTCCCCTTTGTTGAGCAATTGAATTTGCGTGGCACTATTAATAGAGGCATTGGGCAACGGGCCATTGAAGTTGGCGTTGCCCTGAACTGCATTCCATGCCGTAGGCATGGCATTTGGCAGCGCCGTGTTAGGGGTAGCCGCCGAAGAAGCGCTTTGCGTTTGTGAATTGTTCATTTGCGCGTTGTTCAGCGCAATCGCCATTTGGGTGGCGTTTTTCACCGCCAAGCCTTGCTGCAGAGGCAAGTTCAAGCTGTCCAAATTCAATGGTTGACCAGGGTGAATCAAATTGGCATTGGGCATTTTGTTGGCCTGCGCCACCACTTGCGACAGGCGCAAGGCCTCACCATTCGAAATATTGACACCCCGCTGCGCCATTTGCTCTCGCACAATGCCACTCAAGGTTTGACCTGCGCGGACTTTGGTGGTCCAGGGCTGCGCGCCACCTGCCCCGCCAAGTTCTGACGATGCAGATGCGATCGACTGCGCCGTGGCCGCGGGCACTTCCAACGCGCCATTGGGCTGCGTTTGGGCCGCCGCCAACGCGCGCGTGAATGCGGGCGCAGAGCGCGCGAACGCGAGCGGACTGCGCGGCAGCTGGGGCAAGCCGGAAGCATCGGTGATGGGCTGGTCAAGTCGCATGGCAGGGCCTGTTTGAAAGTTGGTATCGTTCTTGCATTGGCATTGGTCATCTGAAACAAATCGTCAAATTTTCAACACCAGACACCAACGAATATGCAAATGCTGTGCCTAAGAAAACCCGACATACCACGCGTGACACGCGTGTGTAGGGGTGCGTCTTTGGCCTTGGTTTTGGGGGCTGCAAATTTGCTGGCAAATGCAGCAACACCGAGCGACAACGCATCGATGAGCGCACCGACTTTTGACCATTTGCAACAACAAGTTTTGCAATGGGCTGCAACGCACCCGGGTCTTCAAGGGCGCACCGTGCATGTGGTGCCTTTGGACAACCGCATCGTGTTGCAAGCCTGTCAACAAAAGCTGCAGTTTGAACAACCGTTTGTGAACCAACCCAATGTGCGTGTGCGCTGTGCGCAACCACAATGGCAGTTGTTTGTGACCCTCGGCAACGGGGCTGCGCCCTCCTCTGCCAAAACCGACAGTCCCGCCGCGGCAACATTGATGAAGGCTTTGGTCGCCAAAGAAGTGCTCAAGCGCGGCACGATCATCAGCCCCGACATGTTTGTTTTGACCGAAATGCCGGCTTCTGGCATGGAAAACCAAGTCATCGTTGACCCTCAGTTGCTGGTCAACATGGAATTGGTACGCGATTTGGCACCCAATTCACCACTGAGAACTTATGACCTCAAAAAGGCGGTCATGGTCAAGCGTGGCCAAGAAGTGCAAGTGACTGCAGGTGCAGGACAAGGTTTTTTGATCACCATGCGCGCGGAAGCGCTGCAAGAAGGTGCTTTGGGAGAGCAAATTCGCTTGAAAAACAGCGAGTCGGGTCGATCTTTGACTGCAGTGGTCACAGGTCAAAACACGGCCAGGCTGAGGTAAAAGGTTAACAATAAAAATAATTGGGAAATTTTCCTCAAGTTCTAGAATTTGGGGTCGATTGAAGTGTTGTGAAAAAGTTTTGACCCAAAAAGGGTTAAAGAAAGTGAACCATCATGAGTGACGCTATTTCGAACTACGGTCGGATGTCTCAGTCCAACGCTGCCGTGCGCAGCGCGATTGAGAAAGTAGACAAAAAGAGTTCATCTGCGGCGCAAGCCAAAGACGAACCCAAACAACAAGCGCTGGAGAAAGCTTCAGCTGGAGCAGACAAAGTGAGTCTCAGCAACGTTGCGCAAAAAGTCATGGAGCAGCCAGACTTTGACCGCGCCAAAGTCGAGTCGATCAAAAAGGCCATTGCCGAAGGCAATTACCCTGTGAACCCACGCCGCATTGCTGAAAACTTTGTGGCTTTGGAAAAAATGATCGCCAACTAAGGCGCACTGACCGTCGATGACAACCGCCATGTCGCAAGCTTTGCCCGATGCTGTGGTGCAGGCCCAAGCCTTGGCGCTTTCGCTCGAGCAAATGCTCGAGCAGGAGTTTGAGCACCTGAAAGCTCAAAATTTGGATGCCTTCGACGCAGGGCAAGCCAGCAAAAATGTATTGCTACAAGAACTGACCCAGCTTGCTGGGATCACCAGCCCCGACTCGGCCGATGCATTAGGGCCCGAGTGGGACGACTTCAAAGACCAGATGGCCCATTGCCGTGATTTACACCGGCGCAATGAGGTGCTGATCACCCGAAAAATTGACGCCATCCGCGGTGCCTTGCAAAGCTTGCAAGTGGAAGACCCCTCTAGCTCGGTCGAAATTTATGACCGCTTGGGGAAAGTCTCACGCGTTCGCAGAGGCCGCGGTTACAACGAAGCCTAACAAGTAAGTATTCGCTTACTTTTTGTAAGCCTTCGGCTATTGCTTTTTTTCATCGCCGGGCTGAATGCCCTTGAGCCAATACACCCAGGCCAGAATCACGGCCACCGCGGTGAACATGTCTTGCGGTATTTCTTGACCCACATCGAGCTTGCTGAGCATGGCCAGTAACCGTGGGTCTTCTGCCACATACACGCCCTGCTTTTTTGCCTCAGCCACGATGCGGCGCGCCAATTCATCTTCACCCTTGGCGGTGACCACCGGTGCTTTGTTTCGCCCGTATTCCAGCGCCACCGCTTCGGTATAGGTTTGGTTGGGTTTGTTGAAATGCATGGTGCATCAACCTCAGGCTTGGGTATCAACCAATACGCCGTGTTCAGGCACATGGCGTTTGGGTTGCCCATCGGGGCGAGGCGCGTTGAACACCTGAAAGCTGCCCATGATCAGGCCTGCGTTTTCCAGTTCATCGGTCAACTCATCGGCATTGAAGCGCGCTTGAACCGCCACATCGGAGCGCAAGGCCCACATGGCCAAATCAATTTTGGAGGTGGGCACATTGGCTTTGCTGTTGACTTCGCTGATGGTGGTTTTGAGCCACACCTCACCCAGCGATGGGCTGTCGGTATGCATGTTGACCACCCACGGGTTTTTGGGCTGGCCGGGCTTGCTACCCTTGCGCTCGATGTGAAATTGCACCGGATGGGCATCTTTGAACGGCAACACAAAGGTGAGTTGTAAATCACCACGTTGCCAATCTTGCACGGTTTGCACTTGGGCTGCTTCAACTTCGTCCAAAGCATGGCTGAGGGCCTGATGCTCTTGCGTGGATTGCAACCCTGCGCGTTCGCGTTCACCCATCAACAAACGCAGCAAGACCTTGGGGTCAGCGCCCACTGGTTCACCATCTGCCAAATTGGCTTCGCCGCTTTGGGTCAGTGCAGAAAACCAGCGTTTCAATGTTTGCGGTTGCAAACTGCCCATGTGCAAACGCTGTGCTTGTAGACGTTGTTTGAGGCCCAAAGCGTCAGACACGGGCACCAAAGACTCGAGCACGCCCGGTTGCAACAACGCCAGCATATTGGCCATGCCAGAGGGTTGAAACAACAAGGTGTTCAAGCGCGAAGGCAAATGCGATGCGTTGAGTGGTGCAGCCCCCGTCGCGCCATCAGGCCCCGCAAATGCACCGGTGTGCAACAGTTGCAACACCCATTTGCCAGAGGGCAACAACTGGGCGCGCAGTTGGGCTAAATCACCGTTCTTGATGTAGGGCAACAAAGGCGTGTTGAACACCTGCGAGCCCACATTGAACTTCACACTGTCATGCAGAACTTCAACGCTGGCTTGCACCACTTGGCCATCATGCAAACCCAATTGTTTGGCCACTGGTGTGGCCACATAAATTTGACGCAGTTCGAGTTGGACCGGTGGCAGGGCTTGTATTTGGTGAACGCCCTCTGGGCCCACGATGGCCATGTCAGGGGTAGCGCACCCAGTTTCTGCGCTCGTCGATGAGACCGTTGCCTGGCTTGTTGCCGTTCAAATGTTGACGCATCAAGTCTTCGTGGTTGGGCACGGTCAACACGGCACCGGCCATCAAATAACGGGGTGAGGTTTTGGTGAAGGCTTTGGGGTTTTGATCAATGAAAGCTTGACGCAACAACTCCACCTTCAAAGGACTGCTGCCCATGGCTTGGCGAATCACTTGGTCCAGCGTATCGCCGGTACGCACGTTATAGGTTTGAGGCGCAGCAAAAACCACAGCGGGCAACAAAGCCAAAACAGCTGACAACAGGCTGTGTCGAATGTGCGTATTAAATGTCATGTGATTTCTCCAATGCTTCTTCGTGGGCTCAATGAGTTGGTCTCAATAGGTATAAGGCCAAGCCACCCACGATCCTTGATTTTTCTGAGCCTTACCGGCCACTTGTTTCAATTCAGACTGATACGCTGAAACCGATTTGACTTCGGCCAACACCGCGCCGTCAAGTGCACCGACTTCGAGTGCATGCTGTGGCAACACGCGCGGGTCAGACAACAACACTTTGTCACCCACACGCAAACCCGCTTTGGCACCTGCGGTCAACACAAATTTGCCATCAGCGCTTGGGTTGACCGCAAAACTGGCGGGTTCGCATGACAACTTGCGATCCAACTGCTGCACCATGCGTTGCACATGCGTGTCGATGCTGCGTCTCAGATCAGCATCCATCTTTGGCGTACCGGTGGCAACCGTGGGCGGCGTGATGCCCAACACATATTCGCCTTGGATCGGTGCTGGGCTACCTTGAGCCTGTGCTTGCCAACGCATGACATAACCCGACTTACCTTCAGTGGTGAAGTAATTGGCAGGTACAACTGAAATTTGCAAATGCCATTGCACTTTTTCTTCACCATGACCATGCATGGCGCGGTCGTATGCACGAGCGTGCACCACATCGTTCATCAAGCGCCAGTGTTGCGCATCGTTGGCCATATCGAGCAAACGCGCGCGCGCGGTGCGACCCACTTGCTGCGCTTCGTAGCGTTGCTCTGGAATGAACTGCGGTGAAATGTCCAGACCCAATGACATGACATGGCGCAAGGGTGCTTTGGTTTGAGGCGACTGGCAACGTTGCGGCTCGACCATGTCGAGCTGCTTGGCAATCAACTTGGCGCGTGGTTCGTTGTTGCTGTCGCGGCTGTATTCAGCCACTTGCAAATCGCGCAGTTTGATCTCTGACGAAAAGCGATTCACATCGCGCACAGCGCCTTGGCTGTCCATCCAGCTGGTGGCGCTGACTCGCGTGTGGCTGCTCATGGCGGCGTCCACCATGGCTTGGCGAATGGCTTGCAAGCGCTCTTCGGGTTTGAGGTCAGCTGCGTGCGCTAGGTGCAATGGCACCAGCGCACTCAAACCCAACAACAGGGACAGCAACATGCGTGGCATGGATGTTCTCTTTGTGTGTGATGACGATCAGATACAGCGGTTGCGCATCAATTGCGACGGCTGTTCAAGTGCGCCACATACAAAGCGCGCAAATCGTTCACCACCGCACGGTCCAAAGACAAAGTGGTTTCATAGGTGTCGTCACCCACGGGGGTGATGCTCACCAACACTGCGCCGTAAATCACACCTTCAACGCGTGCGCGGAATGTGTCGCTCATCACAGCCATTTCTGCGACAGTGGTGTTGGCGTCAATTTGCTGACCATACACTTGTTCGGTCAACGCACGGTAAGCATCGAGCTTGGAGGCACGAATCGCCAACAAACGCTGTTGCGCTGGGTTGCGATGGTTTTGAATGCTGATCACAGCATAGCCCGTGGCGTTGATACGCTCACCTTTTTCTGCCACAGGGGTGATCATGCTGGTGGGCTCTTTCTTGACCACAGGCGGCATTGGCGGTGGTTTTTTGGCAGCGCATGCGCTTAACAATAAAACGGCAGTGATGAATGCCAAACGGTGAATGCGTGTCATGTCGTTGTCCTTCAATTAGGTCTCCCACACGATTCGACACCAAGGGGTTCATCTTTAACAAAATCAAAGACGAATACTTTTGATGTCTTGTGCAAATTTCGCATCTCAAGACAATTGGGTGTAGGAATTTTTGACATGAAGACACCCACCCATTACATCGGCACCAGCCCCTCCGCACAAGCCCTTCGCGATCTGGTCGCCACCATGGCCAACTCCAACGCAACGGTCATGATCACCGGGGAAAGTGGCTCTGGCAAAGAACTATTAGCGCGCTTGTTGCACGAGCAATCCGACCGCTGTGGCGCGAACTTTGTACCTATTAATTGCGCCGCCATTCCGAAAGATTTACTAGAAAGTGAATTGTTTGGCCATCGCAAAGGTGCCTTCACGGGCGCCGTGGCTGACCGCGTGGGACGCTTCGAACTGGCACATGGTGGCACCATCTTTTTGGATGAAATTGGCGACATGTCACTCGACATGCAGGTGAAATTGCTGCGGGTTTTACAAGAACGCACCATCGACCCGATTGGGGGAACCCGACAGGTGCCCATCGATGTTCGTGTCGTAGCCGCAACACATCGTGACTTAGAAGCAGAAATTTCTGCAGGCCGTTTCCGCGAAGATTTGTACTATCGTTTGAATGTTTTGCCCGTGGTGACGCCGCCTTTGCGAGATCGCCCCGAAGACATTCCAGAATTGCTGGCGTTTTTTGCGAAAAAATGCGCCAATTTTGGCAAGCAACCGATTCGCTTCAAGCCCGATTTTTTGACAGCACTACAAAAGTACCCTTGGCCAGGTAATGTGCGCGAACTCTCCAACGTCGTGGACCGTTTCAGCACCTTGTATGCAGGCCAAGAGCTCGACTTGCGCGCCATTCCACCTACCTTGTTGCCCAAAGGCTTGGTGTCAGCACAAGCAGAGTTGCAAGCCAAGGCACCATTGCTGGCCAAGATGGAATTGACACCCCCACCCGAGGTGTTGGCTGAGATGAAGTCAGATCAGCCAGAGCCAGAAGACAACGAGATCGAAGGCATCATCATGTTGGCGCAGGGCATGCCACAGCTGCCACCTGAGGGGTTGTCGTTGAAAGAACGCATGGCGCAAATTGAGCGCAGCATCATTGAGCAAGCGCTGGAGCGCAACTCAGGCAATGTGTCGCGCACCGCCAAGTTGTTGAACTTGCAACGCACCACACTGATTGAGAAGATCAACAAATACGAGTTGCGGTCGGTATAAAAAATCAAGCAACTCTCAGCGAACCTATTGCGCACAAAAAAAGCAGCCCTAGGGCTGCTTTTTTATTGGCTGTTTTTTGATGTCTTCGTTGCTTGACGAGATCAATCTTGATCTTGGTACAGCACCGTGATACTCATGCGCCGGTTACGCGGGTCGCGTGGGTCTTTGGGGTTGAAGGGGTCGGTATCGGCCACACCTTCAATGCGCGCAAAGCGGTTTTCTTTGATGCCGTTCTTCTCTAAGATTTGACGCGTGGCCTCGGCCCGCTCTGCGGACAACGACCAGTTGTTGCGCCCTTCTTTGCTTTGGAACGGCACGCTGTCGGTGTGACCTCGGATGGCCACTTTGTTGGGCATATCCGCCAATGAGGCTGCGATTTCAGCAATCAAATTAGAGGCTTTGCCTTGCATCGACATACTTCCACTGGGGAACATGGCAAAGTCGGCTTTGTCGATGATCTCGATGCGCAAACCTTGCTTGTCACGGGTGACAGACACCTGGTCTTTCAAGCCTTCGAGCTTTTTGTTTTGCGACAGCTTTTGTTCAATTTCTTTTTCTAACTTGGCGAAGTCGGCTTTCTCTTGGGCTGCAGCCACTTCTTTTTTCTGTTCAGGCGTCAGCTTGTCTGGGTCTGAATAAGGGTTTTCGTTTTCTTGGCCAGGGTCGGTGCTGGGGTTGGGGCCACCTTCGGAGCGAGGCGTCAAACGCTCAAGCAATGCGGTTTGTTTGGCCGCAAACGGAAAACCATCGGGGTCGATGATGGAGCGTCCACCCAAAATACCGTTCGAGCCAGCGAGCTGACCAATCGCCACCAAACTTTGTGAGGTGGGTTTGAAATAGTCGGCAATGCTTTTGCGTTGGTCTTCGTTGGAAGCGCCCAACAACCACATCAACAAGAAGAAAGCCATCATGGCCGTCATCATGTCGGCCAACGCAATTTTCCAAGCACCACCGTGTGCGCCGCCGTGACCGTCATCAATGATTTTCTTGATGATGATGACAGGCGCCGGCGCTGCGTCTGCAGCGGGCGCCTCTTCGGCAGGCGGGGCTGCAGGTGCTGCCGCCGCTTCTGCTTCGGTGTTTTCGGCGTCTGCCGGCGCTACAGCCGTAGCGTCTTTTTCTTCCGGCGGCATTATTTCCTCAACGCGTCAAAGAGTTCAGCAAACGAGGGTTGCACATGGTGACTGATACACACACGCGCCGCTTCGATGATCAGAGGCACGGGATGACCATGCATGTTGCCAATGATAATTTGCTGCGCAGCCTTCAAAATTTCGCCGTCGTCGTCAATGATCTGCTTCAAACGACTACCAAAGGGTTCAAAAATACCGTAGGCCAAAAACACGCCCAAGAAGGTACCCACCAGCGCACCACCGATCAGGCCACCCAACACAGGTGGAGGTTGGTCAATCGCGCCCATGGTCTTCACCACACCCAACACGCAAGCCACAATACCGAGCGCGGGGAGCGCACCGGCCAGCGTGGCAATCGCCTCGGCGTTTTTCATTTCGTTATGGTGATGCAGTTTGATCGATGCGGTCATCACATCCTCCACCGCATAGGGGCTCAAAGTGCCTGAAGACACCACCATCAAACGGATGGTGTCACACACCAAGCCGACCAAGCCGTGGTCGTGCAGCATCTTGGGGCATTCGCCAAAAATAGCACTCGCTTCCGGGTTTTCAACGTGCGATTCCATCGCCACCGCACCCTCGGCTTTCAATGTTTTCATCAACTTGAAAATGACGGCGAAGATCGAGACCAAATCGTCTTTGCTGTACATGGGGCCTTTGATCACGCGACCCATGCCACCCATCGCACCTTTGAAGATGTGACTGGCATTGCCAGTGATCATGCCGCCGATACCGGCGCCACCAATGATGAACATCTCAAAAGGCGTCGCTTTGATAATCGGAGCCAAGCTACCACCGGCGATCACGAAACCACCGAACACACAAATGAACAAAACGACCAGACCGATGATGGATGTCATCTCACTACTCCCTATGCAGGTCGGCACATCCAGAACGCGTCATGGATGTGCCATTTCAAAATTTCAACAACCTGCAAGATTAACTGATTTTTCAGTTAACCAAGCCGGCTGGCTTGTTACTGGCTGGAACCAGTGAAGGGACGCCTTCCCAGGCGTCACGAATTTCTCGCATCAAACCATGGATTTCATCCAAAACGGCCAAGTCGTTGTGGGCGTTCACATGGAACAAACGGCGGGTCACATAGCTGTACAACTCATTCAAGTTGGCTGCCAAATCGCCGCCTTTTTCAAAATCCAAAGCACCTTGCAAACCCAACACAATGCGGCTGGCACGGGCAATGGCTTTTGATTTTTCGTTGATGTTACGGTGTTGAATGTGACCGCGCGCGGCGACCAAGCTCTCCAACAAACCATCAAACAGCATCTGAATCAATTGAACGTTATTGGCCGAAGCCACTCCGCTGGTTACTTTGACATCGCCGTAGCTTTGGATCGCTCTCATGTTGGCACGCATTTGATTCACTCCTGTGTTTTTATCTGCTTGACACAGGCAGTATCGGTAGCGTCACCATAAACTTGAGCCGAAACATCGCCTTGGTAAATCGGTTTAAGCCGGTTTGACCTCTTCTTGAACAACAGTTTGCGCCTCGATCACCTCCGCTTGTACAGGCGCATCGGTTGCAACATCTGTCACAGCCTCTTGCACCATGGCTTGGTCGGGTTCAATCACTTCGGCACCTTGCTCAGCGGCAAGATCTTGCCGCTGTTGTTCTTCGTACATTTGCACTTGCTCTAAACCTTGGGCCAAGCTCTCTGCATTCGGGGTCAACTCGGGTTGCAACGCTTGCGAGTTTGCTGACTCATCGGTCAAAGCCAGCATGGTGCTTTCTTCTGGCGACTCGTCGGCTGACATCAACAACTCAGAGAACGGGACTTCATAGGTAATGCTGGTGCGCTTGTAGAGCATGTCGGTCACGCTGTCGAGGGTTTCCCGCAAACGCATGACGATGTCAGGATCAGGGTCTTTGTGCTTGACCGCGCCGTATTCAATGCCTACACGGTAAATGCTGCCCAAATGTTGGGGCGGCAACCATGACTGAATGAAGCCGCGCACGGTTGGAATTTTGCGCTGCGATGCGGGCACACCCGTGTCGCTTTCGTCAGCGCTTTCCATGCCGTCACGAAAGGTCAGGGAGATGTGCTCGCGCAAAATGGGTTCATAGTGCACACGCAATGCATCGATCAGCGGGGCGTCGAAACCATCGACCGGTTTGTCATTCATCGCATCCCACAGTTTTTTGCCTTCTAAACCGGCAAACAAAATATCGGAAGGCGGCTCGGGCATAGGTAACGGCGGCATGGGCTCGGGCTCAGGCACCTGCGACTGTTGAATGTGGTTGACCTTGTCGATCAAATAGAGTGTCAGGATCACCAGCAACAGCAGGACCCAGGACATCATGTTCATCATGAAGTTGCTCATGCGCGTCTCCTCTGCGCAGGTTTCTCAGCTTCGACCACCTCCACCTTGAGGGTGCCGCGAAGCTTTTTGACCACCGACGACAAGATTTGACTCACACGCGATTCGCTCACGCCCAACACTTCGCCAATCTCTTTCAGATTGAGCTCTTCCACATAGTAGAGCTGCATGACGAGTTGCTCGCGCTCGGGCAATTCTGAAATGGCATCGGTCACCGCATCCATGAACTGGGCCTCTTCCACCATCACATCGGGTTGTTGTGATGCGTCGTCGGCAATGCTCATGACCTCTTCGGTCACGACTTCCATCGAATAGGTTTCAAAACGCTTGGCTTTGCCACGCTCTTTGTGAAACTCTTCCAAGTCCTTGCCCATGTAGTCAGCAATTTCTGACTGCGTGGGTGTACGACCCAATTCGGCCGCCAAGGTATGGATCGATTCGTTGTGCTCTTTGTTGAAAGCCACCGCAGAGCGAGGCAAGAACGACAAGCGACGCACTTCGTCGAGCATGGCGCCTCGCACACGGCTGTGGGCAAAGTTTTCAAACTCCACGCCTTTGACAGGGTCGTAAGCACGCGAAGCTTCGAGCAGGCCAATCATGCCCACTTGAATCAACTCGTCGAGTTCCATGAATGCGGGAATACGCGCTTTGAGGTGAAGTGCCACACGCTTGACCAAACCCAAATGCGCCATGACCAAGTCATCGCTGTTGGATTTGCAAGATGCGTACATCTGCATTGGAGAAAGTGACTTCATGATTCGTTCGGACTGCTTTGCATCAGCCGCTCCATGAAAAATTGAAGACCCCCAGAAGGGTGATCTATCGGACGCAACTGCGTGCAGGCCTCGGCCAAGCGACGGTAGTCACGCGCAGCACCGGTGCCAGGCGCCAACTCCAACACCGATTGGTATTTTTTAAGGGCACGCAACACCATTTCATCTTCTTCGATGGAGGTCAGGTAATGCACCGACTCACCGAGGAAGCGAACACACACATCATTGAGTTTTTTGTAGAGCTTCCAACCCTCGGATTGGCTGCCCACCATATTGGGGAGCAAATAAATTTCGTCTAGCCCCATCTCTTTGGTCAAAATTTTGATGGTGCCGTAAGCATCCGCAATAGACGAAGGATCGTCTTTCACCACAATGAAACGGCGCTGACAAGCGGCCAAGAAGGAAAGTACCGAGGGTGAAATACCTGCAGCCACATCCACGATCAAATAGTCAACATCTTCGGTCAAAGCACCAAACGATTGCACGATGCTGGCAGCTTGCAAATCACTCAAGCCTGCGAGCTCTTGCATACCTGATGCGCCGGGAATGAGTTTCACACCTTGGCGTGTGTTGATCATGATCTCTTGCAAGGTTTTTTGCCCTGCCAAGAAATGTCCCAAGTTGTATTCGGCGCGCGCACCCAACGCAATTTGTGCATTGGCTAGCCCTAAGTCAGCATCAAACAACATGACGCTGTGCCCCATTTGGCTCAATGCCACGGCCAGGTTGACGGAGGTGGTGGTTTTACCCACACCGCCTTTGCCGCTGGCAATGCCAATGACTTCTGTTCTTCGTTGATCACTCATGGGTAGCACCTGTGGTTGATGTTTTGTGTACGGCAGCGATTTGCGCCAACTTGGCGGCAGCCAGTTCATTCAAACTAGAAGCACGCTCGGTCAATGTTGGAATGTCTGGTTTGGTTTCAGGGGTAGGCAAAGGCAGATGGTCCAAAGCGGTTTGCACCAAATCGCTCAAGCTGACCTCTTGTACCAAATCAGATGCGCGGTCGCCTTTGCTGGCCACCGACACCGACACTGTTTTGTCTGTCAAGAATTGCAACAAAGCCCAAGGCTGTGTGGATTCATCGAGTTTGCTCAGCATCAAACTGTGCCACACGTTGTCGGTGTTTTCAAACACGCGACGGATGGTGGCTGCCGATGCATCGACGGGAATCACGGCATGACAGTGTGCATTCACATTCATTTGACGGATATCCATCAAACGTTCATCCATTTGCACACCGGGGGTGTCAATCAAAATCAGTTGACGGCCTTCGTGTTCTTCCAACAACAATTTCACAGTTTGTGCATTGGTGGCGCGGTAGCAGTCGACACCCGACTGCGCGCTCAACAATTGCGTTTGGTTCCAAGCCCCCGCACGCTGGTCTTGGAAGCTGATGACCATCACTTTTTCGCAACCGTGTGCGATGGCAGCAGCTTGCGCGAGGCGCGCCACCATCATCGATTTACCTGCACCTGAAGGGCCGGCCAACACATGCACGCCAGACAATGGCGCGGCGACTTGTTCTTGTTCAACCGCATGGCTCAACTGACGCGACAACGCGCCCATGGCGTCTGCCATGTTGTCGTGGTCTTTGATGCTGTCGACCAGCAAAGCACGCAAAGTCACTGGAATGGGGGCTTCGTTCAAAGCGTCGCGCAAAGGCACGACCGCCGGTGGCAAGGGCATATTGCCTTGCCATGCAGACATTTGTTGGCTGAGTTTGAATTCACGGCGCAAAGAAGCGAGCTCTTCACGCACCAGCGCCACGATTTCGCGGCCACGCAAGGTGTCGTGTTCTTCGGCGGCTTGCAACTCTTCTTTGGGTATGACTTTTTTGTTGGCTGTGGTTTTGCCCGCGGCTTTGATTTTGATCGGTTCAGCCACAGGTGCGACTTCCACAATCGGCTTGGCCGCTTTGGTGGCTGTGCGCTCGAGTGCCATGCGTTTGTTTTGCTCTATGGTTTGGCCCAGCAACACATCAAACTTGCCCTTGGGCTGTTGTGCAGGCTCTTCCACGAACTCTTTTTTCAGATACGGTTCAGCCTCTTCCAACGACAAAGGTGGAATGTCAACGGCCACGATCAACTCGGTCAAATCATTGACTTGGCTGCTCGAGATGATGAGCACATCAGGGCCGTACTGGGCCATGGCCTTTTCGTTGGCCGTGCGTGCATCGCGGGCGAGGATTCGTTTGAGTTCCATGTCAGCTCACTCTTTGTAGTCAATCGTTATTCGGTTTATCTTGCTTTGGCGTCCACCGTGTGGATCACTTTCACAGCTTGGTCATCGGGAATTTCGCTGTAAGACAGCACCGTCAAATCATTCACGCGGAAACGTGCGGCTTTGGAAAGCCAGCCACGAATCAAGGGAGAAACCACCAACACGGCGGGATGTCCCATGTCTTCAACAGCACGTGCGCCTTCGCGCAACGCGGCAAACAAACCTTCGGCCAAACCAGGCTCCATCACCACAGGTTGACCGGGTTGGCTTTGTTGCAACACGTTGTGCAACAGTTGTTCTAAAGAAGGCTCCAAGGTCATCACTTGCAATCCGTTGTCAGCATCGACCAAGCTTTGCATGATCATGCGACCCAACTTGGGACGCACCATCGCAGTCAATTGCTCGGGGTCTTGTGTTTTGGTGCTGGCTTCTGTCAAGGCTTCTGCAATCGTGCGCATGTCGCGAATGGAGACCGACTCTTGCAACAAGTTCTGCAAGGTACGGGTCAAGATGCCCAACGACAACTTACCGGGTACCAAATCTTCCACGATCTTGGGGGACTTGGCTGCGAGTTTGTCTAACAGTTGTTGTGTTTCGTCATGGCTCAACAAATCAGATGCGTTTTCGCGCAACACTTTGTTCAAGTGCGTTGAGATGGCGGTGGCCGCATCGACCACGGTGTAACCCAGTGTGCGTGCTTGGTCGCGTTGCGAGGGTTCAATCCACACCGCCTCCAAACCAAACGCGGGTTCGCGTGTGGCAATGCCTTCGAGCTGGCCATACACCTGACCGGGGTTGATCGCCAACTCACGGCCCACTTTGACTTCACCTTTGCCACGCACCACGCCTTTCAAGACGATGTGATAGGCATCAGGATCGATATTCAGGTCATCACGGATACGCACGGGTTGGACCAAAAAGCCCAACTCGGCCGACAATTTTTTGCGCACGCCTTTGACGCGAGTCATCAGTTCACCACCAGTTTCGGTGTTGACCAAAGGAATCAAGCCATAGCCAATTTCCAAGCCAATCAAATCGACTTGGTCTACATCGTCCCAATCGAGTTCTTTAGGTGCTTCGGTGGCAGCGGTGGCTTCTTTGTCGGCTTGCTCTTGTTGTTCATCTTGCACGCCTTTGGTCACCACCATCAGGGCAATGCCTGCGGCAGCAACGGCCAAGGTGATGAACATCAGGTGCGGCATACCAGGCACCATGCCCAAGATCAACAAGATGATGGCTGAGATAAACAAGGCGGTTGGGTTGGCCAGTTGTTCAGTGGCTTGTTCGGTGATCGATTCAGCCGTGGTCACGCGCGTCACGATGATGGCCGTAGCCAATGACAACAACAGCGATGGAATTTGCGCGACCAAGCCGTCACCAATGGTCAGCAAGGTATACACGCGACCGGCTTCAGCCACAGGCAAGTTGTGTTGTGCCACGCCAATGATCAAACCGCCCACCAAGTTGATGATCAAAATCAACAAGCCGGCCATGGCGTCGCCACTGACAAATTTAGAAGCACCATCCATTGAACCGAAGAAGTCTGATTCTTGGGCCAACTCGGCGCGGCGTTTTTTAGCGGTGTCTTGGTCGATGATGCCGGCGTTCAAGTCAGCGTCGATCGACATTTGTTTACCAGGCATCGCATCCAAGGTGAAACGCGCGTTCACTTCAGACACACGTCCCGCACCTTTGGTCACCACAATAAAGTTAATGATCATCAAGATCGCGAAGATGATGAAACCCACCACATAGTTACCAGCGATCACAAACTCACCAAATGCAGCCACCACTTTGCCTGCGGCATGGGTGCCTTCGTGGCCGTTGACCAAGATCACGCGGGTCGAAGCCACGTTCAGCGCCAAGCGCAACATGGTGGCAAACAACAACACGGTGGGGAATGAAGAAAATTCGAGCGGCTTACGGGTGCCGATGGCAATCATGATGATGACCAGGCTCACCATGATGTTAAAAGTAAACAAAAAGTCTAACAACAGGGGAGGCAGTGGCAACACCAACATCGCCATGATGACGAGCACCACCACCGGAATACTTAGTCCGGAGGGATCAAACTTCGACAAG
The DNA here is from genome assembly GCA_041181985.1 of Pseudomonadota bacterium. Taxonomy (GTDB): domain Bacteria; phylum Pseudomonadota; class Gammaproteobacteria; order Burkholderiales; family Burkholderiaceae_C; genus Limnohabitans. The sequence continues at coordinate 2,730 of JBEGOM010000003.1, read as the reverse complement.
TTCTGTCGAATCGTTGACATGGTTAGCGTGCTCATTCGTGAAATCCAGTTGTTTTTTGAACGTTAAGTTTTCATTCATCCCCAAAACCATTTCGGGGGTGTGAACACTATGCAATCAACATGCCAGCTGAAACTGACACAGATGGGCCATCTATGAGAAACGGCAAGATGTGACCTGTCACGGTTTTTGCTTAACTCGTGGGCCAACTAGTTTTATACCGACCATGAACCTGTCAAGCTATCTTCAAATGCCACCGGCGCCCAACGCGTCGAAGAGCCCCACCACCAGCCCTGCAGCAGGGCCGGCGGCGGGTGCACGCGTGGACGCGGGCAACAGTTTGGGGCTGGATTTCGCGCAAATCATGTCGCGCCAGCTCGAACGCTTGCCGCAAGTGGAGCGGCAAAGTTTTGCCGCTTCTGCGCCGCAAATGCCGGCCACAGCAGAAGCTAGCAACCATCAAACACAAAAACGTTCTGATGCAACTGACGATCGCAATGCTGATTCAAATCAGCGTGATGAAGCCGTCGCCAAACGCGCGCAAAACCGCCAACAGAACCAAGACAGCAATGCTGCCGCGGAACAAGCGTCCAACGAGCAAGAGAACAACAGCCAAGGCACCCAGTCACGCACACAAAAAGCACGCGCGCCGCAAAAGGTGTTGACAGCCCAAGAACAAATCGATGCCGCCTTGCTGCAAGCCATGTCACCTGTGGCGCCCGCAGTGGCACCGGTTGACACAGCGTTGCCCAGCGCGAGCGAGGCCAAACCGGCTTTGCAAACCATTGCACTGAGCCCACAAATTCAAATCATCACCGACCCCAAACAAGCGCCTAGCAATGAAAGCCTGGCCGCATTTGCCAAGTCGATGGGCTTGGACGAGTCAGCCATTCAAACCTTGATTGCCGGTGGCAACCCAGCCAAATTGTCTGACAGTGGTGATGCGATGCGTGCTGCATTGGCCGCCAATACACCTCTGACCCAAGGCGTGATGACAACCGGTTTGCAAGCCAGCGCATCGCCCACATTGAATCAACAAACCATGGGGTCATCGGCCAACGCCGTTGCCGCTGCGGTGAACGATCTGAACGCGAACATGTCACAACAAACCGCTGCTTTGGCGCAAGCCACCAGCGGCAGCGCCAGCTTGTTGGCGCCCGACACACAAGCGTTGCCCGGTGCCTTGTTGCCGCCAATGAGCGCCGCTGATTTGGCTTCTATCGAACAAATTCAAATCACTGTCATGCCCGCAGCCGTCGCGGGCGCCAGCAACTTAACCGCGTCTAACAACGTGCCCAGCACACTCGATGTGTTGTCTTTGCTCACAGGCGAAGTGAAAGAACAAGACATCCGCACCTTGAGTGCACAGTTCAACGAGGCTGGCGGCAACGACCAACCCGCTGACCAACAACAACATACTGGCACTGGCGACAACGCACCGTTTGCACAGGCATGGAACCGCCAAGCGACCAACAACAACACCCCCACCACCAGCGCACAAGTCAACTCAGCCACACACATGGCCGAGGTGTACGACCAGTTGAGTGACAAGCTCGCCACCGAAATGGCCGCGCGCATGCACAAGCAACTCAGCGACGGTGAATGGAAAATGAAATTTGGACTGCGCCCCGCCCATTTAGGCGGTGTGGAAATTCAACTCGAAATGAAAGATGGCAAGTTAGACGCGGTGTTTCGCGCCGACAACCCATTGACACGCGATATGTTGCAAAACAGCAGCCAGCGTTTGCGCGAGGCACTTGAAAACTTTGGCATTCATGCGGGCCAAGTGCATGTCGGCCAACAAGGTGGCAATGCGCAACAAAACGGCTCTCGAAATTCAGCGAATCAGCCCCAAGTTGGGGACAATTCAACCCTGCAAGTCAAGGGCGACGCACCGGTGGGCTCCACCAGTGTCGCTTCTAACAAGGCCAATGCGTCCTTGCTTGATCTCTACGCATAAACGACGCATGACAATTTGAACACTAGGAGAAAAACATGGCAGATGCAGCACCAGAAGCCCCAGCAGAAGGCGAAGTCGAACCGAAAAAGAAGAAACCGATTCTTCTGATCTTGGTGATCGTGTTGTCCGTGATCGTCTTGGTTTTGTCGGTCATGTTGGGCACGCTTTATTTCTCAGGTTTCTTTGAGAAGAAGAGCGAAGCCGCAGCACACGAGAAAGTGGACGAATTGGCGCACGAGGCTGAAAAGGCCAAAGAAACGCCAGAAGGTCCTAGCAAAGTGGTGAAAGAAGCCGAGGCCACTCGCTTCGAGAACACCTATTTGCAGATCGACAAAGAGTTCATGACCAACATCACTGGCAGCAAAAAAGTGATGGTGGTGCAAATTGCGATCATGACGCACTACGACAACCGTGTGTTTGACAATGTCAAGAAGCACGAGTTCGCCATTCGCTCTGCGATTTTGGATGTCATGCGTCAGTCCACCGAAGCTGATTTGGCCAAACCCGATTTCCGTTTGGAATTGGCTGCCAAGATCAAAGTGGTGATGAACGAAATGTTGATGAAGTACGAAGAATTTGGCGGCATTGAAGACGTCTTCTTCACCTCATTTGTGATGCAGTAATTAAGACTGAACCTCCATGAAATCCAACCTGCTCTCGGACGAAGAACTGGCGGCCCTGTCAGAAGGGGTTCGCGACGGTTCGATCGAGACCGACACCGGCTTTAACACCCGCGTGCGGGTGCGCAAGCACGACTTGGCCAGCGAGGACAG
>JBEGOM010000002.1:0-153938 GCA_041181985.1 Pseudomonadota bacterium | reverse complement strand
ACCCGCAGCTGCGGTGACGGTCTCGAGGGTTTCAGGGCTGGTGATGGCGTCTGGGCCGTCCCAATACCAAACCATGTGAGCAATCGGCAAGTAGCTGAAAGTGAACCACAACACGCAGAACAACAACACTGCCGAAAAACGTGCGCGTTCAGCAAATGCACCCACGATCAAGGTACAAGTGATGGCGGCGAATGTGGCTTGGAAAGCTGCGAACGAGAGTTCAGGAATCACAACACCCTTGCTGAATGTGGCAGCCACAGAGTCAGGCGTGATGCCTTTGAAGAACAACTTGTCAAAGCCGCCAAAGAACGGCGAGCCACCTGAGAACGCAACGGTGTATCCGTAAATCACCCACAGCACATAAATGAGTGAGCTGACCACGAACACTTGCATCAACACGGACAACATGTTTTTGCTGCGCACCAAGCCACCGTAGAACAGGGCCAGGCCAGGAATGGTCATCAAAATCACGAGCAAGGTAGACACCGTCATCCAAGCGGTATCGCCTTTGTTGGGCACTGCTACAGGAGCAGCGGCTTCAGCTGCAGCAGGCGCAGCATCAGCTTTAGCAGCAGCAACGGGTGCAGCAGCGGGAGCGGTTTGGGCCATGGCAGCCGTGCCGCCAAGCAGCAGGCCAAACCCGAGGGCGAGGGAGGCAAGCAGTTTTTTCATGATGGTCTTCTTTCTTAAAGTGCTTCCGGGCCGGTTTCACCGGTACGGATACGAACCACTTGTTCGAGGTCGTAAACAAAAATCTTGCCGTCGCCAATCTTGCCGGTGCGCGCAGCACCTTCGATGGCTTCGATGGCACGGTCAACATGCTCTGCGTCAACAGCAGCTTCGATCTTGACCTTGGGCAAGAAGTCAACCACGTACTCAGCACCGCGATACAACTCGGTATGCCCTTTCTGACGGCCAAAGCCTTTGACTTCTGTGACAGTGATACCTTGCACCCCAATTTGAGACAAGGCCTCGCGGACCTCGTCCAACTTGAAGGGTTTGATGATGGCGGTGATTAGTTTCATGGTTGCTCCTAGAGAAGACGACTAGCTTGGTTTAGAAGCTGTATTTCAGGCCAACGACCACTGTGTTTTTGGCAATGTCGTATTTGGTTAAGTAAGACGCGAAATCACCTTTGCCTTTGCCGTTGGTGCTGATGGCAGACACGCTGGCAGCCAAGCCATCACCCAAATCTTTGTTCAAAGTCAAAGCGACGTCGGTGTAGCTGGTAGCGTTGCTGACGACTTTTTGGTGACCTGCATGGGGCACAAATGAATAGCCATTGCCCAAGTCAAAAGTGGCGCTCAAGTCCCAGTATGTGCTGCCCTTGGAGTCAGGGGCGCCAAACAGGTTAGAGAAAGCACGTGAGTACTTCAGGGTGGTCACACCATAGGTAGCGGCACCGTACACCTCATCGGTGTTGGCGTTTTGCATTTTGTTGGTCTTGCTGTTGCTCAAAGTGTTGTTGAGGTATTCATAACGCAAGTAACCCACATCAAAGCCCAAACCAGCGGCTTCAAATTTATAACCGGCGTAGAGGTCTAACTCAACGGGGCCTTTGGTGCTTTCGCCAGCGGTTGTTGTGCCTGAATCTTTGATCCACTTGATGGTAGAAGCCCAAGCACCTGCATAAAAACCATTGGCGCCGGTGTAGTCCACACCGCCTTGCAACGCTGGATCGCCTTTGGTTTGAGCCAAACCGCGATAACGGTATTCGCTCACCACACCCACGTTGTAGGCAATGGCTGACTCAGGTGCTGCAGGTGCTGTTTGGGCAAACGCTGCCGAAGAAGTAGCCATAACGGCTAGCAAAAGTTTGGACTTGAATTTCATGTTGTTTCTCCATAGAAAAAAGATAAGGGGATACACCTACTTAGCAGGGACCATGCCAACGCTCTAGTGCGTAAAAACGTGCTCAGAACATCCACAACGACCCAAAGTGATGCAGTAGTGTGACTACCTCGTTATTTTCGTGCACTTACTTGGTGCACTACTTTGACTTACATGCCCTATCTTGGTGAACTTCATGTCTCTTGCGTTAATCCACAGTCGCGCCCTGTTGGGCTTGCGTGCGCCCCCTGTCACGGTAGAGGTGCACTTGGCCAATGGGCTGCCCAGCTTTACCTTGGTGGGCCTGGCTGACACCGAAGTGAAAGAAGCGCGCGAACGCGTGCGCTGCGCCATACAAAACAGCGGCTTTGACTTTCCCAACAACAAACGCATCACGGTGAATTTGGCGCCTGCCGACTTGCCCAAGGACTCAGGCCGTTTTGATTTGCCCATCGCATTGGGCATCCTGGCGGCCAGTGGTTTGTTAGATGAACACGCGCTGGCCTTGTATGAATTTGCGGGCGAGTTGTCACTCTCTGGTGAACTCAGACCGGTGCGCGGCGCCTTGGCCATGGGTTTGGCGCTGCACACTGCGGGTGAACGCACGCGCTTGGTGTTGCCCTCAGGCAGTGCTGAAGAAGCCGCCTTGGTGCCCACCACCGAGGTGTATCGCGCGCAGCACTTGAAAGATGTGGTGGCGCAATTTGCTTTGCCCGCTTCAGATGCAATGGCACAACAACTTGAGGCATCGCAACTCAGCGCAGCAGAGGCACAAGGTTGGTCGCGTTTGTGTGCGCCATTGAACGCGAGCAACAAAGGTCCTGTGAGTGATGCAAACGACTTGGCCGATGTGAAAGGCCAAATGGCCCCACGGCGCGCGCTCGAAATTGCAGCAGCCGGTGGACACTCCTTATTATTAGTTGGCCCCCCAGGCACAGGCAAGTCGATGTTGGCGCAACGCTTTGCCGCCTTGTTGCCCGACATGCAACTCGACGAAGCTTTGGAAACTGCAGCGGTGGCGAGTTTGGCGGGGCGATTCACTTTGTCGCAATGGATGCAGCGGCCCACGCGCAGTCCGCATCACACGGCCACATCGGTGGCCTTGGTGGGGGGAGGTACACCACCGCGACCGGGTGAAATTTCTTTGGCGCATTTGGGTGTGTTGTTTTTAGATGAGCTGCCAGAGTTTCCGCGCCGTGCACTCGAAGCTTTACGTGAACCTTTGGAGTGTGGGCACATCACCTTGTCGCGTGCGGCCACGCAAGCGCATTACCCAGCGCGGTTTCAATTGATCGCCGCGATGAACCCTTGCCCTTGTGGGTACTTGGGTGCCACACACAAAAGTTGTCGCTGCACACCTGATCAAATTGCGCGCTACCAAGGCAAACTCAGCGGCCCGTTGTTAGACCGCATTGATTTGCAAGTGGAAGTACCTGCTTTGTCGCCTGAGGTGTTGTTGCAAAGTGGCGCGAGCGAATCAACGGCTGTGGTGCGTGCGCGTTGTCTTTCAGCTCATGCACGGGCGTTAGATCGACAGGGCAGCAACAATCAGTTGCTCACTGCGCAAGGCTTAGAGATGCATCTGCATTTAGAAGCCAACACACATGCGTTTGTGCAGCAAGCAGCGCAGCGTTTGGGTTGGTCGAGCCGCAGCACACACCGCGCTTTGCGTGTGGCACGCACGATTGCTGATTTGGCCAACAGCGATTTGGTGCAAGTGGCGCATGTGGCTGAGGCGATGCAGTACCGGCGGGTCATCTCACAAAGTATGTTGTGAGTGACTTGGTGCAGGATGTGGGGGCGCAAATGAAAAAGGGCAGACGCAATGCCTGCCCTTTTCACATTCAGCAATTTTTAATTTGCTTTCTGTAACTCACCGTCGATGATCAAAGGTGGCTTTGTGGGGTCTTGCCACGCTCCGATGTAGAGGGTTGACGCAGGGTCTGCTGGGTTTTTCCAATCTGCAGCGGTCGGCAAAACTTTGTTGCTATAAGTTTGTGCGCTTGTTTTCAATGTATTGCAATCATTCAAGCTTGCTGACTGTGGATAAAAAATACCTTGCCTTAATGTTTTGACCAAATACTCTTTGTTGTTTTGGCTTGGTGCTTTGACAACGCCTACAGTTTCACTGAAAGGAATGGTGAACTCGTTAGCCCATTCGGTGTTGCTGTCACACTGTTTACGAGCCAATGTATCTGTATCAAAACAATAGCCAGGCACCCACAAACGACCACCACCGGGGTATTGGAATGCTGCAGTTTTTCCAGCATAAGCACCCGCTGATGTGTCGTTTGCAGGCACATCATATGTCACATTGAGAGGCGGATCAAATTTCACAAGATTGCCATCTGAGCCTCTAACACCGGTAAAGGTGTTCCATGAGTTTGGACCTGACTCCCAGCGGTAGTAGGTGGTCAAGTTTTTATCAGCATTCCACTCGCAATATGCCGCCACATTTCGATTGGTAGCAGAGTCCCATGTTTGGCAAGCTAGGCTGCTCAAGTCTTGCTGCGCAACGAGTACGCCAGACCAAAAGCTAGATTTGTTTGTAGACGCCGTGAAGTCAATGTTGCTGTTGTTGTATTTCAAACTGCCGTCGCTGCCACTCCAAACATATGGCCCTTTCACATCTGCTTGTTTGACTGATGAGTTGTTGACTTGGGTGATATTGCTGTCTACGCAATTGCCCACACAATACAAGTTGCTGGGCACGCTGGCGGTCGAATCACCAGGCGTAACAACAACTTCATTGCGGCTTTTCACAATCACGTCAACCGGATTGGTGTATCGCACGCGAGACCATGAACCATTGGTTTCTCGCCATTCAGCCAAAATAATGTTGTAGTTGCTGTTTGTACCCTCTTGCCAAGTCCATAAATTGTTCTGATTCAAACCGCCGGGAACAGACGCAGGATCACCCGTCAAGGTGGCCAAGCTGATTTGCACGGGTGTTTGCAAACTGGTGGTGGTACAAGTTCCGTTGCTGCAATTGTCCCAAGTAGAAATCACAAATTTTTCATTTGTTTTATCCCACTTGAAAGTAATGCTGACCCATGTGTTCGAATCTCCAATGCCCAACACTGATTTAGGCGCGCTACCTCTCAGTGTCAAGTCTGCCAGCGAGTTGAGGTTGCCGGTAGAGACCGTTATTTTTCTGAGCTTGCCTTTTGCGACCACCGCGGTGTAAGTCCCAATCACTTGGTCAGTCTGATTGACGCGCTTGAGAGTTTCACCGTTGGTGACATTTCGCTTGCCAACATTAACACCCCAATAGCCTGCCCAACCCCAGTCGTTGTTGCTGTCACGCAAACTGAAGCCTGAATTGACATCGTAGCGCTCACCCGTGGTTTTGTCGTAAAGCCATGTTTCCCATGTAGACACTTTGGCACCGGCTGCGGTTGAATCTGGCACCAAACAAAGCTCGTTGGTTTGATTGGTTATGTTATTTGTCAGGTTTGAATACATGAGCCCAGGCGCGAAACCATAAAAGCCCGATGGACTGCGTCGCAGTACCCCGTTGCCATCTTTTTCGATTTTGAAATACCTACCCCCGCCCGTGGTTTCATCGGCGGAGACGGAACCAACCACAGCACCTTCGCTTTCGTAGTTGCTGTTTTTGTCGTGGTGATAGGCACGGCTACCTTGTGCATCAACACGTGCGTGCCCTTTCATGGCGCAGGTATTGGTTGCTGCGTCGTAGTCATCGCACCAATTGACTTCCCATTCACCAAAAGGTGGTTTTTTGGCGGGGCCGCCAGCGATCTTGGCAGACACCCAAGTTTTTACGGTGCTGCCATCTTCTTCTTTGCCAGAAATCCAAATTTTTGATTCCAACACGCCATCCGCATTAACGGTAGATTTCACGACTGCGCTGTCATACCGTTTGGTTTCTACCGTTGCACCAGAGCCAGAGTCTGTTTGTTTTTTATCGGACTCGCACTTGTTGACATCCACCATGGCAACATAAGGTTCAGAGCCAATTTGTGCAAAGGCTTTTTCCGGGGCCATGTTGCGCACATAGCAAGCAACAATTCCGATGATCTGCAACGCATCGGCAGAAGAGTCTTTGTTGTATGAAAAGCGTGCATCTGTTTTATATGCAGATGTAGACGGAACATCTGCTAGGGCCGACAGCTGAACGGCAGAAAGTACAAATGATGTCGCAAGGATTTTTTGACTGAGTTTCATGTTGATATTCCTGAGGTTACTGTTTTGCAGCTTGATCGGGTACGCTTGGCACGGCAGTCGGCAATGTGTAATCTGCCGCCTTGATGGTGCTGCCACCAGAAGCACCGCCGCCACCGCCGCCACACGCGCACAACCCAAAACACATCAAAATAAAAATACTGATAAATTTCATAACAACTCCTTGCATTGGCTCGACGATACTATTGTTTATTTGATAATCAAAGAAATCTCCCTTTGTCTTAGTCAAGCATTGATCGATAACCCGAAGAAGCCAAAAAATGAATATCCCTAAAAAATATTCATTCTTTATTTTTTTGTTTTCTTTAGGATTCCATATCCTTGTCTTGTGGGTTCTTTTTGAGCGCGGATCGACATTACAAAAGGTCAACCAAAGATCTGATCGCGTTACCACTTTTCTGGTTTCACAAGCAACCCCCAGCGCCGGCCGCACTGAAACGACAAATCCTGAACCGGTCAGGTTGCCTGCTCAGTCGAGTTTGGAGAGCGATGGCACCAAAGATATCGTTGCCAAGGATGATGCGCCTTCGCCTGAAGGCCAAGAAGTACGCCGGACGTACGAGGGTGGGGTGTTTGCAAGGCGCTTACGACGCTCGGCAGAGGGTGGCGATTCACGTTTGGGCCACCTTTCTGCGTCTGAAAGGCATGACCTCACGCAAGCACAAAAATTTCTATTGCAGCTTCGGCATCCAAGCCCTGAGTCAAGCAATGAGGTTTTGTGCGAACTTCGCCCCCCCAACATTGCGTGTGCCGATGGCTTAACGCTGCCAACGGCTTTGGCTAACGAATGGCTGGCTTGGCTACAAAAAGGTTTAGCGCCGCAGCAAATGCTGATTAACCGGTCTTTGCTAGAACCTGCGTCACAAATTCGGCGCCAGCAATCGCTCTAACTCTTTTTGCGCCACCCCTTGGCGTTGTGCCAAGTCTTGTACTTGGTCTTCGCCAATGCGGCCCACATTGAAGTATTGGGCTTCGGGGTGTGCCAAATAAAAACCACTCACGCTGGCAGCGGGTGTCATGGCCAAGCTGCTGGTCAGACCCATGCCGATGTCATCGCACTGCAAGACATCAAACATCGCGAGCTTGGCGCTGTGGTCTGGGCAAGCTGGGTAACCGGGTGCGGGGCGAATGCCTTGGTATTTTTCTTGAATCAGTTCTTCGTTGCTCAAGGCTTCGTTGGCAGCGTAGCCCCACAAGTCGGTGCGCACGCGATGGTGCATGCACTCGGCAAAGGCTTCGGCCAAACGGTCGGCCAGTGCTTTGAACAAAATGGCCGAGTAGTCGTCATGCGCGTCAACAAAACGCTTTTCTTGTTTCTCGCTGCCAATGCCCGTGGTGACCGCAAACAAACCCACATAGTCAGCGGCTTGTGTTTGATCAGCCACATAGTCTGACAAACAACGGTTGGGGTTTTGTATGTTGTCTCGCGAGGGCTTGACCGTTTGTTGACGCAAACCATGCCATGTCATGACTTGCTGTTGACGCGTTTCATCGGCATACAGCACGATGTCGTCGCCCACACGTTGTGCGGGAAACAAACCGACCACAGCGTTGGCCGTGAGCCAGCGGCCTTCGATGATTTTTTTCAACATAGCTTGGCCATCGGCAAACACTTTTTTGGCTTCCACACCGACCACCTCGTCGTTCAAGATGGCGGGGAAAGGGCCTGCCAAATCCCAAGTTTGGAAGAACGGACCCCAGTCGATGTATTTTTCGAGTTCAGCCAGGTCGAAGTTTTTGAACACACGGCGGCCAATGAATTTGGGTTTGGCAGGCGTGTAGTTGTCAAAGCTGACTTTGGCGGCGTTGGCACGCGCTTCTTGCAATGTGACCAATGGCGTTTGTTTTTTGTTGGCGTGTTGTTCGCGCACTTTGGCGTAGTCAGCGTTCAACTCAGCAATGTATTTGGCCGCTTGCTCTGACAGCAAACCTTGCGCCACGCTCACGCTGCGCGAGGCGTCGGGCACATACACGATAGGGCCTTCGTAATTCGGCGCAATTTTCACAGCGGTGTGCACGCGACTGGTGGTGGCGCCACCAATCATCAACGGTGTTTTGCGGCTGCGGAAGTAGTCGTCTTTTTGCATTTCGCCGGCCACATATTGCATTTCTTCCAGCGACGGTGTAATGAGGCCTGACAAACCAATGATGTCGGCTTTTTCTTCTTTGGCTTTGGCCAAAATTTCGTGGCACGGCACCATCACGCCCATGTTGACCACTTCGAAGTTATTGCATTGCAACACCACGGTGACGATGTTTTTGCCAATGTCGTGCACATCACCTTTGACGGTGGCGATCACGATCTTGCCTTTGGCTTTGACATCTTCACCCGCTGCGGCTTGCAAGCGTTTTTCTTCTTCGATGTAAGGCACCAAGTGCGCCACCGCTTGTTTCATCACGCGCGCAGACTTCACCACTTGGGGCAAGAACATCTTGCCTTGGCCAAACAAATCGCCGACCACATTCATGCCATCCATCAGCGGGCCTTCGATCACATGCAAAGGGCGACCGCCTTTGGCCAAGATGCCGCGATAGGCTTCTTCGGTGTCTTCAGTGATGAACTCGGTGATGCCGTGCACCAACGCATGGCTCAAACGTTGCGCCACGCTCACGGGTGCATCGGGTGTGCCACGCCAAGCGAGTTTTTGGCTGTCGTCTTTGGCCGCGCCTTTGGCACTCTCAGCCACTTCAATCAAACGCTCACCAGGGGTGAGGTGTGCTTCGCCTTCTTTGTATTGCGGTGTGCGGTTGAGCACCACGTCTTCGACGCGTTCGCGCAGTGTGGGTTCTAAGTCGTCATACACGCCCACCATGCCCGCGTTGACAATGCCCATGTCCATGCCCGCTTTGATGGCGTGGTACAAAAACACGGTGTGGATGGCTTCACGCACGGGGTCGTTGCCACGGAAGCTGAACGACACATTGGACACACCGCCGCTGACTTTGGCGCCAGGCAAGTTTTGTTTGATCCAACGGGTGGCTTCGATGAAATCGACTGCGTAGTTGTCGTGCTCTTCAATGCCGGTGGCAATCGCAAAAATGTTGGGGTCAAAAATGATGTCTTCGGGGGGAAAGCCCACTTCATCGACCAACACGCGATAGGCGCGTTCGCAAATTTCGATCTTGCGCGCAAAAGTGTCGGCTTGGCCTTTTTCGTCAAACGCCATCACCACCGCAGCAGCACCGTAGCGCTTGACCAAAGTGGCTTGACGCTTGAACTCGTCCAAGCCTTCTTTCATGCTGATCGAGTTGACAATGCCCTTGCCTTGAATGCAACGCAAACCCGCTTCGATGACCGACCACTTCGATGAGTCGACCATCACTGGCACGCGTGCGATATCGGGTTCACCGGCCATCAAATTCAAAAAGCGCACCATGGCGGCTTGGCTGTCCAACATGGCTTCGTCCATGTTGACATCGATCACTTGCGCACCGTTTTCAACTTGTTGACGCGCGACGGCCAAGGCTTGTTCAAACTCACCATTCAAAATCATGCGCGCAAACGCTTTCGAGCCGGTGACATTGGTGCGCTCGCCCACATTGACAAACAAACTGCCTTCGCCAATGCTGACGGGCTCCAAGCCAGACAACTTCATGGGAGGGACTGCAACTGAATTCATTTAAAAATCTCACCTGTGGATGGGTTCAGGTGAGCGTCGTTGCAAGCGTCATGCCCCAAGCCTGACTTCGCGCGGTTCACAGTGTGAGTGATGGCGAAGCTGCAACGCTCCTTGGGTGCAGCGCGTATTTTAAGCGATGAAATGTTGCTGCAACGCATGCGCCGCAGACAACACCAAGGCATCGTGCATTGGCAAGCCCACCACTTGCAAGCCAATGGGCAAACCGCTTTGTGATGAACCATTTGTGCCCGCAGGCACATTCACACTCGGTGTGTGCAACGCCGTCCAAATACGGCAAAACAAGGGGTCGCCTGTGTTGTCTAGGCCAATCGGTGCGCTGCCTTGTGCGCTCAGAGTGAGCAACACATCGACATTCGCAAACACCTGTGGCAGTTGCGCGCGACAATGTGCGATGTGTTGCAACGCGGCATCGTATTGCGCATGTGTGATGGCTTTGCCGCTGTTCAAAATACCTTGCAAGCGCGGGCTGAGTTGCGCGTAGTGCACGATGTGTTCGTGTGCCAAGTTGTGCGCTTGCTCAAACAATTGCACCTGCGTTTGCGCTTGCACCAAGTGTTGAAAATCAGCGGGCAGCGTGATGTCACACACCTCTACATCGCTAGAACTTTGCAACACTTGCACGGCTTGCAACAACGCATTTTGCGATTCAATTTCAGCCTGGTCCCACTCATAGGTGCGACACACACCCACACGCAAGCGGTGCGAGAGGTGTTCTTGCACTGGCTTCACACGCAGATCTTGGCGGCCACTCAAGGCTGCGGCAAACATCGCCGCATCGGGCACATTACGCGCCAAAGTGCCCACCACATCGAGCGTGTCTGACAACGGTTTGGCACCTGCGCGTGAGATCAAGCCCATGCTGGGTTTGTAGGCCACGATGCCGCAATACGAGGCAGGGCGAATGAGCGAGCCCGCGGTTTGTGTGCCCAAGGCCAAGGGCACCATGTGGTCCGCCACTGCAGCGGCCGAACCTGACGATGAACCACCGGGTGTGTGCGCGAGGTTGAGTGGGTTGCGCGTTTGGTTGGGTTGAAAAGTGGCGAACTCTGTGGTGACGGTTTTGCCCATCACCACCGCACCTTGTCGGCGTGCAACAGCCACGCATGCGGCATCTGACGCAGGTGTGTGGTGTTGGTAAATGGCTGAGCCATAACCGGTGGGCATATCAGCTGTGGCCAACAAATCTTTCACGCCAATGGGCAAGCCGTGCAAGGCGCCTTGGTGCGAACCCGCGTCGAGTTGTTTGGCTCGCTGTATTGCGGCTTCTCTTGCCAAATACTGCCACGCTTGCACCTCGGGTTCGCGTGCGTCGATGTGTTCTAAACACGCGCGCACCAAATCTTCAGCGCACAAACTGCGTTGCGCCAAACGCTCGGCGGCTTCGCATGCGCTCAGGGTGTGAAGCGGTTGCGTCATGTTGTGCAATGTGCGTTGAAGGTGTTTAAGCTGCTTCGCGATAGAAAGGCCCAGCACTCAACGCGCGGGCTTTTTCATCAGACACTGCAGCACCGATGGCGGCAATGTGCTCGGGCGTGGTGCCACAGCAACCACCCACGATGTTGACCAAACCTTCGGCGGCAAATTCGTGCACCAAACGGCTGGTGACATCGGGTGTTTCGTCAAAGCCAGTGTCGCTCATGGGGTTGGGCAAGCCCGCGTTGGGGTAGCAACTGATGAAGGTGTCGGTGGCCACGCGGTTGAGCTCTTGAATGTAGGGGCGCATCAAGGTTGCACCCAAGGCGCAGTTCAAACCAATCGCCAAGGGTTGGGCGTGGCGCACACTGTGCCAAAACGCAGTCACGGTTTGGCCACTCAAAATGCGGCCCGAGGCATCGGTCACGGTGCCACTGATGATGAGGGGCAAACGTTCACCGCTGTTGTCGAAATATTCTTCGATGGCAAACAACGCGGCTTTGGCGTTGAGCGTGTCAAAAATGGTTTCGACCAACAACACATCTGAGCCACCTTCGACCAAGGCTTGCACTTGTTCGTAATACGCCGCCCGCAGTTCTTCGAAATTGACATTTCGCGCGCCGGGGTCGTTCACATCGGGGCTGATGCTGGCGGTTTTGGGCGTGGGGCCCACAGCGCCCGCCACAAAGCGGGGCTTGTCAGGTGTGCTGAATTTGTCGCAGGCTGCGCGCGCGAGTTTGGCAGATGCCAAATTCATTTCACGCGCCAAGTCAGCCATGTCGTAATCGGCTTGGGCAATGGTGGTGGCACCAAAGGTGTTGGTCTCGATCAAATCTGCACCCGCTGCCAAATATTTTTCGTGAATGTCAAGAATGACATCGGGACGCGTGAGACTGAGCAACTCGTTGTTGCCTTTCACATCTTTGTGAAAGTCCTTAAAACGGTCGCCTTGCGTGCCGGGGCCTGTGTAGCCTTCGCCACGGTATTGCGCTTCGTTCAATTTGAAGCGCTGGATCATGGTGCCCATCGCGCCATCGAGGATGGCAATGCGTTTGGACAAAATTGCAGGGAGCTGCTGTGCGCGGGTGTAAGTCTGGGTCATAAGGGGTGATTGTAAGAACAGCGACAATCATGCCCCATGCGACATTTATTACCCACTCAAACTTGGGCCCTGATGCAAGCCGATCCTGCGGTTGTGATGATCGACATCCGAATGGAAATTGAGTCGATGTATGTGGGCCGTCCACCCGGCGCGATCAATGTGCCTTGGTATGAGTACCCCGAATTCACGCCCAATGTGGCTGATTTTTGTGCGGTCATTGAAAACGAGGTGGGCAGCAAAAACAAAACTGTTGTGTTGCTGTGTCGCAGTGGTCAGCGCTCTGTCGATGCGGGCCATGCGCTCGAAGCGGCGGGTTTCACCGATGTGGTCAATGTGTTGCACGGTTTTGAAGGTGATTTAGATGCCAAATTTCATCGCTCGAGCGTGAACGGTTGGCGCTTTGATGGGTTGCCGTGGGAACAGATGTAGCCGATGTGATGGACACCAACCCGCGCCACATCTTGCGCGAGGTGTTTGGTTACAACGCTTTCAGAGGTGCGCAGCAAGACATTGTTGAGCATGTCTGTGGCGGTGGTGACGCCTTGGTGCTGATGCCCACGGGCGGCGGCAAATCGTTGTGCTACCAAGTGCCAGCGATTGCGCGTCAACGCGCAGGACACGGCGTGACGGTGGTGGTCTCGCCATTGATTGCACTCATGCATGACCAAGTGGGTGCTTTGCACGAAGCCGGTGTGCAAGCCGATTTTTTAAATTCGAGTTTGACGGGCGAAGAAGCCAATGCTGTGGAACAACGCTTGCGCCGTGGCGAGACCACGCTCTTGTATGCCGCGCCTGAGCGTTTGACCACACCGCGTTTTTTGGCGCAACTCGACATGCTGCATGCGCAAGGGCGCTTGAGTTTGTTTGCGATTGACGAAGCGCATTGTGTGAGCCAATGGGGCCATGACTTTCGCCCTGAGTACCGCGGTCTCACGGTGTTGCACGAACGTTATGCAGGTGTACCACGCATAGCGCTCACCGCGACAGCCGATGACCTCACACGCGCTGACATTGTTGAGCGCTTGCAGCTAGAAAACGCGCGGCAATTTGTCAGCAGTTTTGACCGGCCCAACATCCGCTACACGATTGTGGAAAAGAAAGATGCCACGCTGCAGTTGTTGCGTTTCATCGAACGCGAACACAGCGGTCCCGATTGGCAAGACAGCGGCATCGTGTACTGTCAGTCACGCCGGCGTGTGGAAGAAGTGGCGCAAACTTTGTGCGAAGCAGGCATTGACGCCATGCCCTATCACGCAGGCTTAGATGCCAAGGTGAGACAACACAACCAAAACCGTTTCTTGCGCGAAGAAGGCGTGGTGATGGTGGCCACCATTGCGTTTGGCATGGGCATTGACAAACCGGATGTGCGTTTTGTGGCGCACATCGACATGCCCAAAAACATCGAAGGCTATTACCAAGAAACCGGACGCGCAGGGCGAGATGGGCAAGCCGCTCACGCATGGATGGCCTATGGCTTGCAAGATGTGGTGAACCAACGCCGCATGATCGACGAAAGCCCTGCGACCGACGATTTCAAACAAGTCATGCGCGGCAAACTCGATGCATTGCTGGCACTCGCCGAAGCCACCGACTGTCGGCGTGTGAGGTTGTTGAGTTATTTTGGTGAGACTTATGCGCCGAGCGTGGGAGTGCCGAGTGCGGGGGCACAACGGCCAGACGCCGAGCCGCCTCAAGGCGGGCCGAGCCCCCTCGGGGGGCAGCGAGGACGCGAAGCGCCGAGCGTGGGGGCACGTTACTCTTGCCAGAGTTGCGACAACTGTTTGAACCCGCCCCAAATATGGGACGGCACCGAAGCCGCGCGCATGCTGTTGTCCACCATTTACCGTGTGCAACAAATGAGTGGCGTGTCGTTTGGCTCAGGCCATTTGATGGACATCTTGCGTGGCAAAGAAACCGAAAAAACAAAACAGTACGGCCACCAAACCTTGAGCACCTTTGGCATTGGCAAAACATTTTCAGAAACGCAGTTGCGTGGCGTGTTGCGCCAGCTGATTGCCATTGGTGCCCTGGGAGTGGAAGCTCACCCCTACAGCACGCTTTACTTGACCGACGCTTCGCGCGCGGTGCTCAAAGGTGAGGTGAGCATTCGCTTGCGTGCGTCTGTCACCCTGCCTGCGGACAAGTCAAACAAACGAGGCAGCACCGGCAAAGCAGGTGGCGCCATCAAACCCGCACCGATCGAGCTAGATGCCGCCGGACAGGCGCGCTATGCGGCACTCAAAGCATGGCGCTCTGAAGTGGCCAAGTCGCACAACTTGCCCGCGTATGTGATTTTTCACGACGCCACACTCGCGGCCATCGCACAGGCCGCGCCACACGATGTGCAAAGCTTGCAAGACATCGCAGGCATTGGCGTGAAAAAACGCGAGGCTTATGGGGATGAGGTTTTGCGGGTGATCAAGCTGGGATCGCAAACGCCCGCCTAGTCGCCAGCACCCGTTGCCCAGCGCACCGTTTTCGTTCACCTAAGCGACACGCCGCCCGCAAAAAGGGCATTAAAACCATTTTTTGCGCACTTTAGGCTGCATTTGCCCCAATAAAAATGCCTGATTGCAAGCTTGCGTAAGGGGTTGAATTCTTAAAATAGCCGACCGCTTGCTGGCCCGATGTCACAGGGTCGCAATGGATTGAGGTTAGGCGTTTGCACAAGTTGAACGGTCAGACCCCTGCCCTCAATTTTTTGACTTAGGAGCTTTCGATGAACGTTAACGCACCCGCGTATGTGAAAAACCCCAAGCTGATCGCTTGGGTGAGCGAGATGGCCGCTTTGTGCAAGCCTGACACCGTGTATTGGTGTGACGGCAGCGAAGAAGAGTACAACCGCTTGTGCCAACAATTGGTGGACGCAGGCACCTTCAAAAAACTCAACCCTGCCAAGCGCCCCAACTCTTTCCTCGCCTGGTCTGACCCATCTGATGTGGCACGTGTGGAAGACCGCACCTACATTTGTTCAGAGAAAAAAGAAAACGCTGGCCCCACCAACAACTGGATGGCCCCCGCAGAAATGCGTGCCACCTTGCAACCCTTATTTGATGGTTGCATGAAAGGTCGCACCATGTATGTGGTGCCTTTCAGCATGGGCCCCATGGGCTCACACATTGCGCATGTGGGCATAGAGTTGTCTGACAGCGCCTATGTGGCAGTGAACCAAAAAATCATGACCCGCATGGGCAAAGCGGTGTACGACGTGATTGGCACCGATGGCGCTTTTGTGCCTTGCGTGCACACTGTGGGCGCACCTTTGCAAACCGGTCAAAAAGATGTGTCTTGGCCTTGCAACAAAACCAAATACATCGTGCACTACCCTGAGACACGCGAAATTTGGTCGTACGGTTCTGGCTATGGTGGCAACGCTTTGTTGGGCAAGAAATGTTTTGCCTTACGCATTGCTTCGAACATGGGCCGTGATCAAGGTTGGTTGGCAGAACACATGCTCATCTTGGGCGTGACCAATCCGCAAGGCAAAAAATACCATGTGGCAGCAGCCTTCCCAAGTGCGTGCGGCAAAACCAACTTCTCGATGTTGGTGCCACCTGCTGGTTTTGAAGGTTGGAAAGTCACCACCATCGGTGACGACATTGCTTGGATCAAGCCACACTCTGACGGCAAGCTCTATGCGATCAACCCCGAAGCAGGTTACTTTGGTGTAGCCCCTGGCACCAACTTCCACACCAACCCCAACTGCATGGCCAGCTTGGACAAAAACGTGATCTTCACCAATGTGGCATTGACCGACGACGGTGATGTGTGGTGGGAAGGCATGGAAAAAGACACTGGCACCCTGCCCGATCATTTGATCGACTGGCAAGGCAAAGACTGGACACCGCAAATCGCCAAAGAAACAGGCGCCAAAGCGGCTCACCCCAACGCACGCTTTACTGTTGCCGCAACCAACAACCCCGCGCTCGACCACCAGTGGGACGATGCCAACGGTGTGGCGATTGATGCATTCATCTTCGGCGGCCGTCGCTCCACCACCGTGCCTTTGGTAACCGAAGCACGCAACTGGACCGAAGGCGTTTACATGGCCGCGACCATGGGCTCTGAAACCACCGCTGCCGCCGCAGGTCAACAAGGCGTGGTGCGCCGTGACCCCTTCGCGATGTTGCCTTTCATGGGCTACAACATGAGCGACTATTTCCAACACTGGTTGGACATGGGCGCCAAGCTGCAAAAAGCAGGCGCCAAGTTGCCCAAGATTTACACCACCAACTGGTTTCGCAAAGGCGAAGACGGCAAATTTGTGTGGCCCGGTTACGGCGAAAACATGCGCGTGTTGAAGTGGATGATCGACCGCATTGAAGGTTCGGCCAAAGGCAATGAAAACGTGTTTGGTGTGAGCCCTTCTTACGAAGAACTCAACTGGACCGGTTTGGATTTTTCAGCCGAACAATTCAAAACCGTGACCAGCATCGACAAAGCCGCTTGGGTGGCCGAGTTGAAGCTGCACGAAGAGTTGTTCACACAACTGGCGTATCACTTGCCAGCTGAAATGACACAAACCAAAGCGGCTTTGGAAAAGCGTTTGGCAGCCTGATGGTGGTTTGAAAAAGTGAAACGCTGGAAAGGCGTTTTGCTGGCGAATAAAAAAGCCCTGCGATGAAAGTCGCGGGGCTTTTTGTTTGTGTGTGATTTTTAACGTTGGTGCTTGTGGCAATTAACCCGCCGCACGCTTGGTCAAAATCTCAAACGCGGGCAGCGTCTTTCCTTCTAACACTTCCAAGAAAGCGCCACCACCGGTGGAGATGTAGCCCACTTGTTTTTCAATGCCGTATTTGGCAATGGCGGCCAAGGTGTCGCCGCCACCTGCGATGCTGAAGGCGCTCGATTCTGCAATGGCGTGCGCGATGACTTTGGTGCCGTTTTCAAACGCGGCAAATTCGAACACGCCCACAGGGCCGTTCCACACGATGGTGCCTGCGGCTTTAAGTTGCGTAGCGAGTTTGGCGGCGGTTTCGGGGCCGATGTCTAAGATCAAATCATCATCAGCCACGTCGGTGGCTTTTTTGATGGTGGCCACAGCATCGGCGGCAAATGTTTTGGCGCACACGACATCGGTGGGAATAGGCACTTCTGCACCGCGCGCTTTCATGGCGGCGATGACAGCTTTGGCTTCGTCTAACAAATCAGGCTCTGCCAAGCTCTTGCCGATTTTCAAACCGGCAGCCAACATGAAGGTGTTGGCAATGCCGCCACCCACAATGAGTTGGTCCACATTGTTGGCCAGGCTCTTCAAAATGGTGAGTTTGGTGCTGACTTTGCTGCCCGCCACGATGGCGGCCAAGGGGCGTTTGGGGTTGGCCAAGGCTTGGGTGATGGCGTCAATTTCTGCGGCCAACAATGGGCCCGCGCAAGCGATGGGCGCAAACTGTGCAATGCCATAGGTGGTGCCCTCGGCACGGTGCGCGGTGCCAAATGCATCGTGCACAAAGATGTCGCACAAGGCGGCCATTTTGCGTGCGAGTTCTTCGTTGTTTTTTTTCTCGCCTTTGTTGACGCGGCAGTTTTCGAGCAACACGACTTGGCCGGGTTGCACTTGAACACCCGCAGCGCCTGTGCTGCTATCTGTGCTCACCCAGTGAGACACCAAGGGCACCTCACGCCCCATCAATTCACCCAAACGCTTGGCCACGGGTGCCAATGAATCTTCGGGTTTGAATTCGCCTTCGCTGGGGCGACCCAAATGGCTGGTGACCATGACAGCCGCACCGGCGTCGAGCGCCATTTGAATGCAAGGCACAGAGGCACGGATGCGCGTGTCTTCGGTGATCGCGCCGTGGTCGTCTTGTGGGACATTCAAATCAGCACGGATGAAAACACGTTGGCCGCGCACTTTGCCGCTGGCACACAAATCAGAGAAGCGAATGACGTTCATGGGGAATGCGAGTTTGGGTTAAATAAACTTGCATTTTAGAAGCTGAGGCTTGCAGGGGCTGACAAACCTGAGCATTCTTTGCCCTCACATCACCGCGCCCAATTGCCAAGGCACAAATTCGTTTTGACCGTAGCCGTGCAATTCGCTTTTGGTGCGTTGGCCCGAGGCCGTGTCGATGATCATTTGGAAAATGCGTTCACCGGCTTGTTGCACGGTTTCTGTGCCGTCGACCACGCCACCGCAGTTGATGTCCATGTCGTCTTCTTGGCGTTGCCACAACGCGGTGTTGGTGGCGAGCTTGAGCGAGGGGCTGGGAGCGCAACCGTACGCTGAGCCTCGCCCCGTGGTGAAGCAAATCAAATTGGCACCGCCTGCGACTTGGCCGGTGGCTGACACGGGGTCATAGCCCGGTGTGTCCATGTACACAAAACCGCGTGCGGTGACGGGCTGCGCAAACTCCACCACATCGACCAAATTGGTGGTGCCGCTTTTCGCAATAGCACCCAAGCTTTTTTCTAAGATGGTGGTCAGGCCACCCGCTTTGTTGCCTGCAGAGGGGTTGTTATCCATTTGCATGTGGTTGCGCTTGGTGTAGGCCTCCCACCATGCAATGCGTTTCAACAATTTGTCTGCCACTTCATAACTGACCGCACGGCGTGTGAGCAAATGTTCACCGCCATAAATTTCAGGTGTTTCAGAAAGAATGGCTGCACCACCGTGTTGCACCAACAAATCGACGGCTGCACCGAGTGCGGGGTTGGCACTGATGCCTGAGTAACCATCGCTGCCACCGCATTGCAAACCGACGGTGAGGTGCTTCACTGGCACAGCCACGCGTTGCACTTGGTTGGCCTCGGGCAACAACGCTTGAATGAGTTTGATGCCTTTTTGCACCGTCTTGGTGGTGCCACCTGTTTCTTGAATGTTGAAGGTGACGAACTTGACGCCTTCTTGCAAACCTTCTTGATCGACCAAGCCTTGTATTTGGTTGGTCTCGCAACCCAAGCCCACCACCAGCACCGCATAAAAGTTGGCGTGTTTGGCATAACCACCCAAGGTGCGTCTGAGCACTTGCAACTCTTCGCCGTCGCTCGCAGTGGCACACCCCATGCTGTGCGTCAACGCGACCACGCCATCGACATTCGGAAAGTCGGCCAAAGCTTCGGGGCGAATGTCGCGGCGAAAGAAATCAGCAATCGCGCGCGCAGCTGTGGCCGAGCAATTCACTGAGGTGAGAATGCCAATGTAGTTGCGTGTGGCCACGCGACCATCGGCACGCACAATGCCTTGAAAGGTGGCTGGCGTTTGAACATATTGCGTGGGTTGTGCGGCAGCACCGGGTGCGTGTTCACGCGCAAAGTCGCTGAAGGCCAAATTGTGGGTGTGCACATGTTCGCCAGCGGCTATCGCTTTGGTGGCCATGCCAATGATTTGGTCATAACGGCGCACAGGTTCACCCATCGCAATGTTTCGCGTGGCCACTTTGTGACCAGGGGGCACCAAGCCCGCCACGGTCACGCCTTCGTCTGCCAACACCGCGCCGCCTAACAGTTGTCGACGCGCGATGACCACATTGTCTTGTGGGTGGATGCGAATCACGGGTGTAGTGTTGGCAGCGGGTGTTGACATGAAAACCTCATTTAGAAAAACGGTGGTGCGTCACGCGATGCACACACATGGTGTCAACTTTGCACTCACCGGTGGTATCGGCACTCATGCAAAGCGACGTGTGCATCAATTCTTTTGCGCATCAATTCGACCAACCACCATCGATGATTTGCGATGTGCCGGTTGTGAAGCTCGATTCGTCGCTGGCCAAATACACCGCGAGTGCGGCGATTTCTTCGACGCGACCCACGCGGCCCATGGGTTGACGCGCCACAAAGGCGGCTTCCACTTGTTCGATGGTTTGATTGTTAGCTTTGGCTTGCGCGGCAATGCGGTCACGCAACGAGGGTGACTCGACCGTGCCGGGGCAAATCGCGTTGCAACGCACACCGGTGGTGATGACATCTTGCGCCACGGCTTTGGTCAAACCGATGATGGCAGCTTTGGTCGCGCCATACACAAAACGATTGGGTGCCCCTTTGATGCTGCCCGCGACCGACGCCACATTGATGATGGAGGCTTTGCCTTTTTTCAACATGCCAGGCAAGAAAGTTTTGATCATGCGGAACTGCGAACGCACATTGAGGTTGAAGGCGAAGTCCCATTCTTCTTCGGTGCAGTCGAGCACACTGCCGGCGTGCACGAAACCTGCGCCGTTGAAGAGCACATCAATCTCACCATGTTTGGCGTGAGCGGCTTTGATGGCGTCGGGGTTCAGCACATCGAGCACATCGACGGTGCAACCACATTCTTTTTGCAAAGACTCAAGTGCAGCGGCGTTGATGTCAGTGGCAATGACTTTGGCACCTTCACGCGCAAACGCCAACGCGGTAGCGCGACCAATGCCTTGACCAGCGGCGGTGACGAGGGCTGTTTTACCGGCCAAGCGGTCTTGTGTGTTGGACATGATGTTTTCCTTTGAATGTGTGAATGCTTTTGTGATGTGCGTTCAGTGCTTAGGCACCAACTGCACGCCATTGATTTTTTCTTGTGCTTCTACCAACGAAGGCACAAATTTTTTGCCATAGCCGAGTGCACTGGCCATGCTGAGCGATTGGTGCACTGCTTCGCCCATCAGCGTGGGCACGCTCATGCCTTCGGCCAAGTGGGTGTAGTAACGAATGTCTTTGCGTGCGTTGTCGAGTTCAAACTTCAAGCCGGTCAAATCACCATCGAGTGTTTTGGCCATGGCTTGAAACAAACCTGAGTTGACGGGGCCTGCACCCACCAAGGCCACCAATTGTTTGGGGTCGATGCCTGCGCGCTTGCCGACCGCAAAGGCTTCAGCGGTGGCCGCACAAATGGATTGACCAATGAAGTTGTTGAGCAACTTGATGGCATGGCCTGCACCGGGTGCACCAACATGAAACACATTTTCTGCACAGCATTTCAAAACCGGTTCGAGCTTGGCAAACACATCGGGTGTCGCGCCAACCATGATGTTGAGTTTGCCGGCTTCAGCTTCTACAGGTGAACGCGCCAGCGGTGCGTCGACAAAGGTCACGCCTTTGCTGTGCGCGAGTTCACGCAAATGGTTGGTGGAGTGAGGTTCGCTGGTCGAGCAGTCCACAATGATCAAACCCTTTTTGGGGTTGGATAGCAAACCGTCTGCGCCACTGACCACCGCTTCGACTTGCGGCGAACCGGTTACACAAATCAACACCACATCGCAGGTGGCGCCTAAGTCTGCAGCGCTGGGTGACAAGCGTGCACCAGCGTCTAACAAGTCTTGCACGCGATCGCGTTGTTTGTGAACCGTGATGGCCAGTGTTTGACCTTTGGCCAACAAATTTTTTGCCATGCCGTGGCCCATGAGGCCTGATGCGCCGATATATCCGATGTTCATGTGTGTCTCCTGATGTGTTGTCGATGTTGTGTGTGAAAAATGTGTGTTGCGTTTTTAATCTGAGGCTTGCAGTTGTGCAGCATCTAACTCCGCACGCGTTGGCAAGCCATCGCTGTCGCCCCGCACTTGCACCGCGCGTGCGCCCATCCATGTGGCGCGTTGCACGGCCTGCGTGACAGACAAGCCTTCTAACAATGCGCTGATGATGCCAACAGCAAATGCATCGCCAGCGCCGACGGTGTCGATCACTTGCGCGACCGGGAATGCTGGCACATAACCTTGTGTGGCATTGACTGATGCATGGTTGACTGCGTGATGTGCTGTGTCACTTGTCGAGTCTTGTGCCGAATGAGCAGTAGCGAAGTAAGCACCATCTGCACCCAACTTCACCACCACACCTTGCCCTCTGGGTGATGCGTGTGATGAAGCCTTCATTTGCGTTAAATAAAACTGCGCAATGTCCTCAGGCGTATTGCAACCTGTCAACAAACGCCCTTCGTCTAAACCAGGCAAGACCCAATCGGCTTGCGCTGCCAAAGCGTTGATGGTGCTGCGCATGTGCGCTTCACTGGCCCACAACGCAGGGCGCAAATTGGGGTCAAAGCTGATGCTGCCCCCTTGTTCACGCACGGTGGCCATGGCCGTTTGTGTGGCGGCCAATGTGGCGGGTGTGAGTGCGGCAAACACACCGGTCACATGCAAATGACGCGCTGTTTGCAACCAAGCCAACGGCAAATCGTTGGGCCCCATGAGACTGGCCGCAGAACCTTGCCGGTGGTATTCGATGGGTGGGTCAGTGCCATCGTCTACGCGGCCCTTGAACATGAAACCAGTGCGCGCACCGGGCACCAAGGTCACCTGCGAACAATCAATGCCTTCTTTCATAAAAGCATCGCGCAAAAACTGACCCATCGTGTCGTTGCCCAAACGGCTGACCCAACCCACACGCAAGCCTAAGCGTGCCAAACCAACGGCCACATTGGTTTCTGCGCCTGCGGTGTGTTTGCTAAAACAGCGCACTTGCGCCAGTGGGCCGGTTTCTTCAGCGGCGAGCAACACCATGGCTTCGCCCAAGGTCACCACATCGCGCATGAACAGCGATCAACCGCGTCCGACAAACGGCATTTTGTTGGCCATGACAGTGACAAACAAAATGTTCGACGACAGCGGCAGTTTGGCCATGGTCAAGAAGGTGTCGACCACCGATGACATTTCCATGCGTGCTTCAGGCTTGATGCTGCCATCGGCTTGGTGCACACCGTTGGCCATTTTGACGGTCATGTCGCTGGCCACATTGCCAATGTCAATTTGACCTACCGCAATGTCAAATGCACGGCCGTCCAAATTCGCAGCGCGGGTTAAACCGCTGATGGCATGTTTGGTAGCCGTGTACGCAATCGAACCGGGTCGTGGTGCGTGCGCCGAAATAGAACCGTTGTTGATGATGCGACCACCTTGAGGCGATTGCGTTTGCATTTGTTTGAACGCATGCGACAAACAATAAAACGCACCATTCAAATTCACATCGACTGCTTGGCGCCACGCATGGCCTTCTAAATCGCCGGGCAAGGTGTAGGGCAAGGAAATGCCTGCGTTGTTGAACAACAAATCAACGCGACCCCACTTCGCCACCACTGTTTTGAACAATTGCGCGACATCTTCTTCTTTCGACACATCGCTGGGCACAGCCAACGCGTTGCCGCTGTTGGCGCCAGCTTCTGCAATGGCTTGTTGCAAAGCGTCTGCACGGCGGCCCACCAGGGCCACTTGCCAACCTTCTTTGAGCAAGGCCAATGCACAGGCTTTGCCGATACCAGAGCTTGCGCCTGTGATCACCGCTACTTTTGACATTCCAATTTCCTTTAAATGAATGCGCGTGCTGTTCGCACACGCCAAATGTGATGCATCAATGTTTAATGATTGTCTTTGGGCACGGCTGCACCGCGCATGCCACGCAAAAAGTCTAAGTCAGCACCTTCGTCGGCTTGCAAGACATGGTCGATGTAGAGCTTCCAATAACCACTTTGCATCGCAGGTGTGGGCGGTTGCCACGCAGCGCGGCGTTTTTCTAATTCAGCATCGTCCACATGCAAATGCAAACTGCGCTTCGGCACATCCAAGGTGATGAGGTCGCCGTTTTGCACCAAGGCCAATGTGCCACCGGCTGCTGCTTCGGGCGCGGTGTGCAACACCACGGTGCCGTAAGCGGTGCCACTCATGCGTGCGTCGCTGATGCGCACCATGTCGGTGATGCCTTTGCGCAGCACCTTCGGCGGCAGCGGCATGTTGCCCACTTCGGCCATGCCGGGGTAGCCTTTGGGGCCGCAGTTTTTCAGCACCAAGATGCAGGTTTCATCCACATCGAGGTTTTCGTCGTCAATGCGTTTGTGAAAGTCATCGCTGTCTTCAAACACCACGGCGCGGCCAGTGTGTGTCATCAACTCAGGCGTGGCTGCACTGGGTTTGATGACCGCACCACGCGGCGCCAAATTGCCACGCAACACCGCAATGCCGGCTTTGTCTTTGAACGGTTGTTTGAAAGGCTTGATGACGTCCGCGTTGTAGTTCTCTGCGCTTGAAATGTTTTCGCCCACAGTCTTGCCGTTGGCGGTGATGATGTCGGTGTGCATCAGGTGGCCAATTTCTTTCATCACCGCAGGCAAGCCACCGGCGTAACAAAAGTCTTCCATCAAATATTGACCTGACGGTTGTAAGTTGACCAAGCAAGGCAACTCGCTGGCCAAGCGATCGAAATCGTCAATGCTCAACGGCACGCCTAAGCGACCTGCAATGGCCACCAAGTGAATCACGGCGTTGGTGCTGCCACCAATGGCAGCCAAAGTGCGAATCGCGTTTTCAAATGCTTCGCGTGTGAGAATTTGCGACAGCTTGATGTCGTCTTTCACCATTTGCACAATGCGTCGACCTGCTTCACGCGCGAGCACATTGCGACGGCCATCGACCGCTGGATACGCCGCATTGCCAGGCAAGCCCACACCCAGCGCTTCGACCATGCTGGCCATGGTGCTAGCAGTGCCCATGGTCATGCAGTGACCATGACTGCGGTGCATGCAACTCTCGGCTTCAAAAAAATCTTGCAGCTTCAAAGTGCCAGCACGCACTTGTTCGCTCATGCTCCACACGCCTGTGCCTGAGCCGAGTTCTTGACCGCGCCATTTGCCATTGAGCATCGGGCCACCGCTCACACCGATGGTGGGCAAGTTGGCGCTCGATGCACCCATCAAGAGTGAAGGCGTGGTTTTGTCACAGCCCATCAACAACACCACACCATCGATGGGGTTGCCGCGAATGCTTTCTTCCACATCCATCGACGCGAGGTTGCGATACAACATGGCGGTGGGGCGCAACAAGGTTTCGCCGAGCGACATGACCGGAAACTCGAGTGGAAAACCACCGGCTTCGTACACACCAATCTTGACTTGCTCTGCCAAGGTGCGGAAATGCGAATTGCAAGGCGTGAGTTCGCTGAAGGTGTTGCAAATGCCAATGACGGGGCGACCATCGAACTGGTCATGCGGTACGCCCTTGCCTTTGACCCAACTGCGGTACGCAAAACCGTCGCGGTCTTGACGACCAAACCATTGTTGACTGCGTAAATCTTGGGGGCGTTTTTTCGGTTGGTCGCTCATGTGTGTCTCTGGGTTACTGGTTTCCCCGCATCTCCAAGCGAGGGCTGTGAGCATATTATGGTATGACGATTGAAAAGTAACCCCCGTGAAAGCCCTAGGAGCCTGTCTTGTCTCAAATTGAAATTTTGTCTGCCGCCAAACTCTCGCCTTTGCTCGAGCCTCAAGTGCGCGCGCACTACACCTTGCACGACCGTTTGCACGAGAGCGATCCCGCTGCATTTGCCAAGATCGCGCCGCACATCCGCGGCATCGCGGCGCACGGTGAATCGAAAGTGCCGGCCGAGTTGATCGCGCAATTGCCTGCGCTCGAAATCATTTCGGTATTTGGCGTGGGCTATGACGGCGTAGATGTAGCCGCGGCCAAAGCGCGCAACATCATGGTCACGCACACGCCCAATGTGCTCAACGACGATGTGGCCGATTTGGCCATGGGCTTGATGCTCGCTGCCGCGCGCCAGTTGCCCGCAGCGGACCGTTTTGTCAAAGCCGGTCAATGGCCGCAAGGCCCCATGCCATTGGCACGCAAAGTGTCGGGCGCCCGCTTGGGCATTGTGGGCATTGGCCGCATTGGCCAGGCCATCGCACAACGCGCTGCGGCATTCAATATGTCGATCGCTTACACCGCCCGCAGCCAACGCGCTGAGTTGCCTTTCGCCTATTACCCCAACCCGACCGAGTTGGCCAAGGTGTCTGACTATTTGGTGGTCATCACGCCTGGTGGTGCCGCCACGCGCAAACTCATCAACGCCGAAGTGTTGCAAGCCTTGGGGCAAAAAGGCATTTTGGTGAATGTGGCACGCGGCTCGGTGATTGACGAAGCCGCCTTGATTGATGCACTTGAAAAAGGTGTGATCGGTGGCGCGGGCCTCGATGTGTTCGAGAACGAACCCAATGTGCCCGAAAAATTGCGCGCCCTGCCGCATGTGGTGTTGGCGCCGCACATTGGCAGCGCCACGCAGCAAACGCGCCAAGCCATGGCCGATTTGGCGTTCAACAATTTGCATGGGTTTTTGTCGAGCAAGAAAGTCATCACGCCTGTGCCTGAGTGCGCTTGATCACTTGGCTAGGCTTAACACCTTGACCCTCAGGACAAACCCGAAAAATGCGGGTAACCCCGCATTTTTTACCAACTCAATCATCATACGATAGCACCAAGGTCCAAGTGGCCTGTCCTTTTAACCTCAGGAGACAACCGATGAAATTGAAAACTTGGCTGACCAGCGCGATGGTCGCCGCAGGCCTCATCACCGCAGCGGGCCCCGCCCTGTCGCAAGAAAAACTCACCGTCTGGTGGGTCAAAGGCTTTTACAAAGCCGAAGACGATGCGCTGTTCGTGGCGATCAAAAAATTCGAAGAAAAAAACAAGGGCATCAAGATCGAGTTGTCCCAGTACCCCATTCAGGACATGATTCCTAAAACTGTGGCTGCACTCGATTCGGGCAGCCCACCGGATGTTGCCTACGCCGACGTGTATGACTTCCAAGTGACCGCCAAGTGGGCTTACGACGGCAAGTTAGAAGACGTGAGCAGCGTGATCGACAAAGTGCGCAACAAGTTTGAACCCAACGCGTTGTCCACCACCTTCTTGTACAACAACGTGGCTAAAAACCGCGCGTACTACGCTTACCCCATCAAGCAGCAAACCATGCACATCCAGTACTGGAAAGACATGCTGAATGAGGCAGGCTTCACCGACAAAGACATTCCCACCGACTGGAAGAGCTATTGGCCTTTCTGGTGTGAAAAAGTGCAACCTGCCTATCGCCAAAAAACAGGCAAGCGCGGTTTTGGCACCGGTTTCCCCATGGGCGTGGATTCGAGCGACTCGTTCTACTCGTTCCTGACTTTCATGGACGCCTACAACGTGAAGTTGGTCAACGACTCTGGCAAATTGTTGGTCGATGACCCCGCTGTGCGCGCTGGTTTGATCAACGCCATCAACGACTACACCTATGTGTACGGCAAGGGTTGCACACCACCTTCGTCAACCAGCTGGAAAGATCCTGACAACAACGTGGCCTTCCACAACAAGACCACCGTCATGACCCACAACGCCACCATTTCGATCGCTGCCAAATGGCTCGACGACATGAACAACACTGCTTTGACCCAAGCGCAACGCGACGAAGCCAAAGCCAACTACACACAAAAAATTGCCACCGCTGGTTTCCCCAACAAACCTGATGGCAGCAAGATGACTTACCGCGCTGCGGTGAAGACCGGTGTGATTTTCAAAGACGCCAAGAACAAAGAAGCCGCCAAGAAATTTGTGGCCTTCATGCTCGACGAAGCCATCCTGACACCCTATGTGGAAGGTTCGCTTGGCCGTTGGTTCCCTGTGCAAAAAACAGCCCAACAAAGCCCCTTCTGGAAATCTGACCCACACCGTTTGGCTGTGTACAACCAGTTCATGAACGGCACCACACCATTCGAGTTCACCAAGAACTACAAGTTCACTGTGTTGAACAACGAAAACGTGTGGGCCAAAGCGATGAACCGCATCTTGAACGAGAAAGTGCCCACCGAAAAAGCGGTGGACGAGATGATCGCTCGCATCAAAGAAGTCGCCAACAACTGATGACTTGACACACCGACACACATCCTGTGTGTCGGTGTTTTTCCCCTTCGATATGAATTGACTGCCGATGTTGTATCGCACAGTCTCAGCGTTAGCTTTTGCCCATGAACACCCAAGTTGCTCCTCTTTCATCGTCGCCACCCACCTCTCGGCTTAGCTCGTGGGATTTTTGGGGCCGCATCATGGTGGTGCCCTATATCTTGGTGTTTTTGATTTTTGTGTTGTATCCGGTTTGCTATGGCTTGTGGTTGGCGCGTCATCCACAGAGCTATGTTGAACTGTTCAACGACCCGATTTTTTTCCGCAGTGCCGTCAACACCTTGGTGTTTTTGGTGGTCGCCATCAATTTGAAAATGATGGTGGCGTTGGCGCTGTCAGGCTTCTTCATCATTGAGCGCTGGTGGGTCAAACTTGTGGCCGCGCTCTTCATCTTGCCTTGGGCCGTGCCCTCGATTCCAACCATCTTGTCGGTGCGTTTCATGTTGAACCCCGAGTGGGGCATCATCAACAGCGCCATCTTCCGTTGGACCGGCTTAGATGGCCCCAATTGGTTGAACGACCCCACCTTGGCTTTGAGCTTTTCAATGCTCATGCACATCTGGAAATCGCTGCCGTTTTGGACTTTGATTTTGGTGGCTGGTCGTTTGGCCATTCCCTCTGAACAATACGAAGCCGCCTCGGTGGACGGCGCCACCCGTTGGCAAAAGTTCACTTACATCACTTGGCCATCGATGCGTTCGCTCTACCTCACCTCCACCATCTTGTCGATGATCTGGACCTTGGGCGATTTCAACAGCGTGTATTTGTTGACAGGTGGTGGCCCCGCTGACATGACGCATGTGCTGGCCACCTTAGGCATCCGTTATTTGCGCTTAGACCAAGTGGACTTGGCCATGGCCTCGATTGTGGTGGCACTGCCCTTTGTGCTGCCACTGGTGTATTTCATGATGAAGAGACTGTCCAAATGAGTTTGAAAAAAATCGCCAACGAAGCCAAGCTGTTGTTGATTGGCATTCCCGTGCTGTTGTGGACATTGTTTCCGGTGTATCACTTGGTGTTGTTTGCCATTTCGCCACGCGACACCGCCACCAGTGGCAAGCTGTGGCCCGACACGCCCACGATTCAAAACTTTGAAATCGTGTTTCGCAAACAGCACTTTTACCTTGACCACTTTTGGTCGCAGTTGATGAACTCGTTTGTGATTGCACTCACGGTGGGGGCGCTGACCCTGTTGGTGGCCACCACCTGTGCGTTTGCCATCAGCCGCTTGAAAGTGCGCGGTGGCCGCACGGTCATGAACTTGGCCTTGTTCACCTATTTCATTCCGGCGGCGTTCTTGGCTGTGCCGATGTACAAAACCATGGGCTTGTATGGGTTGCTCAACAACCAGTGGTCGCTCATTTTGGCGATGGTCACCATTGCATCGCCCTATTGCATTTGGGTGCTCAAGCAAGCCAGCGACAAACTGCCGTGGGAGCTTGACGAAGCCGCGCGCATTGATGGCGCCACACCTTTGCAATTGTTTTGGATGGTGTACCTGCCCTTGATGGTGCCGTCACTGGTTGCTGTGGGCACCTATGCCTTGCTGCTCGCATGGAACGAATACCTGTACGCGTTCTTGTTGCTATCACGCGATGAAGATGTGACCTTGTCGGTCGCATTGGGCAACTTCTTGTCAGCTGACGATTCCCCTTGGGAATTGTTGATGGCCACCGGCTTGGTGTACGCCTTGCCACCGGCTGCTATTTATTACACCTTCAAACGTTACATGGTGTCGGGCTTGACCGCCGGCGCTGTGAAAAGCTAATTCTTTTGCGCAACTGGAAATCACATGGCATCCGTTTCATTTAAAAACGTTCAAAAAACTTACGGCAACAAAGTCAAAGTCATTCATGGCATCAGCTTTGACATTCAAGATGGCGAGTTCGTGGTGTTGGTCGGCCCTTCGGGTTGCGGCAAGTCCACCTTGTTGCGCATGTTGGCCGGCTTAGAAGAAATTTCTGGCGGTGAAATTTTGATCGACGACACCGTCATCAACGAGCTCGAATCGAAAGACCGCGACATCGCGATGGTGTTCCAAAGCTACGCGCTGTACCCACACATGACGGTGCGTGAAAACATGGCGTTCTCGTTGCGTTTGCGCAAAGCCGATGCGCACACCACCGACACACGGGTCAACAACGCGGCGCGCATATTGAACCTCGATGCGTTGCTAGACCGTTACCCACGCGAGTTGTCAGGCGGTCAACGCCAACGTGTGGCGATGGGCCGTGCGATTGTGCGTGACCCCAAAGTGTTTTTGTTTGACGAACCGCTCTCCAACCTCGACGCCAAATTGCGTGTGGCCATGCGTGCCGAAATCAAGGCCTTGCACCAGCGTTTGAAAACCACCACCGTGTATGTCACGCACGATCAAATCGAAGCCATGACCATGGCCGATCGCATTGTGGTGATGCACGACGGCATCGTCGAACAAATTGGCACGCCGCTCGAGTTGTTCGATCGTCCTGGTAATTTGTTTGTGGCGCAGTTCATTGGTTCACCCGCCATGAACGTGTTCAAAGGCACGGTGCAAAACGGTGCGGTGCAAGCCTTGGGTGCTTCGTGGCCTTTGCCTAGCGATGTGCGTCAAGTGGCTGACGGCACAGCGGTGCATTACGGCATTCGCCCGAGCGATCTCTCACTCGCCAGCAGTGGCATTGCCGCACAAGTGGTGGTGATCGAACCCACGGGTGCTGAAACCGAATTGCTGTTGCAAATTGCCGATCAACAGTTGGTGCTGGTCATGCATGGTCGCACGCAAGTGCAGCCCGGTGACACGGTGTATTTGCAGTTTGATGCCGCCAAAGCCCACCTCTTTGACGGTCACACCGAACAACGTCTTTGAAATTGAACGGTCTGTCATGTGTGCTTTGCGTTTGGTCATCATGGGCGTCAGCGGTTGCGGCAAAAGCACCGTGGGTGAAGGGCTTGCGAAAGCCCTGCATTTGCCTTTTTTAGAAGGCGACTCGCTGCACCCACCTCGCAATGTGGCCTTGATGGCCGCAGGCACACCACTGACCGATGAAGACCGCGCCGGTTGGCTCGACACCATTGCCGCACGTTTGGCCGCCTTGCCTGACGATGCAGGTTTGGTGGTGTCATGTTCAGCTTTGAAGCGCGCTTACCGCGACCGCTTGCGACGCGCCGCACCCGATGTGCGCTTTGTGCACTTGCATGGCAGCACTGCTTTGCTTGCACAACGTTTGCAACAGCGCCAACATTTGTACATGCCACCCACTTTGCTCGACAGCCAATTGGCCACACTTGAAATGCCCAACGCAGATGAGCATGTCATTGCTTTGAACATTGCTGATCCTGTGCCGCAGTTGTTGCAACAAGCGTTGCATGCTTTGCAAACGGCGCAGGCTTAAGTTCTGAGGAACATCAAAGTTCACAGCAAAACACGACGCACAGCCCACGACCTAAACGCAACATAACGCCACGCCACCAGCCTCAACTTTCGACAACACATCACCATGATCACCGCCAACACATTTCGACTCGACGGCCGCTTGGCCCTGATCACCGGCTCGTCTGCCGGTATTGGTTTGGCGCTCGCGCGCGGTTTGGCACAAGCAGGCGCACAGGTGGTGTTGAACGGACGCGACGCGAAAAAATTAGACGCAGCGGCAGCCGCACTGCGCAGCGAAGGCCACACCGTGCATGCGCATTGTTTTGATGTGACCGATGCCAGCGCTGTGAAGCAACACATTGACAACATCGAACACGACATCGGTGGTATCGACATCTTGATCAACAACGCAGGCATTCAACGGCGCAACCCTTTACATGAGTTTGACCACAAAGACTGGCACGACCTCATGCAAACCAATTTAGACAGCGTGTTCTTTGTGGGCCAAGCGGTGGCGCAACACATGATCACGCGCAAAAAAGGGCGCATCATCAACATTTGTTCGGTTCAAAGCGAGTTGGGTCGCCCCGGCATATCGCCTTACATGGCCACCAAAGGCGCTTTGAAAATGTTGACCAAAGGCATGGCCATCGATTGGGGTCCATTGGGTTTGAATGTGAATGGCATTGGCCCCGGTTATTTCAAAACCGAGCTCAATGAAAAGTTGGTCAACGACACCACCTTTAGCGCATGGTTGACCAATCGCACACCGAGTCGCCGTTGGGGCGATGTGGAAGAACTCGCGGGTGCCGCGGTGTTTTTGTCCAGCGATGCATCGACTTTTGTCAACGGGCACATTTTGTATGTCGATGGCGGCGTGACCGCACAACTTTGATAGGCTTTACATCAACCCAAGCCACTCATACATACGCCTTTTTATCGAACACCACCTTCTACACGCATTCACTCCATGACCTCTAAAGCTATCGTTTGCCACGCCCCCGAAGATTTGCGTTTAGACGCATTTCAAGACCCACAAGACACCACCACCCTCGCGCCGCATCAGTTGGCTGTGCGTGTGGCGTATGGCGGCATTTGCGGTTCTGATTTGCACTATTACAAACACGGTGGTTTTGGCACAGTGCGCATCAAAGAGCCAATGGTGTTGGGCCATGAGGTGTCGGGCATTGTGAGTGCGGTGGGTTCTGCCGTCACGCATTTGAAAGCGGGGCAACGCATTGCGATTTCACCGTCGCGCCCTTGCGGTCAATGTCAGTATTGCCAAAAGGGACAACACAACCATTGTTTGGACATGCGTTTTTACGGCAGCGCCATGCGCTTTCCACACATCCATGGCGCGTTTCGCGAATCGTTGGTGATTGACGCTTCGCAAGCCCATGTGTTGAACGACAGCTTGAGTTTGTCACTCGCCGCATTGGCTGAACCTTTATCGGTCGGTTTGCATGCTATTCAACGCGCGGGCTCGGTGTTTGGCAAACAGGTGTTGGTGACAGGTTGCGGCCCCATTGGTGCCTTGCTGATTGCAGGTTTGCGTCGCGCCGGTGCCGCGTGCATTGTGGCGGTCGATTTGTCTGACATCGCCTTGAAATGTGCCAAAGCCATGGGCGCAGATGAAACCATCAACCTTTCAACTCACCCCGAAGGCCTGGCACCCTTCGCCGTCAACAAAGGTGTGTTCGATGTGATGTTCGAAGCCTCTGGCAGCGACAAAGCCTTGCGCAGTGGTTTGGATGTGGTGACACCACGCGGTGTGATCGTCACCATTGGTTTGGGCGGCGAGTCGAATTTGCCATTGAATCAATTGGTGGGCAAAGAGTTAGAACTGCGCGGCACATTCCGCTTTCACGAAGAGTTTGCGGTGGCGGTGCGTTTCTTGAACGAAGGCTTGATCGATGGTCGTCCTGTCATTTCGCATGTGGTTGATTTTGATCAAGCCAACCACGCTTTTGAGTTGGCCTGCGACAAAACACAAGCGATGAAGGTCCAAATTAATTTTGGTGCAGATAAAGTGGCTGCTTGACACACTCTTTGACAAAGCCAACCCATGACCACTTTTCAAAAAACCATTCTCTTCACCGACACCGATGGTCGCGCACGTTTTCGTGACGAGCCCATCGCATTGACCGAAGGCAAACCACAAGCGCAGTTGTCTGCCTTGATGGCCAGCGGTGGCTACCAGCTGCGGCACAGCCCCGTGGGCTTTCGCAGCACTTTTCATTGCACCGAAAACCCGCAGTGGGTGTTCATTTTGAGTGGCCACATGGAAATCGGTCTGCAAGACGGCAGCTCGCGTGTGTTCAGTCCCGGCGAACATTTTTATTCGGCCGATGTGTTGCCCCCAGGTGCCAGCTTTGACGACAAAGTGCATGGGCACTGGAGCCGTCAAGTGGGCAACACACCGTTGGTCACTTTGTTTGTGCGCGGGTAAACGCCGGTAAGCGCGGATAAAGGCAACACACCATGGCCATCAAAAACATGCTCGGCCACACGCTCGATTTGTTGGGCGAAGCGATCGTCTCGGGGCATTACCCACCGGGCACCTCGATGCCACCCGAAACCGTGCTGTGCACCGAGTTTGGTGTCAGTCGCACCGTCATTCGTGAAGCGGTGAAATCGTTGGTGGCCAAAGGCTTGGTCAGCACCGGCCCCAAAGTAGGCACCCGCGTGTTGCCATCCGAACAATGGAATTGGTTTGACCCCGATGTGGTGGCATGGCAATCCAAGCTCGGCCTCACGCGCGATTTTTTGCGCGAGTTGCAAGACCTGCGCCGCGTGATCGAACCAGCCGCGGCGCGCTTGGCCGCCGAGCGCGCGACCGAACAAGACATTGCCGATGTAGAAGCCGCCTACGCTGGCATGAAACACGCGATTGAATTTGGCGGTGACTACATCACCCACGATTTGTTGTTTCACCAAGGCTTGCTGCGTGCATGTCACAACCGTATGGTGGCGCAAATGAGCAAAGCCATTGGTGCTTTGTTGCGCACCAGTTTTGAGATCACCACCACCAAACCCAACGGCCCTGCCATTTCTTTGCCCTTGCACCGTGCGGTGCTCGATGCAGTCATTGCACGCTCACCCGACAAAGCTGAGCGTGCGGTGCTGAAGTTGATCGACAGCGCACGCGATGACATTGAAATGGTGTTGAGCTCCAAAAAGAAATTGCCCTCCTTGTCTCACCCCGCGCCTTCTTTGCGTGCGCCACGCGGTTTGCGGCACGCCTGATGTTGTGTTTTATTTTTGATAGAAAGTGATTGCCATGCGTTTGTTGATCACCGGCGGTGCCGGATTCATTGGAGCCCGATTGGCCCGCACCTTGTTAGCACGCGGTCAAATCAACGGGCAAACCATTACCAAGCTCATCTTGACCGATCAATTTCCGGCGCCTGCCGATTTGGCGAGCGATGCACGCGTAGAAGTACGCACGGGCCCTTTGCTTGAGCAATGCCAAGCCTTGGCGCACGAAGCCGTCGACGGTGTGTTCCATTTGGCATCCGCCGTGTCGGGCGAATGCGAAGCCGATTTCGATTTGGGTTTGCGCTCCAACCTCGACAGCACCCGCGCCTTGCTCGACGCATTACGCTCACGCACACAAAATGGTGCAGCGCCCACACGCGTGGTGTTCTCGAGTTCAGTCGCAGTGTTTGGTCCTGATGAAGCTGTGCCCATGCCAGCCATCGTGACCGATGTGACTTTGCCCACACCCCAAACATCGTACGGTGTGCAAAAACACATTTGCGAACACTTGGTGGCGGACTACACACGCAAAGGTTTCATCGACGGTCGCAGCGCACGTTTGATGACGGTCACGGTGCGACCCGGCAAACCCAACGGTGCGGCGTCTTCTTTTTTCAGCGGCATCATTCGTGAGCCTTTGGCAGGTGAACCATCGGTGTGCCCTGTGTCAGCCGATGTGTCGCACCCTGTGTCGTCACCTCGCGCCACAGTCGAAGGTTTGATCGCGGTGTACGAATGCACACGCGAAGCCTACGGTGGTCGCACCGCCTTGAACTTGCCTGGCTTGAATGTGACAGTGCAAGAAATGCTCGATGCACTTGAACGCGTGGCAGGCAAAGAAGTGCGCGCACGCGTGACCTTCGAGCGCAACGAAACCATTGCGGGCATCGTGGCCCGTTGGCCCAAAGGCTCGAGTGCTGAGCGCGCCAACCGCTTGGGCTTGTTCGCAGAAAAATCGTTCGACGACATCATTCGCCAATACATTGCCGACGCACAAGCCGGCCCCAACGCAGCAACCGCTTTGAAAGGATACACAGCATGAACCAAATCGATTTGAAAAACCGCGTCGCCGTCGTCACTGGTGGTGCACAAGGCATTGGCTACGCTATTTCTGAACGCTTGTTGCGCTCAGGCGCCACCGTGGCCATGTGGGACATGGACGCCGCCAAACTCGACGAAGCCAAAGCATCATTGAGCAAACTCGGCAAAGTCAGCGGCTATGTGGTGGAGCTCACCTCTGACGATGCTGTTGCTGCCACCACACAACAAACCATTCAACAACTCGGTCAGATCGATATTTTGGTGAACAACGCCGGCATCACCGGTGGCAATGCCACCACATGGGACCTCGACCCTGCCGTGTGGCGCCGTGTGATTGAAGTCAACTTGATCGCGCCTTACCTCACCTGTCGCGCTGTCACGCCACACATGGTGCAACGCGGTTGGGGCCGCATCGTCAATATCGCTTCGGTCGCAGGCAAAGAAGGCAACCCCAACGCCAGCCATTACAGCGCGTCCAAAGCGGGTGTGATTGCACTCACCAAATCGTTGGCCAAAGAAGTA
The DNA here is from genome assembly GCA_041181985.1 of Pseudomonadota bacterium. GTDB lineage: Bacteria > Pseudomonadota > Gammaproteobacteria > Burkholderiales > Burkholderiaceae_C > Limnohabitans. The sequence goes on along the minus strand of JBEGOM010000002.1, from coordinate 117,953 downwards.
GCCACCAAAGGTGTGTTGGTCAACTCAGTGGCACCTGCGGTGGCTAAGACAGCGATGTTTGCGCAAATGACACAAGCCCACATCGACTACATGCTCGGCAAAATTCCAATGGGTCGTTTTGTGGAAGTCGAAGAAATCGCTGCCATGGTGGCATGGTTGTCGAGCGAAGATTGTTCATTCACCACCGGCTCGGTGTTTGACATCACGGGTGGTCGTTCGACTTATTGATGTTGCGTTAACAGCCTAACAGCGAAAGAAGAAGCTGTTGTTAGGCTGTGTTCACCAACCCAACATCAAGTGCAACGGCAAGAACACCGCCATGCCACCCAAGATGGTGAGCAACACATCACGCTTGGCAAAGTAAATCAAAACGCCTGCAGCCGCGGCAAACAAACGCGCGTCTTGCCAAGTGGAGATGAGCGCACCCTGGCTCATCACAATCTCGGGCACCACCACCGCTGACAGTGCTGCAATCGGTGCGTATTGCAAACCGCGTTGCGCCCAATGCGGCAGTTGCCACGGTTGATTTGAAATCATGAAAAACCCTCGCGCCAGCACGGTCACCATCGCCAAGCCAACAATAACGGCCAACGACCACACATCGGTGCCCGCGAACACGGTGTTGAGGATGTCGCTCATGCCGCCCCCGTGTTGGTCGGTGTTGGCGTTGGCTTGAAACGCTCTAAGGTCAAACACAACACCACCGCCACTGCAATGGCAAACACGATGTTGAGTTTCAACGGCAAGGCATACGCCACCACCGCAGCCACACCCGCCACCGCAGACGCCAAAATGCGCATGCGTGAACTCGCGAGTGAACATTGAATGCCGAGCAAACACAAAATGCCTGCAAAGCCCAAACCCCACGAGGGCGGAATGAAGTTGGCCAACACAATGCCCACCAAACTCGAGAGCATCCAACTGCTCCAATTCAAACAATCGCTACCGGCCATGTAAGCCTCTTGTGCGCGTTGTTCTTCGGGCGTTTGACCGGGTGTGTGAAAGCGGCGTGTGAACAACACATAGCTGATGTCGGCCGTCACATACGCATGCGCCAAACGCTCCCATCGTGGCAAGTGCATAAAGAACGGGCGCAAATGCAAACTGAACACCACAAAGCGCAAGTTCACACAAAAGCCGGTCGCCAAAATCACCCACGCCGGTGCACCTGCCACCAACAATGGAATGGCCGCAAGTTGAGAACTGCCGGCAAAGACCAACAAGGTCATGGCCACCGCTTCGAACACACTCATGCCCGACTTCATCATGGCCACACCCGTCATCAACCCCCACGCAGCCACACCGGGTGCTTGCGGTGCAATATCACGCAAACCGATTTTGAATTCGGGGTGCTTGAAAAGTTTGGGGTGAAAAAACATCGTGTTTCAATCTGCCTTGAACACTTGCCCAGGAGTAACTGCAAAGCCACGCAAAAACTCAGCAGCCATCAAGCGCTTGCCACCCGCACGCTGCAACTCGGTGATGCACAACACACCTTCGCCGCATTGCACGAGAACGCCTTGTTCGTTGGCGGATAAAACGGTGCCTGGCGAAGATGGTGCTGCTTGGTGCGATGGGTTCGGATGCGTCGCATGTGTTTCCACATGCGCGCCCCACAGTTTGATCACCTCATCCCCCATCTGCGCCGTGGCCCCCGGGAACGGATTGAACGCACGCACACGCCGATCAATCGCTTCTGCTGACAAACGCCAATCAACCGCAGCTTCTGCTTTTTCAATTTTGTGCGCGTAGTTCACGCCATCTTCAGGCTGCTGCACTGGATGCAACACTCCGCGTTGCGCATCTTGCAAAGCTTGCACGATGAGTGCGCCCCCCATGTCAGCCAACTTGTCATGCAAGCTGCCGGTGGTGTCGTTGTGTTCAATAGGCAACGCATCGCGCAACAACATGTCACCGGTGTCCAAGCCCGCATCCATTTGCATGATGACCACACCAGTGTGTGTGTCGCCCGCTTCAATCGCACGGTGTATCGGCGCTGCACCGCGCCAGCGTGGCAGCAGCGACGCATGAATATTCAAACAACCCAAACGCGGCGCATCAAGCACCCATTGCGGCAAGATCAAACCATAGGCGGCCACCACCATCACATCGGCTTGAGCGGCAGTAATGGTGGCTTGCGCTTGTTGCGCGTCCTCTGGGTATTTGCCATCCAAACGCAAGCTGCGTGGTTGCGCCACGGGCAAGTCATGTTGCAACGCCAATTGTTTGACAGCAGAGGCTTGCAACTTCATGCCCCGACCTGCTGGGCGATCGGGCTGTGTCAGCACCAAGGGCACCACATGCCCCGCGGCCAAAATGCGCGCCATGGCCACCGCCGCAAATTCGGGCGTGCCTGCAAAGATAACGCGCAAGGGTTGTGCGGACATCGCGTTCATCAACGCTCGTCGTCGCGTTGCGACTTGAGCAATTTGGTTTTGATGCGATTGCGTTTGAGCGGCGACAAATATTCCACGAACACTTTGCCCAGCAAATGGTCAAGCTCGTGTTGAATGCAAACAGCCAGCAAACCATCGGCGCTGATTTCGCGCGCGTTGCCCTTCTCGTCCAAAGCTGTCACTTTGACTTCGGTGGCACGCTCCACGCCATCGTAAATGCCGGGCACTGACAAACAACCTTCTTCGCCTTTCACGCGCGCGTCGTTCATCCAAGTGATTTCGGGGTTGATCAGCACCATCGGTTGGTTGCGCTCTTCAGACACATCGATCACCACCAAACGCTCGTGCACATTCACCTGCGTGGCCGCTAGGCCAATGCCGTTGGCGTCGTACATGGTTTCGAGCATGTCAGCGATCAGCGTTTGAATGCGCGCATCCACCGCTTGCACGGGTTTGGCGACGGTTTGTAATTTGGGGTCGGGGTATCGAAGGATGTCGAGTTTTGCCATGCCGATATTGTCTCCGCTTTTGAAAAATGTTAGCTCGGCGCGTACTTTTACCCTGCCAAATTTCAACAATCGTGGCTTTTTGCAAAGGCCCGTATGAACACCGAAGAACTCACCGCTTGGTTGCGCCTAAGCCTCACCGACGGCGTGGGCAACGATGCCGCGCAACGCTTGTTGACCCACTTTGGCAGCCCCGAAGCGGTGTTTGAACAACCCGCCTCTGCATTGCGCGAGGTGGTGAGTAGCGCGCAAGCCGATGCGCTGCTAGAACCACCGCTGACGCTCGACATGCAACTTGCGCTCACACAACATTGGTTGACACAAAGCACGCGCACTTGCGAGCGTGCGGTGTGGTGCTTGGGCGATGCACAGTACCCCGCAGCCTTGTTGCAATTGAGCGACCCGCCCCTCATGCTGTATGCGCAAGGCCAACTGTCATCGCCCTTGCCGCCTGCGGTGGCGGTGGTGGGCAGTCGCAACCCCACGCCGCAAGGCGCACAAACCGCAGAACAGCTTTCTGAAGCACTGGCGCGCGCGGGCCTGTGTGTGGTGTCGGGCTTGGCGTTAGGGGTGGATGGTGCAGCGCACCGAGGGGCTTTGCAATCGGGCAGCGGCACATCGGCTTTGGCAACGCTGGCAACACGACCAACGCTTGCAAAGCAAGCACCAGAGCACAGCAGCGCAGATGTGCACAACATGCCCACGCTGCGCACCATCGCTGTTGTAGGCACCGGTCTAGACCGCGTGTACCCACGCCAGCATCACGCGTTGGCGCAAACCATCACACAACACGGTTGGTTGCTGAGCGAATACCCCTTGGGCACACCGCCCTTGGCACACCACTTTCCGCGCCGCAACCGTTTGATCGCTGCCTTGGGGCAAGGCACTTTGGTGGTTGAAGCGGCGCTGCAATCGGGCTCGCTCATCACCGCGCATTTGGCCTTGGAACTGGGCCGCGAAGTGATGGCCATTCCCGGCTCGATTCATGCACCGCAGTCGCGCGGTTGTCATGCGCTCATCAAAGAGGGTGCGAAGCTGGTGGAAACCGCACAAGATGTGTTGGAAGAATTGCAACCCTTGCCTACTGGGTTATTAATGCACAACAGCAACAGCGAAGTGGCCACGCCTTCACCTGAACACCCCTTGCTCGCACACATGGGCCATGTGCCCGTCAGCCTCGACGCCCTGCAAACCCGCAGTGCGTGGGACGCACCCACCTTGCTCGGCGCCCTGCTCACGCTAGAGCTCGAAGGTGTGGTGGCACGGCTGCCCGGTGGTTTGTACCAACGCTTGCACGCCATCTAGGGAGAAGTCCCAATATTTGTGTTGAAGCATGGCACGAAATAAATGTATATTGAAGCCATGTTTGAAGTACTCGTGTTCGTCTACGAAAACTACTGGCGAGGTGACGCTTGCCCCGAGCTGCAGCAGCTGGGTCGCAAACTCAGCGCCGCTGGTTTTGAGTTCGACGACATCCAACAAGCCTTGCAATGGCTCGATGGCTTGAACATCGCTTCACAACACACCGAGCTGATCGACATCAGCCAATCGGTGCCCGAACACCACACCGAATCGCACAACAGCTTGCGCATTTATTCAGTGGCCGAGCAAGACCACTTGGGTGCCGCTTGTTTAGGCTTCATCAATTTTTTGGAGTCAGCCGAAGTGCTGTCGCCCCACATGCGTGAAATCGTGCTCGACCGCGCGATGGCTGTGCCCGGTCACCCCATGCAGCTGGACGATCTCAAAATCATCGTGCTGATGGTGTACTGGAGCGTGGGGCTAGAGCCCGATGCACTGGTGCTTGATGAGTTGTGCGATGGGCAAGATCGCGTGGCACATTGAGTGAACAGTTGCCACACGCCAAGACATAAAAAATGCCGCTGATCGCGGCATTTTTACTGTGTGCTTGAGGTAAAGCTTATGGGCTTAAACAACAGCACCCGAATTGGGATCTTCAGGGTCACCCTCGACCTTCGCCACTTGTCCTTTGATGAGGTCTTCACGGCGAATGCCCAACCACATAGCAATGGCTGCGGCCACAAACACCGACGAGTAAATACCAAAGCAAATGCCAATGGTGAGCGCCAATGCAAAGTAGTGCAGCGTGGCGCCACCGAACAACAACATCGACAACACCATCAGCTGTGTGCAACCGTGGGTGATGATGGTGCGGCTGATGGTGGAGGTGATGGCGTTGTCAATGATTTCCACATTGCTCATCTTGCGAAAGCGGCGGAAATTTTCGCGAATGCGGTCAAAGATCACCACCGATTCGTTCACCGAATAACCCAGCACCGCCAACACAGCCGCCAACACGGGCAAGGAAAATTCCCATTGGAAGAAAGCGAAGAAGCCCAAGATGATGATCACATCATGCAAGTTGGCAATGATGGCCGCCACCGCAAACTTCCACTCGAAGCGCATGGCCAAGTAAATCATGATGCCCACCACCACAAAGGCAAGCGCTTTCAAACCATCGGCCGCCAATTCGTCGCCCACTTGCGGGCCGACAAATTCGGTGCGGCGCAATTGCGCAGAAGCATCTGCTTCTTTCAACGCACCCAACACCTGATCGCTTTGTTGTGCTGAGCTTTGGCCTTTGACCGCTGGCATGCGAATCATCACATCGCGTGCGGTGCCAAAGTTTTGCACTTGCACGTCGGTGAAGCCGAGCTTGCTGATTTGTGCGCGCACAGCGTTGAGATCGGCCGGCTGGCTGTAGCTCACTTCCATCAAGGTGCCGCCGGTGAATTCCACCGACAAATGCAAACCTTTGCTGAACAAGAAGAACACTGCTGCCACAAAGGTGATGAACGAAATGGCGTTGAAGGCAATCGCGTTCTTCATGAACGGAATGTCTTTGCGAATCTTAAAAAATTCCATGACTGCGTTTCTTTCTATGCGCTGATGTCAACCGCGCCACACGGTGCCAATGGACACCGACTGCAATTTCTTCTGACGGCCATACCAAAGGTTGACCAAACCGCGTGAGAAAAACACGGCGGAGAACATGCTGGTCAAAATGCCCAAGCAATGCACCACCGCAAAGCCGCGCACCGGACCCGAACCAAACGCCAACAAAGCCAAACCGGCAATGAGCGTGGTGACGTTCGAATCCAAAATCGTGGCCCACGCGCGGTCATAGCCCGCCAAAATGGCCGACTGCGGTGCCGAGCCATTGCGCAACTCTTCGCGCACGCGTTCGTTGATCAACACGTTGGCGTCAATCGCCATGCCAAGCACCAAAGCCATCGCCGCCATACCGGGCAAGGTGAGTGTGGCTTGCAACATCGACAGCACCGCCACCAACAGCAACAGGTTGACCGCCAAGGCCACGCTTGAGAACACGCCAAACAACATGTAGTACACACACATGAACGCGGTCACCGCCACAAAGCCCCAGGTCACACTGTCAAACCCTTTAGCAATGTTTTCTGCACCCAGGCTTGGGCCAATCGTGCGCTCTTCGATGATTTCCATTGGCGCGGCCAATGAACCTGCGCGCAACAACAAGGCCGTGTCGTTGGCTTCGACCGTGCTCATGCGACCCGAAATTTGCACACGACCGCCACCAATTTCGCTGCGGATGACAGGCGCAGTCACCACTTCGCCTTTGCCTTTTTCAAACAGCAAGATGGCCATGCGTTTGCCAACACTCTCGCGTGTGACATCTTTGAAAATGCGTGCGCCTTTGGCGTCAAGCGTCAAATGCACCGCCGCTTCTTGGGTTTGGTTGTCAAACCCAGGTTGAGCATCGGTGAGGTTTTCGCCAGTCAACACCACTTGTTTTTTCACAATCACCGCTTGGCCGTTGCGGTCCAAATAGCGTTCGGTGCCAAACGGCACCGGTGCGTTGCTCAACTCAGCCGCGCGCGCTTCGGCGCTTTCTTCGACCATGCGAATCTCGAGCGTGGCCGTGCGTCCCAAAATGTCTTTGGCCTTGGCGGTGTCTTGCACGCCAGGCAGCTGCACCACGATGCGGTCAAGCCCTTGTTGTTGAATCACGGGTTCGGCTACACCCAGCTCGTTGATGCGGTTGTGCAGCGTGGTGATGTTTTGTTTGATCGCCTGCTCTTGCACGCGCTTGGCCGCCACGGGGTTGATGGTGGCCACCAATTTGAACTCAGCACCATCCGGCGCGGAGGTGGTTTGCAAGTCAGCAAACTGGTCTTGCAACACGCGTTGCGCAGCGTCTAGCGTTTCTTTGTCGCGAAAGCGAATCTCGATGGTTTGTGCGTTGCGTGTGATGCCACTGTGGCGCACATTTTTTTCACGTAAGCTGGTGCGAATGTCACCGGCCAACGATTCGGCTTTTTTGGTCAAGGCCGCGGGCATGTCCACTTGCAACATGAAGTGCACACCACCGCGCAAGTCCAAACCCAAATACATCGGTGCGGCGTTGAGGGCCGACAACCAAGCGGGTGAGCGCGACAGCAAGTTGAGCGCCACCACATACGAGGCATCGTTCACGTCGGGCACCAACGCGTGTTGAATCGCGTCTTTGGCTTTGATTTGCGTGTCGGTGTCTTCAAAGCGCACTTTGAGTGAGCCGTTGTCCAAGCTCACCACATCGGGCACCAAGTTGGCGGCTTGCAAGACTTGTTCAACACGGGCTTGCACAGCAGCGTCTACTTTGACGCTCGACTTGCCTGCGGAAATTTGCACCGCCGGTGCTTCACCGAAAAAGTTAGGCAAGGTGTAGACAGCGCCCACCAACAAAGCGATCACGATGATCGCGTATTTCCAAAACGGGTAACGGTTCATGATCGCTTCTTCAATGCCACAGAGTTAACGATTACACAGTGCCTTTGGGCAACACTTGCACCACCGCGTGGCGTTGCAATTGCACTTCCACGCCATTGGCGATTTCAATGCTCAAGGTGTTGTCGCCCACTTTGGTGACCTTGCCGAGCAAGCCACCCGCAGTTGCTACTTCGTCGCCTTTGGCCAAAGCGTCGATCATGGCTTTGTGTTCTTTTTGACGCTTCATTTGGGGGCGAATCATCACGAAATACAACACCGCAAACATCAACAACAAAGGCAACATGCCCGTCAGCGATGAAGTGAGGTCGCCACCAGCGGCAGCAGCAGGCGCGGTTTGCGCGAAAGCAGATGAAATCAACACGGTTATCTCCAGTAAAGAGGGAACGCCGCCCAGCTGTGACACGCTGAGCAAGGCAACCGGTGATTGTATGCGGGGTGAATTCAGTGAATTTGTGTGGGCTTTGGGCGCTTGATCGCCCGTTGTGCGCGTTTTTCAGCCGCGGCGGGAGCTATTTGCCTCAGACGGCGGGCTGGTTCCAGCGCGCCTCCCAATCCGCCCACTTGCGCCGCGCCGCATCGACATTGCGGGCTTTCACATGGCCAAAGCCTTTCATGCTCTCAGGCAAGCGCGCCAACTCAAGCGCCAACGCATAACGCTCAGCACTCACATGCCCTGCTTGCAACTGCGCCAACACTTTGTCGATGGTGGCTTGGTACTCTTGAATCAACGCGCGCTCCATGCGGCGCTCTTCGGTGTAGCCAAACACATCGAGTGCGGTGCCACGCAAGCCTTTGAATTGTTTCAACAGCTTGAAACCCATCAACATGTGTGGCCCAAATTTTTGTTTTTGCAACTCACCTTTGGCATTGGTTTTGGCAATGAGGGGTGGTGCCAAGTGGTAGTTGACGGTGTAGTTGCCTTCAAACAGCTTGTCGATGTTTTGCAAAAACTTTTCGTCGGTGTGCAAACGCGCCACTTCGTATTCGTCTTTGTAGGCCATCAACTTGAACAAGTTACGCGCCACCGCTTCGGTCAGTGTGGTTTTGCCAGACGCCGCATCGGCCGCGCGCACTTTGTCCACATAGGCCAAGTAACGGTTGGCGTACGCGGCATTTTGGTAATCGGTCAAAAACTGTGCGCGGCGTGCAATCACATCGCTCAAAGCCTCGGGCTTGTGAAACTGCACCACTTGCGCAGGCGCCAACAGCGCTTGCACTGCGGCCCAATCGTTGGCGCAATGGCGGCCCCATTCAAACGCGGTTTTGTTTTGCTCTACCGCCATGTCGTTGAGCTCGATCGCACGCATCAACGCTTCATAGCCCAAAGGCACCCAACCCTTTTGCCATGCAAAGCCCAAGATCATGGGGTTGACAAACAAGCTGTCGCCCAAGGCTTCTAAGGCCACGCGGTTGGCATCAAACGCATGCAAGCCCTCAAGCCCCACGGTTTGCGCAATGTTGGCCGCACAAGCTTCTGCAGGGTTTTGCCATTCGGTGTTTTTCACAAACGCTGCCGTAGGAGTGCTGTGCGCATTCAGAGCCACATGGGTGCGGCCTTCGCGCATGCGTTGCAATGTTTCTTTGCCAGCAGTGACGATGGGGTCGCAGCCCATCACCAAATCGGCCGAGGCCATGCTCACACGGGTGGTGCGAATTGCGTCTTGCGTATTGGCGATCAACACATGGCTCCAAGTGGCGCCGCCTTTTTGCGCGAGACCTGCCGAGTCTTGCGTGACGATGCCTTTGCCTTCGATGTGTGCGGCCATGCCCAAAAGCTGACCAATGGTGATCACGCCGGTGCCACCCACACCGGCCACCACGGTGCCCCATGCGTGTGTGATGTCAGGCAATGTGGGTTGTGGCAACACATTGCTTGGCAATGCGATGCGTGACACACCCTTGGCTTTTTTCTTCAACTGCCCACCTTCGACCGTCACAAAGCTGGGGCAAAAACCTTTCAAGCAACTGGTGTCTTTGTTGCAAGTGCTTTGGTTGATGGTGCGCTTGCGACCAAACTCTGTTTCGAGCGGCTCCACGCTCAAGCAATTGCTTTGCACACCGCAGTCGCCACAGCCTTCGCACACCAAGTCGTTGATGAGCACACGCACCGCTGGGTCAACCATGGTGCCGCGTTTGCGACGGCGGCGTTTTTCGGTGGCGCAGGTTTGGTCATAAATGATGACGGTGCAACCTTTGATCTCACGCATCTCGCGTTGAATGCGATCAAGTTCATCGCGGTGAAACACCGCCACACCGCTGACCACATCGGCACCCTCGTATTTTTCAGGCTCGTCGGTCACGATGCTGATGCGCGCTGCGCCTTCGGCCTTCATGCTTTGAGCGATTTGCAACACGCTGTGGCCCTCAGGTCTTTCTCCAACAGGTTGTCCACCCGTCATCGCCACCGCATCGTTGTACAAAATTTTGTAGGTGATGTTCACACCTGCAGCCACGCTTTGGCGCACCGCCAATATGCCGCTGTGAAAGTAAGTGCCATCGCCCAAATTGGCAAACACATGTTGCTCATTCACAAACGGTTGCTGCCCCACCCACGGCACACCTTCGCCGCCCATTTGGGTGAAGCCACTGGTGCTGCGGTCCATCCACAAGGCCATGAAGTGGCAACCAATGCCCGCCATCGCACGCGAGCCTTCGGGCACTTTGGTCGAGGTGTTGTGTGGACAACCCGAACAAAACCACGGCATGCGATCGGCTTTGACCTCGGTGGTTTTCATCGCCTGTTCTTTGGCAGTGATGATGGCTAACTGTGCATTGATGCGTGTTTGTATGTCAGCATCCACACCCAACTTCAACACACGCTGCGCAATGGCTTTGGCTATCAAGGTGGGGTTGAGGTCGGCATTGGCACGCAACAAAGTGTTGGCGCTTGGGTTGGGCATGGACCATTCGCCGCCGCCACTGAAGGAGCCATCTTGTGTGGCGTCACCCTCTTGCTCGTTGAACTTGCCCAACACACGTGGACGCACATCTGCACGCCAGTTGTACAACTCTTCTTTCAATTGGTATTCGATAACTTGGCGTTTTTCTTCGATCACCAAAATCTCTTGCAAACCGGTGGCGAAGTCACGCGTGAGTTGTGCTTCGAGTGGCCACACCACATTGACTTTGTGCAAACGAATGCCAATGCGTTGGCAAGTGGCATCGTCTAAGCCGAGATCGAGCAAAGCTTGGCGTGTGTCGTTGAAGGCTTTGCCACTTGCAATCAAACCCAAACGGTCGTGCGGCGTGGCCAGCACATTGTGATTCAAACGATTAGCACGCACATAGGCGAGCGCGGCATACCACTTGTAATCGAACAAACGCGCTTCTTGGCTCAGCGCATCGTCAGGCCAACGGATGTGCACACCACCGGGCGGCATGTCGAACTCGGGCAACACGATGTTGACGCGCTCGGGGTCGATCACGGCAGTGGCACTCGACTCCACAATTTCTTGAATGGTTTTCATGCCCGACCACACACCGGCAAAACGGCTCATAGCAATCGCATGCAAACCCAAATCCAACACCTCTTGCACCGTGCTGGGAAAAAACACCGGTGTGCCACAAGCTTTGAAAATGTGATCGCTTTGGTGCGCGGCGGTTGAGCTCTTGGCCACATGGTCGTCGCCCGCCACTGCAAGCACACCACCCCACGGTGTGGTGCCCGCCATGTTGGCGTGTTTGAACACATCGGAGCAACGGTCCACACCAGGACCTTTGCCGTACCAAATGCCAAACACGCCATCAAACTTGTTGCTGCCTTTGGGCGCAAAGCCCAACTGCTGTGTGCCCCACAAAGCAGTAGCCGCCAACTCTTCGTTCACACCGGGTTGAAACACGATGTTTTGCGCTTGCAAATATTTTTTGGCTTTCCACAACGCTTGGTCATAGCCACCCAAAGGTGAGCCGCGATAACCGCTGATGAAGCCTGCGGTGTTTTTGCCTTGCAAAGCATCGCGTTGGCGCTGCAACATGGGCAGCTTGACCAAGGCCTGCACGCCTGACATGAACGCACGCCCGTTGTCGAGGCTGTATTTGTCGTCGAGCGTGACGGTGTCAAGGGCGCGACGGATGTGCTCTGGCAGGGGGGCGTTCATGGCATGTCTCCGCTGGTTTTGCGTGAATGCGCTAAGTGTAGGACGGCTGACGAATCAATGCATCTGTCCGCCTGCTGGTGCAGTCACCAAGATGTCTGCATCGCGCAACGCGGGTGCCGCCACACCCCACTGGGCGGTGTCTTGCAGCTTGTTGAGCAACACGGCCATGCGGTCCCACACGGGGGGCTGCAAATTCAAACGCAGGTTTTTGCCATTCGCCAGCTGAAACGCAATCAGGATGTGCGTGGCGTCAGCGTTGATGGATACACCCGTGACCAGCAAGGGTTCTTCACCCAGCGGTTTTTGCGCGCCCGCTTTGAAGCTGTTGTCAAATTTGACTTGCTGTGCAACGGTTTGTTGTTGAAAAGCTTGCACCACTTGCGCCACTTCGGGTGTGTGCGTTTTTTCCAAAGCCTTCACACTCACTTGGTGTGTGCCTTGCAACAAGTTTTTCAGCATCAATCGTGTGAGCCAAAAACGAAACTCTTCGTCGTTGCTGGTGTTGATGCGCAGCAACAAACGGTCTTCACGCGGAATCCATTCGCCATTGAATTGTTGTATCGACATGTTCTACCTTGGCCACAAAACCCACAAACGCAAGCCCTGTTTCATACGACCCGCATATTCTCCCGCTTGCGCACCCGTACCCGCAAAGTAGTCGGCACGCACCGCACCCACAATGGCGCTGCCGGTGTCTTGCGCAAACACCAAACGCTGCAAGTTGCCGTTGCCGCCATTGCTTGCCAGCCACAGCGGTGTTGCATAAGGGATCGAATCTTTGTCCACCGCCACCGAACGACCCGCGGTCAAGGGCACACCTTGTGCACCGCGTGGGCCCAAGTCTGCCTCAGCTGCGTTGCGTGTTTCTTCTCTGAAAAACACATAACGCGGATTGCTCCACAACATCTCTTGCACCAAGCGCGGATTGCTTTGCTGTGTGCTGACAATCCACGCTTTGATGCCCGGCCAGGATGCATCGCGAATCAAACCACGGTCTAACAACCAGCGGCCCACACTTTGGTAAGGCTGTTCGTTCGAGCCCGCAAACGCCAATCGCACCACACGCACACTGCCGTCGGCTTGTGTCATGCGCACACGGCCCGAGCCTTGAATGTGCAACACCAAGGCATCGATGGGGTCTGCCAGCCACGCGACCTCGCGCCCACGCAAGGCCTCGCGCGCTTGGGGCAAGGTGTCAATCTCTTGGCGGGTGAACCATGCGCGACCGGCGTTGCGCAGTTGACTGAGTCCATCTGGTGGCGCATACAACGGCACCTCAAAGCCCGGGCGTTGTGTTGCCGATGCGTCAAACAAAGGCTCGTAATAACTGGTGAGCAAACCCTCTGCGTTGCCGTCCAAACTTTCCACTCGATACGGCTGCAAATGCGCCATCATCCACAAGCGACGATCGTCGTCACTTGCCAAGATGAGTTGACGCACATCTTTGCAAAGTGGTGCAAACAACGGGCCGGGGCGTTCGCAGTTTTGCAGCCATGCATTCCAGGCATCGTGCAAGCCATCGTTTTGCCAACCGGGCAAGTCGTTCCATGACGCACTCACCCAACGGCTGCGATAGGCTTGCTGTGGACCAGGGGTGTTGGGCATGCCCGCCAAGGCACCACTGGCACGCGCAGGGGGCAAAGGGGTCACACTGGTTGCGCCAGCTGTTGCACTGGGCGCGGGTGCAGCGGGTAGCGATGCATCGGGTGCAGCACGTCGTGTTGGCCCCGAGCCACAAGCGACCAAACTGGCCACCAAGCAAGCTGTTAGAAGCGCGCACAGCAACCGATGAACACGACCACGGCAAAGTTGCAAGTGATTGGCTAAAGAGTGTGTGATGCGCAGCATGTTCACCTCAAACACCACGCAACACATTGGCCAACTCAACCGCTGACTTGACTTGCATTTTGTCAAACACACGTGCGCGATGTACCTCCACTGTGCGCACACTGATGTCGAGTTGATCGGCAATGAGTTTGTTGGGCAAACCCTCCACCACCAAACGCATGACATCGCGCTCACGCTCGGTGAGTTCTGACAAATGCTGTTGCACCGATTGCTTGGCGTTCAACGCTTGCAAATGCGCAGCTGATTTTTCCAGCGCCAACTCGATGCGGTCTACCAACGCGTTGTCTGAAAAAGGTTTTTCGCAAAAATCAAATGCGCCGCGCTTGACCGCATCCACCGCGGTGGGCACATCGGCATGGCCGGTTAAAAAAATCACCGGTAACACGTCTAACAACTGTCGCTGCACCAGCAGTTCAAACAAAGCCAAACCACTGGTGCCCGGCATGCGCACATCCAACAACAAACAGCCTGCTTGTTGAGGCAACCAAGCGCCAGCGTTTTGGTTGAGGAAATCGAGAAACACATCGGCGCTCTCGAAACTCTGACTGGGCAAATGACGCGAGCGCAGCAACCACGCCAAGGCTTCGCGCACGCCGGCATCGTCGTCAACGATGAACACTTCTACATCTTTGCTGGGTTGCATGTTGTTTTGTCTCGCATCAATTTTTTATTGTCAGGCTTGGGGCAAAGTGAAGCTAAACACCGTACCACGCGGCTGGTTATTCGCATGGCCCAAATAACCGCCATGCTGCTCGACCACGGTACGGCACAAACTCAAGCCCAAACCCATGCCCTCTATTTTGGTGGTGAAAAACGGTGTAAACAGTTGTTGCGCCACATCGTCTGCAATGCCCTCGCCCAGATCGGCCACTGAAAACTCCAACCAACGGCTAACTTCGTTAGAGGCCGCAGGTCGCACCTTGAGGGTAAGTGTTTTGCTGACATGTTTTTCATCGGCCATGGCTTGCATGCCATTGCGCGACAGGTTCAGCAACACTTGCTCGACCATCGTGCGGTCGCACAATACAGGTGGCAAATCGTCGGGGCATTGCACATCCACCCGCACACCCAATTTGCGCGCTTGCAAAGTGACCAAAGGCATCACGTTGTCTAACAAGGTGCGGGGCATGACGGCTTCACGTGCTTGGTCACGGCGGCGCACAAAGTCATGCACACTTTTGATGACCTTGCCCGCACGTTCGGCTTGCTGACCAATGCGATGCACCGCGCTGGTCAAGCTCTGAGCCAACTCAGGGTCGGGCACCGCGCCCTCTTGCAACAGGTTCAAACTGCCGGTGGCGTAGCTCGAAATAGCAGCCAAGGGTTGGTTCAATTCATGGCTGAGCAACGACGCCATTTCCCCCGCCGTGGCCAAACGTGCGGTGGCTTGCAAACGCTCTTGGCTGGTGCGTGACATTTCTTCGACGCGACGTTGCGTGCTGATGTCGAGCACCGCGCCCATCCAACCGGTTTGTTGCCCTTGTGCGTTGATGAGTGGGGCTTCAAAAATCAACACTTCAAAACGCTCACCGTTTTGCCGCATGAACACTGACTCGACACCTTCACGCGGTGGTGCATTGCCCGCCAAACGCAGGGCTTGTCGCTTGCCATATTCGTCCACCATTTCAGGTGGCCAATACGGTGCGGGAATGCCTTTGCCAATCAGGTCCTTAGCTTCAAAACCCACCATCTCACAAAACGCCGGGTTGACATAGGTGATGCGCCCTTCGTTGTCACGTGCGCGCAAACCGGTGACCAACGAGTCTTCCATGGCCTTGCGAAACGCCAGCGCATCGGCCAACTCGGCTTCTGCTTTTTGTCGACGACGCATGTCACGCGCCAGCATGACGAGCACGGTCACCAATGCAATCGCCATCGCAGTGACCAATGCGGTCAACACATTGGGAAACAAATCGGGCGCCGCACGCCAACTGTCCATGCGTACCACCACCGTGAAACCTGGCAAGTAGAGCAACTGGTTGGCGGTGAAGATGCGTGTGCCCCGTCGCTCGGCACCATGCATGGCCAAACGTGTGCCATCGGGTTCGGTGAAGGCCACCATTTGCCCGCGCTTGAGTTGTGGCCCCACCATGTTGAGCAAAATTTCTTGTAATGCATAACTGGCCACGGTGTAACCCACCAACTGGCCATCGACCATTCTGGGCAAACACAGCTCAGTCACTTCCAAACCACCACCGTTGGCTTGTGGCACATACGTGCTGGCACTGTAGCCAGGACCGCTTTGTCGTTTTGCGACTGCACACGCTTGCTCAACATCAGCGCGCGATGCACTGCGCCCCAAACGCGCAAACACCGGTGCGCGATAAGGCGTGTCAATGTGCGCGAGTAAATTCAAGTTGGCATCGCGTTGCTCGAGACGCAACCATTCGCGGTGATCGCGCAACAAATTGGTGGCATCTTGTTGCCAAGCAGAAGGTCTGTGGTTGGCAAACTGCAAGGCTTGCAAGGTTTGCACATTGCGCGTGAGTGCGGTGCGAATGTCACTCACCGCGTCGCTGGTGTCGCGCTCAATGCGCGATTGCCATTGGCTGATTTCGTAGCGCCCTGCCAACCACACCAAGGTGCTGAGCATGGCCAGCACCAACAACACCAACACGCCCCACAAACTCCAACGGCGCCGTGCCGAACTCAACAGCGCAGTGGCCCGCCAAGGCATCAGTTCACCTCGGTCACGCGCGGTTGCGACCACGTGCCATCGATGCGAAATTCAGTCGTGCCCGCCCTCACCAAAGGACGGCTCAACACCAACTGCGCCAAGTAACTCGTCAAGCCCACCAACGGATTGATGGTGGCCATGTACAACGATGCAGCGCCCGCGTTGATGTCGGGCACCACCACCACTTTGAGGTCTTGTGTTTCGCGTGCCAGGTCAGCGCGCCCCTCAATCAAGGCACCCGCGGCCACGCCTTTCATTTGCAAATTGTTGGTGAATGCTATGCCTTGATCGATGCGAACATCACCTCGGAAAAAGTCAAAGGCAAAGCCCTCGCTGAACACATCGTTGAAGTCCAAAGTGAGGCGACGCGGCAAGGCCTGTAGATTGAGCACGCCCAACAAGCGAGCCGCACCAGGCTCGGTTTTTAAGAATTGGCCTTTTTCAATGTTGAGGTTGATTTGCCCCGTCATGCTTGCGTAATCGAGCGTGATGGGCGAACCCCGCCAAGTGAGCTGCCCTTGCAATTTGCCGCGCCCTTCACGCACCGCATTGGGTGTGCCCAAACGCGTGAGCAATTGACCGCTGTCGCGCACATCGAGCACAAAGTTGAGCTGGGTGCGCCGGCTGTTCAATCCGTCTGCGGCCCAGTCGCCTTTGGCGGTGAGCGTAGCCTCAGGCATGGTCACATTGAATTTGTTCAAACGCCACTCACGGCTGTTGGGTGTTGCGCCTGCTTGGTTGACCGCGTCAATTTCGAGGCGACCCAGTTTTTTGCCACGCAAGGTCAAATCGTTCACCACGATGTCGAGCGCCGGAATGCTGCTGGGTTGCTCAGACAACATGCTCTCCACATCAGCGACTGCACTGGGCGGAATGTTGAGATATGTCAATCGCGCATACAGCTGCGCAGGCGTGTTGCCCACCGAGGGGCGCAACTCAATGGCACCATTGAGTTCTTGCGCACTGGTGTTGAGTCGCCACAACTCTCCCACGCGCGAGCCTCCCACCACCACTTGGTGCAATACACGGTCTGTCAATTTGAGTTGATCCGCGCGCACCGCCAATGAAGTAGGCACATAGTCCACGGCGTTACCTGCATCTGAGGCCATACCCACCACACGCGCGTTCTTGTTTGGCGCTTTCGGTCTGGACTGCGCCACACCTACAGGCACAACAGGCACGCCCGTCCATTGGGTGAGCAATTGACTCCAAGCATCTGCATCGAGGTAAGACAAGTCCAAATTCAATGCCACCCCATTGCTGCGCGTGAGCGTGCTGTCAACGGCACTTGCGCCCACCGAAATCATCCCTGACAACACTTTGAATTGGGGTTGACTGAGATCACGCACATAAGTGGCATTCGCTGTGCGGCCCAAACTGACGCGCAAAACGTCCTGCAACACTTTGGCTTTGGGCGCTGCGCTGTCTTTGGTGAGTTGCGTTTCAATGCGCAAAGGCAGCGTTACATTCGCTGCTTTGTTCAGCGGCGCAGGCAGGTTCAACGCCATGCCTTTGAGATCACTGCTGATCAACAACTCTGGTTGCCCACGTTTGATGCCCAGCGTTGCTTGGTAGTTGGCACGCCCCGTGGTGTTGAGTGCCAGGCGCGTGAGAAATCCCATTTCTTTGGCTTGCCGCAAACCGTCGGTCGTTAACTGGCCTGACATTTGCAATTGTTTGGGTGCTTTGCTCTGGGTCTCACTGAAAGACAGACCCCCTTGCAAAGTCACATCACCGCCCAAGGTTTTGGCTTTGAGGTCTTTGACTTGAAAGCCTTGTGCATCAAAGTTCAACAGGCCTTGCGTACGCGTCAACACAGGCGTACCAGGCACCACCTGCAACTCGTTGTCTTTGAATTGCACTTGACCGGTGATTTTGGTTTTGTCGAGTTGATGCACCGGCACAGTTAACCCCAACACCAACTCTGCGTCGCCATTCACAAGGGCTTTGTTCAACGCACCGTCGATCAAAGGATTCAATGCAGAGTTGTTGACCGTGGCCAATACCTCTTGCAAGGGGCCTCGACCTTCGGCCTTGACAGCCACCTCGGGTTCGCTCAATGAAGGGACGTTCACCTCCACGTGTTGCCATGTCACATTGGGTGCATGCGTCAAATGCGTTTTGCCTTTGAAGTGCAAGCCACCGCGCTCAAACAAGAGTTCACCATCGATGTTTTCTAGCGCAGGCCAAGCAGCTTGTTTGCGTTGCACGCTTTGCGCATCGGGCGGCACATACGCAAAGTGACCTCTAGACACCTGCGCCGACACGGAAAACTCGCCCTGCTTGGGATCGAGAAATGGCATGTCTCGCAAGTCGCCACGCACACGCAGTTTCACTTTTTCACCCACACCAGCCACCACTGCTTGTTGCACATATTGGCGTACTTGTGGCGACAGCACATCGGGCAAATAACGATGGACGCGTTGCGCTTGCACCCGTGACAAATTAGCAGTGAGGTCTAACACGCCCGGAAACGGCGCTTGCGCCGAACCCATCTTCCAGTTGCCACTGAACTCACCCGAGAGATCGTCATTGCTCAACGATGCTTGATTGATTTGAACTTGCAAGCCCTTGTCATTTTTCACCCATGACCCTAGCGCGTTGGCTTGCGTCAGCATGATGCTTTTGTCTTCTAAGCCCATGGGCAAGGTCAGGCTACCGTTTTGCATGGACAACTTAGCTTTGCCGCCTTGTTGCGTGATTTCAAAATCAAGGTTGAGATTTTCTACGCCAGGCCAATGTGACCAAAATGTTTGTGCTTGTGGGTTGTGTTGCAAACTGAATTGAACCAACTGGCCTTTGGCGCTGTACACCGATGGCGTCGTGTCCGCACCCAAGGGTCGCTGCCAATGGATTTGGAGTTTGTTGGCTTGCCCCTGCGGTTGCAATGCCAGCAATGCTTCGTGCACATCGTCTGGCAATGGCAAACGCTGTGCCACTTGTGACAACGCCTTCAAGTCCATGCGATCCGCATGAAATGTTCCCGTACGCGCATCGTCACCTTGCCAAGACACACGTATGTCACCCCCCGGCCAACGCTCGCCTTGCAAGGTTTCAAAACTCAAATCTTGGCTGTTGATCTCGTAGGCGCTGCTGAGCCAACTCGCCCCCACACGGCCTTGCATGTTTTTCAATTGCAGGGCTTGCAAATCGGCACCCAATTTCACATTCACCGATTCGAGCGACACATCTGCTGTCAAGGCGATCGGGCGACCGTGTTCCACATCAACCCATGCACGCAAAGTACCGATACCGGTCTGCAACGACACGCCACGCTCCAAAGGAATCCATTGGCGCAAATGGCTGATATCGACGGTGGGAAAGTCGGCATACATTTGGCCACGCCACTGCTGCCAATCGCCCGCGCGCGCCAACAGTGGTTGCTCAAACTGGCCGCGCACCGACAAACGCGCACCCACATGCACGGGTGGCGTAGCGTCTAACCGCAAGTCATGCTGACGCCAACCATTGAGCACTGTCACATTCACATCGCTGAGTACCAACACTGCGGCTTGTGCTTCTTGCACGGCATCCCCTTGCAAAGAATTGGCTCGCAAGCGTGCGCCCTGCAAATAGTCGTCTTGCCAGCGCAAGCTGCCTTGGCGAATCAAAAATTGGTTTTGCGAAAAAAACCAATCGGCAGCATCGGTGTCTTGTGATTCGTTGTGCAACGGCAAGCCTGCCACCCACACGCGACCTTGTGCGTCACGGCGAATGTCTAAATCGGGCTGGTCGATCACCACTTGCTCAAAACCACCGCGCAACAACGACACCGGCGAAAAAGCCAAGGTCACATGGCTCAAATGCAGTGCTTCGCGCCCCTGTGCATCAAACAAACCCACTTCATGCAGTTGCAACCATGGCAACCACCAACTGCCCGCCACCTGCAATGCACCCACTTGCACACGCACACCCAACGCGCGCGACGCTTGTTGTTGCAACCAAGTTTGGTTTTCTGCGACACGCGGCAAAATGAACGCATGCAATGCAGACCAAGCCAACACCAAACACAACCACAGGCCCACCAGCACGCGCAAAAAAACGCGCACAACACCTTGCCAGGTTGGCGCGTTGGCTTTTGCTGAAATGTGAGTTGTTGACGACAATGGCAAAAATTTCTTGGTGACTGCGACGTGCCCCAGATTATCCACCCCCCTACCCCCGACTTGAGCGCTCACTCGCGTTTTGTTCAGCGTCTGCGCCGGCGTTATGCCAACGAGTTGCACCTGTTGCCTGAAGGCGCACCTTTACTAGCAAGTTTGGAGGTTTGTTACGCCAACTTGCGCACGCGTTTTGCCTGTGGCGACGCATTGCGCATCTTGCGCCAACTGGTGATGGAGCGATTGGTGGTGCTCGACTGCACACGTCACGCCGAGCTGCCGGTGGTGACCCGTGCGGTCACCGAGCTGGCTGAATTTGCCTTGGATATTGCCTGCAACGAAGCGCAGCAATTGCTCGACGCGCAGCACGGCCACCCCGTCAACGCCGCCAGCGCCACCGGCGAACGCGCAGTCATGTGGATTGTGGGCATGGGCAAACTCGGTGCGCGCGAACTCAATGTGTCGAGCGACATCGACCTGATTTATGTGTACGACGAAGACGGCGAAACCACCGGCCTAGACAACGGGCGCGGGCGCATCAGCAACCACGATTACTTCACCAAAGCCGTCAAACTGATTTACGGCTTGATCGGCGACACCACGGAACACGGCTTTGTGTTCCGTGTCGATCTGGCCTTGCGCCCCAACGGCAACTCTGGCCCCAGCGTGGTGTCACGCCAAGCACTGGAAGAATATTTTTTGGTGCAAGGGCGCGAGTGGGAACGTTTTGCATGGCTCAAAAGCCGCGTGGTCGCACCGCGCAGCAGTTTGGCCAACGCCACCGAGTTGCGCGACACCGTCATACCGTTTGTGTTTCGCCGTTACCTCGATTACAGCGTGTTTGAATCGTTGCGCCATTTGCACCAACAAATTCGCAACCACGCCAACAAACACAGCGCCACACGCCCCGAGCGTGCCAACGATGTGAAGCTTTCACGCGGTGGCATTCGCGAAATTGAATTCACCGTGCAGTTGTTACAAGTGGTGCGTGGTGGACAGTTTCCCGAGTTGCGCACACGCCCCACGCTCACCGCCTTGCAGCGCATCACCACTGCCAACCTCATGCCAGCGCCCACGGCAGAGGCCATGGCCAAGGCTTATGTGTTTTTGCGTCAAGTGGAACACCGCATTCAATATTTAGACGACCAACAAACCCACATCTTGCCCACCCAAACAGAAGACCTTGATTGGTTGGCACGCACCATGGGCTTTGACAACACGGCAGCGTTTTTGCAAGTGCTAGAGCAGTACCGTCAGTTGGTGGCGCAAGAGTTTGACATTTTGCTCGGGCAAGACGATGCGAGCGCAGACAAGTCGAGCGAAAGTGGTGGGGGTGATGCTGTCATCCCCAAATCGCACACAACACCCACCCACTTCGTCGACCTACCCAGTTTGATCCCACACTTGAGCGAAGGCATGCGCCAGCAAGTAGCCGATTGGGCTGATCAGCCACGCATTCGCGCCCTACGCGACGACAGTTTGCAGCGACTCCTCAAACTCTTGCAACGCACCCACATGTGGGTGCAAGACGGCCATGTCAGCGACGAAGCCGCCGTGCGTTGGTGTGCGTGGATGGAGCCCTTGTTGCGACGCGACAGCTACCTGTCACTCTTGCTCGAGCGACCACGGGTGCACGAACAACTGTTGCGCTTGTTGGGCATGGCGCGTTGGCCCGCCAAATATTTGTTGCTGCACCCCGGCGTGATCGACGAACTCGCCGGCGAGGCATTGCTAGCTGAGCGCTTCTCTGCACAAAACTTTCATGATGAACTCGAGCGCCGCTTGAAAGCATTGCAATCCAGCGGTGAAGCAGATGAAGAAACCTTGCTCAACCTGTTGCGTCGCGCGCATCACGCTGAAGTGTTTCGCACCTTGGCCCGCGATGTAGAGGGTCGCTTGACCGTCGAGCAAGTCGCCGACGACCTCAGTGCCTTGGCCGATGTGGTGCTCAATGTCACCAGCCGATGGGTGTGGCAACTCTTCAAACAAAAACACCGCGACACGCCGCAATTTGCCATCATCGGTTACGGCAAATTGGGTGGCAAAGAATTGGGCTACGGCAGCGACCTCGACATCGTGTTTGTGTACGAAGACGACCACGAACGTGCGGGTGAAATTTACGCAGCGTATGTGCGCAAACTCATCAACTGGTTGACGGTGAAAACCGGCGAAGGTGATTTGTACGAAATCGACACCGCCTTGCGCCCCAACGGCAACTCAGGCTTGTTGGTCAGCACCTTCGATGCGTATGCCGATTACCAAGCCCAACGCGGCGACAACACCGCATGGACTTGGGAACACCAAGCCATGACCCGCGCGCGTTTTTGTTTGGGCTCTGACAACTTGCGTGCGCGCTTTGATGCGGTGCGCGCCAGCGTGATCAACGCCAAACGCGATCCACTTGCCTTGCAACAAGAAATCATCGCCATGCGTGACAAACTGCGCGCTGCACGGCCTGTAAAAGCTGGACTGTTTGATGTCAAACACAGCGTTGGCGCGATGGTCGATGTGGAGTTTGCGGTGCAATATTTGGTGCTGGCCCATGCACAAACTCATCCGAGTTTGTTGGGCAATGTGGGCAACATCGCTTTGTTGCTCAATGCAGAAAACGCTGGCTTGCTGCCTTCAGGCGTGGGTCAAGCCGCTGCGGATGCGTATCGCACCTTGCGCCGCGTTCAGCACCGAGCGCGTTTGGATGAACAACCCACGCAAGTGCCGCAATCAGAATTGGCGAAAGAATGCGAAGCGATTGTGCTGTTGTGGCAATCGGTGTTTGGTGATGGCGCTGATGAATGAATGATTGCGCGACATCAAAAACAGACTACATACGCAGTAGCTGCTTTACACAAAGTGTTTGCCTCAAGATCGACTGAGCTTCAACCCTGTTTGATTTTGTTCACCAACGCCGTGGTCGAGTAACCGTCGACAAACGGAATCGCCAAGGCCTTGCCACCATAGCCCAACACCACTTGTGTTTCTGCCAACTTGGCCATGTCGTAATCACCGCCCTTGACCAAAATGTCGGGGCGCAATTCGGTGATCAACGACAACGGTGTGTCCTCATCAAACCATGTCACCAAACTCACGCTGCCCAAAGCGGCCATCAATGCGGCACGGTCGGCTTCGTTGTTCAAGGGGCGGTCGGGGCCTTTGCCCAAGCGTTTGGCAGATGCGTCACTGTTGAGCGCCACCACCAAGCTTGCGCCGAGTGAACGGGCATGCGCTAAATAAGTTGCATGGCCTCGGTGCAGCACATCAAACACACCATTGGTGAACACCACAGGGCCCATTTGCCTGAGCGCATTGACACGCGCCACGGCCTCTTGGCGTGCGCAGAGTTTGGATAAAAAATCAGGTTGGGCGAATGAAGGCGTGGTCATAACGCCTGATTCTAGAGACCCAACGGACACGGCCTTCGGCTTAGGCCTCAGTGTTCGCCTTGCGCCAGCGTTTGATCTCGGGGGCAATTTGCGCCAAATCGCGCAAAGCCACCACACCTTTTTGGGCGCGGCGTTGCAAGATGGGGCTGCGTCCCCCGGCCCACACTTCCACATGCGGTGGCAACTCGCGACGCAACTCTTCTAGGCCATCGAGCACATGATTGGGGTTCATGCTCACGCTGAAGCTCAACGCCACCACATCGGTGTGATGCGCAATGGCGGCTTTGACGATGTCACGCAAAGGTGTTTGCGTGCCCAATGACAAACAACGCGCGCCTTGCAACACCATCATGCACTCGGCCATCAACAAACCCAAGCCATGTGACTCTTGTGGAAAGGTGGTCAACAAAATCGCAGGTTGCTGTGCGGTGCCAGTCTCGCTCAATGCACCAATCGCGTGGCGCAGCAAGCCTGACATGCATTCGGTGTAAAGGTGTTCTTCAAACACCTCAATCTCGCCACGCATCCAGCCGTCGCCCACCATGCCAGTCAAGGGGGCCACCACGTTGGTTACAAAATGGTTCAAGCCTTGGTTGGCCAGGGCTTGGTTCAAGCCACGACGCAAGCCTTCTGCGTCATGAGCTTCGATTAAGTCGATGTATTGACGCAAATCGCTGTGCGGATCGTCGCCATGTGAATGCACATTTTGTGGCGCAGCATACATGCCTTGGCTCAGACGCTGCAACTCTTCGATCGGCAGCGGCACGATGCGTCCGGGACGTTGGCCTAAATCCATCAAACGCTTGATGACGCGCAGCTTCTCCACCTGTTCCAGCGGATAGGTGCGCTCGCCATAGCTGTCGCGCCCGGGGGTGGGGAAGCCATAACGGCGCTCCCACACACGCAGGGTGTCTTTGCCCAAGCCGGTGTCGCGCTCCACCGCAGCGATGGAGAGCAAGACAGGCTCTGAGTCGGCTCGAAAGTTCATGGCAAGGTGTTTCGCTAAGGTTAAGGGGCTTTGGGTGAAGGGCTTTTTAAATGTCCTAGACAAAAAGCTCGTTTTCCGTCATCATCCACCAATATGAAGCAAAAAGCAAATTATCTCCTACAGCGGCTTAGGGCTGTTCGGTACCAAACCCTGATAGTCGGTCTTTTCTTGTCGTCGACAAACATCGGTTTGACAAGCTTCGCCGCGACCAGCGCTGACACCAACGGAACAACCAGCAACAGCACCCCAGGTGCGCAAGCCTCGGCTTGCCCCAAAGTGTTGCAACACACATTTTTGCGCTTGCAAGACGAAAAACCACAGGCTCTTTGCCAATACGCCGGACAAGTGGTGGTGGTGGTCAACACGGCCAGCTATTGCGGCTTCACCTCGCAATACAAAGGGCTCGAAGCCTTGTCGGCCAAATACAAAGACAAAGGTTTGGTGGTGCTGGGCTTTCCGTCCAACGACTTTTCTCAAGAGCCTGACAGCAACGGCAAGATTGCCGATTTTTGCGAAAACACCTTTGGCGTGAAATTTCCCATGTTCGCCAAAGCTTCCGTCAAAGGCCCTGACGCGTTGCCCTTGTTCAAGCAATTGGCCGAACGCACCGGCACCGCACCGCGTTGGAATTTTTACAAATACATCATCAGCCGCGATGGTCAAACCATCAAAAGCTACAGCGCGATGACGGGGCCACAAGACAAAAGTTTTGTGCAAGAAGTCGAAAAACAACTCGCCACCAAAGGATCAGGCGCATGACTCAGGTAGCGACACGGGTAGCGATAGTTGGCTCAGGCATTTCGGGTTTGTCAGCGGCGCACCATTTGCGCGGTCACGCCGAAGTCACGCTGTTTGAAGCGGGCGACTATTTTGGGGGCCACACCCACACGGTCGATGTCACTTTGCCTGTGCCTACAACTGGTCAGGCTGCTGAAAAAACACAAACCTTTGGTGTGGACACCGGCTTTTTGGTGTTCAACGAACGCACCTATCCAGGGTTGATTGCTTTGTTTGAAGAATTGCAAGTGACCACTTGCAAATCAGACATGTCGTTTTCGGTGCAAGTGCCCGGTGCGTTTGGCAAACAAGCCCTCGAGTGGAACGGCGCCGATCTGAACACCGTGTTTGCACAACGCCGCAATTTGTTGCGCCCTTCTTTCTTGCGCATGCTGCGCGATGTGTTGCGTTTCAACACCCTCGCCACCGAATTGGCCGAGCGCCAAATCGATCACGAGTTGGCACAACCGCTGCAAGACTTTTTGCGCATGCATGGGTTTGGCGACACCTTCCGCGATTGGTATTTGTTGCCCATGTTGGGCTGCATCTGGAGTTGCCCCACCGACCAAATGTTGCAATTCCCAGTGGCCACCATGGTGCGCTTTTGTCACAACCACGGTTTGATTCAAGTGAACAACCGCCCGCAGTGGTACACAGTGCAAGGCGGTGCGCGTCACTATGTTGAAAAAATTGTGGCGCAGGTGGACCATGCACACCTCAACACACCTGTGCTGCGCATCGAGCGTGATTTCGTTGGCGATACCACGCACGGTGAAGAGCACAGCGCAACACAAGGCGTGCGCATTCACACCGCACAAGGTGTTGCATCGTTTGACCATGTCATCGTGGCCACCCATGCTGACCAAGCGCTGCGTTTGTTGCACGCACCCAGCGCGAACGAACAAGCGGTGCTTGGTGCCATGCGCACCCACCCCAACCGCGCGGTGTTGCACACAGACACCTCGGTCATGCCGCAAAAGAAATTGGCCTGGGCAGCCTGGAATTACGAGCGCGCAGCCAACGACAACACCGAATCGACCCGCGTGTGTTTGCACTACTGGCTCAACAAATTGCAGCCCTTGCCGTTTGCACAAGATGTGATCGTGTCACTCAACCCAGTGCGCGAAATCGACCCACGACATGTGATCGGCGAATACGCTTACGCACACCCAGTGTTTGACCTGCCCGCCATTCACGCGCAAACGCGCATGCACGAATTGCAAGGCCAGCAGCACACATGGTTTGCTGGTGCATGGATGGGCTACGGCTTTCACGAAGACGGCTTCAAAGCTGGCCGTGCTGCAGCGCAGGGCCTCTTGGCCTCGATGCAAAAGACACCTTCATTTGTTGCGCCAGCACACCATAACGACACCCCAAACGACCCACTTAACAACACCCTCAACGAGCGCATCAAAGAAGTCGCATGACCCTGCAAGCCGCACCCACACCTGCCAGCATGTACGCACCGTCACGGTCTGCGTTCAATGCCACGCCTTTGTTGGGTGAGGGCTTGGTGCGTCACACACGCTTGCGCCCCAAACACCATGCGTTTGCCTATGGCACTTTTTTTGTGCTGTTGCCCATGCGCAGTTTGGCCGCAGGTGTGCCGTCTGATTTGCCCATCAACCGCGCAGGATGGTTGAGCTACCACGACGCCGACCATGGCGATGGTCGCTCGCAAACGCAAGGTGGTGCTTTGCAATGGTTAGACGAATTGCTGCAACGCGAAGGCATTGATGACGCCAACGGCGAAGTGTGGTTGCATTGCTACCCACGCGTGTTGGGCTACACCTTCAAGCCCGTGAGTTTTTGGTATTGCCACGCCAGCGACAACAGCCTGCGCGCCATCGTGGTCGAAGTCAACAACACCTTTGGTGAACGCCATTGCTATTTGCTCGACCGTCCGCAATGGGGCGTTGAGCAAATCGCCAGCAAGGTGTTTCATGTGTCACCGTTTTGTGCCATCGAAGGGCAGTATCGCTTTCGCTTCATGCGCACCTTTGAGCGCGACACCAACCGCACCGTAGCTCGCATAGACCACGACGATGCCACCGGCCCGCTGATTCAAACCAGTGTGTCTGGCGAATTACAACCTGCCACCCACACTGCGTTGCGCCAAGTGCTGTGGCGCTATCCATTGATGACGCTGATGGTGAGCGTGCGCATCCATTGGCAAGCGCTGCACTTGTGGCGCAAACGCGTGTCCTTTTTTACCAAACCCTCACCCCCTTCCGATTTTGTGACCCGCTGATTCATAGAAAGCCCCGACAGATGAACACCACCACACTTACCGGCTTTTCTTCCATCGAAGAACGCATCGACCAAGTACCCGCCAGCGCACGCCGTGTCATTCGGCTGCTCAAGCGTTTGAAACATGGCACCTTGAGCGTGCAATGGCCCGATGACCATGTCGAACAATTTGGCCAACACGACGACGCCAACCCCGGCATCCACGCGCATTTGCATTTGCGCAATTGGAAACCGCTGACCGAAGCCATCAAATCGGGTGACATCGGTTTTGCAGAAAGTTACATCGCGGGCGACTGGAGCACCAACCACCTTGCCGATTTGTTGCAACTCTTGGTGGCCAATCGTCGCGACATGGAAGACCTCATCTATGGCCATTGGTTGGGTCGACTGGTGTACCGCGTGCGTCACTTGCTCAATCGCAACACCAAAGCCAACAGCGCGAAAAACATCCACGCGCATTACGACTTGGGCAACCCGTTTTACACCCTGTGGCTCGACCCCACCATGAATTACTCATCCGCTTGGTTCAACGGCAACTTTGACCAACCCATGTCTGATGCGCAAAACGCCAAAGTGCGTCGCGCGTTGCAAATGACGCAAGTCAAAGCCGGCGACCGCGTGATGGAAATTGGTTGCGGCTGGGGTGCGCTTGCCGAAATGGGCGGTCGTGAATTTGGTGCGCACATGAGTGGCGTCACCCTCAGCACCGAGCAACTCAGCTTTGCGCAAGAACGCATGCAACGGTTTGGCTTGCAGCACAACAGCGATTTGCGTTTGCAAGACTACCGTGATATCAACGATGGTCCTTATGACGCCATTTGCTCGATCGAAATGATCGAGGCTGTGGGTCAAGAATACTGGCCCACTTATTTCAGCACCATCGCACGCCTATTGAAAACCGGTGGCCGCGCTTGCGTGCAAAGCATCGTGATCGACGACGCCTTGTTTGACCGTTATGTCAAAAGCACCGACTTCATTCAGCAATACATCTTCCCTGGTGGCTGTTTGCCCAGCCCCAGCGTGTTTCGCCAACACGCAGAAGCTGCCGGCTTGAAGGTGGTGGACGAGATGTGCTTTGGTTTGGACTATGCCGAAACCCTGCGCCGCTGGCACACCGAGTTTCAACGCACCAAAGAACAAGTGTTACAACTGGGCTTTGACGAACGCTTCTGTCGCATTTGGGAGTTTTATTTGGCCTACTGCGAAGCCGCGTTTGAACAACACAACATCGATGTGATGCAATTCACATTGGAAAAAGCCTGATACACCTCACAAGCCACGACGACACACCATGAACCCACGCATCACCGAATGGACAGGCCGCAGCGTTTGGCTGATCGGCGCATCAAGCGGCATTGGCCGCGCCACCGCGCATGCCTTGCACGCCATGGGCGCGCGTGTGGTGGTGTCGGCCCGCAGTGCCGAAGTGTTGCAACAGTTTGTTGACACCCACACCGGCGCCATGGCCGTGGTGCTCGATGTGCAACAAACAGCTGCGGTGCAAGAGGCCGCGCAGTATGTGCAACGCCACCAAGGCTTGGATGTGGTGATTTACTGCGCTGGTTACTACAAAGCACAACGCGCCACGCAGTTTGATTTGCAAGACATGGTCACGCACCAAGACATCAACTATGTGGGCGCCTTGCGGGTGCTCGATGCGGTGCTGCCCGCCTTGTTGCACCAAGGCTATGGCCACATCAGCTTGTTGGCCAGCGTGGCCGGTTACCGTGGTTTGCCCCAAAGTTTGGCGTATGGGCCCACCAAAGCTGCGCTCATCAACTTAGCTGAAACTTTGTATTTGGACCTCTCGCCCAAAGGCATTGGCGTGAGTTTGGTCAACCCAGGTTTTGTAGAAACCCCACTCACCTCGCAAAACGAATTTCACATGCCCGCCTTGATACAACCCAAACAGGCAGCACAAGCCATGTTGCGCGATTGGGCCAAAGGTCGGTTTGAAATTCATTACCCCAAGCGCTTCACGCTGTGGCTCAAACTCTTGCGTGTGTTGCCCTACCGTTTGTATTTTTATTTGGTGCGACGCGCCACCAAAATGTGAGCATGCACAAACCTTCTGCGCCAACGCCCTCCAAAGTGAATTCCCCCTCAGCAACACACTCAACAGCGACATCTGCCACGGTGGACCCATTCGCCACACCATTGCAGCATGTCGACACCCCTGAAGCCGCCATGCAGCGCATCGTGCAGTTGTTCAACCATTTGCAACCCAGCGATGTGTCTCGATTGAGTGAGTTTTACACCGCTGACGCCAAGTTCAAAGACCCGTTCAACGAGGTGCAAGGCGTGCCCGCGATCGAGCTTATTTTTTCGCACATGTATGTCGCACTCGACACGCCGCGTTTTGTCGTGACACAACTGGTGCACCAAGGTGAGCATGCGTTTGTCACTTGGGATTTTTTGTTTGCCATGCGCCAATACCAACCGCATGTGACGCAAACCATTCGTGGCGCCACCCACTTTGTGTTGCGTGAAGAGCAAGGCGTATGGCGCGTTGCCGTGCACCGCGATTATTGGGACACCGCCGAAGAGCTCTATGAAAAACTGCCCGTGGTGGGCAGTTTGATGCGCTGGCTTAAGCGACGGGCGAGCAGTTAAACCGGCGCGCTGTCTTTGAAACTTTGGCGTTGCGCCAAGCGCTCATACAGCTGCGCCAAACTGGCGTGTTCGCTGCGCCAGTCAATGTGGGCAAAACGAAAATCCAAATAGCCCAAAGCGCAACCCACCGCAATGTCAGCCAAGCTCATGTGGTTGCCAGTGCAATATTGGCGATCCTGCAAAGCGCGTTCCATCGCGGCCAAGCTGTCGTGTATTTTTTTCAACTGACGGTCAATCCAAGCCGTGCTGCGTTCGGTGTCTTTGCGACCGCCCCAGGTGGCTTCTAAGCGCGCCAAAATGGCCGCATCAAGCACGCCATCGGCCAGCGCTTCCCAGGTCTTCACTTCGGCGCGTTCACGGCCGGTGGGCGGAATGAGTTTGCCCACGGGCGACAAGGTGTCCACATATTCCACGATCACGCGTGAGTCAAACAGCGCTTCGCCGCCTTCCATCACCAAGCATGGCACTTTGCCCAAAGGGTTGGATTGGGTGATGCTGGTGTCAGCCGCCCAAACATCTTCGGTGACAAATTGGTAGTCGAGTTTTTTCTCGGCCATGACGATGCGCACTTTGCGCACATACGGGCTGGTAACGGCACCAATGAGTTTCATGTGTTTCATTCAGTCTGAAGAGGGTTGCATTCTAACGTTGCGTCTATTTTTCAGATTTGGGCGCACCCTCTAAAATTCAAGCATGAGCACCCACACCACCCACTCGGCCCAAGTCACGGCCCTCTCCCCTTTAGACGGCCGCTACGCCAACAAACTCGCCACCCTGCGCCCCCTGATGAGCGAGCAAGGCTACATGCATCGCCGTGTGCAAGTGGAAGTGGCTTGGTTCATTGCTTTGAGCGATTCCGGTTTTTCAGAATTCAAACCGCTGAGCGATGCCTCACGCCAATACCTCATCGGTTTGGTGCAACAGTTTTCGACCGACGATGCATTGGCCATCAAAGACATTGAAAAAGTCACCAACCACGATGTCAAAGCCGTGGAGTATTGGCTCAAAGACAAATTCAAAGGCCATGCAGAACTCGAAGCCGCCGCCGAGTTTGTGCACTTTGCATGCACCAGCGAAGACATCAACAACACCAGCCATGCACTGCAACTCAAGGCCAGTCGCGAAGCGGTGATCTTGCCCGCACTCGATGGTTTGATTTCACAACTGCGCGACATGGCACATGCCTATGCCGATGTGCCCATGCTCAGTCGCACCCATGGCCAAACGGCTAGCCCCACCACGGTGGGCAAAGAGGTGGCCAATGTGGTCATGCGTTTGCGCCAAGTGCGCGCTCGCATTGCCGATGTGAAGTTGATGGCCAAAATGAATGGTGCGGTGGGCAACTACAACGCGCACCTGAGCGCTTGGCCCACATTCGATTGGGAAGCCTTCAGCCGCAAAGTTGTGGAAACACCCGAGCCGCTGGGTTTGGGTTTGAGCTTTCAACCCTACAGCATTCAAATTGAACACCACGATTACATGGCCGAGTTGTTCGATGCCATCGCACGCGCCAACACCATCTTGATCGACTGGTCGCGCGATGTGTGGGGCTATGTGTCGCTCGGTTATTTCAAACAGCGTTTGAAAGCCGGTGAAATTGGTTCGTCCACCATGCCGCACAAAGTCAACCCGATTGATTTTGAAAATGCCGAAGGTAATTTGGGTTTGGCGAACGCACTGCTCAAACACTTGAGTGAAAAATTACCCATCAGCCGTTGGCAACGCGACTTGACCGACTCCACCGTGTTGCGCAACATGGGTGTGGCTTTGGGTTACACCACATTGGCCTATCAATCGCTGAGCGTGGGTTTGAACAAGCTCGAACTCAACCGCGAAGCCCTCGACGCCGATTTAGACGCCGCATGGGAAGTGTTGGCCGAACCCATTCAAACTGTCATGCGCCGCTACGGTGTGCAAGGCGCGTATGAAAAACTCAAAGAAGTCACGCGCGGCAAAACAGTCACCGCCGAAGCTTTGCATGGTTTGATTCGCTCGCTTGATATTCCATCCGCAGAGATCGAGCGTTTGCTAGCCATGACGCCTGCCAGTTATGTGGGCCAAGCCGCTGAATTGGCGCGTCGCGTTTAACGCTTCCAAGCGTTTTCAAAGTCTGGCATGGCGATCAAATCCACCATCTTCAAAGCGAATGTTCAGATCGCTGACATCGATCACAACTACTACGCAGACCACGCGCTCACCTTGGCGCGCCACCCCAGCGAAACCGATGAACGCATGATGGTGCGCTTGGTCGCACTGTCATTGCAAGCGCATCAGTTGCAAGACATGTGCAACGGTGACGGCGTGTTGGGCTTTGGTGCCGGCTTGTCTGACCCTGATGAGCCCGATGTGATGTTGCGCGATTTCACCGAGCGCACACGCTTGTGGATCGAAGTGGGTCAACCCGAAGACAAGCCTTTGCTCAAAGCCTGCAACAAAGCCGACTTGGTGGTGTTGTATGTGTTTTCACACGCAGGTGAGGTGTGGTGGAAGGGCATTCAAAACAAACTCACACGCCCCAGCAATTTGCAGGTGTGGCGCATTCCTGCGGTAGCGTCACAAAGCTTGATGTCGTTGGCGGAGCGCAGCATGCAGCTGCAAGCTACGGTACAAGAAGGCGCGTTGATGTTGAGCAACAGCCAAACCACGGTGCACATCGAGTGCGAGCGTTGGTTATGACTTGTCCAAAGCTCTTTCAGCGTATTTGTTGAAACGCCACGATGTGCCAATCATGGTGATGCGTCGCCATGTGCTGCGTTTTTCTGCGGGTGACATTTCGGGCCAGTGCTGCACCTCGCCAAATGTGCGGCCGCACCCTTTGCATTCTTCGTCGCCCTGCGAAGTCGAGCAAATCGCAATGCAAGGCGCATCGGGTGTGGTGCGATACCACGCCAACCAAGCGTCATACGCTTTGGTGGGAAAACCTTTTTCAGCCGCTTCGTCTTCGCGGTAGTACACCATCAACGCATACACCTCAGCCAAGGCACGAATTTCTGCGGCCAAGGTCACACCATCGGGCGAGGGTTTTTTCTCGCGCCAAAAATTGATGGCCGACTCGATGTCGGTGATGTGAATGCCTGCCATGGATGCCAATGAGGGTTAGAGTGAAGCGCCTAAAAAAGGTTGTGCAAATCGGGGTGTGGATCATAGCCGCAATGCTATGCTGACCCTCACATGAAATTGCTTTTGACTTGGGCGCTCCACGCCACTGCTTTGCTGGGCTTGGCACATCTCTACAACGGGGTTGAGGTGGCTGGCTTTGGTTCGGCCTTGATTGCCGCATTTGTCATTGGTATCTTCAACCTGATCGTACGGCCCGCGCTGGTGGTGTTGACTTTGCCAGTGACCTTTTTCACCTTGGGGCTTTTCTTGTTCGTCATCAATGCGCTCATGTTTTGGGGCGCGGCCGGTGTTTTAGAAGGCTTTGAAGTGCACGGCTTTGCATCGGCACTGATTGGCTCGCTGCTGTACTCCAGCTTGGGGCTGGTGATTGACTCAGCGCTGGAGGGCTTGTTCCCTTCGCAAAGCCTCTAACTCGCGCAGACGCGCATCTACGATCGCTGCTTCGATGTGCCCCGCGCGGTCTAGTTTGTTTTCACGCGCGAGTTGTCTTGCCAAATCTTGCGCCGCTTTGAATCGGTCTACCGCCGCAGGGTAGTCCAACTCCATGGCCCTGGCTTCGGCTTGCGCACGGATAGCACGCAAACCATCGCCCTCGCGATCGTAGGCCGCAGACAGCACCAACCAGGCACTCGCATCGCGCGGTTGTAGCGTCAACCACTGTGACATTTCTTGTGCCGCCAGTTTGGCCTGCTCTGGTTTTTCTGTGGCCACACGGCTGCGCGCCAAGATCAAGAGCGTGGCGCGGTCTTTGGTGGTCATCGCATTGTTTTTGTGGGGCGACAAAACATCGACCGCGAGCGTCGCAGCACCCGCATTCAAATGCAATTCGGCTTGCAGTAAACGCACCACGCGCTGTGCGGTGGCATCGAGTTTCAAGCTTTGCAATTGCAACAAGCGTTGTTGCGCTTTGTTGAAATCGCGTTGCTTCATGTCTGCCATCACCGCGCCGTACAGCACGCCCGCAAGTCGTGCCGGCGTGGCTTGGCGCGTGGCAGACGCATCGGCTTGCGCGGACAAGTTGCGCAACACATCGACACCTGGGTTGGTCAACACCAACGCACGCGCGGCCATCATGGCGTGCAGTGCGTTGGGGGGCAATTGTTTTTTCGCTGGCAACAACTGTTGCCGCGCTTGGGCATCGGCAATGCGCTCGGTGGTCATGGGGTGGCTGCGCAAATATGGAAACGCACCGTTGTCATTCAAGCGTGAGGCCTGTTGCAGTTTTTCAAACATGCTGACGAACCCTTGTGGTTCGTAACCCGCATCGGTCATCACGCCATAACCCACGCGGTCGGCTTCTCGCTCCATGTCGCGTGAAAAATTCAACTGGCTTTGCATGGCAGCGGCTTGTCCACCCACCATCACCGCGTTGGCCGCGCTCATGCTGCTCGCATTGGCCGTGCGACTGGCAGCGAGCATGCCCAAGATCATGGCGCCCATCACCATCGGGGCTTGTCGACCTTGTTGCGACATCATGCGTGCGATGTGCCTTTGCGTCACATGGCTGAGTTCGTGCGCCAACACCGACGCCAATTCGTCAGGGCTGTTGACTGCTGAAATCAAACCCAAATGCACACCCAGATAACCACCCGGCAACGCAAACGCGTTGATGCTGCGATCGCGGATCAAGCTCACATCCCAAGCAAACTGTTGGTCTAACTCGGGCGTCAACTCACCGCGTTGTCTGGCCGAGGCCAACAACACCTGCCAGAGTGACTGCACATAATCAGCCAACACCGCATCGTCAATGTAATCAGGATCGCGGTAAATTTCACGCGCAATGCTCTCGCCCAAACGGCGCTCCACACCGAGCGGCACCTCTGCGCCATCACCCAAGTTAGGCAAACGCGAAAAACTGGTTTGCGCTTGCAAGGCATTCATGGGCAACGCCAAACAAGCGCTCAGCACCAGTGCTGTGACACGCGTTGGCATGCTTGATCGCACGAAGCGTGTGAGCGCCGC
Source organism: Pseudomonadota bacterium (assembly GCA_041181985.1). Lineage (GTDB taxonomy): Bacteria > Pseudomonadota > Gammaproteobacteria > Burkholderiales > Burkholderiaceae_C > Limnohabitans. The sequence goes on along the minus strand of JBEGOM010000002.1, from coordinate 82,472 downwards.
CTGCAACGGTTTGCGCTGGGGCTTGGAGTGCGGTGATGAAGGCGTGTGAATGGGCATGAATGCAAACGGACTCAGTGGCGGTCGTATGATGCTTGTCTCATGTTAACTCGACACCTTCGCACATGACACACCTGACCCATTTTGACGCCCAAGGCCAAGCCCACATGGTGGATGTGGCAGACAAAGCCCACACCAAACGCATTGGCGTTGCCCAAGGTGTAATTCGCATGTTGCCCGCCACCTTCACTTTGGTGCAAAGCGGCACCGCCAAAAAAGGCGATGTGCTGGGCATTGCACGCATTGCCGGCATTCAAGCCGCTAAAAAAACCAGCGATCTCATTCCGTTGTGTCACCCTTTGGCATTGACACGCGTTGCCGTTGAGTTTGTGACGCAAGAAGACACGCACAGCATTGCATGCACGGCCACGGTTGAGACGGTTGGGCAAACCGGTGTGGAGATGGAAGCCCTCACCGCAGTGCAAGTGGCGTTGCTGACCATCTATGACATGTGCAAAGCGGTGGACAGAGGCATGACGATCACCGATGTGCGCTTGCTGGAAAAGCATGGGGGCAAGAGCGGGAGTTTTGTGGCGGCGTAAAGGTTACTCGTGCGCCAAGTGTTTTTAGATCAAGGCTTGCGCGATGCGCCCTCTTGTCCCATCCACCACAACTTCAAATACTTGTAATAACTCGCCTCGGCGTTCGAGATCGCCAGCGCCAACCCATGTGCGCCATCTAAAAAACCAGCGCGTATCACATAGGTTCTGAAAAACGCCCACGCACCGTGGCCGAGGGCGCCCGCCACCGTGGCGCGCTTGCCCTTGGCAAAAGCTTGTTGGGCGGAAGCGGTGGAATACGCATCGGTCTTGCTGAGCACCTGCGAGAAGTTGAGATAGCTGTAATGCAACAAATGGTTGCGCAGGGTTTTCAGGGGCAAGTCACTGATAACTCTTTCGTGCACCAAGTCATCTGAAAACCGTGCTTGTGGGCGAGGAAACAAACGCAAGACATGATCAGGCTGCCAACCTGAATGGCGAATGAACTTGCCGCAGTACCAAGACAAGCGTGGCATTTGATACGCGGCTTGCGCATCGGCCATCAACACTTGCTGAACTTCTTGCGCTAACTCTGGCGTCACACGCTCATCTGCATCGAGTGACAGCACCCAATCACAGGTGGCCAAATCAAGAGCGCGTTGTTTTTGTGGGCCAAAGCCTGGCCAGTCAGCGGGTTGTGACACCACCGCACCAAATTGACGCGCAATGTCACATGTGCCATCGGTGCTGTTGCTGTCGATCACCACCACTTCATCTGCCAAACCTTGTACCGATTGCAGGCAATCGTGCAGGTTGTGAGCTTCGTTGCGGGTGATCACGATCACCGAGAGTGTGCGGCCTTTGTGGATACGGTTCATAGTACCAGTTTACCGCTGCATAGCTTGTTGATGCGCCACCAAACGCAAAGCCCAATGGTCAGCTTCGTCGTCATGGCCCAATAGTCGAGCGCTGTCGATCAAGCGTTGCACCACGCGCGTCTCGGGCGAGTAATGCACCACGCGTTGTGCCTGGTCATACACCGCTTGTGCATTGCTGGCGGTCACTGGTTGCAAGGTTAGTTCAGCAAATTCAGCTTGGTTGCGAAACAACCAAGATTGCTTCGCATACGCCAACGGGTTGCTGCTGTAAGTCGGTTCGCGTTGTGCAACCGGTTTGTAAATTTGCGACACGCGGTTGAAGTCCCACGCGGCATACAAGCATGCCGTAAAGAACGCAGTCGCCAGCAGCAGCGACCATGCTTCGTTGGTTTGTCTGGCAGTTGCCATTGGTGATGTAACAGGCTCTGCAGATGTTGTTGCGTTCGGTGCTGCTGTAAGTGTTGTCGCGACTGTTGCCTCTTTGTCATATACGATCTGTTCATGGTTTGGTTTTAGCCACAACAAGCCTACACACAAGCCCACCGACATTTGGAACGGACCATACCAAAGCGGGTATTCCAACAGGCTGTGCAAACCCACCACCAGCAACACACCCCAAGCCATGACACGCCAAATCTCGCACTCCCGCCATGGCTTGCGTACCCACACCCAACTCACCACACTCAGCAAGACACCGACCGCCAACGGCACGCCAAACTCAAGCGCCAAATGCAAAGGCAGGTTGTGTGCGTTGTCCAAAATATCGCAAAACCTTTGTCCTGGGTAAAGCGTTAAAAAATGGGCGAGGTCGGTTTCACCCCAGCCCCAACCCAGCCAAGGTTTTTGCGCAATGAGTTGCGACACATTGGTCCACAACACAGATCGACTGCCACACACACCGTAATCACCCGAAGCACCTGCCACACGCATGGCTAAATTAGCACCTTGCTGACCGGTGATGTGTTGTGATACCAGAGGCATGACAAACGACCAGAACAACAGCAACAGTGGCGCGCTCAACACCAAGGCGCACCATGTTGCATGGCGTTGTCGCCATTCCCACAACAATGCCAAAACGCTCACAGCCACCCACTGCAAAACAGCAGTGCGCGACATGGAACAAGCCGCACCAATGGCCAACACATTGAGCAGCACACATGTGGCTGTCACGGTGTATTGCGGACGAATGAAGCGCCCTGTTTGTGACATAACATCAACCCGCATCAACGCATAGCTTGCAGCCAGCAACGCCACCAAACCTATGCTGGTCAGCGAAGCAAATTGATTGCGCTGTCGCAAGTTGGCAAACGCATCACCCTTGAATGCCGGTTGATTCACCCAAGGCGACAACGCACTCGCCATGTCCAAATATTGCAACAAGCCCAACACGCTGCTGATGACGGCGGCAACGACCCAAGCACCTACCAACCACGGCATTAAACCGTTAGGTTGCCATGCCACGCGTCGCCCCACCCATGCCATTGCGACCATGCACACCACAGCGGCCACCAGTCCTGCTGTAGCACCCACATCGACCACTTGTGGCACTGCCAGCAAAGAAACACTCACGACCAGAACAACGGCGTAACCCAACCATACAAATGAAGCGCCACCCCACACACGCGTTACCCAATGCACATCGTTTTGTTGATGAGCTTGTGCTTGTGCTTGTGCTTGTGCCTTCAGCATAGGCAAATCAGCCACCAACAACAATGCGCAGGCCGCCATCATCCAACTCAACAGCAAGGGCAACACCGAGGTAGAAGGTGGGCTGGTGAATGGGTTGAGCCATGGCAGCGCAATGCATACACACAACAACACATTTCTAAACAAAGGTGAGTTCAGCACGGTACGCATGGTTAAATTTTTTGTGGGCCGGGTGTGTCTTTGTGCACCACATAACTGGCTTGCGTTTTGAAACCACTTTCACTGCCTGCAGGAAACGCGGTGGTTTTGAAATCGCATCGCATTGCGTCTGGCGTGACGGTGATGGCGGTGTACCCCCGTTCATCCGAACGCGCATGCAATAAGTCCGCATTGCTCTCGCGTATCGTTACTAAAGCTTTGTCACCCATGCCACGTGATGTGATGGAGGTGGTGACAAACTCACTGGCAACAATGGGTGATTGTGGATCGTTGATGGTCATGCGCAAGTTGGCGGCCACATTCATGTGCACATCGCCGCCCAAGGTGACCACATTTTTCAAATTCGCGCTCACGATGTTTTGCAACAAACGTTGACGCGCCTCGGGGTAACCGTCCCATGCGTCGTTCCAATACGAGCGACCAGTGGGCAGGTTGACACCTGTCGAGCTGATTTGTGTGGCTTGTGCCAACAGCTTCCAAGTGCGTGTGGCGGGACGCAATGTTTTCTCGAGCCACGCTTCTTGTTCCCACCCAAGCATGGTGCGTTGTGGGTTGTTGAGTTCATCGCATTGCAACACCATGCGACCACCGCCGCGCAAGGGGTCACGACACGCTTGCGCGCTGCGGTATTGGCGGCAGTCGAGGGTCCACACATCTGCCAATTGGCCCCAATGAAAATGGTCGTACAAACGCATCGACGCTTGTCCTGCGCTATTGGGGTCGGGGCCTAGCAACACGGGTTGGTGTTCAAAATACGCCTGATACGCCGCGGCACGTCTGAGCAAAAAAACCTCTCTCGAGGTGTACTGCCGATCCACATCGTTGGCATAGTCGTTCACCACTTCGTGGTCGTCCCACATCAACACCCACGGGTGCGCGGCATGTGCGGCTTGCAACATCGGGTCGCGTTTGTATTGTTCATAACGCTGTCTGTATTGCGCCAAGGTTTTGGGCTCTACACCCTCGTGTTTGCGAAGGGCGTATTGCGCGTTGCTGCTTTCGTAAATATAGTCACCCATGAACAGCACAAAGTCAAACCCTTGTTGTGCAATCTCTTGGTGCGCCACAAACTGCCCTTGCTCATAGTGTTGGCAAGAGGTGAGCGCAATGCGCAGCGAACGCACATCGGCATTTACTGCGGGCGCCGTGCGTGTGTGGCCCACCACACTGATGGCATCACCCTGACGAAAGCGGTACCAATAATCGGTGCTGGGTTTCAACTGTTGCACATGCACATGCACGCTGTGGCCGCGTGTGGCATCGGTCACTTGGGTGGTGTTGTGCACGCGTTGCTTCATGGCCGCGTCGGCAAACAGCTCGAGCTGCACAGGCATGGCGTCGTTCGCGGTTTGACGGTCGGCATCGCTCAACAACAAGCGGGTCCACAACACCACCGAATCGGCGCGCGGGCGACCGCTGGCCACGCCCAAAGCAAAGGGGTTGTCACGCCAGCGGCGCGCGCGCGCGGCAGGCTCGGCCAGGGCTTGCATCCAAGGGGTCAGGGCATACGCCAACGCTGCACGCTGCAGCTGGCGATGGAAGTCGCGTCTGTTCATGGTTTTCATTCTGTTTGTCAGCAAGAGTGTATGCAATTCATGCTAAGTTCTTGGCACACACAAGGACATTTATGAACCACCGCCGAGAACATTTAGACACGCTCGCTATTTCGCTGTTGGTGGCGTGCTGTTTGTTTTGGGGCTTTCAACAAGTGCTGGTGAAGGCCACCCTGCCAGAGTTGCCACCGGTGTTTCAAGCTGCCATTCGTTTTGTGGGCGCAACAGCATTGCTGTGGGGCTGGTGCCATTTCAAAGGCATTGCCTTGTTTGAGCGCGATGGCTCTTTAGGCGCAGGCTTGTTGGCTGGTGCCTTGTTTTGCGGCGAGTTTGTGTGCATTTATTTGGGCCTGCAACACACCAGCGCTTCGCGCTTGACGATTTTTTTATACACCGCCCCGTTTTGGGTGGCCTTGTTGTTGCCCATGCGTGTGACGAGCGAGCGTTTGCATTGGCAACAATGGGCGGGCTTAGGGCTGGCATTTGTGGCGGTCGGATATGCCTTGCAAGACGGCGTGCTCGGCACCGCCACCGTCGAGGGCACTTGGCCCATGTGGGTGGGCGATGTGTTGGCCCTAGGGGCAGGCGCCCTTTGGGGTTTGACCACCGTGGTGATTCGCAGCTCGCGCTTGGTGGTGGTCAGCGCAGAAAAGCTCTTGTATTACCAAGTGGCGGTGAGTGCGTTTGTGTTGCCCTTTGTGTCTTTACAAATGGGCGAGGTGTGGGTGTTTGACTGGAGCAGCTTCGCGCTCTTTTCCATAGTGGTGCAAACCGTGGCCGGTGCATTTGCCAGCTACTTGGTGTGGATGTGGTTGCTCGGTCACTACCCCGCCACCAAGCTGAGCGTGTTTGTGTTTCTCACCCCTGTTTTTGCGATGGTGATGGGCGCTTGGTGGTTGAATGAACCCGTCACTCAAGGCGCATTGGTGGCGCTGGTGGGCGTGGCCTTAGGCATTGTGTTGGTGAACAAAAAGCCCACCGTCAAGCCAACACCCACTAGCGATTAAATCAACTCTTCTTAGCCAGCCCCAAACGCTCCACCGTGGCGCGTTCGGCTTCAAATGTGCGCACCGCGTATTTGGTGTAGTCCTCGCTGCTCATGTAAATCGTGGGTTGGTAAAACTTGTCGAGGGTTTCGATCACGCGTGCATCGTCGAGTGTTTTCTTGAACGCATCTTGCAACACACGCACCACCACAGGGTCCATGCCCTTGGGGCCACCGATGCCAAAGGGAGATTCTGAAATGGTGTCCCAACCACTTTCTTTCACGGTGGGCACATCGGGCAAGGCTTTGCTGCGCTGACTGCCCAAGGTGGCGAGCAAACGCAGCTTGCCCTCTTTCACCAACGGAATGACTTCGGTGGTGCTGCTCATCATGCGAATGTGCCCACCCAAAATCGATTGCAAAATTTCTGCCGCGCCTTTGTAAGGAATGGGGTTGAGTTGAATGCCCGCTTTCATGCTGAACTCTTCAATCGCCAAATGTGGCGTGGTGCCGGTGCCGGTGTGGCCGTATTCCAACTTGCCTGGGTTGGCTTTGGCGTATGCGACCATTTCTTTCAAGGTTTTGAAAGGCGCGTCCATTGCGGCGGCAATGCAAAAGGTGTAACCAGTCAAGCAAGCGATGTGCGTCAAGTCTTTGATGGGGTCAAAGATGGTTTTTTGCATATGGGGCAAACGGTAAATACCCAATGGCAACTGGGTGATGGTGTAGCCATCGGGCTTGGCGCCCACCATGGCGTTCGCCCCCAAAATGCCGCCCGCACCAGGTTTGTTCTCGCACACCACCGACACACCCAAGGCACGGCTGGCACTTTCTGCAAACGCACGCAACACACCGTCGCTGGGGCCCCCTGCGGTCCACGGCACGATCAAGGTGATGGGTTTGTTGGGAAACTTGTCTTGCGCCCAAACGGCAGAACTCAAAAGCGTTGGTGCTGTGAAACTGGCCAACACACCCGCCATACCTTGCAATGACGCACGACGGTTGATGCCTGTTTGCGCTGTGTCCATCTGCGCAGGCTGTGTGAGTTTGGTTTTGTGGTTCAAGTGACTTCCTCGAAAAATTTGCAAAGCTTCACGATAAACCGACATGCCCTAAAACAACATCGGGACAACACCCATCTACCCATGAAAAAAGTCGCCTGGGTGTCAGGCGACTTGTCTGTGCAACACACTTTACAGTGTGTCAGTAATGTGCGTCAGTTGTATGCGTCCGTTATGTGCATCAATTGGCAAATGCCGCAATGCCCGTTTGCGCGCGGCCCAAAATGAGCGCGTGAATGTCATGTGTGCCTTCGTAGGTGTTGACCACCTCAAGGTTGACCAAATGACGCGCCACACCAAACTCATCGCTGATGCCGTTGCCGCCCATCATGTCGCGTGCCATGCGCGCAATGTCCAAGGCCTTGCCGCATGAGTTGCGTTTCAAGATGGAGGTGATTTCCACCGACGCTGTGCCTTCGTCTTTCATGCGGCCCAAACGCAAGCAACCTTGTAGGCCCAAAGCAATTTCGGTTTGCATGTCAGCCAATTTCTTTTGAATCAATTGGTTGGCGGCCAAGGGGCGACCAAACTGTTGGCGATCGAGTGTGTATTGACGCGCGCGGTGCCAGCAATCTTCCGCCGCACCCAAAGCACCCCAGGCAATGCCGTAGCGTGCGCTGTTCAAACAAGTGAACGGGCCTTTCAAGCCTTGCACTTCTGGGAATGCGTTTTCTTCGGGCACAAACACACCGTCCATCACAATTTCACCGGTGATGGATGCACGCAAGCCGACCTTGCCATGAATCGCGGGGGCGCTCAAACCCTTCCAACCTTTTTCCAACACAAAGCCGCGAATCGGGCCGACTTGGCCACTCTCGCTCACCTCTTTGGCCCACACCACAAACACATCTGCAATCGGGCTGTTAGAGATCCACATCTTGTTGCCTTTGAGCTCGTAGCCGCCCTTCACTTTTTTGGCGCGTGTGGCCATGCTCGCAGGGTCAGAGCCGTGGTCGGGCTCGGTCAAGCCAAAGCAACCAATCCATTCGCCGGTGGCGAGCTTGGGCAAGTATTTTTGTTTTTGTCCTTCGGTACCAAACTCATTGATCGGCACCATCACCAACGACGACTGCACGCTCATCATTGAGCGGTAACCGCTGTCTACGCGTTCGACTTCGCGTGCAATCAAACCATAAGCCACATAGTTCAAGCCGGGGCCACCGTATTCGGTGGGAATGGTGGGGCCGAGCAAACCGAGTTCACCCATTTCACGAAAAATTTCCACATCGGTTTTTTCATTGCGAAACGCATTGAGCACGCGTGGCAACAGTTTGTCTTGGCAATACGCTTGCGCAGCTTCGCGCACCATGCGTTCGTCTTCGGTGAGTTGTTGGTCTAACAAAAACGGGTCTTGCCAATTGAATGCGGCATGTGCCATGCGGTGCTCCTGAGAGTTTTGAATGTTGAGCGGTATCTTAACGGCGACGCACACCGTTCAGAAGCGTTGATTTAACATCCAGATATTCATTTCACTCATAACTGAACCCCCATGCGGCGCAAAATTCCCTCTCTGCAAGCCCTCTTGTGTTTCGACGCCGCAGCCCGACACGAGAGCTACACACGGGCGGCTGACGAGCTGGTATTGACGCAAAGCGCGGTGTCGCGCCAAGTCAACCAGTTAGAAGATTTCCTTGGTTTGAAGCTGTTTCGCCGCACCCGCCACGGTGTGGCACTCACACCTGCAGGCGCTGACTACGCGCAACAAGTTGGGCAGCGGTTGGCCGGCCTCGAGCGCGACACCTTAGACACCATGTCGCGCCAAGGCAGCGGCGGCCATTTGACGCTCGCCGCCGTGCCCACCTTCGCCACCCATTGGTTGATTCCGCGTTTGCGCGATTTGGCGCACAGCCACCCCGACATCACGGTGCACATCGACACCCGCACACGGCCGTTTTTGTTTGCCGACACCTCGTTCGATGCCGCCCTCTACACCGGCACACCCGAGCAAGTGCGCAACTGGCCCGGCACGCGCGCTGACAAGTTGCTAGACGAAGATGTGGTGCCGGTGTGCAGCCCCGTCTTATTGCAAGGGCGCAAGCAACTCACCCCAAAGGCTTTGGCACACATGCCGCTGTTGCAACAAAGCACACGCCCCGAAGGTTGGCGGCAATGGTTTGAAGCCATGGGTGTGGATGCGCCTCACGCCTTGAATGGCCCGCGTTACGAATTGTTTTCCATGCTCGCCGTGGCGGCCAGCCACCAACTGGGCGTGGCCTTGATGCCGCGTTTGTTGATTGCCGGCGAATTGGCGCGTGGCGAATTGGTAGTCGCCTGCCCCAAAGCCCTGCGCGGCAGACGCAGCTATTACTTGATCACACCCGACAACACCGACGAGCGCGAAGTGCTCACGCGCTTCAGACACTGGGTGCAACAGCAAGCTGCGCTTGCGTGAAGAGCGCTTGTTGAAACGTTTCTTGATGCGCTTGATAAAACCCCTCAAGCCATGCGCTGGCCATTCAGCGTGTCACTTAGTAGACTGCTGTTCAACAAAACAAACCGCAAGCGTTGCACACTGCAACGCTTGAAGGAGACAACACGGTGGAAGTTTCATTCAGCAAAGAAATTGAAATGCTGCGCATGGGTGCAGGCGAAACATTTCACGGTGAAGGCATTTTGGCCATCACCAAAGCCTTGTTGCAATCGGGTGTGGCGTATGTGGGCGGCTACCAAGGCGCACCGGTATCGCATTTGCTCGATGTCATGGTGCAAGCAAAAGACTACATGCAAGAACTGGGCGTGAATGTTGAAGCATGCGCCAACGAAGCTTCTGCTGCCGCCATGTTGGGCGCCTCCATCCATTACCCCTTGCGCGGTGCGGTCACCTGGAAATCGATTGTCGGCACCAATGTGGCCGCTGATGCGTTGAGCAATTTGTCGTCCCCCGGTGTGAAAGGCGGCGTGTTGGTGGTGGTGGGTGAAGACTATGGCGAAGGTGCTTCCGTCATTCAAGAGCGCACCCACGCGTATGCGCTCAAGTCGGGCATGTTGTTGCTCGACCCCCGCCCCGATTTAACGCGCATGGTCGACATGGTGGAGCACGGTTTTCGTTTGTCAGAGGTCTCCAACATGCCTGCACTGATGGAGCTGCGCATTCGCACTTGCCATGTGCGCGGCAGCTTTGTGGCCAAAGACAACCAAGCACCCGCTGTGTCTGCGCTGCACCCCATGGACGAGCCCAGCGCCTTTGACTACAACCGCTTGGCGCATCCACCCGTCACCTTTCAACACGAAAAACTGAAATACGCCGAACGCATTCCTGCCGCACGCGCTTACATCGAAGCGCATGGTTTGAACGAACACTTTGACGGTGCACACAACGATGTGGGCATCATCGTGCAAGGCGGCTTGTACAACACCTTGATTCGCGCATTGCAGCAATTTGATTTGGCCGATGCGTTTGGTAACACGCGCATTCCGTTGTTGGTGCTCAACGTCACTTCGCCGTTGGTGCCCGATCAAATTGCCAACTTCTGTTTGGGCAAACGCGGTGTGTTGGTGATGGAAGAAGGCCAACCCGAATACATCGAACAAGAAATTGCCACCCACTTGCGCCGCCGTGACATTGGCACGCCACTGCATGGCAAAGATTGGTTGCCACAAGGCGGTGAATATTCTGCAGAAGTCATGGCGCAAGGTTTGCTGCCATTTGTGTCGCGCTATTTGCCAAGCGATGCAACACCTGCAACACCAACGCACGAGGCCCACGCTGTGTCAGAGTGGTTAACGAACAACCAACAACGCCGCGCCAGCGTGTCGCACACCTTGCAAAGCCAAGGCAAAGTGTTGCCACCGCGTCCACCGGGGTTTTGCATTGGCTGCCCTGAACGGCCTGTGTTTTCTGCCATCAAACTGGCACAACAAGACATTGGTGCGGTGCATGTGGCCGCAGACATTGGTTGCCACGCGTTTGGCACCTTCGAACCGTTTGGCATGGGTCACACCATCTTGGGCTATGGCATGAGTTTGGCCAGCCGTGCAGGTGTGTCACCGGCGATGCAACGGCGCGTGTTGTCCATCATGGGCGACGGTGGTTTTTGGCACAACGGTTTGCTCACTGGCGTGCAAAGCGCGTTGTTCAACGGTGACGATGCGGTTTTGTTGATTTTCAAAAACGGTTACACCTCCGCCACGGGCACGCAAGACATCATCTCCACCCCCGACGATGCCGCGAAGCTCGCTGCTGCTGACAAATGGCAAAGCTTGGCGCACACCAACCAAACCATTGAGCGCACCTTGCAAGGATTGGGTGTGCAATGGTTGCGCACGGTGCACACCTACGAAGTGGCCAAAGTGCGCGAAACATTGGTCGAGGCATTCACCTCTGATTTCAATGGCTTGAAAGTGATCGTGGCCGAAGGCGAATGCCAACTCGAACGCCAACGCCGCATCAAGCCATGGATTGCCAATTTGTTGAAAAAAGGCGAGCGGGTGCAGCGTGTGAAATACGGTGTCGATGAAGATGTGTGCAACGGCGACCACGCTTGCATTCGTTTGTCGGGTTGCCCTACCCTCACCCTCAAAGACAACCCCGACCCACTCAAGGTGGACCCCGTGGCCACGGTGATCGACGGTTGCGTGGGCTGTGGTTTGTGTGGTGAAAACGCGCACGCTGCCACTTTGTGTCCCTCGTTCTACCGCGCCGAGGTGGTGCAAAACGCGAGCGTGGGTGAACGGCTCATCAGCCAACTGCGTGCCGGTTTGGTGCGACTGCTGCAACCCGCTTGATGCCATTTTTTCATCTCGCCCATCCCACAACACTCACTCAACAAAGCCTCACACATGTCTCAAGCTATTTCTGTTTTGCTGTGCGCCTTGGGTGGCGAAGGCGGCGGTGTGTTGGCCGACTGGTTGGTCGATGCCGCGCATCACGCTGGCTATCCGGTGCAAGCCACTTCGGTGCCCGGTGTAGCGCAACGCACAGGCGCCACCACCTATTACTTAGAAGTGTTTCCTGCACACCAAAGCACACTCAAGGGTCAACGCCCCGTGTTTGGTTTGAACCCCTTACCTGGTCGCTTAGATTTGTTGGTGTCGTCTGAGTTGTTAGAAACCGCGCGTCAAATTGGCAACGGCATGGTGTCGGCCGATCGCACCTTCGTCATCAGCGCCAACAACCGCACCCTCACCACGTTTGAAAAAATGCCCATGGGCGATGGCCGCATTGACGATGCAGCCTTGCTTCAATTGCTTGAACAACACAGCCGCACACGCCATGTGTTGGACATGGCAACTCTCACCCGTGAAGCCGGCACCGTGGTGAGTGCCGTCATGCTCGGCAGCATTGCCGCCAGCGGCGTGTTGCCCATGCAAAAAGAAGATTTCGAAGCCGCCATTCGCAATGGCCAAAGCGACGCCCAACTCAACGCCAGCCAACGCGCCAGCTTGCGTGGTTTTGAGTTGGCTTGGGCCGCTCTGAAAAACCAACAAGCGCAGCTGCGTTATGTGGATGCGGTGCTCTCGCCCGCGTTGCAAGCCTCGTCGCAAACATCGGCATCTGCAACCCACATCGCGCATAACGAAACACCCACCTTGCCCGCACACATTGCCGCGCAGTTTCCTGCCAACACGCATGAGGTGTTGGCCTTGGGTGTGGCGCGTTTGATCGATTACCAAAACCAAGCGTATGCCGATTTGTATGTGCAGCGTTTGCAAACGGTTCTGACAGCAGAAACATCTGCCCACGCAAACCAAGCAACGGTCACCCAAGAAGTGGCCCGTTGGTTGGCCTTGTGGATGGCGTTTGACGACATCGTGCGTGTGGCCGATTTGAAAAGCCGCGCCAGCCGATGGCATCGCGTGCGCACAGAGGTCAAAGCCAAAGACGACGATGTGCTCAAACTCTATGACCACTTCAAACCGGGCGTGCCCGAAATCGCCGCGTTGTTGCCGCAAGGTTTGGCGCAGTCGCTCATGCGTTGGGACAACGCACGCAGCGCTCGCGGTTTGGCACCGTTGGCCTTTCCTTTGAAAGTGGGCACGCACAGCGTGTGGGGCATGATGATGCTGCGCGTGTTGGCAAGCTTCAAATGGTTGCGCCCCTTGGGGCATCGCTACCACGAAGAACAGCAACTGATCACGCAGTGGCTAGACGCCGTCACACACGCCGCGCGCACAGACCCCGCGCTCGGGTTTTCGCTGGCAAAGTGCGGCCGTTTGATCAAAGGCTATGGCAGCACGCACGATCGCGGGCGCGACAACTTGCTGCACATCTTGCGCCACCTGGCACCCAATGCTGACGGCGCCACACATTTTGAAAATGCTGCAGCGCGCGCACAAGCGATTGACCAAGCCTGCGCCGCCGCACTGCGCGACGAAGCCGGCACAGAGCTCGATGTGACGCTGCGCCAACACGGCGTGCCCGCCCGCGAAGTGCGCGCACAACCCATCCGTTGGATGAAACGCAACACACCGTCTGCCTAGAGGAAAACACCTGTTCCGAGCAACGAACAAAAAGGTTACAAACCATAACTTTCAAACTTGTTGACTTCAACCTCAACACTTTCGCTTCAACTTGTTCATTCACCCCTTCATCCACCCCAAGAGGAAACCATGAAAAGCAAACTCTCACGCACCCTCGTTGTCACCGCATTGGCCGCACTCAGCTTGGGCGCTGTGCAAGCGCAAGACAAACCTGTCACCCTCAAGCTCGCGAGCTGGGTCCCCGCACAACACGCGCTCAACCCTGCGTTGATCGCCTGGGGCGAAAGTTTGAAAGCCGCATCCGGCGGCACCATCAACTCCACCTTGTTTCCCTCTGAACAATTGGGCAAAGCGTTTGACCACTACGACATGGCGCGCGATGGCATTTCTGATCTGTCGTATGTCAACCCCGGCTACCAACCTGGCCGCTTCCCGGTGTTTGCGGCCTCTTCATTGCCCTTCATGGTGAGCAACGCCAAAGCAGGCTCTGCCGCGATTGACGCTTGGTACCGCGCTTATGCGGCCAAAGAAATGAAAGATGTGCATTTCTGTTTTGCCTTCGCACACGACCCCGGTGCGTTTCACTCACGCAAAAAAATTGTGTCGCCCTCCGACATCAAAGGCATGAAGGTGCGTCCAGCCACTGCGACCGTCGGTCAAATGATCACCTTGTTGGGTGGCACCAATGTGCAAGCGTCAGCACCTGAGTCACGCGACATGCTTGAGCGCGGTGTGGCCGAAGCCATCACCTTCCCATGGGGTTCGCTCACCTTGTTTGGCATTGACAAAGTGGTGAAGTACCACATGGATGTGCCCTTGTATGTGACACCGTTTGTGTGGGTCATGAACAAAGACAAATACAACGCCTTGTCGGCCACACAGAAAAAAGCGGTCGACAGCCATTGCACCAGCGAGTGGGCCGAAAAAGTAGGCACCGCTTGGGCAGACTTTGAAATTGCAGGCCACAACAAATTGGCAGCTGACCCCAACCGTGAGGTTTACAAACTCACTCCCGATCAACTCAACGCGTGGAAAACCGCTGTGGCACCGGCTGAACAACAGTGGGCCGCTGATGTGAAAAAAGCCGGTCAAGACCCCGCTGCTGTGATGGGCGCGTTCAAACAATCGTTGGCCAAATACAAATCGGGCCTGTGAGTGCTTGAATGAGTTCAACCTCATCCTCTCGTAAAAATCCATTCGACCGCATCATCGATGCGATTGAATGGATGGCGGCGCTCTTTGTGGGCATCGTGGCCGCCAACATTTTTATTGCGGTGTTGTTGCGCAAGTTCTTCGACACCTCGATTCCCGACAGCTACGACTTCGGCCGTTTGCTGTTGGGCATTTTGATTTTCTGGGGCATTGCCGCCACCAGCTACCGTGGCAGCCACATCACCGTCGACTTGTTGTGGACCGGTGCCAGCCCACGCATGCGCCGCTTCATCGATGTGTTTGCCACCTTGGTGTTGTTGTTCGTGGTGACGGTGCAAACCATCATGTTGTTTGACAAGGTCAGCTTGACCTACAACGACAACGTGCTCACCTACGACTTGAACTTGCCCACTTGGCCTTTCTTTGCTGTGGCATGGTTGGGCGATGTGTGTGCGGTGTTGCTGATCGCCATTCGCACTTGGCGCCTGATCTTCGAGCCTGAAGCGCTGGAAGACCATCCTGAAATAAAAACAAGCGAATAAAAAATGGAACTGAGTACCGATGCCGTTGCCGTGATCGGCTTTGTTGTGTTGTTTGTGTTGATGCTCTTGCGCGTGCCCGTGGGCATGGCCATGGGCTTGGTGGGTGTGGTGGGCTACAGCTACATCGCAGGCACCGGCCCTGCATTGAAGTTGGTCGGACAAACCTCCATGCGCACCGTCACCGACTACACCTTCGGCGTGATTCCCATGTTCATGTTGATGGGTGCGTTTGTGTCGGTCTCTGGTGTCAGCCGCGAATTGTTTCGTGCGGCCAATGCTTTCATTGGTCACTTGCGCGGTGGCTTGGGTGTGGCTACTGTGTTGGCGTGTGGTGGCTTTGCGGCTATCTGTGGTTCATCGGTAGCAACAGCGGCCACCTTCTCTGCGGTGGCGTATCCAGAAATGCGTCGCTTTGGTTATCCGCAATCCTTTGCCACCGGCGTGATTGCTGCGGGCGGCACATTGGGTGCCATGCTGCCACCCTCCACCGTGTTGGCGGTGTATGCGATCTTGACGCAGCAAGACATTGGCAAATTGTTCATGGCCGGCATCGTGCCTGGTTTGTTGGCGATGACGATGTATGTCATCACCATCATGTTGATTGTGTATTTCCGTCCTGACTGGTTGCCCGCAGGTGAGCGTCAGCCGTTGAGTGAACGCCTCAATGGTTTGAAAGATGTGTGGGCGCCCTTGGTGTTGTTCTTGTTTGTCATCTGTGGTTTGTATGGTGGTTTCTTCACGCCTACCGAGGCCGGTGGTGTGGGTGCCAGTGGCGCCTTCTTGCTGGGCGTGTTGCGCGGCAAGTTAGACCGTGCAGGCATTCGTGAAGCGTTGTTGTCCGCCACACGCACCGCAGCAGCGGTGTTCACCGTTTTGATTGGTGCGTTGTTGTTTGGTTACTTCTTAACCATCACACAAACACCCCAAAAGCTGACCGAGTTTTTAACCGGCTTGGGCGTGGGTCGCTACGGCGTGCTCGCCATGATCATGGTGATGTATTTGATTTTGGGTTGCCTGATGGACGCGATGGCCATGATCATCTTGACCGTGCCGATCATCTTTCCCGTGATCGTGCAGTTGGGCTTCGATCCGATTTGGTTTGGCATCATCATTGTGATGACGGTTGAGCTCGGTTTGATTCACCCGCCGGTGGGTATGAATGTGTTTGTGATCAAGAGCGTGGTGAAAGATGTGTCGTTCATGACGATTTTCAAAGGCGTGATTCCGTTTGTGATCACCGACATCTTGCGCTTGATCATTCTGATTTCGTTCCCGATCATTGCACTGTGGTTGCCTAATCGCTTGTGATGCGTCACACCACTTTGTAAAAGCTCAAATGCACAGCATCGGGTAAGCGCACACCGGTGCCAATGAATTGATGCTCTGCTAACCATGCCCATGTGGCGTTGCTCGCTTCAAACTTGGGTTGGCAGCGAAAGTAAACGCGGCTGGGGTCTACGGGTTCACCGCGTCTGATCTTGGCGGAGTCTTCTGCGGAGGCCACGCGCAAGGCGGTGTTTTGCACAAACACGCGGGTGCCATCGTTGAGTTCCAACACATAGCGTGCATCTAAATGCGCTTGTGTGCCATCGCCCAAAATCAATTGAAAGTCTGCGCCGCCGGGCACAATTTTTCCGTTCATCAAGGGGCCACTCACGGTGCCGCCGGTGATGGGGATCATGCGACGCAAGCCCATGGCCGTTTGGCCGACTTCAACCGGGGCATCGATGGTGACAGCAACATCGCACACATGTTGCAACTGTGGGGATGGTAGGGTCATGTTTGTTTCGCCAAGTGTTGTTTGGCCAACTGCACATACCAATCTAAACACCCAGGGTTGGCCATGGCGTCGATGTTGACCACTTTTTCAATCGGTTGACCGAGCATGAGCTTTTTGATGGGCAGCTCTTGCTTCTTGCCCGTCAAAGTGCGTGGAATTTCTTTCACCTGAAAAATATCGTTGGGCACAAAGCGTGGACTCAACGCGGTTTTGATGGCGTTGTTCAATTTGGCTTTCATCGCATCGTCCAGTGTGACGCCTTCGCGCAACGCCACAAAGAGTGGCATGTAACTCTCGCGTCCCAAATATTCCAAATCGACCACCATGCTGTCGAGCACTTCGGGCAACGCTTCGACCGCGCTGTACAACTCGCTGGTGCCCATGCGCAAACCATGGCGGTTGATGGTGGCATCGCTGCGTCCATAAATCACGCATGAACCACTGGGTGTGATTTTTAGCCAATCACCATGACGCCACACCGCACCCATTTCTGCAGGGCCATCACCCCCACCAGGCATGCGTCCATGACCGGCGGGATACATGTCGAAATAGCTCGACAAATAACGCGTGTTGTTCTTGTCGTTCCAAAAATACAATGGCATCGAGGGAATCGGTTGTGCGCACACCAACTCACCCACATCACCCGCAATGGGTTGGCCCTGTTCACTCCACGACTCGACCGCGCAACCCAATAAACGGCATTGCATTTCACCGGGCACCAAGGGCAACTCGCGGTTGCCGCCAATGAAAGCGCCGGCGAAGTCTGTGCCACCGGAGATGTTGCACCACCAGATGTCGGCCCCCACGCTCGGCGCTGTCGCGTCCTCGCTGCCCCCCGAGGGGGCTGTTTTGCCTTGGGGCGGCCCGGCGGCAAAACGGTCAGCCCTGTCGCGAGAAGTCAACGCACGAAATTGAGCCGTACCCCACTTTTGCGCGTCTTCACTCAAGGGCGACCCCGTGGTTCCCAACGCACGCACTCGCCTCAATGCCGGCATGACCGTCAGGTCAACACCCGCTTTCAAACAGTTCGCAAAAAAGGCCGCGCCCGCGCCAAAAAAAGTCACACCGGTGTCAGCTGCAAAAAGCCACAAGGTGGACCAATCGGGTTTGTCTTTGGTACCACCGGGGTTGCCATCAAAAATCACACAGGTGGTGCCGTTGAGCAAACCACTCATTTGTGCATTCCACATCACCCAACCAGTCGAGCTGTACCAGTGGTAACGCTCGCCCCAACTGTTGGGGTGGTAACTGCAACCAATGTCGTTGTGCAAAATTTTCAGCGCCAAGGCCACCACCAAGGTGCCACCATGACCATGCACGATGGGCTTGGGCAAACCGGTGGTGCCACTCGAATACACAATCCACAACGGATGGTCAAACGGCAACCACATGGGTTCGAAGTTTTGCGTCGCGTCGTCGTTGCGTTGTGTGGTGCTGACAAAGTCTGTGTCGTTTGCAAAACCCACCGAAGCCAAGTCACTGGTGTCATGCAAGTTGCGCCACACGATGAGGTGTTTGACCGTCGGCAACGCGTCGCGCATCTCGCGCACCACTTGCAAACGGTCGTGGTCGCGACCACCATAAATCACGCCGTCGCACGCAATCAACACTTTGGGTTCGATCTGTGCAAAGCGATCTAACACCGCGTTGGTGCCCATGTCGGGCGCGCAAATGCTCCACACACCACCAATGCTGACCGTTGCCATGAACGCCACCATGGCTTCTGGCACATTGGGCAAATACGC
Organism: Pseudomonadota bacterium; assembly: GCA_041181985.1. Classification (GTDB taxonomy): domain Bacteria; phylum Pseudomonadota; class Gammaproteobacteria; order Burkholderiales; family Burkholderiaceae_C; genus Limnohabitans. The sequence continues at coordinate 63,954 of JBEGOM010000002.1, read as the reverse complement.
TGCCACACGGTCGCCGGGTTGTACGCCTTGCGCTTTCAAATGCAAAGCCATCGATGCGGCTTGCCGTTTCAACTCGGGCCACGAGAGTTCGCGGTGCACACCTTTTTCATTGCGACTGATGATGGCCGCAAAACCTGCCGCATGCGCCGCCTCAACATGGCGAAACGCTTGTTGTGCGTAATTCACTTGCGCACCGCAGAACCACTGTGCACCCGGCATGGTGTTTTTCACCAAGGCCGCAGTGTGTGGCGTGGGGGACTGCAAATCAAAATAATCCCAAATGCTTTGCCAAAACGCATTCATGTCGGTGATCGACCAACGCCACAACGCGTCGTAGTTATCGAAGGTCAAACCATGTTGATCACGCAACCAGTTTTGATACAAACGAATTTGCGGCACAAAGGGTGGCGCCTCTGAGAGGGCCTCAGAAGGCGCATGCGTGTTGTGGTGAGAGACCGTAGCCATATCTGATTCACCTCAGCCTGATTTTTTCATGCGTTCGCTTTTCCAATACACATCGTCGCCACCGTGCATGCGGTTGAGCACGCGCGCCAACACAAACATCAAATCGCTCAAACGGTTGAGGTATTGGCGAGGTGCTTCACGGATCGACTCTTCATTGCCCAACGCCACCACCGCGCGCTCGGCGCGCCGTGCCACGGTGCGACACACATGCGCCAAACTGGCGCCGCGTGTGCCCGCAGGCAAAATGAATTCTTCAAGTTTTGGCAGTTGTGCGTTGTAGCGCTCGAGCGCTTCGTCTAACGCCATCACCGCTTCGTCTTTGAGCAACTCAAAACCAGGAATAGACAACTCACCGCCAAGGTTGAACAACTGGTGTTGAATTTCAACCAACACATCGCGCACATCGCTGGTCATGTCTTCGCACAACAACACGCCAATGTGTGAATTGAGTTCATCCACCTCACCCATAGCATGCACGCGCAAACTGTTTTTCGACACGCGTTGGTTGTTGCCCAAGCCAGTGGTGCCTGCGTCGCCGGTGCGGGTCGCGATTTGCGTCAGTCGGTTGCCCATGTGTTCGCCTTTGTGTGTTGTGCTGCCTATTATTGCGCCACTGCAACCGTCCCTAACCCTTGTCGCCACTGTCGCCCATGTGCGTAGCAGGTTTTTGGGCTTCTCCGTAGAATCGCAACGATCACGGAGACACACCTATGAACGCCCCCATTTCCCACGAACACTTGGCCCCTGTGGTCGCCCAACGCGAAGTGCCCGAGGCCTTGTTGCAAAAGCTCAACGCGCGCTTTGGCAACAACTGCTCCACCGCCCAAGTGATTCGCGAACAGCACGGCCGCGACGAGTCAGCGTTCACCACAGTGCCGCCACCCGCCGCCGTCATCTTTGCCGAAAGCACACAAGATGTGGCCGATGCGGTCAAGCTCGCTGCCGAATACAAAGTGCCGGTCATTCCATTCGGTGTGGGCTCGTCGCTTGAAGGCCACTTGTTGGCGGTGCAAGGCGGTATCAGCATTGATGTGGGCCGCATGAACAAGATTTTGTCGATCAACGCCGAAGACCTCACTGTTACCGTTCAACCCGGCGTCACCCGCAAACAACTCAACGACGAAATCAAAAGCACCGGTTTGTTCTTTCCGATCGACCCCGGCGCTGATGCGTCCATCGGTGGCATGAGCGCCACCCGCGCCAGCGGCACCAACGCCGTGCGCTACGGCACCATGCGCGAAAACGTGTTGGCCCTCGAAGTGGTCACCGCCAACGGCAGCGTCATTCGCACCGGTACGCGCGCCAAAAAATCGAGCGCAGGCTACGACCTCACCCGCTTGATGGTTGGCAGTGAAGGCACGCTGGGTGTGATCACCGAAGTCACCTTGCGTTTGTACCCCCTGCCCGAAGCCGTGTCAGCCGCAGTGTGTTCGTTCCCCAGCATCGAAGCGGCGGTGCACACCACCATCGCCATCATTCAAATGGGTGTGCCGATTGCACGCGTCGAGTTGATCGACAACAACACCGTGCGCATGGTCAACGCGTATGCGAAATTGGGTTTAAGTGAATCACCCATGTTGTTGATGGAGTTCCACGGCTCACCCGCCGGTGTGAAAGAGCAAGCCGAAACCGTGCAAGAAATTGCCAACGACCACGGCGGTCAATCGTTTGAATGGGCCACCACACCCGAAGAGCGCACCCGCTTGTGGACCGCGCGTCACAACGCTTACTTTGCCGCGATTCAAAGCAAGCCCGGTTGTCGTGCCATCAGCACCGACACCTGCGTGCCCATCAGCCGCTTGGCCGATTGCTTGCTCGACTCGGTGGCCGAAGCAGACGCTTCAGGCATTCCTTATTTCTTGGTCGGCCATGTCGGCGATGGCAATTTCCACTTCGGTTATTTGATCGACCCCAACATTCCTGCTGAGCGCGAAACCGCCGAAGCCCTCAATCACCAATTGGTGCAACGTGCCTTGCGTTTAGAAGGCACCTGCACCGGTGAACACGGCATTGGTTTGCACAAGATGGATTTCTTGTTGACCGAAACCGGCGAAGGCGCGGTGGACATGATGCGCACCATCAAACGTGCACTCGACCCCGACAACATCATGAACCCCGGCAAAATTTTCAGCCTGCATTAAGCCTTGGATTGCGGGGCAAGCTGAACCAAAAACGCGAGCCCTGCCCCAACACACTGGCCACACCCAGCTGGCCACCGAGTTGCGTCACCAATTGGCGCGAAATCGCCAAGCCCAAACCGTGACCACCATAACGTTCGTAAATATTGTCCTGGGCCTGCATGTAGCGATCAAAAATAATCGCTTGTTGGTGCGAAGCAATCCCCACACCCGAGTCTTCCACCTCAAACATCACATGGTGCGTATTGGCACTGACCTGCAAGCTGATGCGCCCCTTGTGGGTGAACTTCACCGCATTGCCCAACAAATTGCTCAACACCTGCTTCAAGCGGTTGGCATCTGTCAAGAACAGTTCGGGCACATCGTCATGGATTTGGCAGTGGTAGTTCAGGCCCATCTGTTCACAGCGCAAGGCAAACCCTTCAAAGGCTTGCGTCACCACGGTGCGTACATCACAGGGCTCTAGCGTGACCCGTAACACAGGCATATCACCTTGCGCGCGGTTGTGAACGGGGTCTAGCAAATCATTCACGATGGTTTGTAAATGAGCAACAGCATCGTTGGCTTGCTTCAAATACATGCGCACCTGTTCTGACAAGTCTTTGCGCTCGCGCACTCTGGCGTTGAGTTGCAGCACCGCATGCACCGGTTGGCGCATCGCAACGACCACGCCATCGACCAAACGATCGTGTGCTCTTGCTTTGTCAACCCAAGTTTTTTGTTGTGCATCTAAGGATTGCAATCGGGCGCGCGCGCGGTGCTTGAAAAACACCCCAGGCGGTTGCAATAACCACCACCAAATGAGCGCCATGACCACCGCGCCAATCAGATAAAAACCAAGCGTTGCCAGATCGCCCGCTAGCTTCACGCATGCTCCCGGTTGTTTGCAGCGTGCAACGCCTGACTCACGCACACACACAGTTGGTGTTCATCGAGCGGTTTGTGAACCACATCGTTGATGCCGCAGTTTTGTCGTAACGCTACATCTTCTGCGCGCATCGTGCCCGTGATGGCCACGATAGGTAAATCGGCCAGATCCGCCCGCGCATGGTTTCGCACCCAGCGCGACAAGTCATAACCATTCATGTCAGGCATCCAGACATCCAACAGCAGCATATGCGGCAAGGGCATGTTGGTCAAATATTGCATCGCGGCGTAGGCGTCGTTCAGGCACACCATCTCTGCATTGGGGAATCGTTTCTCCAACATCATGCGCAACACCAGCAAGTTCAAAGGGTTGTCATCGACCACCAAGAACTGCCACCCGCCTTGAGCCATGGTCTGCACCGCCTGTTGTTGTGCAGCGCTCAAGGTTGTCTCAGCAGTCGCGGGTTTTGCTTTCGGTTGCGACGTGTCCAATATGCTTTGAAACGCTTGCAACAAGTCTTGGGTGGCTGCCTGCATTTGATCCAACAGCGCTTGCGCCTGTGCGTCGTATTTCACGCCCTCTTGAATGCTTGGGTGCAAACCCATCACCACATTCAACGGTGTGCGCAACTCATGGCTGATGGTTGCCAACAACTCGTTCTTGTTGGCTTGCACTTGCTGCAAGATTTGTATGTCTTGTTCGCGCTTTTCAATTTGCGCCTTCAAAGTGTTGTGCTGTGAAACTGTCCCCCTGACAAATACCAGCAACAACAACACCGCAAACAACACCGCCATGAAACCCGGCTGAGCCAACCACCACCCCGCAGCAGTCGCCCCCAAAATCACCGCCAGACCCCACCAAAACAACGGCGGCCATGTGATCGGCGCTTCAGCTGAGGGGGGCAATGACATAGAGGCCTCTTTCTTGATTCGATGTTGTATGTCAAAACAAGAAATCAAAACACAAGTTACTGACGAAGTTTTTCAATCAACCCGTTCAACTCATCGAGCGAACCAAATTGAATCGCCAACTCACCCATCTCTTGCACACGCCCTTGTCGTTTGACACGCTTCTTGATGCGTATCTCCACCTGTGCCGTGAGTGCGTCTGACAACTCTTCTTCCACACGTTTGAGGTCGCGTGATTTTTCTGCTTTGGGTTTTTGTGGCGTCAAGTTGAATTCAGCGCTGAGTTTTTTCACCAACGCTTCTGCTTCGCGCACCGACATTTTTTTTGCCGTGATCTGATTCGCCGCTGTGATTTGTGTCGCACGATCCAACGACAACAAGGCACGCGCATGGCCCATGTCTACATCGCCAGCCATCAACATGGTTTGCACAGGCTCTGCCAAATTGAGCAAACGCAACAAGTTGCTCGCGGCACTGCGTGAACGGCCCACGGCTTGCGCCGCTTGTTCGTGTGTCAAGCCAAAATCTTTGATCAACCGTTGCAAGCCTTGCGCCTCTTCCAACGGGTTCAAATCTTCGCGTTGGATGTTTTCAATCAAGGCCATCGCCGCAGCCGCTTCGTTGGGCACATTGCGCACCAACACCGGCACCGTGTCTAGGCCGGCCAATTTCGCTGCACGGCTGCGGCGTTCACCGGCAATGATTTCGTATTTGCCTTTGTGTTGACCTTCGGTGAGTTGACGCACCAAGATCGGTTGCATGATGCCTTGCGCCTTGATGCTCTCTGCCAACTCAAACAACGCACCTTCGTCCATGCGTGTGCGTGGTTGGTACATGCCGGGCACCATTTCACTCAAAGGCAGTGTGCTGGGCAAACCTTCTTCTTTTGCTTTTTTGGCAATCGCGTTGTCGTCTACTTTGGGGCCAAGCAATGCTTCGAGACCGCGACCCAAGCCTTTTGGTTTTTTAGTGACCATGATGTGTTTTTTCTTCCAACAAAAATTCTTCCAACAACGCATGACCTTGCGGCCAATCGCCTAAATTTGATTCCGCATTGATGTGTCCACACGCACCCACATCCACCAATCGCGAACCCCAAGCCAAAGCCAACGCACTCGCACGCATGTAACTGCAATACGGGTCATCGCGGCTCACCACCAAGGTGCTGGCAAAGGGCAAACGATCACGCACAATCGGGCTCCATCCCGGCAACATGTGTTGCATCTCCACGCGCTCCACATCGCCCGGCGCCACCAACAATGCACCCACCACACGGTGTGTGTTGTGCGAATGCGCTGCCCATGCAGCCACTTGTATGCAACCCAAACTGTGCGCAACCAGCACACTTTGTTCGTGTTGCAACACCGCTTCTTCTAACTGCGCCAACCAGTCACCACGCAGTGGCCAATCCCAGTTGTGTTGCTCCACACGGGTGTAGCCGTGCTGCACTTGCCACACACTTTGCCAATGCGCTGGGCCGCTGTTGTGCCAACCGGGCAAGAGCAAAACCGTGGGTGTCATGGCCTAGAGGGTTTCAACCCGTGTCACCATTTCTTTGGCGAAATCCACAAACGCTTGGCTGCCCTTTGCCGCAGGGTCAAACACCACGCCGGGCAATCCATAACTGGGCGCTTCGGCCAAACGCACATTGCGCGGAATGACTGCGTTAAACACTTTGTCACCAAAGTGGTCTTTGAGTTGATCACTCACTTGTTGTTGCAAGGTGATGCGTGGGTCAAACATGACACGCAACAAACCAATTATCTTGAGTTCGCGATTCAAATTCGCATGCACTTGTTTGATGGTGTTCACCAAATCGGTCAAACCTTCGAGTGCAAAGTATTCGCATTGCATGGGCACGATCACACCGTGCGCGGCACACAGGCCATTGAGGGTCAGCATCGACAGCGACGGTGGGCAATCTATAAGCACAAAGTCGTACTCTTCGCTCACTTGTGCGATGGCATCTTTCAATCGGTTCTCGCGGTTGTCGAGTTCCACCAACTCCACTTCAGCACCAGCCAAATCGCGGTTGGCGCCGAGCACGTCATACGTGGGAATGTTTTGACGGCCAGACTCTTCGCCCCAATGGCTGCGCACACGCGCTTCACTCAAACTGGATGAGCCCAATAGCACATCGTAGACCGACAAAGCCAACTGGCGCTTGTCAATGCCCGAACCCATGGTCGCGTTGCCTTGCGGATCCAAATCGACCATCAACACACGCTGACCCACGGTGGCCAAGCCTGCGGCCAAGTTGACCGTAGTGGTGGTTTTGCCGACGCCGCCTTTTTGGTTGGCAATACAAAAGATTTTGGCCATGACTTACTTTCTAGAAAAAACTTCCGCTATTTAGACAAGGCCAACTTCAGGCCAAAACCAATCAACAACACGCCCGCCGTTTTGTTCAGAGCCGATGTGGCACGGTCGCTGGCCCGAATGCGTTCGGCCAAAAAATGCGCCAACAGCACGACCACCAAGCCGTAACAAAATGTCAACGCCGCAATTGTGATCGCCATGAACGCAAAGGTCACCAACCCTTGGTGCACCGCCGGATCCACAAACAAAGGAAAAAACGCCATGTAAAACACAATCGCCTTGGGATTGAACACCGTGATCACAAAGGCTTGGCGCAAATAGTGATGAGGCTTGAGCTCCAACACCGGCGCGTCACCCGGTTTGGCTGCCACCAACTTGAAGCCCAACCAGGCCAAATAAGCGGCACCCAACCACTGCACAAGCGCAAACGCCGCCGGGTAAGTGACCAACAAAGTGGCCACACCTGCCACCGCCATCCACAACAAAGCTTGGTCACCCGCGATCACGCCGAAGGTAGCCGCCATGCCTGCACGCACACCACCCTTGGCGGTTGCTGTCAACAACGCCAAATTACCAGGGCCGGGAATGGCCAAAAAAACGATGATGGCCACGACAAAAGCGCCGTAGTCCGATATACCGAACATGCGAACCTCAAATTTAGGTGAGGGGGAAGTTTAACCCCGCATCCAGACAATGCAGCGCTCGGCATCCAATCCGGGCACTTTCAGCGGTTCCACGTGAAACACTTGAACATCTTTTGGCAACTCTGCCAGTTCTCCATCGGGGTGCTTGCCCTTCATGGCCAGCCAAATGCCATGCGGTGCCAGAGCCGTACGCGACCAAGTGGTGAAGTCTTTGAGCGAGGCAAAGGCGCGCGAGCACACCACATCGTAGGGCTCGGTCAAGGTTTCGACCCGCGCGTGCAAGCCTTTCAAATTGGGCAACATCAAGTTAGCCGCCACTTGCTGCACAAACGCCGCTTTTTTGGCCACCGTGTCCACACAAGTCACCATGACTTCGGGGCAGGTGATGGCGATCACCACACCAGGCAGGCCAGCGCCGGCGCCCACATCGAGCAACCGAAACGAGGTGCGCGCACCCGAACCCTCGGGCAACGTCACCATCTCTGCCAACGCGCGCCGCAAGGGCAACACCACCGCCAGACTGTCCAGCAAGTGATGGGTCAGCATTTCATGGGCATCGCGCACGGCAGTCAGGTTGTAAACCTGGGTCCATTTGGCGATCAAATCCAGATAGGCCAATAACTGTGATTGACGCGCCTCATTCAAGTCCAACCCCAAGTCGGTCAGACCTTTTTGCAAATCATGTTGCAGCGGGTGCATGGCTCAAGGCGCCGGTGCGTCAGCGGCCAACTTCTCGGCGGCGCTTGCAGCCACCTCTGCTGCTGCAACCTTGGGCGAAGCGTCTGCTGCAAACCCCACCGCACGGGCGCGCTTCAAATGGATCAGCAACAACGAGATGGCTGCGGGCGTGATGCCCGACACCCGCGACGCCTGCCCCAAGGTTTCGGGGCGGTGGCGGCTAAGCTTTTGGCGGACCTCGATCGACAGGGCCGACACTTGGTTGTAATCCAGATCAGCAGGCAGCTTGAGGTTTTCATAATGGGCGGCGCGTTCCACCTCCCCCTTTTGGCGGTCGATGTAGCCAGAATACTTGGCAGCAATTTCCACCTGCTCCAAGATGGCGCGGGTGGTTTCACGTGAAACAGTGTCGCCCGCCAAGCCGGCGTTCAGCTCGGCGCTTTGGTATTTGCCGCCGTCGAGCGACATCAAAGCCTCGTAGCTCACATTGGGGCGGCGCAGCAAATCGGCCAAGTTGTGTTCGTGGTCAATCGCCTTGCCGAGCACCCGCACCGACTCTTCGGCGGGTAAGTTGCGCGGGTTCACCCAGGTCGATTTCAGGCGCTCTGATTCACGTGAAACAGCGTCGCGCTTACGGCTGAAAGCGTCCCAGCGCGCGTCGTCGACTACGCCGAGTTGGCGGCCCACTTCGGTCAGGCGCATGTCGGCGTTGTCTTCGCGCAGTTGCAAACGGAACTCAGCGCGGCTGGTGAACATGCGGTAAGGCTCGGTCACACCCTTGGTGGTGAGGTCATCGACCAACACGCCCAAATAGGCTTGCTCACGGCCGGGCGTCCAAGCGCCACCAAAGTCATTGCCCTCGCCTTTCAACTGTCGGCATTGCAGTGCCGCGTTGATGCCGGCAAACAAACCTTGCGCCGCCGCCTCTTCATAACCGGTGGTGCCGTTGATTTGGCCCGCAAAAAACAAACCGCCAATGGCACGGGTTTCAAAGCTGCGCTTCAATTCGCGCGGATCGAAGTAGTCGTATTCGATGGCATAACCGGGGCGCAAAATGTGTGCGTTTTCCAAACCCTTCATCGAGCGCACCAAGTCATATTGAATGTCAAAGGGCAGGCTGGTTGAAATGCCGTTGGGATACACCTCGTGGGTGGTCAACCCTTCTGGCTCTAAAAAGATTTGGTGACTGTCTTTGTCCGCAAAGCGGTTGATCTTGTCTTCTACGCTGGGGCAATAGCGTGGGCCCACACCTTCGATCTTGCCGGTGAACATAGGGCTGCGATCGAAACCGGAGCGAATGATCTCGTGGGTTCGTTCATTGGTATGGGTGATCCAGCACGACACTTGCTGCGGATGCATCGCCGCCCCGCCCTTCGCATGTGCCATGAAACTGAACACCGGTACTTCGCCGGGCAAACCACCGGGCATGCCGTCACCTGGTTGCTCGGTGCATTGGCTGAAGTCGATGGTGCGCCCGTCAATGCGTGGCGGTGTGCCTGTTTTGAGTCGGCCTTGTGGCAGCTTGAGCTCTTTCAAGCGCGCAGACAAACTCACCGCGGGTGGGTCACCCGCACGACCACCCGAGTAATTATTTAAGCCTACATGGATCTTGCCGTCCAAGAAGGTGCCCGCCGTCAGCACCACGGTGCGGCCACGGAAACGGATGCCGGCTTGCGTGACGGCACCGACCACGCGGTCGCCCTCCACCATCAAGTCGTCCACCGCCTGTTGAAACAAGGACAAATTGGGTTGGTTCTCGAGCATGCGGCGAATCGCAGCTTTGTAGAGCACACGATCAGCCTGTGCACGGGTGGCGCGCACCGCAGGGCCTTTGGAGCTGTTCAAAATACGGAACTGAATGCCGCCTTCGTCGGTAGCCAGCGCCATGGCGCCGCCCATGGCATCAACCTCTTTCACCAAGTGGCCTTTGCCAATACCGCCGATCGAGGGGTTGCAACTCATTTGGCCCAAGGTTTCAATGTTGTGCGACAACAGCAAGGTGCGCGCGCCCATGCGTGCCGCCGCTAACGCTGCTTCGGTGCCAGCGTGGCCGCCACCTACGACGATGACATCAAACTCTTGGGGGTACAACATGTTTCAACTTTCACGACACCGATGGTCGAATGAATGCAAGCCGTCAATCGCTCTCATAAAACCATGAGCGTGACGCATTCAGCAAGGGGACGATTTTACAAGCGCGTGAAGATTTGTGTGAAAGAACGAAACCAACAAACCTTGAAAGCGAGTGACTTAATCTTTCATTTATTAAATGTCAAACTCACGCGCCAACCACGAGGGTTGTCGTTTTGCATGGCCACTGTGGCCCCCAACAAACGTGCATATTCATGCACGATGGCCAAGCCCAAACCCGAGCCTTCTTTCAAGGCCTCGCCTGCCGAGCCTTGCACCCAACGGCGCGACAACTTTTGTCGCTGCTCTTCCGTCACGCCAGGCCCGTTGTCCATCACACTCAACACCACCGCTTGCGGTGCATCAGACACCGACACCGTGATGCGACTCTCGCCGTCAGGCGCAGCACCATAACGCAAAGCGTTGTCTAACAAATTGTTCAACACACCTTCAAGCAACGCACGGTTGGCTTGCACCCACAAGGGCTGCTCTAGACCGACAGCACCTAAATCAACTTGCTTGGCGTCCGCTCGCGGCAGAAAACGCATCACCACATCACGCACCACTTCATGCAAGGCCACACTTTCGTGGGTGAGTTGTTGCTGCGCTTCATCGGCCAACGCCAAGGCCAACAATTGATCAATCAAATGACTGGCGCGCTCTTGGCTTTGTGCAATGCCCATCAATTGCTCACGCCACACCTGCGGATCGTTGTGACGCAAACCATAGTCGGCCAAAGCGCGTATGCCCGCCAAAGGCGTGCGCAACTCGTGCGCCACATTGCCTGAGAACTCACGCTGTGCGCGCACACCCTGTGCAATACGCGCCAACAAAGCGTTGATCGCGAGGCTCAACTTCTCGATGTCATGTGTGCTGGCTGACACCGGCACGGGCGTGAGGTCACGCGCATCGCGTTCGTCTACCGCGCGCTCGAGATCGGTCAAGGGCAGCAAATCGTCTTCGATGGCACGTTGCAACCAAATGGCCAAACCCATCAACAATAAAATTTGAGGCGCCAAAGAAAACACAAACAAGCGTTGCAACAAACGGTCGCGGCTTGTCGTGGTTTGCGCCATCACCACCACAAACTCTGCTGGCTGATCTCGGTACAAAGTAACGCTGCGCAAATGCTTGCTTTGAAACTCCAACGATTCAAATTGCGGCACGGATGAAACTGAACCCAAGGTGGGATGCAAACCGGCATGTCCAGCAATCAGCGAGCCGTCTTTTCGCAACACTGCAAAAAACAAGCTCTCACTTTGGTCAAACAGCACTGTGCTCATTTCTTGCGCGGACAAACTCAACTCCACGCCACCTTCAGATGTCGCCGCGCTTTGTCGCACATGACTGGCCACCAAATAAGCATCGTCTAACAACGCGCGGTCATAGGCTTGCTGGGTGAAATACGAAGCAATGCCTAACATCAGCAACGAGCCCAACAACCAAGTCACCGCCAGCGGCAACAACACATGTCGCATCAAGCGATTGCGCAAAGAAGGTTTGCGAGAGACCGCGCGCATCATGTTTGCTCTTCCAGCAAATAGCCCAAGCCTCTCAGGGTACGAATGGTGGCGCCGCTGTTCGACAACTTTTTTCGCAAACGCGAAATAAACGCTTCCAGCGCGTTGTCTCCCAATGCCTCATCAAAGGTTGAGAGCTTGTCCGACAAATCGCGTTTGCTGACAGTGCGGCCAGGGGGCGTCATCAACTCCCACAACACTTCGAACTCGCGCGCGGGCAAGGCCAAATCATGTTCACCATTCAAAATGCGTCGGTTTTTGCGTTGCAAGACCAACTTGCCAACACGCACCTCGTCGTCTGTTCCCGCACTGCGACGCACCAAGGCGCGCAAACGTGCTTCAACCTCTTCTAAATCGAATGGTTTGCCCAAGTAGTCATCCGCGCCTGCATCAAGACCGGCAATACGTTCGTCAGTTCGGTTGCGCGCCGTCAAAACCAACACCGGCGTGCGGTCGCCTCGGCGGCGTGCATCGCGCAGCAATTGCAAACCACTGCCCTGTTGCGCATGCGCTTTTCCAGTCAGCGGCAAATTCAAATCGAGTAACACCGCGTCGTAGCTTTGCACCTCCCAAAAGTGCGCGGCTTCTTGTAAGTGGCTGGCGACGTCCACGCGATGTCCCGCATCGCTCAAGCTGCGCAGCATGACCGTTTGCAACACGGCATCGTCTTCAATCAGCAACACACGCACGAGAGAACCTGTTCTTAAAAAACCACAAGGCCTTGCAAGCCCTACCTGGTCAGCATTTGGTCAGGCAGTTTGCACGATAAACGAGCCATGAGCATACGACAAACATCGCAAAACTTGGTCAAAAATTGGTTCAATGACCCTGTCAAACGTTACAGCACTCTGGGCGCCTTCTTGGTGCTTGGCGTTGGGTTGAATTATTTCAGCGGCACCGAACACATCCATCACGCCCACCTCGCGACCCCGATCATTCAAGGGGAACAACTGCACTACCCCGCCAATCATCCACAGCTCAATTTGCTCAACACCGCCGTGGGCGTGGCAGCAAAAAGTGTGGCCGTCGACCTGCCTGCGCGCCTGAGCTGGAACGAAGAGCGCACGCAACGCATCTACCCAGCATTTGCGGGTCGCGTTCAACAGTTGAATGCAGACATTGGTCAATCCGTGGTGCCCGGTCAGGTGCTGGCCACCTTGGCGTCACCCGACTTCGGTTCGGCGCAAGCAGACACCGCCAAAGCCATGGCAGACGCCAAAGTTGCCGAGCAGGCCTACAAGCGCATGGTCACTTTGTTTGAAGCAGACGCTGTCTCGAAAAAAGACCTTGAATTGGCCGAAGCCAATTGGCAAGGCGCCAAGGCCGAGGTGGCACGGGCACAAGCCAAAACCGCGATGTATGGCAGCCAAGCCGCCGTTAACCAACAGTTGTCATTGTTTGCCAATGTGCGAGGCGTGGTGGTTGAACGCAACATCAGTCCGGGCCTAGAGGTGCGGCCCGAGCAAGGCGGCCCAGGCATGCCCGCGTTACTGGTGGTGTCTGACCCCACATCGCTGTGGGTGCATTTGGATGCCCGTGAGGCCGATGTTGGATCACTCAAAAAAGGCACCATAGTTCGTTTGCAATTTCCCAATCTGCCCGGCGAGCAATTCACCGCCAAGATCACCGCCGCGGGTGATGGCATCGACCCCAGCACGCGCACCATCAAGGTCCGCGCAACACTCGACAACCCCGAGCGCCGACTCAAAGCAGAAATGCTAGGGACCGCCGTGTTTGAGCGTCAACTGCCAGCGGGGGTGTTGGTGCCAGCATCAGCCGTTCAGTTGTATGGCAAAGAACACCGTGTGTTCGTTCAAACACAAACCGGCGTTTTCGAACCCCGCACCGTCAAACTCGGCTATGAGGGCTCACAAGAAGTTTTGGTGATTGAAGGCATCAAAGAAGGCGAACAAGTGGTGAAAGAAAACAGCCTCTTGTTGGCGCGTGAATTCCGCATCGCCAGCGAAGAAGCCAAAACGCACAACGCACAAGTGCAAACAGCGCGATAAGGCGTCAACATGAAACGTCTGATTCATTACGCGCTCAATCAACCGCTGTTCATTTTGTTGGGCACATTGTTGTTTGTGATGTCTGGCGTCTTCGCCTTCAAAAACTTGTCTGTCGAGGCGTTTCCCGATGTCACTGACACTCAAGTCACAGTCATTGCGCTGTATCCGGGTCGCGCAGCAGAAGAAGTTGAAAAAGAAGTTTCACTGCCCATCGAGGTGGCACTGTCTGGGTTGCCCAATGCCATCCGTGTTTTTTCACACACGCAATTCGGTTTGTCATTCACCGTGGTCACTTATGACGACAAAGCCGAAGTCAACTTGGCACGTCAACAAGTCAACGAGCGCTTGAGCAGCGTTGACTTGCCACAAGGCGTTCAAGCCAACGTCATGCCCAACGCCACGCCGGTTGGCGAAGTCATGCGATACCGCCTGAAAGGCGATGGCAAAACATCGACCGAGTTGCGCACCATACAAGATTGGACCGTTGAACGCAGCTTGCGGCAGTCCCCCGGCGTCGCTGATGTGGTGGGCATGGGTGGCTTCATCAAACAGTATGAAGTGCGTCCCGACATGCAAAAGCTGCGGGCTTACAAACTCACGCTGCAAGACCTCAACGAAGCCATGGGGCGCAGCAATGCGAACGCCGGTGGCAGTTATGTCGCGCAAGGTGCGCAGCAATTTGCCATTCGCGGCATTGGTTTGCTGCGCTCGGCGCAAGACATCGGCAACATTGTGGTGACCGCACGCAACAACACACCGATTTTGGTGCGCGATGTGGCCACCGTTGCGATTGGTGCGGTGCCCCGCTTGGGCACCGTGGGTCAAGACGAGGACGACGATGTGGTCACTGGCATCGTCATCATGCGCAAAGGCGAGAACCCCAGCGTGGTGCTCAAAGGTGTGAAAGAAAAAATCGCCGAACTGAATGACCGTGTGTTGCCAGCAGGCGTGCAAATTGTGCCGTTCTATGACCGCACCTGGTTGATGGGCAAAACACTGACAACGGTTTTCAGAAACTTGGTCGAAGGCGCATTGTTGGTTGCGCTGGTGCTGTACTTGTTCTTATCCAACATCCGCGCATCGTTGGCGGTGGTGGTGGTGATTCCATTGGCGTTGCTGTCCACCTTTTTGGGATTGAAGATTTTGGGTGTACCGGCCAACTTGTTGAGTTTGGGTGCCATGGATTTCGGCATCATTGTGGACGGTGCTGTCATCGTGATTGAAAACATCATGCACCGACTCGCCGAGCGCGGCGAAGGCATGAACGAAAAAGAGCGGCGCACACTCATCACCAATGCGGCGAATGAAGTGGGCCGTCCCACGCTGTTTTCCATGCTCATCATCATTGCGGCACACATTCCCATTTTTGCGCTGCAACGCCATGAAGGACGCATTTTTCAACCGATGGCGCTGTCGGTCACAACGGCCTTGGTGGGCTCGCTGATTTTCTCGCTCACGCTCGTGCCATTGCTGGCGTTTTGGATGCTGCGCAAAGACATTCCCCACGGTGACAACGCCTTGGTAGCTTGGGCCAAACGCGTTTACGAGCCGGTGTTGAACTGGGCGCTTGAGCAACCCAAAAAAGTGGTGAAGATTGCGTTGGCTGGATTTGCTGCCTCTGTGCTGGCAGCCGCGAGCTTGGGTTCCGAGTTTTTACCTGAACTCAACGAAGGCACCTTTTGGGTCAACTGGGACATGCCCACCAGCGTGTCACAAGATGAAGCCGCCAAAATATTGCGCACCGCGCGCTTGCAGTTGCTCACCATTCCCGAGGTTCGCACCGTGGTGTCAAAAGCCGGTCAACCCGAAGATGGTACCGACCCCAAAACACTCAGCATGGCGGAGGTATTTGTCGATGTGAAGCCCGCCGAAGAATGGCGCAAAGGTATGACGCGAGAAGCGCTGATCGATGAAATGGATCAAAAGCTAGCGGTCATTCCCGGTGTTGATCCAGCTTTTTCCATGCCCATCCGCGACAACGTGCTCGAATCGATTTCGCAAATCAAAGGGCAAATCGTGGTGAAGGTGTCAGGTGACGACTTGAGCGAACTCAGACGCACCACCGAAAGCATGCAGCGCGAGTTCAAACAAGTGCCAGGTGTTCAACGTGCAGAAATCGATCGCTTCGGTGAAGTGCCGCAACTCATCGTTGACATAGACCGCGACCGTGCCGCACGTCTTGGTTTGAATGTGGCTGACATTCAAGATGTGATCGAATCAGCGCTCGCCGGCCGTGCCACCACCGAAATTTGGGAGGGTGAGCGTAAATTCAGCGTGGTGTTGCGTTTGGCCGGCGACCGACGAAGCCTCAACAACCTGCCCTCTACACCGATTGCTTTACCCGGCGGCGGTTACGCCACGCTAGAGAATGTTGCCACCATTCGCCAAGGCAGCGGTGCCATGAACATCGCACGCGAAGCGGGTCGACGCACCATGGCGATTGGTATTTTTGTCAAAGGGCGCGACATGGGTTCTGTAGTTGCCGACATGAAAGCGCGGGTCGACAAGAATGTGAAGGTTGGTGAAGGCTATTCCGTCACTTGGTCCGGCGAATTCGAAAACCAAGAGCGCGCCATGCAACGTTTGGCCATCGTGGTACCCATTTCATTGCTGCTGATTTTTGTGTTGTTGTTCGACGCCTTTGCGTCCTTCAAAACCGCAGGCTTGATTTTGATCAATGTGCCTTTGGCCTTGATCGGTGGCTTCATCGCACTGTGGTTGTTCAACATCCCGTTGTCGGTCTCTGCTGCCATTGGTTTCATCGCGCTCTCGGGACAAGCGGTGCTCAACGGTGTGGTCATGCTGTCGGTGTTTCAACAACTGCGCAACGCGGGTTACACCGTGTGGGACGCGGTCAAAGAAGGCGCCTTGCAACGCCTGCGCACGGTGCTCATGACCGCGTTGCTCGCGGCCTTGGGTTTGCTGCCTATGGCGCTCAGCCATGACATTGGCTCTGAAACACAACGGCCTTTGGCGATCGTGGTGATCGGTGGTTTGGTCACCGCCACTTTGTTGACGCTGGTGGTGTTACCTGCTTTGTATGTGGCGTGGTTTTCCAACCCCAAACCTGACAAAGGTACACACTGATGGTTAACATGGCGCTCATATCGTTAAGAGGGCCACACATGAATCGATTTCTGTTTTCGTTGAGTTTGTTTTTGGTCACCACACAAGCATGGGCCAATGGCGAAGCCACCTACACACAAGTCTGTGCGGCCTGCCACGCACAAGGCGCAGCAGGCGCGCCTAAAGCAGGCGACCCCAAGGCTTGGGGCAAACTGATCAAAGAAGGCCAAGTCAATTTAACGGGCGACGGCTATGTGGGTGTGCGCGCCATGCCTGCACGCGGTGGCAAACCCGACTTAAGCGTTGTCGAATTTGCCGACGCCGTGGTGCACATGGCCAACCAAGCAGGCGCCAACTGGCGCTCACCCGACGAAGCCATGTTGAAAAAAATAGAGCAACGCATCGCCAAACGCTCACAAGCGAAAAAGTAACCGCATCATGTCCAGCCAACCAAGAACGGTTCGACAAGCACGGCGCGTTGAACGCCTTGTGCAAGGTCAAGACACACAAGACGGTGCAGGCGTGCGTTTGACTCGCGTGCTCACGCAAGATTTACAACAACGGCTCGACCCATTTCTGATGCTCGATGCCTTTGGCAGCGACAACCCTGGCGAATACATTGCAGGGTTTCCCAACCATCCACACCGAGGTTTTGAGACCATCACGTACATGATCGCAGGTCGTATGCGGCACCGTGACAGCGGTGGCAACGAAGGGTTGTTGCAAAACGGAGGTGTGCAATGGATGACCGCAGGACGCGGTTTGACACACAGCGAAATGCCCGAGCAAGAAGAAGGTTTGATGGAGGGCTTTCAGCTCTGGCTCAACTTGCCCGGCAAAAACAAACTGTGCGAACCTTGGTACCAAGACATTCAATCTGACCAACTGCCCGAAGTCACCACACCGAGCGGCGTGTTGGTGCGCGTTATTGCTGGTAGCACCCATGGCGTAAGTGCACGCGTAACCCGCGAACACACCGAACCACTTTATTTAGATGTGCATTTTCCTGCGCAAGATGGCGTTGCTTTCGAACACAACTTGCCCGCTGAACACAATGCGTTCATTTATGTGTACCGCGGTTCAGTCGATGTGGTGAGCGATCAAGAAACCCACACCGTGCCTATCAAACGCATGGGCCTGTTGCGCAACGAAGGTGATGGTCTGCGATTGCGTGGGTCTGCCAACGCACGCGCCATTGTGATTGCTGGCAAACCGCTGCGCGAACCCATCGTGCAATACGGCCCGTTTGTGATGAACACCCGCGAGCAAATCATGCAAGCCGTTGACGATTTTCGCAACGGCTTGATGGGCTAAACCACAGGGGTGATCAAACGTCGATGTTGGCAGCGCGCAAGGCGTTGCTCTCGATGAAGTCGCGACGCGGCTCCACCTCGTCACCCATCAACATGGTGAACACGCGATCGGCTTCAATCGCGTCGTCAATTTGCACGCGCAACAAACGGCGCACCTGTGGGTCCATCGTGGTTTCCCACAACTGCTCGGGGTTCATCTCGCCCAAACCTTTGTAACGCTGGCGTGCGGTGGCATGCTCAGCTTGCGCAATCAACCAACGCATGGCTTGGCGGAAATCGCTCACTTTTTCTTCTTTGGCTTTTTCGCCTTCCCCGCGTGACACACGTGCGCCTTCACCCAGTAAACCACGGAAAGTTTGCGCAGCTTCTGCCAACGCAGCGTAGTCCGCACCGTGCACAAAGTCTTGCGTGATCACACTGCTCTTGACATTGCCATGGTGGCGGCGGCTGATGCGCAAAATCGGTTTGTCGGTGCGAACATCAAATTCGCCTGCCACTTCAGAACCGCTGCCGAGTTCACGCAACTTGGCTTGCATCGCCACAGCAGATGCTTCGGCCTCTGCCACCGTGTCTAAGTTGACCGACACACCATCTGCCATGGCGCGCAAAGCTTCTGCGTCCATGAAACCACTCAAGCGTGCAATTACTGCCTCAGCCAATTGGTGTTTGTGCGCCAACGCCTCTAAGGTTTCCCCCGTCAAGGTTTGCGACTGAGCACCACCGGTGGTGATGCGTGCCTCTTTCAAAGCAATGCGCAACAAGAACGCGTCGAGTGCACCGGCATCTTTCAAATACTGTTCTTCTTTGCCCACCTTCACTTTGTACAAAGGGGGTTGCGCGATATAAATGTGACCACGCTCGACCAACTCTGGCATTTGGCGATAGAAGAAAGTCAACAGCAAGGTGCGGATGTGCGCACCGTCCACGTCCGCATCGGTCATGATGATGATGCGGTGGTAACGCAATTTATCGACATTGAAATCATCGGTGGCTGATTTGCCCGACTCTGCACTGGCTTTACCAATGCCGGTACCTAACGCTGTGATGAGCGTCAAAATTTCGTTGCTGGTCAACAGCTTTTCATAACGCGCTTTTTCAACGTTCAAAATCTTGCCGCGCAACGGCAAAATCGCTTGGAACTTGCGGTCACGCCCTTGCTTGGCCGAGCCACCCGCAGAGTCACCCTCGACGATGTAGATTTCGCACAGTGCCGGGTCTTTCTCTTGGCAATCGGCCAATTTACCGGGCAAGCCCATGCCATCGAGCACCCCTTTGCGACGCGTCATTTCACGCGCCTTGCGTGCGGCTTCACGTGCGCGTGCCGCTTCCACAATCTTGCCGCAAATGATCTTGGCGTCGTTGGGGCGCTCTTGCAAATAGTCCCCCAAAGCTTTGGCCACGATGTCTTCGACCGGCGCACGCACTTCGCTCGACACCAGTTTGTCTTTGGTTTGGCTGCTGAACTTAGGCTCAGGCACCTTCACCGACAACACGCAACACAAACCTTCACGCATATCGTCACCACTGACTTCGACTTTTGCTTTTTTGGCAAACTCGTTTTCTTCAATGTATTTGTTGATAACACGCGTCATGGCTGCGCGCAAACCGGTCAAGTGCGTGCCACCATCGCGCTGTGGAATGTTGTTGGTGAAACACAGCACACTCTCGTTGTAACCGTCGTTCCATTGCATCGCCACTTCGACGCCAATGCTAGTACCAGGAATGCCACCATAGCTCTCTGCAGGGCGCTCACCTTCAGCATGGAAGGCATTGGGGTGCAATACTTTTTTACCGGCGTTGATGAACTCCACAAAGCCCTTCACGCCACCGGCGCCCGAATAGTCATCCGACTTGCCACTGCGCTCGTCGATCAAACGGATACGCACACCATTGTTCAAATAACTGAGTTCACGCAAACGCTTGCTCAAAATTTCGTAATGAAAATCATGGTTTTGCGTGAAGATTTCGACATCAGGTAAAAAATGCACTTCGGTGCCGCGCTTTTCGGTATCGCCCGTCACACGCATGGGCGACACTTCAAAACCATCCACGGTCTCGAGCAAACGGTTTTGCACAAAACCTTTGGCAAACTCCAGCGAATACACCTTGCCATCACGGCGCACTGTCAAGCGCAACCATTTTGACAACGCGTTCACGCACGACACACCCACACCGTGCAAACCGCCAGACACCTTGTAGCTGTTTTGGTTGAACTTGCCTCCGGCATGCAACTCGGTTAACGCAATCTCAGCAGCACTGCGCTTGGGCTCGTGCTTGTCGTCCATCTTCACGCCAGTTGGAATACCACGACCGTTGTCAGTCACACTGATCGAGTTATCGGTGTGAATCGTCACCACGATGTCATCACAATGACCGGCCAAAGCTTCATCAATTGAGTTGTCCACTACCTCAAACACCAAATGGTGCAAACCGGTGCCATCAGATGTGTCACCGATGTACATGCCAGGGCGCTTGCGAACGGCTTCTAAGCCTTCCAAAATTTGAATCGAGCCCTCACCATAGCCTTCTGTTGCAGATGCAGCTTCAGAAGCGTTTGGAGTTTGTGTTGGTTCTGTCATGACAAGTCTTTGTGTGTGAAGCCAAAAGCCTCACGATTTTTTATAAGTAGCAATGGTTAGCGTGCGTTCACAATGAATGTTAGATACGCATAGGCATCACCACATATTTGAATGTGGTGTTATCGGGAATGGTGACCAACGCAGAGCTATTGGAATCAGCCAAATCAATTTGAACCATGTCTTGGTCCATGTTGGTCAATGCATCAATCAAATAGGTCACATTGAAACCAATTTCAATCGCGTCACCGTTGTAGTCGATTTCAAGTTCGTCGACCGCTTCTTCTTGTTCAGCGTTGCTTGACGCCACGCGCAAGGTACCTGGCTCTACATTCAAGCGCACACCTTTGAATTTTTCGCTGGTCAAAATGGCTGTGCGCTGCAAGGTGGCCAACAAAGCGGTGCGACCCAAGGTGATGGAGTTTTTGTGGTTCTTTGGAATCACACGGTTGTAATCAGGGAATTTGCCTTCGACCAACTTGGTCACAAACTCCATGCCATCAAAACTGAACTTGGCTTGGTTGTTGGCAAACTGCATTTCGATCGCGCCTTCTTTGTCGCTCAACAAGCGTTGCAGCTCCAACACTGTTTTGCGCGGCAAGATCACTTCTTGGCGTGGCACTTCAGTGTCCAATGTGGCCGAAGCAAATGCCAAACGGTGACCATCGGTCGCCACCAAACTCAATTGCTTGCCTTCAGCGACAAACAAAATACCGTTCAAGTAATAACGGATGTCGTGCACCGCCATCGAGAACGACACTTGATGCAACAACTCTTTCAATGTTTTTTGTGGCACGCTAAACGCAGGACCAAAGTTGGCTGCTTCTTGCACCAAAGGAAAATCTTCCGCTGGCAATGACTGCAAAGTGAAGCGGCTTTTGCCGCCTTTCAAGATCAATTTGTTTTGGCTCGATTCCAAACTCACCGTTTGATCCGATGGCATGGTCCGCAAAATATCAATCAACTTGCGTGCACCCACGGTGGTGGTGAAATTACCTGCATCACCTTCCAACTCTGCCGTGGTGCGAATTTGAATTTCCAAATCGCTGGTGGTCAATTGCAAGCTACTGCCTGTTTTACGGATCAACACATTCGCCAAAATAGGCAATGTATGACGGCGTTCCACAATGCCTGCAACCGACTGCAACACTGAAAGAACTTTGTCTTGTGTAGCTTTCAAAACGATCATGACTTCCTCTTGATTTCTTTAATTTAAATTAGTAGTAGTAGATAAGCACAGCCAGCTTCTGTGGAAAACATCATTTTCCTCTTTTTTTTCAACGACTTGCCCTATCGCTGACCCTGTTTGTAACCTTGATTTTTTGGTGTCTCTCAAAACTGGATAACTTTCACTTTCTACTTGCGTCTGTGGATAACTCATACCTTGTTCAACTTTCATCCACAGGGTTGTTCTTTTGCTTTTTTTGGTGAACTTTTACATCAACCTTTGAGTGTTTGTTCTAAAACATGCAACTGTTGATTAAGTTCTGTCAATTGTTGGCGCTCCGCACCAATTTTTCTCACGGCATGCAAGACCGTGGTGTGATCTCGCCCCCCAAACAACTCACCAATTTCTGGCAAGCTCTTTTGGGTCAGTTCTTTGGCTAAATACATGGCAATTTGTCGCGGCCTAGCAATCGAAGCTGGCCGTTTTTTGGAATACATGTCAGCGACCTTGATTTTGTAATAGTCGGCCACTGTTTTTTGAATGTTTTCAACGGAAATTTGCCGGTTTTGAATGGATAGCAAATCGCGCAGCGCATCTCTCGCCAATTGAATCGATATTTCTTTTTGGTTAAACCTTGAATACGCCAAAATTTTGCGCAAAGCGCCTTCCAACTCGCGCACGTTGGAGCGCACATTTTTGGCCACAAAAAACGCTACTTCCTCGGGCATTTCTGCGCCTTCATGCCGTGCTTTGCTGATCAAAATGGCCACACGCATTTCCAACTCGGGTGGCTCAATCGCCACCGTCAAACCGGCGTCAAAGCGCGATACCAGCCGTTCGTGAATGTCGGTCAAGCCCTTGGGATAGGTGTCGCTGGTCATCACAATGTGCGACTTTTTAGCCAGCAGGGCCTCAAAAGCGTTGAAAAACTCTTCTTGTGTGCGCTCTTTGTTGGCAAAAAACTGCACATCGTCAATCAACAGCAAATCCAGCGAGTGGTAACGCTCTTTGAATTCATCAAATGTTTTGCGCTGGTAGGCCTTGACCACATCCGACACAAATTGCTCGGCATGGATGTACAACACCTTGGCATCTGGCCGTTCAGCCAACAACTTATTACCTACAGCATGCACCAAATGGGTTTTGCCCAAACCCACGCCACCATAAATGAACAGGGGGTTGTACAACTGGCCAGGCATGGTAGCCACATGGGTGGCCGCTGCCCGAGCCATCCGGTTGGCCGTGCCTTCGACCAAACTATCAAATGTCAGGGCCGTGTTCAAGCGGGTGCGCGGCCCGGAGGGCACGCCATCTTCAATGCCAACAAAGCTTTCGGGTAATTCTTCAAGCTCTTGTGAATAAGTCACCACCTTAGACTTGACGGGCGCCTCTTTGGGCGTGATCGCCAGCTCCACCTGCACGGGTTGACCGTAAAGCTGATGCAGCAAAGCGGCAATTCGGTTGGCATATTGGGCGCGAATCCAATCGAGCTTGAAGCGGTTGCCCACCATCACCACCACACGGCTGAAATCCTCAGCCACCGAGGCTTGTAGTGGTTTTATCCAGGTGTTGAATTGCTGTTCTGGCAGTTCTTGAGCCAATTGATCGACGCAGGCCTGCCACAAACCGTCGCCGGAGCCGGGGGGCAAATCTTGAGCGTCGTGAAAGGGAGAAGAACCGAGGGTCATGAAAAAGGGGCTGTGGATAGGTGGCAGAAATTTTGCCAGATGCTGGACTTTATCAAAAAATTATCCACAGAACAGAAAAACTTTTAACTGGCAGCCACAAGTCAAGGCCATTGTTCAGAAAAAGTATCGGTAGCGGCTTGATCTGAGCCTGAAAATTTGCGATAATCGTCGGTTTCCCTGATCAACAGGGCATCTGTCAATTGGATTTACTATGAAACGCACTTACCAGCCTTCAAAAACCCGCCGCGCCCGTACCCACGGCTTTTTGGTTCGCATGAAAACCCGTGGTGGCCGTGCTGTGATCAACGCACGCCGCGCCAAGGGCCGCAAACGCCTCGCTGTCTAATGGTTTTGCCGCCACTGGGGTTGCTATCGCACAAACATCCGTCTTTGGTGTGATGGCGTGCAGCATCTCCAACAGTGGTCTCATTTTCAGGCCGTGATGGCATGCCGTGTGGTGGCCAAAACACCGCACTTTGTGTTGCACCAGTGGTCTGAAGCCAAAGCCGCGAAAGCCGCCACAGGGCCTGGGTTTGAGAAAGCCCCGGCCCTCTTTGTTGAGGGTGTCTTGCTCTTAGGTGCGCTGACGCCCAAACGCTGGGCCAAACGCGCTGTAACACGCAATCTGATCAAACGGCAAATTTTCAACGTGACGCAAACCATGGCACACCATTTAGTACCCACGGCGTATGTGGTTCGTTTGCGCAGCGGTTTTTCTGTGCGTCAATTTCCCAGCGCATCATCTGACGCGCTCAAAGCTGCGGTCCGAACAGAGCTGATGCAGTTGTTCACAGGGCTGTCACAACCATGATCCGTGCTGTGTTGATCGCCTTGGTTCGGTTTTACCGTCTGATGCTCAGCCCCTGGTTGGGCTCGGGCTGCCGCTTTGAGCCTACCTGTTCGGCATATGCGCTAAAAGCTTTGCAACAACATGGTGCGGCCCGTGGCAGCTACCTCACGCTCAAACGCTTGGGGCGTTGCCATCCGTGGTGCGCAGGCGGGCACGACCCGGTACCAGACACCCACTTATTTTCATCATTGACCCTCACGCATCCAGGAAAGAAAACTTCATGAACGACATTCGCCGCACCATCTTGTGGGTGATCTTTGGTTTTTCCATGGTTTTGCTGTGGGACCAATGGCAGATCCATAACGGCCAAAAAGCCACCTTCTTCCCTGCGCCCACTGTTGCAAACAAACAGGTTGCCAATGGCGCTGCTAGCGGCGCTTCCAATGCCGGCGTGCCTACCCCTGCCGCTGTTGCACCTGCCAATGCGACAAATGCCATGCCTGCCGAGCAGCGCACAAACAACAAAGAGCGCATCGAGGTCAGCACCGATGTGTTGCGCGTTCAGTTTGACACCGAAGGCGGCTCGGTTTCTCGGGTTGAATTTTTGAAGCATGCAGACCTGACCCATCCAGACCAAAACATGGTGCTGTTAGACGACAGCAAAGACCGCTACTACCAAGCCCAATCGGGCTTGTTGGCCACCGTGCCTGGCGTGGCTTATCCCACCCACAAAACCCTCATGACTGTGCGCCCTGGTGCGCGCACTCTCGACAAGGACGCACAAGACCTGAGCGTGGTATTCGAGTCTCCGGTGGTGCAAGGCCTGAAGTTGGTGAAAACCTACACTTTGAAACGCAGCGCTTATGACATGGCCGTTACGCATGCCGTGGTCAACACCAGCAACCAAGCGGCGTCACCCCAGTTGTATGTGCAACTCGTGCGCGATGGCAACAAGCCTGCAGGTGAGTCGTCTTTTTATTCCACCTTTACTGGACCAGCGGTTTACACCGAGTTGAAAAAATACCAAAAGGTGGAGTTTGCCGACATCAAAAAGAAAAAAGCAGACTTTGAAAAACAGTCCCCCAGTGGCTACATCGCCATGGTGCAACATTACTTTGCCAGCGCCTGGTTGTTGCCCGATGGCTTGAACCGCGACATCTCGATGGACGCGGTGGACATCGGCACACAGTTGCCCGACTGCTGCTACCGCACCACCATGATTGCGCAGTTGCCAGAAATCAAAGCCGGCGAAACCTACAACTTGAGCGCCAAGTTATTTGCCGGCCCGCAAGAAGAAAATTACTTAGAAGCCCTCTACCCCGGCCTCGAGTTGGTGAAAGACTACGGTTGGCTCACGATTTTGGCCAAACCTTTGTATTGGTTGTTAGACCAACTCAACCAGTTGTTGAAAAACTGGGGTTGGTCCATCGTGGCTTTGGTGGTGTTGTTGAAAGCAGCTTTCTATTGGCTCAACGCCCACGCCTATCGCAGCATGGGCAAGATGAAAGCCATCAACCCACGCATCATGGAAATGCGTGAGCGTTTGAAAGACAACCCACAGCAAATGCAAATGGAGATGATGAAAATTTATCGCGAAGAAAAGGTCAACCCCATGGGCGGTTGCTTGCCTATCGCGATTCAAATTCCGGTGTTCATTGCGTTGTATTGGGTGCTGTTATCAACCGTTGAAATTCGCAACGCACCTTGGATCGGTTGGGTGCATGACTTGGCTGCGCCTGATCCGTATTTCATCTTGCCCTTGCTGATGACGGCCACGACCTTGTTGCAAACCTGGCTCAACCCCACGCCACCAGACCCCATTCAAGCCAAGATGATGTGGATCATGCCCTTGGCCTTCAGCGTGATGTTCTTTTTCTTCCCTGCAGGTTTGGTGTTGTACTGGTTGACCAACAACATTTTGTCCATTGCTCAGCAATGGATGATCAACAAGCAAATGGGCGTTTTGAATTAACGCAAAAGCTTTTCTTCACAGGCCGCTGACTCAGCGGCCTTTTTTCTAGACAATGCACACATGCTGGCACAACATGACGCCCCCATCATCGCGATTGCCACTGCGCCAGGGCGTGGTGCAGTGGGCATTGTGCGCGTCAGTGGCAAACAACTTTTAGAGTTTTCACAAGCACTGTGTGGGCACAAGCTTGAGGCGCGCCAAGCCACATATTTGCCGATCAACGATGCGCAAGGTGTGCCGATCGACCATGTGCTGGCGTTGTACTTCCAAGGCCCCAACAGCTACACCGGTGAAGATGTGTTGGAGCTGCAAGCACACGGTGGGCCGGTGGTGTTGCAATTGCTGGTGTCGCACTGTTTGGCACTGGCGCAACAAACCCACACGACGCTAAACCCACTCGAACAAGCTTTGCTACCCGGCTTGCGTCTGGCGCAACCCGGTGAGTTCACCCAACGCGCATTTCTGAATCACAAACTCGACTTGGCACAAGCCGAAGCCGTGGCCGATTTGATCGATGCCAGTACCGAAGCTGCCGCGCGTGGTGCCAGCCGTTCTTTGGCGGGCGCTTTTTCAAAAGAAATACACCAACTGCGCGATGCGCTCATTCATTTGCGCATGTTGGTTGAGGCCACGCTTGATTTTCCAGAAGAAGACATCGACTTTTTAAAACAAGCCGATGCACAAGGGCAACTCACGCGCTTGCAACAAACCTTGCAACAAGTGCAACAACACACCCAACAAGGCGCGCTGTTGCGCGAAGGCATACGCGTGGTCATTGCAGGCCAACCCAACGCAGGCAAAAGCTCGTTGCTCAACGCCTTGGCGGGGGCAGAGTTGGCCATCGTCACGCCCATCGCAGGTACCACCCGCGATGTGGTGCAACAAACCATCCAAATCGAAGGTGTACCTCTGCATGTGATCGACACCGCAGGCTTGCGCGAACACCCAGAAGTGGACGAAGTCGAGCGCATTGGCATTGCGCGAGCATGGCAACAAATAGAAAAGGCCGATGCGGTGCTCTTCATGCACGACCTCACGCGTGCGAATGAACACACCTATCAAGTGGCAGACCAAGACATTCAAACCACCTTGCAAGCAACACTCGGCGTACATACCCCCGTTGTGCATGTGTGGAACAAGGCCGATGCATCGCACATGGAAGAACCCTACAACACGGCGCAGCAAAGTGTGCGCTTGTCCGCCAAAACAGGTGAAGGCCTGCAAAGCTTGCGTGAGAAATTGTTGCAACTGGTCGGTTGGCAAGGCGGTAGCGCCGAAGGTCTGTACATGGCGCGTGAACGGCATGTACAAGCTTTGCACGAGGTGTCGCAACACCTGCAAATCGCCAGCGACAGTTTGAACACCGAGCTGCCCGCGCTCGATGTATTGGCCGAAGAGTTACGACTGGCCCAAAACGCGCTCAACACGATTACCGGCGAATTCACCTCTGACGATTTATTGGGCGTCATCTTCACCAGTTTTTGCATTGGCAAATAAACCCGCCACCTCTATAAAATCGCACCATGAGCAACCAACCCTCTTCCATGGCGCACAGCCCCGCAAATGTTGACGATGCACGCTTGTTGCAATTGGCACATGACACGCTAGACATTGAGGCCAACGCGCTGTTGGGTTTGCAAAAAAAGCTGTCCTCTTCATTTGTACAGGCCGTGCGAGCTGTGTTGAAAGTGCGCGGCCGCGTGGTCATCATGGGCATGGGCAAAAGCGGTCATGTGGGCCGCAAAATTGCTGCCACACTCGCCTCCACCGGTACCCCCGCCATGTTTGTGCACCCCGCAGAAGCCAGCCATGGCGACTTGGGCATGGTCAAAGAAATCGACTTGGTGTTGGCCATTTCTAACAGCGGTGAAAGCGATGAGCTGGCGGCCATCTTGCCGGTGCTCAAACGCCAAGGTGTGCCCTTGGTCGCCATGACCGGTGGCGCGCAATCCACCCTGGCACAGCATGCCGACATCGTGCTTGACAGCAGTGTGGACAAAGAAGCCTGCCCCTTGAATTTGGCCCCCACGGCCAGTACCACCGCGCAAATGGCGTTGGGCGATGCGTTGGCTGTGGCCTTGCTCGACGCACGCGGCTTCAAAGCCGAAGACTTCGCGCGCTCACACCCTGGCGGTTCTTTGGGTCGACGTTTGTTAACGCATGTGGCCGATGTCATGCGCAAAGACGATGCCGTGCCCCGCGTGTTGCCTACTGACACCTTCAGCGCCTTGATGCGCGAAATGAGCGACAAAGGCTTGGGCGCCTCGGCCATCGTGAATGACCAAGGACAAGTCTTGGGCATCTTCACCGACGGCGACTTGCGTCGCTTGATTGAAAAAGGCGTGGACATGCGCAAGCTGTCCGCACAAGAGGTGATGAAAGCCAACCCTCGCACACTGCGTGTTGATGCCTTGGCTGCAGAAGCCGCAGAAATGATGGAAACACACCGCATCACCAGTTTGTTGGTGGTTGATGCACAGGGCATGTTGTGTGGCGCCATCAACTCCAACGACCTCATGCGTGCGAAGGTGATTTGATGAACCGCGCTTCTTTTCAACCCGCTTTGCAATTTGCCCCTGCGTTGTTGCTCAAAGCACAAGCGGTGCGAGTTGCTTTTTTTGATGTGGATGGTGTGCTCACCGACGGTGGTTTGTATTTCACCGAAAGCGGTGAAACCATCAAACGGTTTTCAACTTTGGATGGTCATGGCATCAAGTTGCTCAAACAAGCGGGCATCACGCCCGCGGTCATCACCGGTCGCGACAGCGCGCCCTTGCGCACACGCTTGAAAGCCTTGGGCATTGAACATGTGCGCTACGGCACCGAAGACAAAGCGCCTGCCGCACAAGCCATCATGCAAAGCTTGGGACTGAACTGGTCACAAGCAGCCCATATGGGTGACGACTGGCCGGATTTGGCTCCCATGCAATTGGCTGCGTTTGCGTGCGCACCCAGCAATGCACACATCGAAGTCAAAGCTTGTGCAGACTATGTGACCGAACGTGCAGGCGGACACGGTGCGGCACGCGAGTTTTGCGATCTGTTGTTGGTGGCCTCTGGCCGCTATGCACAACTGCTAGAAGGCCACGGCGCATGATGCGTGTGGCAAGCGCGCCCCTTGCGCACTTGTCATCCGCGTGGTTGCGCGTGCGCCGTGCATGGGACCGTGTTGCCATTTATTTACCCATCATTCTCATGGGCTTGATGGCGATGAGCACCTATTGGTTGGTACGCAACACACCCACTGCAACGCAAGACGATTTGGTGGCGGCACCGCGGCACGTGCCCGACTATTTCATGCGCGATTTTTCTGTGCGTGTGTTCGATGCAAAAGGACAACTCAAAAGCGAAATCACCGGTGCAGAGGCGCGCCATTTTCCAGACACCGACACGCTTGAAATAGACCGCCCAACCATTCGCAGCTATTCAAAAGAAGGCCGTCTCACGGTGGCCAATGCAGGCAGAGCCATCACCAATGCAGATGGCTCAGAAGTGCAATTGTTTGACAAGGCCGTGGTGATACGCGATGGCTTGAATAAAAACGATGGCCAAGCACGCACCGAGTTGCGCAGCGATTTTTTTCACATCGTTGTCAACACCGAAGAGATTCGCACCCACTTGCCGGTTGAATTGAAACGCGGTCACAGCGACACTTTTTCGTCCAACAAAATGGCTTATGACAACTTGTCTCGCACCTTAGAGCTCACGGGGCGCGTGCGTGGTGTGTTGTCACCGAGCAAGCGCAGCAAATAAACCATCGTGTGACGCATCAAAGAAAAAGGCTCCTTTCGGAGCCTTTTGTTTTTGTCAGCAGATCAGTAGCTGTTGCCACCGCCGCCAAAGCCGCCGCGACCACCGCCGCCGCCACCACCACTGCGGCCACCGCCACCGTAGGGGCTACGGAAACCGCCGCCACCGCCGCCGCCTTCGCGACCACCGCCGTAACCGCCGCCGCCACCTTCACGGCCACCACCGAAACCACCACTGCGTGGGGGACGGGGTTCCATGGGGCGAGCTTCGTTCACCACCAAGTTGCGGCCACCCAAAGGGGCGCCGTTCATGCCAGCGATGGCAGCTTGCGCTTCGGCATCGCTGCCCATTTCTACAAAACCAAAACCTTTTGAGCGACCGGTATCGCGCTCCATCATGACCTTGGCGCTGGTGACAGCACCGAACTGTCCAAAGGACTGCTCAAGATCGCCATCGCGTACAGAATACGGCAAGTTGCCGACGTACAGTTTGTTGCCCATGAAAGGGACTCCTTAAAACACATAAAACAAGCGATGGAGTCCCGAACCGAAACTGACCGATCACCAAACCTGCCCTGTTTTCTCATCAAGAAAAAACACAGCGCAACCATTATGGGCCACAAGTAGACCTAAAAACCAAGCGTTTGCCCTTAATTTGTGGCCTTTCGTTCAGAAAAACCACAGTTCAAGCGGCTTACCAAGTCACTTCACGGTCTGGTGTGCCGCTGATCTTGTGAATCGTGAGGTCGGCACCCTCAAATTCCTCTTCTTGTGTCAGGCGCAAACCCATGGTCATTTTGAGCACACCATACACCACGAACCCACCGACCAAAGCCCACACCACACCGAGTGCTGTACCGGCCAGTTGCGCGGTGAGGTTGATGCCACCCAAGCCGCCAAACGCTTGTGTGCCAAACACACCCGCAGCGATGCCGCCCCAAGTGCCACACAAACCATGCAAGGGCCAAACGCCCAACACATCGTCAATGCGCCATTTGTTTTGTGTGAGGGTGAACATCACCACAAAAATTGCGCCGGCGACGCTGCCCACCACCAAGGCGCCCATGGGGTGCATCAAATCAGAACCCGCACACACGGCCACCAAACCGGCCAAGGGGCCGTTGTGCACAAAGCCGGGGTCGTTTTTGCCCATTACCAAGGCCACCAAGGTGCCTCCCACCATAGCCATGAGTGAGTTGACAGCCACCAAGCCAGAAATTTTGTCGAGTGTTTGGGCGCTCATCACATTGAAGCCAAACCAACCCACGATCAAAATCCAAGCGCCAAGTGCCAAGAAAGGAATGCTCGAAGGTGGATGCGCCGAAATGGCGCCGTCTTTGCGGTAACGGTTGCTGCGTGCGCCGAGCAACAGCACGGCGGGCAAGGCAATCCAGCCGCCCACCGCATGCACCACGACCGAACCCGCAAAGTCGTGGAACTCATCGCCCGTGACTTCTTTCAACCAAGCCTGAAAGCCAAAATGCTGGTTCCAAGCAATGCCTTCAAAAAAGGGGTAAATAAAGCCCACGATGACGGCTGTTGCGATCAATTGGGGCCAGAAGCGTGCGCGTTCGGCAATGCCGCCCGAGATGATGGCGGGAATGGCGGCGGCAAATGTGAGCAAGAAAAAGAACTTGACCAAGTCATAGCCGTTTTTGTCAGCCAGCGTCTCAGCGCCCACCATGAAGCTGGTGCCGTAGGCCACGCCATAACCAATGGCGAAATAGGCCACGGTCGAAACACAAAAGTCGACCAAGATTTTGACCAACGCATTGACTTGGTTTTTCTTGCGAACGGTGCCGAGCTCTAAGAAGGCAAAACCGGCGTGCATGGCGAGCACCATGATGGCGCCGAGCAGGATGAACAAGGCATCCGCGCCCTGTTTGTGTGCGTCCATAATTGATTTCCTTGGGAATTGAACTTTTTTGGTGCAGAAATTCGCTGCTATGGCGAATTGCACCTTATGCATGCAAAAAGCGCACCAAATCAGGCTGTTGCTGGCGTTCTGCGCGAAATCCTTGGGCGGTAGGATAAGCAGATGGAAGCATTTTTGATCTCGACGGGCATTGTTGCGCTGGCCGAAATGGGCGACAAAACCCAACTCCTCTCCTTGGTGCTGGCGGCGCGCTTTCGCAAACCTTGGCCCATTGTGTGGGGTATTTTTGTCGCCACGGTTTTCAACCATGCACTAGCAGGTGGTCTGGGCACTTGGGTGACGCTTTGGCTCGGGCCAGAGATGTTGCGTTGGGTTCTGGCCATCTCGTTTTTTGCCATGGCCGCATGGATGCTGGTGCCTGACAAATTGGACGATGAAGAGTCCGATGTCAAACCCAGATGGGGCGTGTTTGGCACAACCGTGGTGGCGTTTTTTCTGGCAGAGATGGGTGACAAAACACAAATTGCAACCGTCATGCTGGCGGCTGAATACAAGCAATGGGCTTGGGTGGTGATGGGCACCACCTTCGGCATGATGGTGGCCAACGCACCGGTGGTTTGGTTTGGTGAACGGATCACCCGTTTGGTGCCACTGCAATGGGTGCATCGCATCAGCGCCTTGGTGTTTGTGGTGTTGGGAGCGTTTATTGTGTGGGGGCAAGAGGCAGCGCCAACCCAGCCACATGAGCAACCACATGAGGCGCAAAAAGAGGCTGTGAAAAGCACCGAAGGGTCGACAGCATCAGCTTTGCCAGAGGCCAACGCATCAGCGCCTGCACAGACCAAACCGTGAAGAAAAAACGCCCAGCTCTCACGAGTCTGGGCGTTGGGTAAATGACGCGTTCTGACGAACGCATGCAACTTACTTGGCGATCACGCGCACCATTTCCAAACACTTGTTGGAGTAACCCCATTCGTTGTCGTACCAGCTGACGATCTTCACGAAGGTGCTGTCCAACGCAATGCCAGCGTCAGCGTCAAACACCGAGGTGCAGGGCTCACCACGGAAGTCGGTGGCCACCACTTTGTCTTCGGTGTAACCCAAGATGCCTTTCAAAGCGCCTTGGCTTTGTGCTTTCATTTCAGCGCAGATGTCTTTGTAGCTGGCTTCTTTGTTGAGTTCAACCGTCAAGTCGACCACAGACACATCGCTGGTGGGCACGCGGAAAGACATGCCGGTGAGTTTCTTGTTCAACTCTGGAATCACCACGCCCACGGCTTTGGCAGCACCGGTGCTTGATGGAATGATGTTTTCCAAAATGCCGCGACCGCCGCGCCAGTCTTTGTTGGAAGGACCGTCCACGGTTTTTTGGGTGGCGGTGGCGGCGTGCACGGTGGTCATCAAACCGCGCTTGATGCCCCACTTGTCGTTCAACACTTTGGCCACGGGTGCCAAGCAGTTGGTGGTGCATGACGCGTTAGAAACAATCGTTTGACCGGCGTAAGTGGTGTGGTTCACACCGAACACAAACATGGGGGTGTCGTCTTTAGAAGGTGCTGACAACAACACTTTTTTGGCACCTGCGGCCAAGTGTTTTTCAGCGGTTGGTTTGTCGAGGAACAAACCGGTGGCTTCGATCACGATGTCCGCACCAATCTCGTTCCACTTCAAAGCAGCAGGATCGCGCTCTTGGGTGAGGCGAATTTTTTTGCCATTGACGATCAAGTTGCCGCCGTCAACAGACACCTCGCCTTTGAAGCGACCGTGCACGCTGTCGTACTTCAACATGTAAGCCAAGTAGTCAGGCTCTAACAAGTCGTTGATGCCAACCACTTCGATGTCTTGAAAGTTTTGTGCCGCAGCGCGAAACACCATGCGTCCGATACGGCCAAAGCCGTTGATACCGATCTTGATAGTCATGGAAAAGTCCTTCTGAAGTTAAAAATAAAAAAGAATGTTTGTTGGTGCAAATTTGAAATGGGCCGTTGCGAAAAGTGCCATCAAGAAAGTGATTTACTTTTGCAACACCGCTTGCACGGTCTCGGCCACATTTTCAGGCGTGAAGCCAAAGTGTTTGAACAGCACCGGTGCAGGGGCCGATTCACCATAGGTGTCGATGCCCACCACGGCGGAGACGCCGTATTTCCACCAGCCATCGGTCGAACCCATTTCAACCGCCACGCGAGGAATGCCTGCTGGCAACACCGCTGATTTGTAGGCCACGCTTTGACGGTCGAAAGTGGTGGTGCTGGGTACAGACACCACGCGCACCGCGATTTTTTTCTCAGCCAACAATGCTTGCGCTTTCAACGCCAACTGCACTTCTGAACCGGTCGCGATGATGACCGCTTGTGGTTTTTTGTTGAGGCCCACTTCGGTGGGTTCAGCCAACACATACGCACCTTTGTTGATCGCGTCCAAGCCCGAAATATCGCCAGCGGTTTTGTGAGGCACAGCATCGCCTTTGGGCAAATAAGGCAAGTTTTGGCGGCTCAACAACAATGCAGTGGGCTTGAGTTTGTTTTGCAAAGCTACGGCCCAAGCCACCGCTGTTTCAGCGGTATCAGCAGGGCGCCACACATCCAAATTGGGAATCAAGCGCAACGATGCGGCGTGTTCGATCGACTGGTGCGTGGGACCGTCTTCGCCCAAGCCAATCGAGTCGTGAGTGAACACATGCACCACGCGTTGCTTCATGAGCGCAGCCATGCGGATGGCGTTGCGTGAATAGTCGCTGAAGGTGAGGAAGGTGCCACCGTAAGGAATAAAACCACCATGCAAGGCCACGCCGTTCATGATGGCGGCCATGCCAAATTCGCGTACACCGTAGTTGATGTGACGACCGCCTTGGCCTGCTTCGTTCTTCACCACATCGCCCGCCAAGTTGACGCGCAGGTTGGGCGTGCTCTTGGTGTTGGTGAGGTTCGAGCCGGTGAGGTCGGCACTGCCCCCCAACAATTCGGGCAATGCCGCAGTGAACGACTCGAGCGCCAATTGGCTGGCTTTGCGGCTGGCCACGGTTTCGGCTTTTTGGTGTGCGTCAATGACGGTGTCGACCACGGTTTGTGCAAAGTTGGCGGGCAAGTCGCCGGACATGCGGCGCAACAGTTCTTTGGCCAAGTCGGGGTGCGCGGCTTTGTAAGCGGCAAAGCGGGTGTTCCATTCGGCTTCGAGCGCATGGCCAAATGCGTCGGCATTCCAGTCTTGGTAGACCTCGGCGGGCACTTCAAATGGCGGGTGGTTCCATCCAATGGCGGCGCGGGTGAGCGCAATTTCGTCGGCGCCCAAAGGCTCGCCGTGTGCTTTGGCTGTGTTGGCGCGGTTGGGGCTGCCTTTGCCGATGCTGGTTTTGCAAACGATCAAGGTGGGTTTGTCGGCGCTGAGCTTGGCGCTGGCAATGGCATGGCTGACAGCTTGCGCGTCGTGGCCGTCAACAGGGCCCAACACTTGCCAGCCATAGGCTTTGAAACGCTCAGGCGTGTTGTCGGCAAACCAAGGGTCCACTTGGCCGTCGATGGAAATGCCGTTGTCGTCGTACAAGGCGACGAGCTTGTTGAGTTTCCATGCGCCGGCCAATGAACAGGCTTCGTGGCTGATGCCTTCCATCAAACAACCATCGCCCAAAAACACATAGGTGTGGTGGTCCACCACTTGGTGGCCAGGACGGTTGAATTCAGAGGCCAACAACTTTTCTGCCAACGCCATGCCCACCGCGTTGGTGATGCCTTGGCCCAAGGGACCAGTGGTCGTTTCCACGCCGGGGGTGACGCCCACCTCGGGGTGACCGGCGGTTTTGCTGTGCAGCACGCGGAAGTTTTTCAACTCGCTCATGGGCAAGTCATAGCCCGTGAGGTGCAGCAAAGCGTAAATCAGCATCGAGCCGTGGCCGTTGGACAGCACAAAGCGGTCACGGTTGAGCCAATGCGGGTTTTTGGGGTTGTGCTGCAAATGGCCGGCAAGTTGGCCGTTGGCAGAGCGTGGGCCCCACAACGCCACTGCTATGTCGGCCATGCCCATCGGCGCGCCGGGGTGTCCTGAGTTGGCTTGTTGAACAGCGTCCATTGCCAAAGCGCGAATCGCGCTGGCCATTTGTTGGGTGTTTGCCATGTCAGGCGGCTCCGAGGGAATATTTGGGGAAACCCTTATTTTAGCGGTGCCTGCCCAACGCAGGCTGACCGATTGGGTGGGTTCAATTTCTGGTTGCTCTTCGAGCGCGCATCGTTCAAACCACGAGGGCTACACTCGAAAGCATGTCGAACCCTGCCTCAAAAGCTGCTGAATTGCCAACCCCTGTTGGGGGCGATGCGCCCGCCACCGCGTTGTTGTTGGCGGCAGGCCGAGGCGAGCGCATGCGACCCCTCACCGATGCCCATCCGAAACCGCTGTTGAGGGTGCGAGGCAAGCCGTTGATGCAATGGGCCATGGAAGGTTTGCAACGTGGCGGAGTCACGCAGTTGGTGATCAACACCGCGTGGTTAGGTGAGCAAATACCGCAGCACTTTGGCGCGCAGTTCGTTACCGACAAAAATGCTCACACATCAACAGTCAGTAATGTGACAAAACAAGCGCCGATGCAATTGCACTATTCACAAGAGGGCGTGGATTTCGGTGGCGCACTAGAAACAGCAGGTGGCATTGTGCGCGCGCTGCCACTGTTGAGCGATGTGTTTTGGGTGGCTGCGGGCGATGTGTTTGCGCCTGAGTTTGTGTTTTCTGAGCAAGCTTATGCAAGTTTTAAAAACAGTTCGAAGCTAGCGCACATTTGGTTGGTGCCCAACCCCATGCACAACCCATTGGGAGACTTTGGTTTGTCTGCTGAGGGCTTGGCGTTGAATTTGCCAAAGCCTTCGCCTGCTGACGCATCAACCCCCAACACGCAAAACGCAGTAGCAACGCGCTACACCTTCAGCACCATCGCCTTGTACAAACGCGCCTTTTTTGAAGCTGCGTGGTGCGACATACCTGCTGGCAATCCGCAGGGCATCAAAGCCCCTTTGGCACCGATGCTGCGCCAAGCGATGGACAATCAACAGGTGAGCGCCAACTTGTACACAGGGCCCTGGACCGATGTGGGCACGCCTGAACGATTGGCGCAGCTCAACCAACACCTCGCGCGCTTATGACCCAACACAACACACCCTTGTATGCCAAACGGCGCGCGCAGTTAGCCGCCCAACTCGGTGACGGTGGCGTGGCCATCATTCCCACCGCACCTGAGCGTGCACGCAACCGCGACAGCGACTTTCCTTACCGACACGACAGTTACTTTTATTACCTCACCGGCTTCACCGAACCCAATGCGTGGTTGGTGTTGGACGCTACAGGACGCAGCACCCTGTTTTGCCAACCCAAAGACTTGGAGCGCGAAATTTGGGATGGCTACCGCTTGGGGCCGGATGCGGCTGTTTCATCTCTCGGTGTGCAAGCCGCGCATTCGGTGAAAGAACTCGATGCACAGCTGCCCAGATTGTTAGAGAACCAACACACGGTGTGGTACCCCTTTGCCACCCACAAAGGGCTTGAAACACAAGTCGATGGTTGGCTCAACAGCGTGCGTGCGCGTGTGCGCTTTGGTGTGGTGTGTCCGGCGCAACAACGCGATGTGTGCGGCCCACTCGACGAGATGCGTCTTATTAAAGACGCGCACGAACAAGACATCATGCGACGCGCAGCACACATCAGTGCGCAAGCCCATGTGCGCGCCATGCAAACCAGCGCGCGCATGTTGCGTGCAGGCCAAGATGTGCGCGAATACCATTTAGACGCTGAGTTGTTGCACGAATTTCGTCAACACGGCTCGCAGTTTCCCGCGTACACATCGATCGTCGCTGCAGGCGCCAATGCCTGCGTGTTGCACTACCGCGCGGACGCAGCGCCTGTGCGTGCGGGTGAATTGGTGTTGATCGATGCAGGTTGTGAGCTCGACGGCTACGCCTCAGACATCACCCGCACCTTTCCCGCCAATGGCCAATTCACTGGCCCACAACGCGATCTCTACAACTTGGTGTTGGCCAGCCAAGACGCAGCCGTGGCCGCTACCCGCGAAGGCGCACGGTTCAACGATCCGCATGACGCGACGGTGAAAGTGTTGTCACAAGGTTTGTTAGACCTGGGTTTGTTGAA
The DNA here is from genome assembly GCA_041181985.1 of Pseudomonadota bacterium. GTDB lineage: Bacteria > Pseudomonadota > Gammaproteobacteria > Burkholderiales > Burkholderiaceae_C > Limnohabitans. The sequence goes on along the minus strand of JBEGOM010000002.1, from coordinate 25,954 downwards.
CAAAAACAAACATGGCAACGCACAAGATGTGATTGAAAAACGCGCGTATTTCACTTATTACATGCACCGCACCAGCCATTGGTTGGGCATGGATGTGCACGATTGCGGCAGCTATGTCGAGCCCTCTGAGTTGGGCAACGCCAGCGCGCGCCAAGACCCGTTGTCGGGCGAGACCATCACCAACCGGCCGAGCCGTATTTTGCGTTCGGGCATGGTGTTGACGATTGAGCCTGGTTTGTATGTGCGGCCTAGCGATGAGGCACCAGAGGCTTTTTGGAACTTGGGCATTCGCATTGAGGATGATGCAATTGTTCAGGCTTCTGGGTGTGAGTTGATCACGCGTGGGGTGCCGGTTGTTGTCGATGAGATTGAGGCGTTGATGCGTTCTTGAGTTGTTGGTTGAGGGTTTTTGGGCTTCCCTTCGTTGGCTGGGGCGATGCGAACAGGGACAGGCCCGCCCTCCTCAGAGACTGCGTCACGATTGCGTCGGTCGGGCCTGTCCCTGTTCGCATCGCGTGGTAAGCGAAAGGTTTCGGCTCGCACTCTCTAGCTTTACGGCTGGGCGGGTACGCGCGTAGGCGACTTCCTGGCGCGAAGCGACTGAGGAGCCCTAGCGCGTACCCGCCCAGCCGTAAAGCGTACGAACGAAATGAAACGACACAAAGCGAAAGCCCCCCAAGCCCCAACCTTTGCCAATAAGTAAAAACCAAAGCCACTTTCGTAAGCACATTCACGCACGAACTGCCCTAGACAGCCGCCTACAATGATTTATCAAAGTTGGCAAATGCCGTGCATCACTGCCAATCACATTTTTTGGAGACAGTCATGAGTTCAACCCCTTCACACAACAGCGCTGAAGCGCGTGCCGAATTGCGCCGTGCGGCGCTCGAGTACCACGAGTTTCCAACACCCGGCAAAGTGGCCATTCAAGCAACCAAGCAGTTGGTCAACCAACACGATTTGGCTTTGGCCTACTCGCCTGGTGTGGCCGCACCGTGTGAAGAAATTGTCAAAGACCCCAACGCGGCTTACAAGTACACCAGCCGTGGCAACTTGGTGGCGGTCATTTCCAACGGCACTGCGGTGCTGGGCTTGGGCGACATTGGCCCATTGGCGTCAAAGCCCGTGATGGAAGGCAAGGGCGTTTTGTTCAAGAAGTTTGCGGGCATCGATGTGTTCGACTTAGAGATCGACGAAAAGAATCTCGACAAGCTGGTGGACATCATTGCGTCACTCGAGCCGACCTTTGGTGGCATCAACTTAGAAGACATCAAAGCGCCTGACTGTTTTTATGTCGAGCGCAAATTACGCGAGCGCATGAAGATTCCAGTTTTCCACGATGACCAACACGGCACCGCCATTGTGGTGGGCTCGGCCATTTTGAACGGCCTCAAAGTGGCCAACAAAGATTTGAAAAAGGTCAAGATCGTCACCTCAGGCGCGGGTGCTGCGGCGCTCGCTTGTTTGAATTTGTTGGTCAAGATGGGTGTGCCCCGCAGCAATATTTTTGTGACTGATTTGGCGGGTGTGGTGTACGAAGGCCGCACCGAGTTGATGGACGAAGACAAAATTCAATTTGCCCAAAAAACCACGGCACGCACTTTGATGGATGTGATTGAAGGCGCTGACATTTTCTTGGGCCTGTCAGCAGGTGGCGTGCTCAAGGGTGAGATGGTCAAGAAAATGGCCAAGAACCCTTTGATTTTGGCGTTGGCCAACCCCACGCCCGAAATTTCCCCCGAAGAAGTGCAAGCCGTGCGTGATGACGCCATCATCGCTACGGGGCGCAGCGACTATCACAACCAAGTGAACAATGTGCTGTGCTTCCCCTATATCTTCCGCGGTGCGTTGGACGCTGGTGCCTCCACCATCACCGATGAAATGGAAATTGCGGCGGTGTATGCCATTGCAGAGTTGGCACAAGCCGAACAAAGCGAAGTGGTGGCCGCTGCTTATGCCGGCGAAAAACTCGCCTTCGGCCCTGAATACCTGATTCCCAAACCCTTCGATCCACGCTTGATGATGAAGATCGCGCCTGCCGTTGCCAAAGCTGCTGCAGACAGCGGTGTGGCCACGCGCCCGATTCAAGACATGGAGGCTTACATCGAAAAGCTGCAAGGCTTTGTGTATGCCTCGGGCTCAATCATGAAGCCCATTTATGCTGCGGCCAAACGCGCCACGAAAAAGCGTGTGTGCTATGCCGAGGGCGAAGAAGAACGCGTGTTGCGCGCCGTGCAAATTGTGGTGGACGAACGTTTGGCGCAACCCACCTTGATTGGTCGCCCCGCCGTGATTGCACAGCGCATCGAAAAATTTGGTTTGCGCTTGAAAGAAGGCGTGGATTACCAAGTGGTGAATGTGGAGCAAGACCACCGCTATCGCGATTTCTGGCAAACCTATTACAAGATGACTGCACGCAAAGGCGTGACCGAGCAGTTGGCCAAGATCGACATGCGCCGTCGCTTGTCACTCATTGGCACCATGATGTTGCACAAGGGCGAAGTGGATGGTTTGATTTGCGGCACTTGGAGCACCCCGCTTACCCACTTGAACTATGTGCACCAGGTGATTGGCAATCGCCCCGGCATCAGCACTTACGCGGCCATGAACGGTTTGTTGTTGCCTGATCGCCAAGTGTTTTTGGTGGACACCCACATCAACTACGACCCAACGGCAGAGCAACTGGCGGAGATCACCATCATGGCGGCCGAAGAAATGCGCCGCTTCGGCATTCACCCCAAAGCGGCCTTGCTGTCGCACTCTAACTTTGGCACCAGCGACCAACCCAGTGCCTTGAAAATGCGCGAGACCTTGGCCTTGGTGCAGAAAAAAGCACCTTGGCTCGAGATCGACGGCGAAATGCATGGCGACGCGGCACTGGACGGCCACGCCCGTCAAGCGCAAATGCCCAGCACCACCTTGATTGGCGACGCCAATTTGCTGGTCTTGCCCAACTTGGACTCTGCCAATATTGCCTACAACCTGCTGAAAACGGCAGCAGGCGGCAATATTGCGATTGGCCCGGTGTTGTTGGGGGCCGCCAAGCCCGTGCACATCTTGACCGCGAGCACCACGGTGCGCCGCATTGTGAACATGACCGCATTGACTGTGGCCGACGCCAGCGCAACGCGCTAAAAAGCTGAAAAAAGGGCGATTTTGAGCCCTTTTGGTTTCAAAAAACCTCAAGAGGTGACCTGATACTCGGGCCACCTCTTGCTTTTTTGGGGTGAATCGTTCACACTACGGGGCTTGAGTTTTCGGGTTAACCCGAATCGCTGAGAGGATGGTTGTTGCGATGCAGCAATTTGTGTTGGTTTTTGCCAGCCAGCCCCAGCAAAACGCCTTTGAAACCTACTTATTTCAAACCCCTGTGAAGACCTTAGAAAAAGAAACGGCGATGGAAATGCCACTGCGTACAGTCAAAACCAACATCGTTCAGTCCATTCGCGCATTTCGCGTGCCTGATTTGCAAGAGGCTGCCACGTCGCTCGGCCATCACTTTTTGTATGCCAATTTGGCCCAAGCCCAAAGCAAACAAGACGTTTTGGACATGATTGCCAAGGCATTCACTTTCCCTGCACAAGCCAGCAAGAATTTCGACTCGTTGTACGACGGCATGACCGACCCGCTGCACAAGTCGGGCCCTCAGCCTGGTTTCATTTTGGTGCTCGAGCACATTCCTGCCCACGCTAAGTTTGACAAAGAAGCGCGCGAGCAGTTACTAGACATCTTCCGCGAAGCGGCCGATTACTGGTCTGATCGCAAAGTGCCTTTCCGTTGCTTCTACTCGTTCTCCGTGGCGCGCGCGCCATCGGCTGAAAAACCTGCCATCGAAGGCGTGGAAGGTTTGGAAGAAGGCGAAAAAATGCCAACCGACAAATTGGTCGACGTGTCGCCCATGGCTTTGCGCATGAGTAGCCCATTCAACGCAGGTTATTGGTTAACTGCTGCCTAAGGCTTGCCTGACACATGGCGTGCTTTGCGCGCCGCAAAAGCCCGTTGAAAGACGGGCTTTTTTATTGGATCAACCGTTAGTTGAATGGGTATGTCTACCCGTTATGTCAGGCACATCAAAGCGCTTGCACCAACGCAATGTAGTCAGAAACAGGCACTTCTTCGGCGCGGCGTTGCACATCAAAGGCACCAGCAAATTGACGCTCTTCTAACCAACGGCCCAAGGTGTGACGCAACAGTTTTCGCCGTTGGCTGAAGGCGACTTGCACCATGGTTTCTAGGAGTTTGAAATCAAGCTGAGGTGGGTTTTGTAGCGGCACCATGCGCACCACGGCGCTGTCTACGCGTGGCGATGGATCGAACGATTCGGGTGGTACGAACAACACATTTTCCATGTCGTAGCGCCATTGCAGCATGACGCTCAAGCGCCCGTAGTCGCTGGTGCAAGGTGACGCCACCATGCGATCGATCACTTCTTTTTGCAACATGAAGTGTTGGTCTTGCACTGCCTGCACATGGTTGAGCAAGTGAAACAAGATGGGTGACGAAATGTTGTAGGGCAGGTTGCCCACCACACGCAATTTGTCGGCTTGAAGTGATTGCGCCAGTTGTGTGAAGTCCACCCGCAACACATCGGACTCAATCACGCTCAATTGCGGGTGCTCGCGCAAACGCGCGGCCAAATCGCGGTCGAGTTCGATCACATGCAAGTGGCCCAAGCGCTCGACCAAGGGTTGCGTGAGCGCGGCCAAGCCAGGACCGATTTCAACCACAGGTTGACCCGCCACAGGCGATATGGCGTCGACGATGCTTTCAATGATGTGGGTGTCGGTCAGAAAGTGCTGACCGAAGCGCTTGCGGGCGATGTGTTTCAACGCAGGCTCACATCACTGCGGTGGGTCGCGGTATTCAATGTAAGCGCGCCCACGCACTTCTTGCGCCCACTGTTCGTAGGTTTCGTCGAATTTGCGTTGGCGAACCATATTTCTGGCGCTTTCGCGAAGTTCACGCTCACTGATGGGCGCATCACGGCGAGCGAGTACTTGGATCAAGTGCACACCAAAACGCGACACCAAAGGATCGGAGATTTGGTTGATTTTCAATTTGTCCATGCCCTCTTCAAACTCTGGCACAAACACACCGGGTGCAACCCAACCCAAGTCGCCGCCGTTGACGGCGCTGCCATCTTGAGAATGTTCTTTGGCCAGTTTGGCAAAGTCAGCACGACCGGCTTCGAGATCACGTTTGAAGTTGGCCAGTTGAGCGCGTGCTGCGATTTGACTGAGTTGGCCCCCGGGGCGCAACAAAATATGACGCGCACGTGTTTCCGTGACAACCATGGTCTGGTTGCTTTGTTTAGATACCAACTTCAAGATGTGAAAGCCTGCACCGGATCGAAACACGCTGCTCAAGCCACCCACAGGCAAGGCTTCGATCGCTTGCACAAACAGGGTGGGGTAACGGTCCATCGGGCGCACGCCCATGCGACCGCCTTGTTCTTTGTCTGTGCTGTTGGACACATCTTTGGCCACATCCGCAAAGTTTTCACCTGCCTGAAGCCGTTGCAAAGTGTTTTGGGCTTTGGCTTGCAAGGTGCTGACCTGAGCTGGCGAAGCTTGTTCGGGAACCGCAATGAGGATGTGTGCCAATTCAATGTTGGGGTTGATGTTGCTGCGCGCGTTCATGCGTTCGCGCATGACAGCATCTATTTCAGCATCGCTGACGCGAACCCGAGCTGGCACGGTGCGCTCTGCCAACCGTTGCACGATCAATTGATCTTTGATGCTTTGCTGAAAACTTTCCCAGCTGACGCCAGCGGATGCCAGTTTTGCACGAAGCGCCGCCACATTGAGCTGGCTTTGCGCAGCAACACGTTCTTGCTCTTGGCTGATCGCAGCTGCATCCACAGTGATGCCTTGGTCTTTGGCCAGCTGGAGCAATGCTTTTTCAGTGATGAGTTTTTCCAAAGCAACTTGCAACGATGGTGTGAGCTGGCTCTGTACCCGGTCTTGCTGCCGCGCTAGTTGTTTCAACTGCAACACGCGTTGATTGACATCGTGATTGGTGATGGGAACGGCGTCTACAACGGCCACGATGAAATCACGCCCAGCGGTTGCGTTGGCCTTAGGTGCCGTGGTTTGTGCTTGTGTGAGTCCATGCAGACAGAGCGCGCTCAGGGCGATCAGCAACCAGCGACGAGGAGCTTGAGTAGATGTGAAAAACATAGGTGATCAATCGTAATTGCCAAAACGGCTTGGCGTCATCATGGGTTGCCGCAAGGGTTGGTAACGGGGCACATTGGTTCGCAATGAGCCCAAGGCATTGGTGCCGACACGGGAAAAGCCCACAAACTCCAATTGGAACAGCAAACGTTGGCGCGCCAGACCTTCGGCCACTTGCAGGCGTTCTGAAACCACACGTCCCAACCAGCAGCCAGCATCGTATTCGAAGCCCACAATCGATTCGACCACTTTCTTGTCGAGCGGGTTGTAATTCATGCGCGCCACGCTGTACCAGCGGCCCTCGCCGAGGCCGCGACCTTCGCCCACATCTTCGTCAGGGCCGCGCCAGAGGTCATGCAAAGGCCATTGCCAGCCGACATCAAGCTGGCGCGACAGGGCTTGTCCTGCCTCGTCGTTTTGTGTGCGGTAGGCCACATTGACAACGCGGTAGTTGCCGGGTGTGTAGCGACCCGCCACCATGCGACGCATCAGGTTGTCGGTTTTGGGATTGAATTGCAAGGTGGAGTCAACGCCCCATGTGCGTGAGAGGTTCACCGAGGCACCGGCCAAGATGTCGTTCACGCCGCGTCTGGCAATTGGATCACCCGGAAGTGTCACTTGTTGGTCTTGCATGCGCAGGCGTTGCGCCAAGCCAAAACGCGCACCTTCAGCACCTGTGTCTGGGTCGAGCAAGCGTGAGGTGGCGCCGAGGGTGAGCAACTTGTTGTTGGCAATGCGGTCATTGCCGACAAAAGTGTTTTCAGTGAATACGCTGGCAAAGTTGTAGGCATTGCTGCCGGAGTCGTAGTTGGGCAGATAGCTTTGATCGCGGTAGGGGGTATAAACAAAGAAGGCACGCGGCTCGAGAGTTTGCACCCATGAACGGTTAAAGAACCGATGTGAACGCTCGAAAGTGGTGCCGCTGTCCAGGCTGAAGGTGGGAATGGCCAAACTGGCAGAAGTTTGGCCTTGGTGTGCGCTGTAAAAGTTGTTGGCAGGCAAGCCGCCATCAAACTGGTAGCTGCGACCGTGTACTTGCACTTTGGGTGTGATGTATCCCGAAGAACTCAAAAAGGGGTGGCTCAGTTGGGCTGAAGAAACGGCCCGTGTAGCGTTGGGCGCACAGGTGTATGAGCCCGTGCTGGCGCACTCATACGCGCGGGCAGATTCGAAGCGGGTCAGATCGCCCTCTAGGCTGACATCAAAACCGCTGAGGTTGGCGCGTTGCAGTTTGGCGGTGAATTGGGGCACGCGGTCAAACGGCGGTGTGATGCGGTTGCTCGGGTTGGCATTGTCTTGCAAGGTTTGCCACATTTGGGTGCGCAAGGCTGTGCTGAAGCTGCCGTTGCTCCAGTTGAGCGTGATGTCATTGGAGAGCAAACGCTGCACACCGCTGTTGTTGGCCAATGCAAAGTCTTTCCAGTAGTCGTTGTCACTCACGCGATTCACATTGAAGCCAAACCCAACTTGACCGTTAAGCAGTTGTGGGTTGAGCAAGCCAACATGCTTGACATTCAATCCCCAGCGGCGATTGCCATTGAGCAAGTCTTTTTCCATGTAATCCAAGCGTGCCTCACCTGCAAAGGGCTGATGGGGATTGTTGGACTCTAGGTAACGAAATTCGGAGCCAAGCCTTAGACCGCGACGACTCCAATAGGTTGGGTAAAAGGTGATGTCACGGTTGGGCGCTAAGTTCCAGTAATACGGTTGGGTCACCTCTAAACCACCAATGTTGTCAATGCCAATCGATGGTGGCAGCAAGCCCGACTTGCGCTCTTCTGCCAGAGGAAAGTCCACCGAGGGCAGCGGCAAGATGGGCACATCCTTGAAGCGCAAAGAAGCGCCTTCTGCGCGACCAATGTTGCGCTCGGTGTCTAGCGAAATTTTGTCGGCCTTGAAAAACCAATCGGGTGTCCAGCTGGGACCAGGTTTGCGTTGACAGGTGGTGAAATTCGCGTTGTGCAACACCGAATGGCCGCTGTCGACAAATTCGATTTTTTCGGCTTGCCCGTGAGCCTGATTTTTCAACAGTTTGAAAGAGGGCTGCGTGAAAAAACCTTCGAAAGCATCGAGTTGCAACTCCAGCGCAGGACCTTCATAAACATTGCCTGCGCGGTTGATGCTGACATGTCCACGCGCTTTGAGTTGATCGGTGACTTGGTTGTACTCCACCTCATCGGCTTTGAGCAACACATCACCGCGGCGCACCGTGACATTGCCTTGCAGGCGTGTTTCCATGTCGTTGCGACCGCTCAGGCGATCGCTTTGCAAAAAGGTGGGCAGTTCTTGGCGTGTGGTGTCATTGAGCACTTCTTGCAGCAAACTGCTCGGCTTGAGCACCAGTGGCGGAGTGGCTGATTGGGCTAACGCATGGCCACCAACAAGCGCCCAAGCCATGCCTAACCACCAATGACGTCCGTCAGGGGTGGGCGGAAAAACTTGGCGAAGAAAAAGGGGTGACAAGCGCAACGCAGAACAACCTTCAATGCACCAACCTTGTTTTTTGCTTTTCAAACAGAAAAAGCCAATGAGGCAAGGTTGATTTGTAGAATTTGGATTATCCATGAGCACCATCACCACTTCCCCCCGCCCTGCAGAACCTATTGTGTGGGCGCAGCCCGAGCGCGCTACAGCGTTTGAACAATGGCTGGCAGCACAAGCCAGCGTACATCGCCTGCTGCCCACCACTGTGCGCGCCGCTTCTGCCGACGCCAGTTTCAGGCGCTATTTCAGGGTCGACACACAGCAGGGCGGTGCTTGCATCATCATGGACGCCCCGCCCGCGCAAGAAAATTGCGAGCCCTTTGTGCGCATTGCGGGCTTGTTGCAAGACGCAGGCTTGCTGGTGCCGCACATTTTGGCGTGGGACCAAGCGCAGGGCTTCATGTTGCTCGACGATTTGGGTGCGGACACCATGATGGCGGCCATTCAACCTGAACAACCCCAAGCCAATGTGAATTTGTATGCGCGTGCCACCGACGCGTTGCTGACACTGCAACAACAGGCCAACGCGCAAACTTTGCCGGCTTATGACGAAGCCTTGTTGCAACGCGAACTGTCGTTGTTTCCCGATTGGTATGTCGCGAAGCACAAAGGCGTGGTGTTAGACACCACGCAGCAAAACATGCTGCACAAAACATTTCAAGCCATCGTGCAACACAATTTGGCAGCGCCCAAAGTGTTTGTGCACCGCGACTTCATGCCGCGCAATTTGATGATGCCGCATAACGCAGATGAGCCACGTTTAGGCGTGCTCGATTTTCAAGACGCGGTGCATGGCCCCATCACCTATGACATTGCCAGTTTGATGCGCGATGCGTTTTTGAGTTGGGACGAAGAGTTTGTGCTCGATGTCACCATCCGCTATTGGGAGCGCGCACGCAAACTCGGCCTGATGGATTTTGAAGATTGGTCGCAAGACTTTGGCGCGTTTTGGCGCGCGGTCGAATGGATGGGCTTGCAACGCCACCTCAAAGTGGCCGGTATTTTTGCGCGCCTGACTTTGCGCGATGGCAAGCCCAAATATTTGGCCGATGCGCCGCGCTTCATTGGCTACATTCGCGCCACCGCGAGCCGCTACCACGAACTCACACCGCTGCTGCGCTTCATTGACAAGATGGAAGGCACCGAGCCGGCCATCAGTTTGGCGTTTCCGCGCCTCGATACGCAGCGTTGAGCGAACCACGACACATGGCCCGCTTTTACTGCGATACACCTCTTGTCACTGGGCAAACCATTGCGTTGCCCGCCACCGCAGCGCGCCATGTACAGGTGTTGCGCATGCAGCCTGGCCACACGCTCACGCTGTTCAACGGTGAAGGCGGTGAATTCGAAGCAGAAGTGACGCACATGGGGCGCAGCGATGTGCAGGTGCGGGTGGGTATGCACTCAGCGCTGGAGCGCGAAGCCTTGCGGGCTGTGCAATTGGTGGTGGGAATGCCTGCCAACGAGCGCATGGATTGGTTGGTCGAAAAAGCCACCGAGCTAGGTGTGCAACGCATTACACCGGTGATGACCGAGCGCAGCGTGGTGCGATTGAATGGCGAGCGTGCTGAGAAAAAACAAGCGCATTGGCAAGCGATAGCGATCAGTGCGTGTGAGCAATGCGGCCGCAACCGTGTGCCGCATGTGGATGTGCCGCTGCGTTTGGAGGCATGGTTGTCAAGTTCGCAAAACACGGATCAGCAAAAAAACGCTGATGGTTCTGCCGCTTTGCGCGCTGTGATGTCGTTGCATGAAAGCACGCAGGCGTTGTCATCGCTGCTTCAGAACGGCCAAGTTGAACAAGTAGCTACGTCATCCATCCATCAACCCGTGGTGCTGTTGACGGGCCCCGAAGGCGGCTTGAGCGATGCAGAAGACGCGGCAGCGCGCCAAGCTGGCTTTGTGGCGGTGAGCTTAGGTGCGCGCGTGCTGCGCGCGGAAACCGCAGCCTTGGCGGCGTTGGCTTATCTCACTTTGCGCGATTGATCGTTCGCCGTCAGCGCTGACTCAGTCGAGCGCGATGCGTGCGTAGTCCGCTACTTTTTTCCATTGCGCGGTATCGGCCTGCATGAAGGCGCCCATGGCCTTGCTGTCTAACCATGCGGGCTCTGCACCTTGTTTTTGCAAAGCGGCCACCACTTCGGGTTGGCGAGCGATGCGCTCGAGCGCTTGTTCGATGCGTGTTTGCACGGCGGGGGGTAAGCCACTGGGTGCGGCCAAGCCAAACCATGCGCTGACTTGGTAACCATTCAAACCTGCTTCTTGCATGGTGGGCACATTGGGCAACACGCTGCTGCGTTGCGGTGTGGTCACGGCCAATGCTTTGAGTTTGCCCGCTTGAATTTGGCCGAGGGCCGAGGGCAAGTTGTCAAACATCATGTCGACTTCGTTGGCCATCACCGCCGTCATGGCCGCTGCTGCACCACGGTAAGGAATGTGCGTGACAAACAAACCCGCTTGGCTTTTGTAGAGCTCAGCGCTCAAATGCAACGATGTGCCTTGACCGTTCGACGCATAGTTGATTTGACCCGGTTTGGCTTTGATGCGCGCTGACAAATCAGCCACCGATGACACGCCCGAATTGGGGTTGACCAACAACACATTGGGTACGCGACCCAACAAACCAATGGGTGTAATTTGCTCGGGTTGGTAGGGCAGTTTTTTGTACAACGCGGGGTTGATGGTCAGCGGTGGTGAGGCCATCAACAAGGTGTACCCATCGGCAGCGGCACGGGCTGCTTCGCCTGCGCCTAAGTTGCCGCCTGCACCGGGCTTGTTGTCGATCACCACGGGCTGACCCAACTCTTGTGACAAACGCGGGCCGACCAAGCGCGCCATGTTGTCGATCAAGCCACCAGGGGGGAATGGCACCACCAAACGGATGGGGCGTGTGGGCCAAGTTTGTGACCAAGCTGCCGTGCTGGCGCAAAGCGCACTGAGCGCACTGAGGGCGACCAAGCCTGTGGCGATGAGTTGTTGAAACCGCTGCTTGCGTTGCATGTTTGTCTCCCGTTATTTGTATAGGTTGGCTACAAGGATGTTGCCAACATTAATTTTTTTGAAATTTGAACACAGCCGTACCTGCAAACGCATTGGGCCATAAGCGCACTTCTTGTCCAGCTTGCAGGCCAAAGGCATCCACTATTTGCAATTGGTTTTGTCGTGCCAAGGCTGCGAAGTCAGCGAATGTGCCCACGCGAATATTGGGTGTGTCGTACCACTGATAGGGCAAACGTTTGGTCACTGGCATGCGCCCGAGCAACACACTGAGTCGGTTGGGCCAATGGCCAAAATTGGGAAACGCCACAATGCCGGTGCGCCCCACACGTGCAGTTTCACGCAACATGGTTTCGGCATTGCGCAAATGTTGCAGCGTGTCGATTTGCAGCACCACATCAAACGAGTGGTCGCCAAACAAAGTGAGGCCTTGGTCGAGGTTGAGTTGCAACACATTGACACCGCGTTGCACACAGGCATGCACATTGGTGTCGTCGAGCTCTACACCGTAACCCGTGCAGCCCTTGTGTTGTTGCAAATGCGCCAGCAAGGCGCCGTCGCCGCAGCCGAGGTCGAGCACGCGGCTACCTTCAGGCACCAAGGCAGCAATGGCTTGCAAGGTGTCGTTGGCGGCTTGTGACTGCGCCAGTTCGACAGCGAATGGTGTGTGTGGTGCGCTCATGCCACACCTCCTGTGGTGTTGGCATGCAACTCGTCGGCAATGCGTTCGAAGTACGAGCGCACCACATTCAGGTAACGCGCATCGTCGAGCAAGAAGGCGTCGTGACCGTGCGGTGCGTCAATTTCGGCGTAGCTCACATCTCGCTGGTTGTCTAACAACGCGCGCACCATCTCGCGACTGCGTGCAGGTGAAAAGCGCCAATCGGTGGTGAAACTCACCAACAAAAATTTGGCTTGTGTGCGTGCCAGTGCACTTGACAGATCACCACCGTAAGTGCGTGCAGGGTCGAAGTAATCGAGCGCACGGGTGATCAGCAGATAAGTGTTGGCGTCGAAGTATTCGCTGAATTTGTCGCCTTGGTAACGCAAGTAGCTTTCGATTTGAAACTCCACATCTTGGGTGGTGTAGAGGTAATCGCGATTGGCCGGCGAACTTTCGGTCGTTGTGTTTGCGCTGGCAGATTTGTCAGACCCTTCGGAGGGCAACGCACCACCTGCAGAGTTGCGCGCGGGGGCACGCAACTCTCGGCCAAACTTTTCGTTCATCACATCATCACTGAGGTAAGTGATGTGCCCCACCATGCGTGCGATGCGCAAACCACGTTGTGGCACCACACCATGTTCGTAAAAATGACCGCCATGAAAATCGGGATCGGTGACGATGGCGCGGCGTGCCACTTCGTTGAAGGCAATGTTCTCAGCCGTCAAGTTGGGCGCACTGGCCACCACCACCGCATGGCGCACACGGTCAGGGTGTTGCAGTGTCCAACTCAGGGCTTGCATGCCGCCCAAGCTGCCGCCCATTACCGCGGCGAGTTGTTGAATGCCGAGTTGATCGAGCAAGCGTGCTTGCGCGTTGACCCAATCTTCCACCGTGACCACCGGGAAGTCGGCGCCATACACCTTGCCCGTATCAGGATGGGTATGCATGGGGCCGGTCGAGCCAAAGCAGGAGCCGAGGTTGTTCACGCCAATCACAAAGAAGCGGTTGGTGTCGACCGGTTTGCCCGGGCCAATCATGTTGTCCCACCAACCTTCGCTTTTGGCTTGGCCCTCGTACACGCCGGCCACATGGTGCGAGGCGTTCAAGGCGTGGCAAATCAACACCGCGTTGGAACGCTCAGCATTCAAGGTGCCATAGGTTTCATACGCCAAGGTGTAGTCGCGCAAACTCGCGCCACTTTGCAAGGGCAGTGCCTCTGCAAAGTGCATGGCCAGCGGTGTGGCGATCATGGGTGGGTGTTGAACAGACATCACTCACCCACAGGTCGCAAATGTTTGCCAGCAATGCCGGCCAACTCAAACATGGTGACTTGGTCTTTGCCAAACACAGGTTTGAGTTTTGCATCGGCATTGATGGCGCGTTTGTTGGTGGCGTCTTGCAAGCCATTGGCTTTGATGTAGTCCCACAATTTTTTAATCACTTCGGTGCGTGCCACGGCTTCGGCGCCAATCACATGGGCCAACTCAGTGCTTGGCAAAAAGCCTGCGGTGACTTTGCGGGGTGCTTTGGGCTTGGCCGCTTTTTCCGCCTTGACTTTGGCGGCCTTGGTGGTCTTGGATGCGGCGGTTGCTTTCGCAGGTGCTTTTTTGCCCGCAGCTTTGATGAGCGCGTTGGTGGTGGGTGTCTTACCACCGCGTGCGGGGTATTTGCTGGTGCGGGGCTCGAAAGCAAAGCTGACTTTGCCAGCTTCGGGATCCCATTGCAAAAACGCTTTGAACGCACGGCGTGTGCGCATGGACACAAACTTGTCGAGCAAATCGGTTTTGCCTTCGCTCAAAAGTTTGGTCATTTGCTCGGGTGCCACTGGTTGCTGCAAGATGATTTTGCCGCTCTTGAAATCGCAACTGGGCGTGGCCTGTGCATGTGTGGGCACTGCTTTGCTGCACACATAGTTGCTGCCGTGCTCATGCACGGCACTGCCGCACTTGGGGCAGTTGCCGAGTGACGGTGCATCGCCAAACTCAACGATCTCACCCGACTCAGCGTTTTTGTCGTCACCAAAATCGAATTCGAGTTTCCAGTTTTGGTCTTCTTCGCTGTACTTCAAGGCAATTTCTGCGGTGAAAGGCCAACCGGCTTTGGAGCGGAAGCCGTCCAACGGACCAATCTTTTTATCGCGAATGAATTGCTCCACTTCGGGTAAATCAAAGGTACGCCCGCCAGGAATTTTGCTGATCGAAAAACCGCAACCTGCACCCGATTCGCTCGAATCAGACGCGGCACCGTCTTTGCCTACACAAGCGTAGCGGCGGTAGTTTTCTTTCACCACGCCGCCGCATTTGGGGCAAGGCACTTGCAAAGTTGCGTAGTCGCCGGGAATGGTGTCGCGGTCAAACTCTTTGGCTTTTTTGACGATGTGTTCCGTCATTTCCGCAATTTCGCGCATGAACGCTTCGCGGCTCAATTGGCCTTGTTCCATTTGCGAGAGTTTGTATTCCCAACCACCGGTGAGTTCAGGGGTGGACAACTCTTCCACACCCAAACCACGCAGCAGTGTGAACAACTGAAACGCTTTGGCGGTGGGAATCATTTCACGGCCATCGCGCACGATGTATTTTTCGTTGATCAAACCTTCGATGATGGCCGCGCGTGTGGCCGGTGTGCCCAAGCCTTTTTCTTGCATGGCTTCGCGCAGCTCGTCGTCTTCCACCAACTTGCCTGCGCCTTCCATCGCGCCAAGCAATGTGGCTTCGCTGTAGCGTGCGGGAGGGCGGGTTTTCAAACCCTTCGCGTCGACCGATTCGTTGCGGGCCATCTCGCCGGTTTTCAAGGCCACCAGTGTTTTGCCTTCTTCTTCATCGTCGGCTGCATCTTTGCCGTAAATCGCCATCCAGCCTGCGTTTTGCAACACTTTGCCTTCGGTGCGGAAGGCGTAGCTCTTGCCCGCATCGCTCACCGTGCTGATGCGTGTGGTGACCAAGTATTCAGCGCTTGGGAAAAACACCGCCATGAAGCGGCGCACCACCAAGTCGTACAACTTTTGCTCGGCCTCTGACAAACCTTTGGGCGCTTCAAGCGTGGGGATGATCGCAAAGTGATCGCTGACTTTTTTGTTGTCAAACACGCGTGGCAATTTGCGCACATAGTTTTGGTTGAGTGCTGTCAGAGCATGAGGTGCCAAATGCTTCATCTCACTGTCAGCCAACATCTCAAAGGTTTGCTTCACCACAGGCACATAGTCTTCTGGCAAATGGCGTGAGTCGGTACGCGGGTAGGTCAGTGCTTTGTGGCGCTCATACAAACTTTGCGCCAGAGCCAATGTGGTTTTGGCAGAGAAACCAAAACGACCGTTGGCCTCGCGTTGCAAGGAGGTCAAGTCGAACAAACCGGGGCTGGCCTTGGTGGTGGGTTTGCTTTCTTCGGTCACCGTGGCGGCTTTGCTGCGCACCGCATTGGCAATCGCCAGCGCTTCGGCTTCGGACCACACGCGGTCGTGTTTTTTCTCGCCGTCTTCGCTGTCTTTTTGGTGGTTGGGGTTGAACCACTTGGCGGGGTAGGCGCCCGCTTCTACCAAGAAATTGGCGTGAATTTCCCAATAGTCGCGGCTGACGAACTTGCGAATTTGTTCTTCACGTTCCACCACCACGCTCAGGGTGGGTGTTTGCACGCGACCGACGGTGGTTAAAAAGAAGCCACCTTCACGCGAATTAAAAGCAGTGAGTGCGCGGGTGCCATTGATACCCACCAACCAATCCGCTTCTGAGCGGCTGCGGGCGGCATCGGCCAGGCCTTGCATTTGTTTTTCGGAGCGCAACGATTCAAAGCCGTCCCGAATGGCTTGTGGCGTCATCGACTGCAACCACAAACGCTTCACAGGTTTGTCGATCGGTTTTTTGCCGCCGGCGTATTGCGCGATCAAGCGAAAGATCAATTCGCCTTCACGCCCCGCGTCACACGCGTTGATGAGTGCGCTCACATCTTTGCGTTTGGCCAGTTTCACCACCGCGTTCAAACGGCTCTTGGTTTTTTCAACCGGCTTCAAATCGAAATAAGGTGGAATCACGGGCAGGTTGGCAAAACTCCACTTGCCACGCTTGACATCAAACTCTTCGGGGGCTTGAATTTCCACCAAGTGACCCACGGCGCTTGAGACCACATAAGTGTCGTTCTCAAAATGGTCGTCGTGTTTTTCAAACTTGCCCGCCACGGGTGTCAGTGCACGCACGATGTCTTGTGCGACCGAAGGTTTTTCGGCAATCACCAGTGTTTTGCTCATGTTCTACATTCCTCAAAAAGGGACCACTACAATGCGCTTCTCACGTGCGCGCGCGCACGCGCATGCGTACATATTTAAGTTAACAGAAATTTCGGCGTCGCCGAAAAAGCTTTTCAAAACACCTGGCAACATGTCAAACCTCTCTTCCGGTCATGCCGCCGCCAAAAGGCCCGCACCCATCACCGGACGGCGCATTCAAACCCGACGCTCTGGTGTGCATGGCAAGGGCGTGTTCGCTCTCACCGATTTTGCCCAAGGCGAAACCATCATCGAGTATGTGGGCGAAATCATCAGTTGGAAAGAAGCCCTGCGCCGCCACCCGCATGACCCGCAAGACCCCAACCACACCTTCTACTTTCACATCGACGAAACGCATGTGATCGATGCCAAGCACGGTGGCAACTCGTCACGCTGGATCAACCACTCGTGCAAACCCAATTGCGAGCCCGACGAAATCGATGGCCGCATTTTCATCAAAGCACGGCGCAATATTTTGGCTGGTGAAGAACTGAGCTACGACTACGGCTTGGTGATTGACGCACCGCTGACCGACAAACTCAAAGCCGAATACCCTTGCTGGTGTGGCGCCAAAAAATGCCGCGGTACTTTGTTGTCGTCTTCCACCGAGCTTTCAGGCGGTGCGGGCAAGGGCGGCAAGTCGGGCAAGAAAAAGAAAAGCGGCAAGCGTTAAACGCGCCGCTCACTTCAAGCCCGCAGCATTCACCGTCAAAACGCCGCCCTCGTAAAACCCCTTTCATGCCCATGATCTGGCCCGCTGAAGACCTCTGGCAAGCCTTGTCTGCCCTGCAACCAGACATCACGGTCGAGGTGTTACCCGAGATCGACTCCACCAACACCGAACTCATGCGCCGCGCGCGTGCAGGGCAAACTTACCCCGTGCTGTTGGTCGCTGAATCGCAAACCGCAGGCCGTGGCCGCTTGGGCCGTCCGTGGCACGGGCAGGTGGGTGACGCCCTGACTTTCTCTTTGGGATTGCAAATGGCACCGCATGACTGGTCGGGCCTGTCATTGGCCGTGGGCCTGTCATTGGCCCGCAGCTTAGACCCCGAAGGTGCTTTGGGTGTGCGATTGAAATGGCCCAACGACTTGTGGGTGGCCCAACCCAAAACGCCACAAGGCTGGGGAAAGTTGGCGGGTATCTTGATTGAAACGGCCACAGTGGCTCACCTAGACCCCAGCGTCGCGACGAGTGCCGCTGCGCGTTATTGCGTGGTGGGTGTGGGCATCAACATTGCGCCACCCCAGGCTGAGGGCCTCTCCACTGCGCCCATGGGCCTGCAAACCCTGTTGCCCGATGTCACCGCACCGCAGGCTTTGACCAAGGTGGCGGCATCGTTGTTGCGCACCTTGCGGGCTTTCGAACAGGGCGGCTTTGCGCCGTTGCAAAATGCTTTCAATGATCGTGATGCTTTGCACGATTTGCCCATCACCTTGAGCGATGGCCGCAGCGGCATAGCGCGTGGTGTGGATACCACCGGTGCTTTGTTGGTAGAAACAGCGCAAGGCATTGAGGCCATCACCAGTTCGGAAGTGAGTGTTCGACCGCAATGAAAAAAAATGCTTTTTGGCGCAACCTCGTGTTGGCCCTCGTCTTCATCAACCTGCTCTTTTGGGCCTGGACCCAAGGCTATTTGCGCGCCGTGGGATTGGGGCCCAAAGTGGTGAGTGAGCCCGAGCGACTGCAAGAGCAAGTGGTGCCTGAGGCTTTGCAGATCAAGCCGGCTGCGTCGTCTTAAACGCTTTGACGCAGTGGCTTAAGACGAACGCACCCTCACGATCAAACGGTCTCAGCAACTTTCGCTTCGACAGGCGCAGGCGTGCGAATCAAATAATCAAACGCACTCAACGCCGCCTTCGAGCCCTCACCCGCTGCAATCACAATTTGTTTGTACGGCACGGTGGTCACATCACCTGCTGCGAACACGCCGGGCAGGTTGGTGTGGCATTTGTCGTCGATCACGATTTCGCCGAACTTGCTGAGCTCTAAGGTGCCCTTCAAAAACTCGGTGTTGGGTACCAAGCCAATTTGCACGAACACACCTTCCAGTGCCACCAAGGTTTCTTGATTTGTTGCGCGGTCTTTGTAGCGCAGGCCGTTCACTTTTTGTCCGTCACCGGTGATCTCGGTGGTTTGTGCGTTCACATGAATGGTCACATTGGGCAAGCTCTTGAGTTTGCTCACCAACACCGCGTCAGCTTTCAAGGCGTCTGCAAATTCCACCAAGGTCACATGCTCGACCACACCGGCCAAATCGATGGCGGCTTCTACGCCTGAGTTGCCACCACCAATGACCGCGACGCGTTTGCCCTTGAACAAAGGACCATCGCAGTGTGGGCAATAGGCCACGCCTTTGTTTTTGTATTGTTGCTCGCCGGGCACATTCACATTGCGCCAGCGTGCGCCGGTTGACAAGATCACGCTGCGTGACTTCAACACACCGCCATTGGCCAGGTGCACTTGCACCCAACCGCCCGCTTCTGTGGCTGGCACGATTTTGTCGGCGCGTTGCAAGTTCATGATGTCCACATCGTAGTGACGCACTTGGGCTTCGAGTGCTGTCGCAAACTTTGGCCCATCGGTTTCAAGCACTGAGATGTAGTTTTCAATCGCCATGGTGTCGTTCACTTGACCGCCAAAACGCTCAGCGGCCACGCCCACGCGAATGCCTTTGCGTGCTGCGTACACAGCTGCTGCTGCACCAGCTGGGCCACCACCGACGATCAGCACATCGAAGGGGTCTTTCTCGTTGAGTTTGGCCGCATCGCGGGCGGCGGCATTGGTGTCCAACTTGCCCACGATTTCTTCCAAGCTCATGCGGCCTGAACCAAACACTTGGTCGTTCATGTACACCATGGGCACAGCCATCACTTGGCGTGCTTCCACTTCGGCTTGGTTGAGCGAGCCGTCAATCACGGTGGTGTCGATCTTGGGGTTGTAAATCGCCATCAAGGTGGCGGCTTGCACCACATCAGGACAGTTGTGGCATGACAAAGACATGTAGACCTCAAACTTCATCTGCGCGTCGAGGGCTTTGATTTGCTCCAACACCTCGGCCTCCACTTTCGGTGGGTGACCACCGGTCCACAACAGCGCCAACACGAGTGAGGTGAACTCATGCCCCAAAGGAATGGCTGCAAAACGCACGCCGCGTGTTTCACCTTCTTTGGCAATCACAAACGAAGGCTTGCGCGCGTCGTTGCCAGAATCGTCAAAGCTCACTTTGTCAGACAGCTCTGCAATTTCCAACAACAGCTCACGCAGCTCAGCGCTTTTGTCGCTGCTGTCGAGCGTGGCGATCAAGCGAATGGGCTGGCGCAAGTTTTGTAAATAAGCTTGCAACTGGGTTTTCATTTGTGCGTCGAGCATGGTGGTTCCTTTCGGCGTGTCAGCGCCTCTCTCAATTCATGTTGGTGTGAAAAGCCTCTGATACCAGAGACCGCAAAAGCAATGGCGCTGTGAGATGGGGCGCACCCCGAAGATGCGCACCCCAACAAGCAGCGAAACTGCTTAGATCTTGCCGACCAGGTCCAATGAAGGGGTGATGGTCTTGGCGCCGTCGTTCCACTTGGCAGGGCAAACTTCACCGGGGTGGCTGGCCACATACTGAGCAGCTTTCAACTTGCGCACGGTTTCTTTCACATCGCGAGCGATGGCGTTGTCATGCACTTCCATGGTCTTGATCTGACCTTCTGGGTTGATGATGAAGGTGCCGCGCAAAGCCAAACCAGCTTCTTCGATGTGCACGCCGAAAGCGCGTGTCAGGTGGTGTGTGGGGTCGCCGATCAAGGGGAACTTGGCTTTGCCCACAGCAGGTGATGTTTCGTGCCACACTTTGTGTGAGAAGTGGGTGTCGGTAGTGATGATGTACACCTCGGCACCGGCTTTTTGGAATTCTGCGTAGTTGTCAGCAGCGTCTTCAATTTCTGTGGGGCAGTTGAAAGTGAAAGCGGCGGGCATGAAAATGAACACAGACCACTTGCCTTTGAGGTTGGCTTCGGTCACTTCAATGAACTTGCCATTGTGGAAGGCTTGGTTTTTGAAGGGTTGAACTTGTGTGTTGATCAATGACATGTTGTTTCCTTTGGTTGGTTGATAAAAACTATCGAATGAGCAAAACTCATTGATGTGAATCATAGTCACGATGCGCGACCCGCGTGATTGTTTGTCTCAATCACGCCGATAACCAAAGCCTTAAGTCTGGGAAGCTCAGCCCCGGCGCAAGGTGCGGCTGAGCAGCATGACCGGCAGCAAACCCACCAGCACCAGCGCCAGCGAGGGCAAAGCCGCCTCGCCCAAGCGCTCGTCACGCGCCAGTTGATAGGCCATGACGGCCAAGGTGTCGGTGTTGAAAGGGCGCAGCACCAGCGTGGCGGGCAGCTCTTTCATGACATCGACCAACACCAACAGCAAAGCAGCCGCAGCGGGTTTTTTCAGCAAAGGCCCGTGCACGCGGGTCACCAACTTCATGCCAGAAACACCCAACATGCGCGCGCTGTCGTCCAAGCTTGCGGGCACGCGTGCGTAGCCACTTTGCACCGATTGCAAAGCCACCGCCACAAAGCGCACCAAGTAGGCCCACACCAAGCCCAGCACCGAGGCCGTGACCCAATAGCCCACGCCAAGGTCAGGCCAAGTGGCTTGCAACCAGCCCACAGGCAACAACAAACCCACCACCACCACCGCGCCGGGCACGGCGTAGCCTAAGCTGACTGTGCGCACCATCAGGTGACTGCCCCAACTCGGTTGCAAACGCGCATGGGCCGACAGCAACACCGCGGCCAACAACGCCAACACCGAGGTGAGCGCGCCCAAAGACAAGCTGGTGATCGACCATTGCATGAAACGCGCCCACGGCACAGGCACCTCTTGCAAGCCCGCAAAAAACGCATGCAGCATGATGGCCACAGGCAAAACAAACCCAAACAACACGGGCAGAGCGCACAAGGTCAATGCCACCCCTGCATGCCACCCTTGCAAGCGCAAGGGTTGCGACTCTTGGCTGTGTCGATCGCCACGCCCTGTGACAAAACGCAAACGCGCTTGCGCACGTTGCTCGGCGCTGAGCAACACCACAATCACCACCAACAACACGGTGGCCAATTGCGCCGCAGCCATGCGGTTGTCCATCACCAACCAAGCTTTGTAAATGCCAGCGGTAAACGTTTGAATGCCAAAGTAACTCGACACCCCAAAGTCGGCCAAGGTTTCCATCAATGCCAGGGCAGTGCCTGCCGCAATCGCAGGCCTTGCCAGTGGCAACGCCACTTGAAAAATACGCCGGCGCAAAGGCGCACCGAGCAAACGCGCGGCTTCCATCAAATGGTTGGCGCGTTCAGACAACGCAGTGCGGGCCAACAAATACACATAGGGGTACAAGGCCAAGGTGAACACACATGCTGCACCCCACACACTGCGCACTTCGGGCAACACTCGTCCTTCGAGCCCCCAAGCGCTGCGCATCCAAGTTTGCACAGGTCCACTGAATTGCAAAAAGTCGGTGTAGGCATACGCCACCACATAAGCAGGCATGGCCAATGGCAACAACAGCGCCCACTCCAGCGTGCGGCGCAATGGAAAGTCAAACAAGGTCACTGCAGCAGCTGACACCGTGCCCATGCTGATCACGCCCACACTGACCAACACGCACAGCCACAAAGTGGTGCCCGCGTAATCGGGCAGCACGGTGCGCAGCATCTCTTGCAACACTTGCTGTGTGGTGGCGTCCCATTGCCACCACGAGGCGATGACGGTGAGCACAGGCAAGCACAAGCACGCTGCAAAACACCACAGCGCGCTTTTTAAAGTCAATGTCTGCCATGAGGCAGCTCTGACAGAAGCCCAAGAGAAAACCATGGTCAGATTGTAGGTAGTGGGCTGCGCCATACACAGTGGCAGGGCATGCCTCTCTACAATGCAAGGATGTTTTTAGATGTCTCGCAACTCTCTGTGCAATACACCGGCTTGAACCGCGCAGCGGTCGACCGTGTGAGCTTGGGGCTGCGCGCCGGCGAAATGGGCGTGCTGATTGGCCCCTCGGGTTGCGGCAAGACCACCTTGTTGCGTGCGGTGGCGGGTTTAGAGCGCGTCAGTGACGGCGACATCCGTTTGGCCAAATCGGTGGTCAGCAGTGTGGGCTTGCATGTGCCACCCGAAGCACGCCGCATTGGCATGGTGTTTCAAGACTATGCTTTGTTTCCGCACCTGAGTGTGCAAGACAACATCGGTTTTGGTTTGCAACATTTGCCCCGCACCGAGCGTGCGCAGCGCATTCAAGAAGTGTTGCGTTTGGTGGGTTTGGTGAG
This sequence comes from Pseudomonadota bacterium, assembly GCA_041181985.1. Classification (GTDB taxonomy): domain Bacteria; phylum Pseudomonadota; class Gammaproteobacteria; order Burkholderiales; family Burkholderiaceae_C; genus Limnohabitans. Next base: position 3,072 of record JBEGOM010000002.1, on the reverse strand, counting down.
CAGTGCCTCACGTTATCCACACGAACTCTCAGGCGGACAACAACAGCGCGTGGCCTTGGCGCGTGCTTTGGCACCACAGCCGCAACTGTTGTTGTTGGACGAACCGTTTTCAAACCTTGATGTTGAATTGCGCGAGCGCTTGGCTTTGGAAGTGCGCAACATTTTGAAAGAAGCCGAAACCACAGCGCTCTTTGTCACCCACGACCAAATGGAAGCCTTTGCCGTAGGCGATGTGATTGGCGTGATGCACGAAGGCCGCTTGCACCAATGGGCCGATGCCTATTCTTTGTACCACCGACCCGCAACACGCTTTGTGGCTGAATTCATTGGCCATGGTGTGTTTGCACCCGCCACCATTTCGCAAGTGAACAACCAAGTGTGGGTTCAAACCCCGGTGGGTGAACTCACCGATGTGGCCGGTTTGCCCCTGCCATGCAGTTTGAACAGCGGCGAATGCGATGTGTTGCTGCGCGCTGACGACATCGTGCATGACGACGATGCGCCGGTGAAAGCCGAAATCATTCGCAAATCATTCCGCGGCTCTGAGTTTTTGTACACGCTGCGTTTGAAAACTGGTGAACAAGTCATGGCGCATGTGCCCAGCCACCACGACCACACCGTGGGCGAATGGATTGGCATTCGCGCGCAGGTCGACCATGTGGTCACCTTCAACCGCGCGTGTCCTGTCAACGGCAACGAGTTGTGCAGCATGCCGTGTGCTGACCATGTGCACGCCTCTGAAGAGCAACCGATTCAATTTCAAAAAACACCTTCTTAAATACCATCAAGGAATCATCATGAGCTTGACTTTGTATTTCGCCCCCGGCGCCTGTTCATTCGTGCCGCATTGTTTGTTAGAAGCCAGTGGCGCAGCGTATGAACCGCACATGGTCAAGTTGCACAAAGGTGAGCAATACGACGAGGCTTACAAAAGCATCAACCCACGCAGCCAAGTGCCGGTGTTGAAAGACGGTGACGATGTCATCACCCAAATCGTGGCCATCTGTTTGTACTTAGACAAAAAATTTCCAGAGCATCAGTTCTTGCCCACCGATGCGCTGGCGCGCGCCAAAGCCGCAGAAGCATTTGTGTGGATGAACAACACCGTGCACCCTACCTTCACCCATGTGTTCATGCCCAACAAATTCAGCAGCGATGCCGATGTGCAAGCCAATATCAAAGCACACGCCATTCAAAGCTATCGCGGCTTGATGGGCGAGTTGCAAAGCATGGTTGAAAAAGCAAGTGGCCCCTGGTTGGCCGGATCGCACTTTGGCCCGCTCGATGCCTATGCGTTGACGCTCACGCGCTGGGGCACCATCGCCGGCATCAACCCCGAAGACTTTCCCGCCTTGTGGGCCTTTGTGCAACGCGTGGCACAGCACCCACCCGTGGCGCGCGTGATCGAGCGCGAGCGCTTGCAATTGAATTTGTACAAAGCTTAAATTTGCGCGTTTGAAAAACGGATGGTGAAGCGCACGCCCGGTTGTGCTTTGCCAGGCAACGCTTCTTCCAGCGTGACGGTGGCTTGGTGTTGGTGTGCAATTTCATTCACGATGGCCAACCCCAAGCCGGAGCCGTCAGCCTCATTGCCCAAGGCGCGGTAAAAGGGTTGAAACACCAAATCGCGCTCAGCCTCTGGAATACCAGGGCCAGAGTTTTCGATCTGCAACACCACCACTTTGCCAAAGCGATCGGCCAACACACGCACTGTGATGACGCCGGGCTTGTCCTCTGTAGACGGTGTGTAGTTGATGGCGTTGTCCACCAAATTGCGCATCAACTCTTTGAGCAATGTGGCGTTGCCATTCACACGCACGCCAGGGCTGGCGGCGTCCACACCTTCGTAGCCCAAGTCGATGTGTTTGTCCATCGCGCGGGTGATGGCGTCTTGCATCACCTCTTGCGCGAGTTGCACCAAGTCGCAAGGTGCGCGCGCGATGTTGGTGCTGCCACTTTCTGCGCGCGCCAATGACAGCAGTTGGTTCACCGTGTGGGTGGCGCGAATGCTGGCGCGACCAATCAGTTTCAACGATTGTTTCAACTCGTCGGCGCTAGAGTCAGCGCGTTGCGCCAAATCGGCTTGCATGCGCAAGCCGGCCAACGGTGTTTTGAGTTGGTGTGCGGCGTCCGCCAAAAAACGTTTTTGCGTGGCGATCGATTCTTTCAAGCGCGTGAGCAAATCGTTGATCGATGAGACCAAGGGTGCCACTTCAAGGGGCACCGCATGGTCGTCGAGCGGACTCAAGTCGTCCGGCTTTCGCAAGCGAATGCGTTCTTCTAATTGATTGAGTGGTTTGATGCCGCGCGCCAAAGCCAACCACACCAACAACACCGCCAACGGCAAAATCACAAACTGCGGCAGCATCACACCCTTGATGATTTCGGTGGCCAACACAGAACGTTTCTCAAGCGTTTCACCCACTTGCACCAGCACAGGTTTGGCACCCGGCACATCCACACTCACCCAGGTGTAGGCCACGCGAATTTCGGTGCCGCGCATGTCGTCGTCACGCACCCGCACCTCGCCCGCCACGGCTGTTTCGTCTTCGGGGGGCAAAGGAAAATCGCGTTCACCGCTGATGTATTCACCACGCAGACCCAGCACTTGGTAGTAAATCAAATCGGCATCATCCGCACGCAAAATTTCGCGCGCAGGCAGCGGCAAATTGAAATACATGCGTTGTTGATCGGTGCGCACCAATTGCGCCAAGGCTTGCACGTTGTATTCGAGACCACGGTCAAACGGACGCCCTGCGATGTTTTGTGCCACCAACCAAGTCAGCGCCAAACTCACCGGCCACAGCAGCAACAAAGGCGTGAGCATCCAGTCGAGGATTTCCCCAAACAAAGAATGCTGTTCGCGCTGAAACAGTTTCACCATGCGAGGTGCAGCCCGTTAAATGCAAGATGCCATGAACACAGGTTCAAAGCGTTTGCATCAGTTGGGAATTTTTTCGAGGCAATAGCCCAAGCCACGCACGGTGGCAATGCGGATGGGGCCCTTCTCGATTTTTTTGCGCAAGCGGTGGATGTACACCTCGATCGCGTTGTTGCTCACCTCTTCGCCCC
>JBEGOM010000001.1:0-181133 GCA_041181985.1 Pseudomonadota bacterium | reverse complement strand
ACGCTGGCGTTGACATTGACGCCGGCGACGCCTTGGTTGAACGCATCAAACCGCTGGCCAAAAAGACCATGCGCGAGGGCGTGCTAGCAGGCATTGGTGGCTTTGGCGCCTTGTTTGAAGTGCCCAAGCGCTACAAAGAACCGGTACTGGTGAGTGGCACCGATGGTGTGGGCACCAAGCTCAAGCTGGCTTTTGAATGGCAAATGCACGACACCGTGGGCATCGACTTGGTGGCCATGAGCGTCAACGATGTGTTGGTGCAAGGCGCCGAGCCCTTGTTTTTCCTCGATTACTTTGCCTGTGGCAAGTTGCATGTCGACACCGCCGCCGCTGTGGTGGGCGGCATCGCCAAAGGTTGCGAATTGTCAGGCTGCGCGTTGATCGGTGGCGAAACCGCTGAAATGCCCGGCATGTATCCCGACGGCGAATACGACTTGGCGGGCTTTGCGGTGGGTGCGGTTGAAAAATCAAAAATTTTGACCGGCCAAAATGTGCAAGCCGGTGATGTGGTGTTGGGCTTGGCTTCGGCTGGCGTGCACTCAAATGGTTTTTCGCTGGTGCGCAAAGTGATTGAACGCGCAGGTACCAACACCCCCGCCACGCTGGATGGTCAACCGTTCAAGCAGGCCATCATGGCCCCCACCCGTTTGTATGTGAAAAGCGTTTTGGCGGCATTGGCCGTGCACCCGATCAAAGCCTTGGCGCACATCACGGGGGGTGGTTTGTTAGAGAACATTCCACGCGTGTTGCCCGAAGGCATGGCTGCGCATTTGCAAAAAGGCAGCTGGCCTCAAACCGAATTGTTTGCATGGTTGCAAAACACCGCCGGCATTGATGACATTGAAATGAACCGCACCTTCAACAATGGCATTGGCATGGTGGTGGTGATTGATGCAGCGCACGCTGCAGCTTGTGCCGACACCTTGCGTGCGCAAGGCGAGCAGGTGTTCACGATTGGCAAAATTGCAGCACGGGGGGATGGCGCTGCGGTGGTGGTGGGTTAAGCGCGCAGCAACAAGCGCGCATCCAGTGCACAACAAATGCAGCTCAGGCACGCGCGCCTGTTGCTTTAAGCCTCGTCGTCCACTTGCGGCAACAACACCTCTAGGCGTTTTTTCGTCAGCGCCAGCCATTCAAACTCTTGGCGTGATGTGTAGACCTCTTCTAAATTGCGCAACATGCGCGCCACAATTTCGCGCGGTGTGGCTGCGCGCAAATAATGCGCTAACAATTCTTCAGACACATCACCATCGATGTGCATGCCCGACTCGGCATGCATCGGTGCCAATCGCTCTAGCAAATCTTCTTTGCTCAACGAGTCACCCGTGAACGGGTCGAGCACCACTTGTCCTTCGTGCGGGAAAGGCAATCGCACCTTCACCAAAAAGTGGCCCGGAAAACCCACACCGCTGGCATGCAAACCCAAGCCCAGCGCCAACTCGAGCCACAACACAGCCAGCGTGATGGGAATGCCTCTGCGGGTGCGAATCACCGCTTGCATGCAGCTGTTGTCGGGGTCGTAGTAGTCGTTCAGGTTGCCTGCAAAGCCGAGTTCTTCAAAAAAGAATTTGTTGAGCAAACGCAGTTTGTGCAAAGCGCCAGCATCGGCCGGCAAGCGTTTTTTGAGGCGACTGCTCCATTGGTCGACCTCATCAAGCACTTGCTGAATGTCTAACTCAGGGTAGCGGTCTTGCGCCACGCTGGTGGCAGCTTCGAGCAAGGGAAAGTGCGCGTCGCTTTGCACCAGAGAAGCGAAATATTCCAGCGCAGTGGGCACTTCGAGTTTGAAATCCATGCTTGTCTATCGCCTTTCAAACAGTCAATGGCGCCACAAAGTGCGCAGCTGAAAACCCACCAAACGCAAGGTGACAAAGTAAGCAATGGCACTGACCAACAGCACGCCCGCCATCAAACCCACGCGGCTCCATGGCATGGCGTGCAATGCGGTCCAGTCCCAATACCAAGCACAAAAACCAAGCCACACACACAACACAGCGCAGGCCGCCAACACTTGGAGGGTGAAACGCAGCCAGCCCTCACTCGGCACATAAGTGCCCTGCTTGCGCAAGCCCCAAAGCAACCACGCGGCATTGACCAAAGCACCCAAACCAATCGACAAAGCCAAACCGGCATGGGCCAAAAATGGCACCAACACCACATTGAACAATTGCGTGATGACCAACACCACCACCGCAATGCGCACCGGCGTGCGAATGTCCTGACTGGCGTAATACCCCGGGGCCAACACCTTGATGGCCACCAAACCCAACAAGCCCACGCCGTAGCCCGTCAAAGCGGTGGTGGTTTGTTGCACATCGTTGGGGCCAAAGGCACCGTAGTTGTAGAGCACAGCCACCAAGGCCTGCGAGAAGATCAACAAGGCCGAAGCACACGGCAAGGCCAACACCAACACCAAGCGCAAGCCCCAGTCGAGCATGGCCGAATACTGATGCGTGTCATTGGCGGCTTTGGCCGCAGAGAGTTGGGGCATCAACACCACCCCCAAGGCCACGCCCAAGAGCGCGGTGGGGAATTCCATCAAGCGATCGGCATAGCTCAACCAACTCACGCTGCCCGGTGCCAAGTGCGACGCAATTTGTGTGTTGATGAGCAAAGAAATTTGCGCCACGCCAACGCCCAACAAAGCCGGTGCCATGAGTTGCAAAATGCGCTTGGGGCCTTCACTCGACCAAGCAGCACGCACATCGGACCAACGCCACGCCAACTTGGGCGTTTGCCCGAGCCGATGCAAGGCCCACAACTGCATGGTCAACTGAGCCATCCCCCCCAACATGACGCCAGCTGTCAGGGCGTAAATGGGCGCAATGCCCCAGCTTTGGAAAGTTGGGCCGCCCCAGATGGCGGCGCTGATCATGGAGACATTCAACAACACCGGCGTGGCGGCTGGCACAGCAAACCGTTTCCAAGTGTTCAACACCCCTGCTGCCAAGGCCACCAGCGACATGAAGGCGATGTAGGGAAACATGATGCGCGTCATCATGACGGCGGTGTCATAGCCCTCGGCCGTTTGCTGCAAGCCGCTGGCCATGGCCCACACCAAAGCGGGTGCGCCAATGACACCCACCAAACAGGTCAGCACCAAGGCCCAAAACAACAGGGTGGCCACTTGGTTGATCAACTGATGGGTGGCTTCTTCGCCATGCGTTTGACGGCTGGCGGCCAGCACGGGCACAAAGGCTTGGCTGAACGCGCCTTCGGCAAACAAGCGGCGAAACAAATTGGGAATGCGAAACGCCACATTGAAGGCGTCGGTCAGCGCGCTGGCGCCAAAGGTGGAAGCAATCAAGAGTTCACGCACCAGCCCGGTGATGCGCGAGATCAGGGTGAAACCTGAAACGATAGAGGCAGATTTGAACAAGGTCACGGCCTGAGTGTAGCCAGACTGCTCCCCCAGCCCGGCCCCCATTTAGACCCGCTAGGTCGGCCAGTGTGGGAGTTATACACAATTTGCTACAATCGTGGGCTTTGCTGACAACATCCTCAAACCATTAAGGAATAAAACCATGGCATCTGGAAAGCCAAAGAAAAAGAACCCGCGCCTGGCCTCTGGCCGTAAACGCGTTCGTCAAGACGTCAAGATCAATGCAGCCAACACCTCGTTGCGCTCGAAATACCGCACTGCGGTGAAGAATGTCGAAAAAGCCGTTGTGGCTGGCGACAAAACCAAAGCCACCGAACTGTTTGCAAAAATGCAAGCCGTGGTGGACACGATTGCCGACAAAGGCATCTTCCACAAAAACAAAGCAGCTCGCGACAAGAGCCGCCTGTCAGCCAAGGTCAAAGCCTTGGCCACAGCCGCCTGATCATTCAGGCAAACAGCCCGGTCTGAATCTTCAGACCGCCGTTTGTAACGGGTGCGCTGTCAGCAAAGAAAAGCAAAAACCCGCTCTTGAGCGGGCTTTTTGTTTCAAGCCTGCGGTGGATGCTCCGGCAACAAGCAGGCCTCGACGATTTGTAAATCGTTGTCTCGCGCAAAGTTCATCACAAAGCTCCACGCCATGGGCTCTTCTTCGCGCAAATCGGTGTGCACGATGACGCATTTTTGGCCGTCGAGCGTGTTGGGCACGCACCATGGGGAATAGCTCAAATGGCTGCCGGGCACCGCGCCGCCGGGGCGAAATTGGCTCATCACGCCGGCCAAACGCTCGGCCCAATCGCTGGGGCGAAATGTGCGTCCGTCATGGGTGACGCCCATGATGAAAACTTCTTTGGCGGAGGGTGAAACCATCGGGTAGATGCTGAAAAAAGAGGCAATGCAACTGGGGATCGGCCCGTGTTGCGAGGGGTGGAAGAATTGTATCTTATATAAGAGTTAACCCTGAAAAACCGGGTGCATTCATGCCCTTGCGAAGCCCAGCGCATCGACTTTGATTTGTCACACAGCTGCCTCTAAAATCTCACTTCAACGGCTCAACCTTCGTTGGGTCGTTTTCATTTGGATTTGGAGAAACCATGACCACCGCTGCTGCTTCGCCCCACACCATGAACACCTACGGCCGCTTGCCCGTGGCTTTGTCGCATGGCAAAGGCTTGCGCGTGTGGGACACCGATGGCAAGTGCTACTTGGACGGTTTGGCCGGTATCGCGGTCAACACATTGGGTCACGCCCACCCCAAGCTCACCCCTGCCTTGCAAGACCAAATCGGCAAGATGATCCACAGTTGCAATTACTACCATGTGCCCAACCAAGAGGCATTGGCAGCCAAGTTGGTCGAGCTCTCGGGCATGACCAATGTGTTCTTTTGCAACAGCGGTTTAGAAGCCAACGAAGCGGCTTTGAAATTGGCACGCAAGTTTGGCCACAGCAAAGGCATTGAGAAACCTGAAATCGTGGTGTACGAAAAATCGTTTCATGGTCGCTCCATTGCCACACTCGCAGCCACCGGCAACGAAAAAATCAAAGAAGGTTTTGGCCCATTGCCCGAGGGTTTTGTGCGTGTGCCAGTGAACGACATCGAAGCACTGAAAAAAGCCACGCATGGCAACAAAAACATTGCCGCTGTGTTTTTAGAAACCATCCAAGGTGAAGGCGGTGTGCAACCGTTTCGTGCGCAATATTTGAAAGATGTGCGCGCTGTGTGCGATGCAAACGATTGGTTGCTCATGATCGACGAAGTGCAATGCGGCATGGGACGCACTGGCAAATGGTTTGCCCACCAATGGGCCGACATCGTGCCCGATGTCATGCCCTTGGCCAAAGGCTTGGGCTCAGGCGTGCCGATTGGTGCGGTGGTGGCAGGACCCAAAGCGGCGAACATTTTTCAACCGGGCAACCATGGCACCACCTTTGGCGGCAACCCCTTGGCCATGCGTGCGGGGGTGGAAACCATTCGCATCATGGAAGAAGACGGTTTGCTCGCCAACGCTGCGAAAGTAGGCGCGCATTTGCGTGCGGCGCTTGAGCGTGAATTGGCAGGTGTGGCAGGTGTGAAAGAACTTCGCGGGCAAGGTTTGATGGTCGGCATTGAGCTTGACCGTGCATGCGGTGTGATCATGAACCGTGCACTTGAGGCAGGTTTGTTGTTGAGCGTGACCGCTGACAGCGTGGTGCGTTTGGTGCCACCGCTCATCATCACCGAAGCTGAGGCGGATGAGATTGTTTCTATCTTGGCGCCCATCATCAAAACATTTTTGGCAGAGAAGGCATGACCCAAGCTCTGAAACATTATTTGCAATTCACCGACCTCAGCTCGGATGAATACGCATATCTATTCACCCGTGCGGCGTTGATCAAACAAAAATTCAAGGCCTACGACAAACACCACCCTCTGGTGGACCGCACCTTGGCGATGATTTTTGAAAAGGCCTCAACCCGCACGCGTGTGAGTTTTGAAGCCGGCATGTACCAACTCGGTGGCTCGGTGGTGCACTTGACCACTGGCGACAGCCAACTTGGCCGCTCAGAACCGATTGAAGACAGCGCCAAAGTGATCAGCCGCATGGTTGACTTGGTGATGATCCGCACCTACGGTCAAGACAAGATCAACAGCTTTGCAGCCAACTCGCGTGTGCCGGTGATCAACGGATTGACCAACGAGTTTCACCCTTGCCAAATCATGGCCGACTTGTTCACTTACATCGAACACCGTGGTCACACCAATCACCCCTTGCAATGCCTGCATGGCAAAGTGGTAGCCTGGGTGGGCGACGGCAACAACATGGCCAACACTTGGTTGCAAGCGGCAGACATGTTGGGCTTTACCGTGCATGTGAGCACACCCAGCGGTTACGAAGTGAACCCTGCGATTGCAGGTTTGTCGTCAAGCCAATGTTTCAAAGTGTTCAAAGACCCGATGGAAGCCTGCCGTGGTGCTGATTTGGTGACCACCGATGTGTGGACCAGCATGGGCTACGAGGCCGAGAACGAAGCGCGCAAACAAGCGTTTGCCGATTGGTGCGTGGACGAAGACATGATGAAGCAAGCCAAGCCTGACGCCTTGTTCATGCACTGCTTGCCCGCACACCGCGGTGAAGAAGTGAGTGCTGAGGTGATTGACGGCCCGCAATCGGTGGTGTGGGACGAAGCCGAAAACCGCATGCATGTGCAAAAAGCCTTGATGGAATATTTGCTGCTCGGGCGCCAATAAACATGTCAGCCTGCACGACTTGCGGCGCTTGTTGCGCCAATTTCCGTGTTGATTTTTCAGTCTACGAACGCGAGGACATGGGTGGCCAAGTGCCCTATGGATTGACTGAAGAAGTCAACGCCAGCACCTGCCGCATGCGTGGCACCGACCATGTGCCCGTGCGCTGCGCAGCGCTCACTGGCAAAGTGGGTGAATGCGCCACCTGTGGCATTTACGAATGGCGCCCCTCACCTTGCCGTGAATTTGAAGAAGGCAGTAACGCTTGCCAACGCGCTCGCATGCGTCACAACTTGCCAGCGTTGACGGGTGATGAATGAACGATCAGTTCAATGCATTCGATAAGTTGCCCGCTTTGGCACGTACACCAGGCAAGGGCTCTAAATCAAAACGCTGGGTGATGAACTTCAAAATAGATGTGGTGTCGTAGGGCGTTTTGTCCACAAAACCACGCTTGACGGTTGGTCCAATGAGCAATGCAGGAATGCGTGTGCCGGGGCCCCAACGATCGCTCCAGCCTTCGCCTTTGGGCGGTGGCACATGGTCCCAGTAGCCCCCGTTTTCGTCATAGGTCACGACCACCAACATGTTGGCCCATTGCGGGCTGGCTTTGAGTTTTTCTAACACCGATGCAATGTGTGTGTCGCCCGTCATGATGTCGGTGTACGAAGGATGCTGCGTGTCACGCCCCGCGGGTTTGTAAAAACTCACTGGCGGCAAACGACCCGCATCGATGGCTGCTAGAAAATCGTTCCCATCTTTCAAATGTTTTTCACGATCAGGGGTGCCTGGTGCGAACCGTGCGTAGTAGTTGAAAGGCTGATGATGTGGTTGAAACATCGGACTGCCTTCGTCGCGTTGGTAAATGATTTTGCGTTTCACATTTGGCGCTTGCATGCCATCTGCCAACGCTTGGCTGTAACCACCGGCATACCAAACCCAGTCGACGCCTTTGGCTGACAAAGTGTCACCAATGGTGCGAGCGGTTTGTGGGGGCACCGGTTCGCCCATGGTGCTATTGCCTTGTGGATTGGCAAACCGCGCATCACCGTTTGCCATGGGTGGCACGCCACTGGGTTGGTACATCGGTTGTGATGTGTTGACGGACCAACCATCTGGTGTGACCTGTCCACCGCCCGCACTGAACACCTGCACTGCACTGACATTCGCAGACACTGAGTTTTCTTTTTTCAACAACTTGCCGTTGCCATCCAAGCGCGCACGCATGGTCGTGGGTGCGTTTTTATGTTCGGGCGTGCAAGCACACACCAACCATTGGTGGTTCAAGTACGAACCGCCATAAGCAGCCATGAAAAAGTGATCGGCCAAGGTGTATTCCTGCGCCCACTTCCACATTTTGAATTGACTGCCATCGTAGTAACCCATGACCCAGCCGCCCACATTGGACATGGCGGCAAACAAGTTGTTTTGTCCGCCATTGATTTGCTCTTGGTTGTGATAGAACGCGTGAATGGGGCTAGGCACCATTTGCGTGGGAGGCCGGTTCACAGGTGGCGCATCGATGCGAAAGGGTGCATTGGGCAGGCGTGGAAATTTTGGGTCGGGTTGGCCATCGTGACCAAACACTATCAATTCTTTCAACGGTTTGCCATCGTGGTCGAGTTGCGTTTTTTGCGCGACTGTTGCTTGCGCAATACCCTCTGCACCTGGAAACAAACCATACATATTGTCAAAGCTATGGTTTTCAGCGTAAATCACCACCACATGGTTGATCTTTTGCATCTTGGGGTCGATCGCAGTGGTTTGCCCCCATGGGCTGGCACAACCTGCCAACGCCACTGAGGCAACAAACAACCCAACACGCGTCCCTTTTTGCTGGGGTCTATGTTGCTTAACCGTTTGGCATTTCAAAAAAGTACGCATCATCTGTCTCCTTTGTTTGATTCACACTTGGGTGCCATAAAGCCATGGCACATCCATCAATGTCGACCCCATCAACCTCAGGCCAGTATCGCGCGCCCATCGCAGCGCACCGGTGGCATGGAAAATTTTTCCATTTTGAATCGCACGTGCTTGAACCCGCGCATTGCGCTGCCAGCGTTGGTTAGCGAATTGTTGTAAACACGCTGGCACATCGCTCGTTGCATTGTGTTGCAAAAAGCGCTCAAGCACCGCAGCATCTTCAATCGCCATGCCCGCACCTTGCGCCAAATAGGGCAACATCGGATGTGCGGCATCGCCGATCAACGCCACGCGCCCTATCGCATGCTCATGCGCACCCCTCATGGGTGGTCGACCACACAAGGGCCACAAACGCCAATCAACACCGTGTTCTATCAACTGTTGCAATCGGCTGTGCGCGCCACGCAATGCATGTTGCAACGACTGTTGAGTTTGTGCAAAAGTTTGTTGTGTGTTCCAGCTTTGCAAACTTTGCCAAGCCTCTGGTGTTTGATTGTTTTGTTGCGTTGACCATGCCACTTCTGAGGGCCCAGCCTCGACCAAACACACCACATTGAGCCACTCGCCACCGCGCACGGGGTAATGCACCACATGCGCATGCGGGCCCATCCACACCGAGACATCTTGTGTGCGCAACGCAGCGGGCAAATCAACTTGCTTGATTAACGCGCGGTACGCCACATGGCCTGTGAATGTGGTCTCACCATCGCCCAGCAACTGTTGTCGCAGTTGGCTCCAAACGCCATCGGCCACCACGGCCATGTCATGCAAGGTGTTGATTGATCCGTTGCTGTATTGCGCTGTCACAGCGTTGTGCTGTTGGTGCAACTCTTGCACCTGCTGATCGTTGTGCAACACCACATTTTGTGATTGCGCCAATTGCAACAAGAGGCCATGCAAATCAGCGCGATGCACTGTCACATACGGTGAACCATAACGGTGGCGCGCGTCTTTCAAAGACAAGCTAGCCAGAGCAGCCCCCGTTTGCAGATCGCGTGCCAACAACCTTTCAGGTTGAAAACCCACTTGGCCAATCGCGGCCTCAGCACCCCATGCACGAAGAATACGCGTGACATTGGGCCCCAACTGCACCCCTGCCCCTACCTCTGAAAAAGCAGATGCGCGCTCGCACACCGTGGGTTGCCAGCCTGCACGCGCCAACCCCACAGCAGCGGCCAAACCTGCGATGCCGCCCCCCGCGATCAAAACCGAATCAGTCATGTCGTGATTTTGCCTGCTTCCTTTTTTGCCACACGAGCTTGCAAGCTTCTATGATTCGAGCAGATTTATTCGAACAACAAAGGAGACCCATGAAACGCCGTAGCCTTTTGCAAGCCAGTGCAATCAGTGGTTTGTTACCCACCTGGGCACTCGCCCAAGACAAATACCCCAACAAGCCCATCACTTGGGTGTGCCCTTACGCAGCGGGCGGCAATGCCGACAGTCGCTCGCGCCAAGTGGCCAAGGCCATGAGCGCGATTTTGGGGCAGCCCATCATCATCGACAACAAAGCCGGTGCGGGCGGCAACATTGGCACCGAGGCCATTGCGCGCGGCAAGTCCGATGGTTACACCTTGGGCATGGGTAACTTCGCACCGCTGTCGGTGAACCAAGCCTTGTTCAAGAAACTCAACTTCGATCCGCAAAACGACCTCACCCCCATCTGTTTGATCGAACGCGGCCCACTTATTTTGATGGTGCGCAACGACTCGCCCTACAAGTCGGTGAAAGACATCGTGGCTGCCGCGAAAGCCGCGCCGGGCAAACTCAGCTACGCGTCTGGCGGCATTGGTGGCTCGCACCATTTGAGCGGCGCTTTGTTTGAAAGCGTGGCAGGCATTGACATGATTCACGCGCCCTACAAAAGCGGCGCAGCTGGTGCGACCGATTTGATGGGTGGCCAAGTGCACATGATGTTTGAACAAATGTATGCAGCCATGCCCTCCATTCAAGGTGGGCGCATGCGCGCGTTGGCCATCACCAGCAAAACCCGTTCACCGCTGCTGCCCAACTTGCCCACCATGGGTGAACAAGGCTTTCCTGCCGTGGAAGTGATGAACTGGCAAGGTTTGATTGGCCCCAAAGGCATGCCCGCCGACTTGGTGAAACTGCTCAACCAAGTGTGCAACCAAGCCCTGCAAACTGCGGAAGTGAAAGAAAAAATACTCAGCCAAGGCAACGAAATGGGGGGTGGCACACCTGAACAGTTTGCTGCCCTCATCAAGGCAGAGTCCCCACGGTGGGCAAAAGTTGTGCGGGATGCGAAAATCGAACCAGAATGATTTTCTAGCTGCCCTGTAAGCAGCATCTACTTATGACCACACTCAAAGCCCCTGAGCTCCTTCTACCCGCAGGTTCTCTCGACAAAATGCGCGCCGCTTACGACTTCGGTGCAGACGCCGTCTACGCTGGCCAACCCCGCTATAGCCTGCGCGCACGTAACAACGAATTCCGCCTTGAACAAATTGGCATCGGCATCGCCGAAGCGCACGCACGTGGCAAAAAATTCTTTCTGACCAGCAACTTGCTGCCGCACAACGACAAGGTACGCACCTATTTGCGCGATATCGAGCCCATCATCGCCATGAAGCCTGATGCGCTGATCATGGCTGACCCTGGCCTCATCATGATGGTGCGCGAGAAGTGGCCAGAGGTGGACATTCACCTCTCCGTACAAGCCAACACCGTCAATTGGGCCGCAGTGAAGTTCTGGCAACGCGTCGGCGTGACACGCATCATCTTGTCGCGCGAACTCAGTTTTGATGAGATCGAAAAAATCCGCCAAGAGTGCCCCGACATGGAGCTCGAAGTCTTTGTGCACGGCGCACTGTGCATTGCTTACTCGGGCCGCTGTTTGCTCTCAGGTTATTTCAACCGACGCGACCCCAACCAAGGCACATGCACCAACGCCTGCCGCTGGAGCTATGGCACACAAGCCAGCGCGACCGACCCCAACACCGGCGAAGCCATGGCCATTCCCATGGAAGGCGACTTTGACTTTGCCAAGTCACAGCAAGAAGCCGAGTCCAGTTTCTCGTCTTGCGGCAACGGTGAACGCCACCCTGCTGCCGACAACATTTATTTGCTCGAAGAAAAAGGTCGCCCCGGTCAGCTCATGCCCATCATGGAAGACGAGCATGGCACCTACATCATGAACAGCAAGGACTTGCGCGCGGTGGAATACGTCGAGCGCCTGACCAAAATTGGTGTGGACTCACTCAAGATCGAAGGCCGCACCAAGTCACTCTACTATGTGAGCCGAACCGCGCAGGTGTATCGCCGCGCCATTGATGATGCCGTGGCGGGCCGTCCCTTCAACCCCGAACTCATCACCGAACTCGAAGGCTTGGCCAACCGTGGTTACACCGCTGGCTTGATGGATCGACGCCCTGCCAACGACTACCAAAACTATGAAACAGGCAACTCCATCGCACACCGCAGTCAGTTTGTGGGCGAAGTGCGCGCTGTGGCAGATGGCTGGGCAGAGATTGAAACCAAAAACAAATTCTCAGTCGGCGACACCATCGAGATCATTCACCCCAGTGGCAACCGCAAGGTCAAGCTGGAACAGATGAAAGACAAAAACGGCACTCCGATTGATGTGGCAGCTGGCAACCCAACCCATGTGTGGATTCCCATGGAAGGCCCAGCGGAAGGTGGCTTGTTGGCTCGGATGCTCTAAAAGCAGCCCCAAAAACAAACCCCGCAAGGCTCGCGCTTTGCGGGGTTTTGCCATCCAGCACCGAAGTGCTGGTGAAAAAGCGCTACAGCTTAAGCCGTCACACCCTTGGCCGTCTCAACGTACTCGTCGATCTGGTTGAAGTTCAAGTACTTGTAGATCGCTTCGCCGTCGGCGTTGACCACACCCATGGCCGCGTGGTATTCGGCCACTGTGGGGAACTTGCCCATCTTCGAGGTAATGGCAGCCAACTCGGCAGACGCCAAGTAAACATTGGTGTTCTTGCCCAAACGGTTGGGGAAGTTACGGGTTGAGGTAGACACCACGGTGGCGCCTTCACGCACCTGGGCTTGGTTGCCCATGCACAAGGAGCAGCCTGGCATTTCGGTGCGCGCACCAGCTGTGCCGAATGCGGCGTAGTGACCTTCTTTGATCAATTCGCTCTCGTCCATCTTGGTGGGTGGTGCCACCCAAAGCTTGACCGGAATATCGCGTTGTCCGCCTAGCAACTTAGCCGCTGCTCGGAAGTGGCCGATGTTGGTCATGCAAGAACCGATGAAGGCTTCATCGATGGGGGTGCCAGCAACTTGCGACAAAAACTTGGCGTCATCTGGGTCGTTAGGGCAGCACACGATAGGCTCTTTGATCTCAGCCAAGTCAATCTCGATGACGTGGGCGTATTCCGCATTTTTGTCAGCCTCGAGCAACGTTGGCGCAGCCAACCATTGCTCCACCTTTTCGATACGACGTGCCAAGGTGCGTGCGTCGGCGTAGCCGTCGGCAATCATGTTCTTCATCAACACCACGTTGGACTTGAGGTATTCCTGAACAGGCTCTTTGTTGAGCTTGATCGTGCAACCTGCAGCAGAACGTTCGGCAGACGCGTCAGACAACTCAAACGCTTGCTCAACCTTGAGGTTGGGCAGGCCTTCGATTTCCAAAATACGGCCAGAGAACTCGTTGATCTTGCCAGCCTTGGCCACGGTCAACAAACCTTGTTTGATGGCGTACAAAGGAATGGCATGCACCAAGTCGCGCAAGGTCACGCCAGGTTGCATTTCGCCTTTGAAGCGAACCAAGATGGACTCGGGCATGTCCAAAGGCATCACGCCTGTGGCCGCACCGAACGCCACCAAACCAGAGCCCGCGGGGAAGCTGATGCCGATGGGGAAACGTGTGTGCGAGTCACCACCGGTACCGACGGTGTCAGGCAACAACAAACGGTTCAACCACGAGTGAATCACACCGTCGCCTGGGCGCAAAGCCACGCCGCCACGGTTGCTGATGAAGGCTGGCAATTCGCGGTGCGTTTTGACGTCCACCGACTTGGGGTAAGCCGCAGTGTGGCAGAACGATTGCATGACCATGTCAGCCGAAAAGCCCAAGCACGCCAAGTCTTTCAACTCATCGCGTGTCATGGGGCCGGTGGTGTCTTGTGAACCCACGGTGGTCATCTTGGGTTCGCAGTAAGTGCCGGGGCGAACGCCTTGGCCTTCTGGCAAACCCACCGCACGACCGACCATTTTTTGGGCCAGCGTGAAGCCAGCTTTGGTAGCGATAGGTGCTGTGGGCAAGCGGAACAAAGTAGATGCGGGCAGACCCAAGAACTCACGGGCCTTGGCAGTCAAGCTGCGACCAATGATCAAATTGATGCGGCCACCTGCGCGCACTTCGTCAAACAGCACATCGCTCTTGAGTTTGAACTCAGTCACCGTCGCGCCGTTTTTCACAATCTTGCCGTCGTAAGGCAAGATGTCAATGACATCACCCATTTCGAGTTTGGTCACATCGACTTCGATCGGCAAAGCGCCAGAGTCTTCTTGGGTGTTAAAGAAAATGGGAGCGATCTTGCCGCCCAAGGTCACACCACCGAAACGCTTGTTAGGCACGAATGGAATGTCTTGGCCTGTGGCCCAGATCACGCTGTTGGTGGCCGACTTACGGCTAGAACCTGTACCCACCACATCACCCACGTAGGCCACCAAATGGCCTTTTTTCTTCAGCTCTTCGATGAACTGCATGGGGCCGCGCTTGCCATCTTCTTCGGGCTTGAACGCTGCGCCTTCGCGGGTGTTCTTCAACATCGCCAGGTAGTGCAAGGGGATGTCAGGACGGCTCCAGGCGTCAGGCGCTGGAGACAAGTCATCGGTGTTGGTCTCACCTGGCACCTTGAACACGGTGACAGTGATTTTTTTGTCGACTTCAGGACGGCTGGTGAACCACTCGCCTTCGGCCCAGCTTTGCATGACTTCTTTGGCCTTGGCGTTGCCAGCCTTGGCTTTGTCGGCCACATCGTTGAAGAAGTCGAACATCAACAAAGTTTTCTTCAACGCTTGAGCAGCCACACCAGCCACATCTGCGTCATCGAGCAATTCGATCAAAGGGTGCACGTTGTAACCACCCACCATGGTGCCCAACAACTCCGTGGCTTTGGATTTAGAGATCAAGCCGACTTTGACTTCGCCATGTGCCACAGCAGCCAAGAAAGATGCTTTGACCTTGGCAGCATCGTCCACACCCGGTGGCACGCGGTGAGTCAACAAGTCCATCAAAAATTCTTCTTCACCAGCTGGGGGCGCTTTGATCAACTCAATCAACTCTGCCGTTTGTTTAGCATCCAATGGCAGTGGTGGGATACCCAGCGCGGCGCGCTCGGCAACATGGTCACGGTAGGCTTTCAACATGGTTTCTTCTCCTGTCTTTCAAATCAAAATCAAATTACTTTTTGGCCACTGCGGGGCCTTCTAACAAACTCGGGGGTGGTGCCAATTTCATGGCTTGCGCCACAGCAGCTTGGTCGGGGCTTTGACATTCATCCGCCATGCGTTGACCAATTTTGCTGTTCATCAACATCGACTTGTTGGCCAACTGCAACCACATGGCACCGGCTTGGGCGTCTTCTAAACGAATGGCACCGGTGGATGACACCACAGGCACCATGTGGAACTTGTGCTGCTTGATTTGCACCACAAAGGCACCTGCGTTTTGCGCATCGGGCGTGACTGTGACGAAATTGCCCAACTCGCATGTCATGCGACCGGTGTGCACTTGCTCTGCCGTCACCACGCGCTCGTGTTCAGGGGCAACATCAGAGGGTTGCATGGCAGTTGCTGCAACAGGCACAGCACGTTTATAGAGCGGTGCTTTGTCTGCGGGCTTGGCAACTTGCAATTTTGCTTTGGGTGCAGTTTGCTGCTTGCTGTTGACGGGTTCAGCCGCGAAAGCGCTGAGGTGCAACGCAAGCGATAAACCCAAACAGCGAATGATGTTGTGACACATGTGTTTGTCTCCATCAGTGAGTGAAATACATCTGCACATCACTCGGTAAGTTGCGGCCCGTTAAATGAGCTCTTTGCAACACTTGCCAAAAAAACCGATAGCTGGCTCGGTCATGCAATTGACCATTGTGGCTGATGG
Organism: Pseudomonadota bacterium; assembly: GCA_041181985.1. Taxonomy (GTDB): domain Bacteria; phylum Pseudomonadota; class Gammaproteobacteria; order Burkholderiales; family Burkholderiaceae_C; genus Limnohabitans. The sequence continues at coordinate 165,509 of JBEGOM010000001.1, read as the reverse complement.
GCGCCCAATCTGCACGTTGGGCTGCCAACACAATCTCGCTGGCCAACTCAATGTCAGCGGCTTTGGGGGCCATGGCCTCAAGAATAGGCCGGATTTGCGCGGGATGAATGCTCCACATGCGCGTGTAACCCAACTCACGCGCCGCACGCTCAGCTGCAGCGCGCATGGCTTCGGTGTTGCTGAATTCAGTCACCACACAATGCGATGGCACTTTGCCGTGCGCATGACAAGCACTGGCAATTTCTAACTTCGCACGCACCACCAAAGGGTGCGTGAACTGACACAAGCCTGTGGAGTTTTGCGCGCTGCTGCCCATGGCTTCAGCAGGAATTGCCCCAGCATGCGCCGAGACAAAGTCCATCAAGCCAAAGCTGATCGACTGCACACGCGGATGCGCAGCAATGTCAAACGCACGGTGCACCGCCGCGGGTGACTCGACCAACACATGCAGGGCCAAGTCTTTGGCACCAGCTTGCAACAAAGCTTGTTCAGCTTGTTCAACATCGCTTACCGACTCGACTTTGGGCACCATGATGTGCGTCAAGCGGTGCCCCGCTTTGCCCGCGATGGTGGCCATGTCAGCCGCAAAACTGGGGTGATCGACGGGGTGCACACGCACCGCCACACGCGCCTCGGGTGCAGCATTCAATGCCAACTCGGTGACAAGAGCTGCATGCTCGGCTTCGCCGCCCACAGGGGCGCCGTCTTCGCAATCGAGGGTGACATCGAACACGCAAGTGCCAAACTCTTGTGTCATTTCGGCTTGCAGTTGCAAGCTCTTGCGCATGCGCACTTCCACGCCGCTGTAATGGTCACACACAGGCAACGCAAGCGCTGCTGCTTGCGCGCCCAGCAACACATCGCGCGGGTGGGCACTGCCGCCCACGCGGGTGTTGGCGTGTGGGGCAGTGCTCATGCTTTTATTGCGTTAACAAGTTTGAAAACGATCAGAGCAAGTGGGCCACGCCAGCTTGTTCGTCGGTCAACTCTTTCAAAGTTTTGTCAATGCAAGTTTGGCTGAACGCGTCGATGGGCAAACCCTCGACCACTTTGTATTCGCCGTTTTCGCAGGTGACTGGGAAACCAAACATGACATCTTTAGGAATGCCATACCAACCTTGCGAAGGAATGCCCATGGTGACCCACTTGCCATTGGTGCCCAAGGCCCAATCGCGCATGTGGTCGATGGCAGCGTTGGCAGCTGAAGCAGCCGATGACAAACCACGTGCATCAATGATGGCGGCACCACGCTTGCCAACGGTGGGCAAGAACACGGTTTCGTTCCACACTTGGTCGTTGATCATGTCTTTCACAGCTTCGCCCTTGATGGTGGCGAAACGGTAGTCAGCATACATGGTGGGTGAGTGGTTGCCCCACACGGTCAATTTCTCGATGTCGGCCACAGCTTTGCCTGTTTTGGCAGCGATTTGAGACGCAGCGCGGTTGTGGTCCAAACGCAGCATGGCAGTGAAGTTGCCGGGCTTCAAATCAGGCGCAGACTTCATGGCGATGTAGGCGTTGGTGTTGGCGGGGTTGCCGACCACCAAAACTTTCACATTGCGTGACGCCACAGCGTTCAAGGCCTTGCCTTGTGCGGTGAAGATTTGTGCGTTGGCAGCCAACAAGTCGGCACGCTCCATGCCGGGGCCGCGAGGACGTGCACCCACCAACAAGGCGTAGTCGGTGTCTTTGAAGGCGGTCATGGCGTCGCCGTGGGCTTCCATGCCAGCCAACAAGGGGAACGCGCAATCTTCGAGTTCCATCATCACGCCCTTGAGCGCTTTTTGAGCTTTTTCGTCAGGAATTTCCAACAATTGCAAGATGACAGGCTGATCTTTGCCCAGCATTTCGCCAGAGGCGATGCGGAACAACAGGGCGTAACCGATTTGACCAGCTGCGCCGGTGACGGCAACGCGAACAGGCTTTTTGCTCATGATGAAAACTCCAAAAAGTTGATAAAAAAGGAATGACAGCGAGTTTACCCTCGAAAACCCCTAAAAGGTCTGTCTTATGTCTTATAGAAGATATGATCTGAGGTTGACAACGACCTGACACCCCTACCAATTCACATGGCCTCGTCCACCCTCCCCCCCCTTTCGTCGGCCCCCACCGCCCTGCCGTTTGGCGCCGAAACCTTGGGTGCGGGCGGCTTGACGCCTGCCTTCAGCCCGCTGTACCAGCAAATCAAGGGTTTGATTTTGCAAAGCCTGCAATCGGGTGAATGGAAGCCCGGTGAAGTCATTCCCAGTGAAATGGACTTGGCGGCCCGCTTCAAAGTCAGCCAAGGCACGGTGCGCAAAGCGATTGACGAGCTGGCGGCCGAGAACCTGGTGGTGCGCCGCCAAGGCAAGGGCACCTTTGTGGCCACCCATGCCGAGCAGCAGGTTCAATACCGCTTCTTGAAACTGCAACCCGACAACGGCGACACCCGCAGCGAAGGCCCCGCCGAGCGCACCATCGTGGACTGCAAGCGCCTGCGCGCCAGTGCCGAAATCGCCCGTGCCCTGAGCCTGCGCAGCGGTGACACGGTGCTGCAAGTGCGTCGCGTGCTCGCCTTTGCAGGCGTGCCCACCATTTTGGAAGACCTGTGGCTGCCCGGCACGCCCTTCAAAGGCTTGACCGCCGAGCGACTGCGGGATTCGCATGGCCCGATGTATGCCATGTTTGAGACCGAGTTTGGCGTGCGCATGGTGCGCGCCGACGAGAAAATTCGGGCCGTCAACCCTGACGCAGAGCAAGCCAAGTTGCTGGATGTGAGCACCACCGCCCCGCTTTTGAGCGTGGAGCGGGTGGCCTACACCTACAACGACACGCCCATGGAGCTGCGCCGCGGCCTTTACCGCACCGACACCCACCACTATCGAAATAACCTGAGTTGAGTCAGCCCCATTGCCATGAAACCCTCATGTCAGTTTGGTGCGATGAAATAGAATTTAAAGTTGTTTTGAGTTTGACAGCCACTTCAATAGAAAGAAGCCCATGACCGAGCTTGCCAAAAAGCGTCCTGAGTTCCGCAACATCAACGCCTTGACCGATTTACCCACCTACCGCCTCCCAGCGGCGGGCATTGTGTCGATCTTGCACCGCATCAGCGGCGCCATCATGTTTGTGTTGCTGCCCCTGATTGTTTGGATGTTTGACACTTCTGTGTCTTCCGAAATTTCGTTTGCCAAATTCACAGCAGCCTTCAATACCGGCATTGGTTTTGTGCCCGGCATCATCGTGAAACTGGCGGCTCTGGCCCTGATTTGGGCCTACTTGCACCACATGATCGCTGGCTTGCGCCACCTTTACATGGATGCTCGCCACGCCGTGAGCAAAGAGTTTGGCAAATCTTCCGCCGTCGTCACCTTGGTGTTGAGCCTCGGGTTGACCGCTGTGTTGGGCGCCAAGTTGTTTGGCCTGTACTGATTTTCTAGGAGCAACAAAATGTCCGTGAATTACGGTTCCAAGCGCGTCGTCGTGGGCGCGCACTATGGTCTGCGCGATTGGTTGGCCCAACGCATCACAGGCGCCTTGATGGCTTTGTTCACCTTCGTGGTATTGGCCAATGTGTTGTTCACCAAAGGTGACATCGGTTACGACAAATGGGCTGGCATTTTCAGTGGCCAATGCATGAAGGCATTGACCTTCGCGATCTTCATTGCTTTCGCTTACCACGTGTGGGTAGGTGTACGCGACATTTGGATGGACTACGTCAAGCCCGTGGCTGTGCGTTTGGTTCTGCAAGTTTTCACAATGGTTTGGCTGGTGGCGTGTCTCGGCTGGGCCATTCAGGTTCTCTGGAGGCTCTAAGTCATGACAATTAAAAGTTCTATTCCTCGCCGCAAGTTTGATGTGGTCATCGTCGGTGCCGGTGGTTCTGGCATGCGCGCCTCGTTGCAACTCGCACGTGCAGGTTTGAATGTGGCCGTGCTCTCCAAAGTGTTCCCCACCCGCTCACACACTGTGGCAGCGCAAGGTGGCATTGGTGCTTCTTTGGGCAACATGAACGAAGACAACTGGCACTATCACTTCTATGACACCGTGAAAGGTTCCGACTGGCTCGGCGACCAAGACGCGATTGAATTCATGTGCCGCGAAGCGCCCAAAGTTGTGTACGACTTGGAACACATGGGCATGCCATTCGACCGCAACCCCGACGGCACGATTTACCAGCGCCCCTTCGGTGGCCACACTGCCAACTACGGTGAAAAAGCGGTCGAACGCGCTTGTGCAGCGGCTGACCGTACCGGTCACGCCATGTTGCACACGCTTTACCAACAAAACGTGAAAGCCAAAACCAATTTCTTCGTGGAATGGATGGCGCTCGATTTGATTCGCGACGCCGACGGCGATGTGGTTGGCGTGACAGCGCTCGAAATGGAAACCGGTGAGCTCTACATCATGGAAGCCAAAACCACTTTGTTGGCAACCGGTGGTGCAGGTCGCATCTTTGCAGCGTCTACCAACGCCTTCATCAACACTGGTGACGGTTTGGGCATGGCAGCACGCGCAGGCATTCCTTTGGAAGACATGGAGTTTTGGCAATTCCACCCCACTGGCGTGGCCGGTGCTGGCGTGTTGTTGACCGAAGGCTGCCGTGGCGAAGGCGCGATTTTGCGCAACTGCAACGGCGAACGCTTCATGGAGCGTTATGCCCCTGCTTACAAAGATTTGGCCCCTCGCGACTATGTGTCACGCTGCATGGACCAAGAAATCAAAGAAGGTCGCGGCTGCGGTCCCAACAAGGACTACATCAACCTCGACATGACCCACTTGGGCGCTGACACCATCATGAAGCGCTTGCCTTCGGTGTTCGAAATTGGCCACAACTTTGCCAACGTCGACATCACCAAAGAGCCGATTCCTGTGATCCCCACCATCCACTACCAAATGGGTGGCATTCCCACCAACATCAATGGCCAAGTGGTGACACAAAACGCCAACAACGAAAGCGTGGTGGTGAATGGTTTGTACGCCGTGGGCGAATGCTCATGCGTGTCGGTGCACGGTGCCAACCGTTTGGGCACCAACTCGTTGCTCGACTTGTTGGTGTTTGGCCGCGCTGCAGGCAACCACATTGTGGAGTTCAACAACAAGAACAAACTGCACAAAGCCCTGCCCGACAACGCAGCAGACATCAGCTTGGCGCGTTTGGCCCGTTTGGAATCGAACAAAACTGGCGAATACGCACAAGATGTTGCCAACGACATTCGCAACACCATGCAGTCGCACGCCAGCGTGTTCCGCACCCAAGCCCTGATGGACGAAGGCGTGGAAAAAATTGCGGCCTTGCGCGAGCGCGTGAACAACATCGGTTTGAAAGACAACTCCAAGGTGTTCAACACCGCACGCATCGAAGCGTTGGAAGTTGAGAACTTGATCGAAGCCGCACAAGCCACCATCGTGTCAGCTGCTGCTCGCAAGGAAAGCCGTGGTGCCCACACCGTGAACGATTACGGTGACACACCCGAACATCCCAATGGCCGTAACGACCAAGACTGGCACAAGCACACCCTGTGGCACAAAGAAGGCAACCAGCTGACTTACAAGCCCGTGCAAATGAAGCCTTTGACCGTTGAGAGCGTCAAGCTCCAGACCCGTACTTTCTGATCAGGTGAACACCATGACAAAACGCACGTTCCAAATTTATCGCTACGACCCAGACACCGACGCCAAGCCCTACATGCAGACCATCGAGGTCGAATTGGATGGCAACGAGCGCATGTTGCTCGATGCTTTGATGAAACTCAAAGCGGTCGATCCCACCATTTCGTTCCGCCGTTCATGCCGTGAAGGCGTGTGTGGTTCTGACGCGATGAACATCAACGGCAAAAACGGTTTGGCTTGTTTGACCAACATGCGCACCTTGCCCGGCACCATCGTGTTGAAGCCACTGCCTGGCCTGCCTGTGATTCGCGACTTGATCGTGGACATGACACAGTTCTTCAAGCAGTACCACTCGATCAAGCCTTATTTGGTGAACGACACACCACCGCCTGAAAAAGAGCGTTTGCAATCTCCCGAAGAACGCGACGAGTTGAACGGCTTGTACGAGTGCATCTTGTGCGCAAGTTGCTCAACGAGCTGCCCATCGTTCTGGTGGAACCCCGATAAATTTGTTGGCCCCGCTGGCTTGTTGCAAGCCTATCGCTTCATTGCCGATAGCCGTGACGAAGACACCGGTGCACGCTTGGACAACTTAGAAGACCCCTACCGTCTTTTCCGTTGCCACACCATCATGAACTGTGTCGATGTGTGCCCCAAGGGTTTGAACCCCACCAAGGCCATTGGCAAGATCAAAGAATTGATGGTTCGTCGCGCCGTTTAAGGCACTGCGAAGCATCACGCGGGCACCAACATGGACGCAGACGCACCAATACGCGACACGTCGGTGGGTGACCCGTTGCTGGACGGCTTAGACGCCAAGCAGTTGCTTGGTGAACGGGCCCTCAGCAAGCTGCGTTGGCGTAGCCGACGTGGTTTGCTCGAAAATGATTTGTTCATTCAAAAATTTTTCGAGCGGCATGAATCTCGCTTAACCGTGGGTCATGCACGCGGCTTGTACGCACTGATGGATTTGTCCGACAACGATTTGCTGGATCTGCTTTTGAGACGCAAAGAATTGCCAGAGGCCCCTCTTCAAGAAGAAGCGCGTGAAGTGCTCAACATGTTGAGACATTGAACAATTTAGGAAACCGACCATGAAACTCTCAGACAACAAAGCCACCCTATCGTTCAGCAACGGTAGCCCCAGCATCGAGATGCCCGTGTACCACGGCAACATCGGCCCTGATGTGATCGACATTCGCAAGTTGTACGGCCAGACCGGCATGTTCACTTACGACCCCGGTTTCTTGTCTACGGCGTCATGCCAGTCGGCCATCACTTACATCGACGGCGACAAAGGTGAATTGCTGTATCGCGGCTACCCCATCGAGCAACTCGCCACCAACTGCGATTACCTCGAAACTTGCTACTTGTTGTTGAAAGGCGAATTGCCCAACGGCACACAAAAAGCTGAGTTTGTGAAGACCGTGACCAACCACACCATGGTCAACGAGCAAATGCAATTCTTCTTGCGCGGTTTCCGCCGTGACGCACACCCCATGGCTGTGTTGACCGGTTTGGTGGGCGCTTTGTCGGCCTTCTATCACGACAGCACCGACATCAACAACCCTGAGCACCGCGAAATCGCTGCCATTCGTTTGATCGCCAAAATGCCCACCTTGGTGGCCATGGCGTACAAATACAGCGTGGGCCAGCCCTACATGTACCCCAAGAACGACCTGAGCTACTCAGGCAACTTCTTGCGCATGATGTTTGGCACACCTTGTGAAGAATACAAAGTCAACCCCGTGCTCGAGCGCGCACTCGACCGCATCTTCATCTTGCACGCAGACCACGAACAAAACGCGTCGACATCGACTGTGCGTTTGTGCGGCTCATCAGGCACCAACCCCTTCGCGGCCATTGCTGCCGGCGTGGCTTGTTTGTGGGGCCCTGCACACGGTGGCGCCAACGAAGCTTGCTTGAACATGTTGGAAGAAATTCAAGCCATGGGCGGCGTGTCTAAAGTGGGCGAGTTCATGGAAAAAGTGAAAGACAAAAACTCTGGCGTCAAGCTGATGGGCTTTGGTCACCGCGTTTACAAAAACTACGACCCACGCGCCAAGTTGATGCAAGAGACTTGCAACGAGGTGTTGAAAGAATTGGGCTTGGAAAACGACCCCTTGTTCAAACTGGCCAAAGCGTTGGAAAAAATTGCGTTGGAAGACGAATACTTCGTCAGCCGCAAGCTCTACCCCAATGTGGACTTCTACTCTGGCATCGTGCAACGCGCCATCGGCATTCCCGTGAACTTGTTCACCGGCATCTTCGCTTTGGCACGCACCGTGGGCTGGATTGCCCAGTTGAACGAAATGATTGGTGACCCCGAATACAAAATCGGCCGTCCCCGTCAGTTGTTCACTGGCGCTGCACACCGCGAAGCACAGCCTTTGGCCAAACGCAAGTAATTTGCCAAGCGACGCTGCAAGCCTTCAGGGGCTTGCCACAAAAGCCTCACATTCGCTGTGGGGCTTTTTTTCTGAGATCGGTTTTTCACAAATTAACTGACACTTACATTCGAACCATGTTTATGGCTTAGATTTCTCTCATTCCAAAAACCAGAGAAAACCATGCGTGAAAAAGTCGTCCAATATTTCAAAATCACCCGGCTCGTCTTGAGTGGCGCCTTGGTAGGCATTTCGATGGGCAACATCCTCGGCATTGATGCCAGCGCTTTTGTCATGCTAGGCGATCAATCCAAAGAGTTCTTCAACGCACTTGCAGGTGCTGGCGTGACGGCTGCCATTCTCAAAGCGGTTCATATTGTCTGATGCTAGAGGTTGATGGCAACATCATCGATGTTTTATCGATGGCGGCGGGCGTGAGTTGCATCTTCATCAGACCTTGCCGATGCGGCACTTGGGAAAGAACCAAAGCCATTGCCGATTTTCTAAATGGTGTGGCCGTTGTACCGTTTGGTTTCATGATGCTCGGCACCGTATGGACGCCCCTGATGAATCTCGTGCTGGAGTCGCCCATTTCTCTGGGCATCGCAGGTGGTATGGGCCTGTTGTTCATGTTGGCCGAGATAGCCACCGCGGGTCAAGGTGCTTGAAGCTGCACCTCTAGGGTTGCTGGCACTCAGGCACCGGCGTTAACAGCGGTTGCTTGTTGAAAAACGCATGTAGGTTGGCCAGCGCCAAGTCAGCCATGGCGCGACGCGTTTCGTGGGTGTTGCTGCCAATGTGGGGGGTGAGCACCACATTTTGCAGTTTGCGTAATTCGGCGTCGACTTTGGGTTCGTCCCAAAACACATCCAGCCCTGCGCCGGCAATGGTTTTGTTTTTCAAGGCTTCAATCAATGCAGGTTGATCGATGACTGAGCCTCTGGCAATGTTGATCACAAAGCCTTTGTTGCCCAACGCTTTCAACACATCGGCGTTGATCATGTGCTGTGTATCTTCACCACCTGGCACGGCGACCACCAGATAGTCCACTTGTGCGGCCAACGCCGCGGCATTGGGGTAATAGGTGAATGGCAGCTCTGGCTTGGCTTGTCGGCTTGTATAGGCGATGGACATGTCGAACGCAGCAGCACGCTTGGCAATGCCTTTGGCAATGCGGCCCATGCCTACCAAACCCAATCGCGCGCCGGTCATTTTGTGGGTCATGGCGAAGGGCTCGGTCACCCAATCGGCGTTGCGCACAAAACGATCGGCTTGGGGAATACGCCGCCCGATCGAGAGCATCAATCCCAGCGCTAAATCAGCCACATCATCGGTCAACACATCGGGCGTGTGGGTGACCATGATGCCGCGCTCTTTGGCAGCTTGCACATCGATGCCGTCGTAACCCACGCCAAACACCGAGATGAGCTTCACATGAGGCAACATCGACAAAAGCTTGCGGTCGACCTTGGCTTCGCTGCCAATGCCAATCAGGGCCGTGGTGCGGGCCAGTGCCTGCGGGTCGTTGATGTGGGTGTGGTTGTGCACCATGTAGTCGCGCGACAAATCATTCATCATGAAGGTGGGCAGTTGCGACACCAGCATGATGTGGTGCGCGGCGTCGGTGTCATTGTCGGTGTCTGAGGGCAATGCGCCAGTGGCTGGGGTGTTCATGGTGTAACTCCTTCGATAGCCATAACTCTACTCCTTGATTCGGTACCATGTACCCATCTCTTGAACCCCTCCTCCACTTGCCACTCTTTCTGACATGACCGAAGGCTCACCCACACTCGATGTTCAAGGCGCATTGGCCACCCTCACCCTGCGTCGCCCTTCGCAGCGCAACAGTTTGACCGATGATGACCTCAACACCTTGCTGGCCCACTTTGAGGCGTTGAACCAAAACACCCAAGTCAAGGTGGTGGTGTTGCGCGCCGTCACCCAAGGCCAAAAGCAACCCGTGTTCAGCGCCGGCTACAACGTGGGCGGTTTTGACAACGACCCCATGGCACCCTTGTTTTTTGAAAAAATTCCAGATGCCTTAGAACGCTTGCGCCCCATCACGGTGTGCGCCTTGAACGGCAGCGTTTACGGTGGTGCCACCGATTTGGTGCTGGCCTGCGATTTTCGTGTGGGCCTGAAGGGCATGCACTGGCGCATGCCGGCTTGCGCCTTGGGGTTGCACTACTACCCCAGCGGTTTACGCCGCTATGTGAGTCGCTTTGGTTTGAATGCCAGCAAACGCGCTTTTTTATTGGGGCAAGCGCTTGCGTTTGAAGACCTGTTGCCGTTGGGGGTGTTCGAACAACTGACAGACATTGATGAACTCGAAAAAGCGGTGTCAGACATCACCACGCCCTTGCTGAGCATGGCCCCTTTGGCACTGAGTGCTACCAAGAAAAGTTTGAACGACATTGCAGTCGGTTTGTATTGCGAGTCCGCGTTGCGTGAACGCTCGCGTGCTTCGGTTCACACCCAAGATTTTGAAGAAGGCCGTGCGGCATTTGCTGAACGGCGTGCACCGCATTTCAAAGGCCAATAAATAATGCTGAAAAAATCATGACCAAGCAAACCAACCCATCCGCCGAAGCAGTCTTGCAACAATGGTTGCAACGCGAAGCCGCCATTCGACAAACCCTGTTGCCACACAGTATCTTGCCTGTGCATGAAGTGTTGCCACTTTCAGGCTTGCAGTTGATACAAGGCATGTTGACCGGCCACACACCACCCGCCACCATTTCAAAAACACTTGATTTTTTATTGGTTGAGGTGAGTGAGGGCAAAGCGGTGTTTCAAGGCCAACCCGGTGCCGCACATTTGAACCCCATGGGCACGGTGCACGGCGGTTGGTTTTCGACTTTGCTCGATTCTGCACTCGGCTGCGCAGTGCATACGATGATGCCTCCCGGCAGGGCTTACACCACGGCCGAATTGAATGTGAACATGGTGAAAGCACTCACCCCAAAAGTCAGCCGCGTGCGCGCAGAGGCCGAAGTGGTGCATTGCGGCAAACAACTGGCCACCGCGCAAGCACGATTGGTGGGTGCTGACGGCACCTTGTATGCCCATGCCACCTCAAGCTGCTTGGTTTTTGACATTCCCACACAATTGAAATCATGAGACTACTACACACCATGCTGCGCGTTGGCGACTTGCAACGCTCGATCGACTTTTACACCCAAGCCATGGGCATGCAATTGCTGCGCACGACAAAACGCCCCGAGCAAAATTACGATTTGGCTTTTGTGGGCTATGGCAACAACCCCGACCACGCCGAAATCGAGTTGACTTACAACTATGGCGTGTCGTCATACGACTTGGGCACCGCCTACGGACACATCGCCATTGGCGTTCCCGATGTCGTGGCTACTTGCAACGCCATTCGACAAGCGGGGGGCACCATCACACGTGAACCTGGTCCGGTCAAAGGTGGCTCAACCTTCATCGCATTTGTGCAAGACCCTGATGGGTACAAGATTGAATTGATTCAGCGCTAGGCCTATCTCGCGCTTTGCATTTCAATTCACTGCATTTTTTGCGCTTGTAACAACTGATGCGCTGCTTCTAGCAAAGCAGGTGTGTCCACATCGGTCACGCAGCCCACATCGTCTACTGGCACTTGCAGGTTGTTGTGTTTAGCAACCACCGAGGCGGCACCTTTGTCACCTGTCAGTTGCAACAAATCTTGCAAGCACGCTTTTGAAAAACCCACCGGGTGCCCGCGTTGTTGTTGATACATCGGCACCACCACATCGCATGGCATTACTTGTTGGGTGGCGTCATGCAAAGCCTTGGCCATGCATCGCAAAGTGGCCGGTTGAATCAACGGTAAATCTGCGGGCAAGATCAGCCAACCATCTGCGTTGCGCGTGGCTGCTACGCCGCAAGCAATGCTGTCTGCCATGCCAGGGTTGTACACATGCTGCGTGTGTTCTGCAAGCACCATGTGCCAAGACAAACCGCTGGCTTGCACCGCTTTGAGCACATGATCGCGCACCGACAGACCTTGTAACAAAGCGTCTAGTTTGTGCTGCGTGCCACCGGCTGCTTTGAAACGCTCGCCTTTGCCAGCGGCCAACACGATCACACGAATGTCTGGCATCGGGTGCGAAGCAAGTCAGGCATCGGGCGCCAAGCAAGCCACATCACCTGCATCGTTGTGGCTGATGCGTTGGCTGTTTTTGGCGTGTGCCACTTCCATGTCGCGCGGCAAAGCGACTTTGTTTTTCACCGCCAACACTTCGGCCATGATGCTGACCGCAATTTCTGCAGGCGTTTTGCTGCCGATATAAATACCAATCGGGCCGCGCAGTTTTTCCAAGCTCGCAGGGGTTTGGTCCATGTGCTCGATCATGCGCTCGCGGCGGGCTTCGTTGTTGCGACGCGAACCAATCGCACCCACATAAAACGCATCGGTGTTCAAGGCTTCGAGCAAGGCCAAGTCGTCTAGCTTGGGGTCGTGGGTGAGTGCAATCACACAGCTGCGACGATCGGCACGAAAGCTTTGCACCACATCGTCTGGCATTTCTGCGGTGAGTGTGACATTAGCAACCGACCAAGCACCACGGTATTCTTCACGCGGGTCGCACACGGTCACGGCAAAGCCATTGAACAAAGCCATGGTGGCCAAGTATTCGGTCAACTGTCCTGCCCCAATCAGCAACATGCGGTATTCAGGACCATAGGTGTTGATGAGTTGATGTTCGTTGATTTGCAACTCAGCAGGCGCATCGCTCAGTTGCAAACTCACTTGGCCTGTTCTGAGGTCAGTGGTGCGTTGCATCAAGTGCCCAGTGGACAAATGGCTGAGCAATGCGTCTAACAACTCGGCATCAGGGTCAAACTCCAACACCAACTCAAGTGTGCCACCACAGGGCAAACCGAAGCGATGCGCCTCGTCTGCCGTCACACCGTATTTGATGCGTTGCGGCGGGCCTGAGGGCAAGGTGTTGGGGGTATCTGAAGAGTTTGATGTCGCAGCATGCGCATAGGCCTGCGTGAAGCGATAAATCAAATCGTCTTCAATGCAACCACCCGATACCGAGCCCACCACGGCTCCGGTTTCGCACAAGGCCATGATCGAGCCAATGGGGCGTGGAGAAGATCCCCATGTGCGTACCACGGTAGCCAGCAACGCACGCTTGCCCGCCACGCGCCAATCGCGCAGCGTGCGCAAGACCATGACATCTAAATTTTCCATGTGCTCTTTGTGTCGAAATGGATGCTCGAAATGTTCTCGAAAGTTTTGAAGCTCAACCGCGTGTCAACAGCACCGCAGCCACCGCCACCACACCCAAAGCCGCAATCCAGAACCACGAAGGCAAACCGCTTTCTGTTTTGTCCGCCGCACCGTCTAAATGGTTGCTTGCGGCAGCACCTTCAGCAGGAGGATGCAGTTTGATGAGTTCATTTTCAAAGCGTTGAAAAAATTCTTCCGACAAGTTTTTGGCCACACCGTCGATCAAGCGTTGTCCCAACTGTGCAATTTTTCCGCCCACTTGTGAGTGAACGGTGTAGCTGAGTTCGCAACCAGCTTCATGGCTGGCCAAGGCCACATTGGCTGTGCCTTTGCCAAAACCTGCCACGCCACCTTGGGCTTCAAACTGCAAAGCGTATGAAGTGGGTGGCACGATGTCCATCAAGCTAACTTTGCCACTAAATTTCGCAGCCACGGGCCCTATTTTGAGCGATACGCCCACGGCGTACACATTGGGTTCTGTCAACTCAAATTTGTCGCAGCCAGGAATGCAGGCTTTCAAAATGTCAGGGTTGTTCAACGCTGCCCAGGCTTGCGCTTGGGTAACGGGTAAGGGGCGATTGCCTTGCATGTCCATGGTGAAAACTCCAATTAAGAATGGCTGAGCGTCGTGGGCACACGGCGCGATTGAGGTGATGGCGCGGATGCGCGCCGAGTATTTGGCGACGGGGTGCGAACACCCCGCGCATGGAGCAATTGTGCAATGGCTTGCGCAAGTTGCTCGAGTTCAGACAAATTATGAATGGCCAGCATGCCATCCGCGTGCTGGTGCAACACTTTGGCACCTGCCGCCAACGGCGCATAGCCGTCAAAACGCAACAAGGGGTTGAGCCACAGCAAAGATCGGCTGTGGCGTTTGAGCCAAGACAACTCATCGGCTAAGACCTGCGGTTCGCCGGTGTCCAAACCGTCACTGATCAACAGCACCACAGTGCGTCGCCCCACCAAACAACGCCGGTGTGCGGTGCGCAAAGTGGTCAAGGCAGCACCTAAGCGTGTGCCACCTGCAAAGTCTTGAATGCTTTGGTTGGCGGCTTCGAGCATGTCGTCTGCATCGCGCAAACGAAATGCAGCCCGCAAATCGGTGAGTTCGGTGCCAAAGGCAAACACAGCGCGCGGCACACGGCGTGTGGCTTGATGCAAAAACGCCAGCATGAGACGCGCGTAGCGTTCCATCGAGCCCGAGATGTCCACCAAGATCAGCAGTGGCAAAGGCTGAGGCCTGCGCGTGCGATGCGGGATGTGCAACAACTCGCCCCCCATGCGCGTGGCGTCGCGCATGGCGCGTTGCCAGTCCATGCGTTTGCCGCGTTCACCTGAGTGTGTGCGCCGTCCGGGCACTTGCGGCAGAGGCAAGGCCATGTCGCGCACCAATCGTTCAACCAAACGAAACTCACTGGCACTCAAATTTTGAAAGTCTGCATGGCGCAAACGCACACCATCGCTGGCTGACATGGCGGCATCGAGTTGTAACTCTTCTTCTTTTTTGGGTGCTTGTTGCGCTGTGCGAACTGCCGTTAAGGCTTCTTGCACACGCGCTTTTTGTTTGGGTGCTTTGGCCGCTTCTTGTGCTTTGGGCAACATTTGCGACAAGAGTTTTTGCGCCAGCTCTGGGTTTTTGAAAAACGAATCAAACAATTGCGCAAACACTTCGCGGTCTTGTTGACGGCTGATCAGCACCGCTTCTAATGCGGCCGCAAAATCGTCTTTGCGCGACACACCCACCAACATCGCGGCATCAATGGCCAAGGCCATGCGCGCGCTGTCGACCGGCACACCTGCGCGGCGCAGAGCGCGGCAAAAACCGATCATGTTGTCGGCCATTTTTCCGGTGCGTGCGTCGCCTAACTGCATGATGAAGAAAAGTGAAGGGTCAAGCAGTGTCCGGTGCGAGCAATTCGTCCACCAAGGGCAACAAGGCGGCCACATCTTCGCGTTGTTTGAACAAAATGCCAGCGGTGTCTTGCACCACTTCGGGGTCGAGTTGCAAGGTGTCGAGTGACACCAAGGCCTTGGCCCACTCCACACTCTCTGCAATGCCTGGGCCGCGTTGAAACGCGTTGGCAAATGGTTGGCTGCGCAAACGTCCCACAAAGGTGGCCACTTGCTCGGCCAACTGCTGGCTGGCCTGCGGCACCTGCGCGCGCACGATAGCGAGTTCGCGCTCGCGCTCTGGGTAGTCCATCCAGTGATACAAACAACGGCGCTTGACAGCATCGTTCAAATCACGCGTGCGGTTGCTGGTGAGAATGGTCACCGGCGTGCTGTCGGCTTTGATCGTGCCGAGCTCAGGAATGCTCACTTGGTATTCGCCCAAGTACTCCAACAAAAATGCTTCAAAAGGTTCGTCAGCGCGATCGACCTCGTCGATCAACAACACCGCTCCCGGTGCCGGTGCTTGCAAAGCTTGCAGCAAGGGGCGGCGAATGAGGTATTTGTCTTGGTACACCTCACGCTCAATTTGATCGCTGGCCACGCTGTCTTGCGCGGCACGCATGTGCAACAACTGGGCGGCGTGGTTCCACTCATACAAGGCCTCGCGTTGCTCCATGCCGTCATAGCATTGCAAGCGAATGAGTTGGCGTTGCAACACCTTGGACAAGGCTTTGGCCAATTCGGTTTTGCCCACGCCCGGCTCGCCCTCGAGCAACAAGGGACGCTGCAAACGCAAGCTCAAAAAAACGGCGGTTGCCAACCGCCGCTCTGCCTGATAGCCCACGCTGGCTAGAGCGTGGATCAGGTCGTCAACAGAACCCTCGAATGTCATCAATGTCCATGTGAAAGTGAATGGGTCACAGCACGCTGTGTTTGGACCTTGATCATATGCGCACGGTACTCGGCAGATGCATGCAAATCGCTGTTCAAGTCAGCGCTGTCGACAGTCACAGCGTCCACGGCTTTGGCACTGAAGTCTTTGCTCAGCGCTGCCTCTAAACCCGCATGACGGAACACGCCATTGCCCGCACCCGTGATGGCCACGCGTACACCTGAGCCGGTGTCGGCCACAAACACGCCCACCAAGGCAAAGCGTGAAGCTGGCTGGCGGTATTTGGCATACGACGCACGCTTTGGAATGGGAAAGCTGATGGCAGTGATCAATTCACCCGCTTCGAGCGCGGTGGTGTACATGCCTTGGAAATAATCGTCTGCCGCAATTTTTCGCTTGTTGGTGTGCACAGTGGCGTTCAAGGCCAACACGGCGCTGGGGTAGCAAGCCGCAGGGTCGTTGTTGGCCACAGAGCCACCCAGTGTGCCCATGGCACGCACTTGACGGTCGCCAATGCCACCGGCGAGTTCAGCCAAGGCGGGGATGTTTTTTTGCACCTCTGCATTGTTGGCCACATCTTGGTGACGGGTCATGGCACCGATGACAATGTTGTTGCCATCTTTGCAAATGCCTTGGAGTTCAGCGATTTGGCCTAAGTCGATCAACGCTTCGGGTTGCATCAGGCGTTGCTTCATCGACGCCAGCAAAGTTTGTCCGCCCGCCAGCGCTTGGCCACCGCTGAGCACCGCTTTGGCGGCATCTGCAACAGAGGCAGGACGGTTGTAATTGAATGCGTACATGTGTTTCTCTCCTGATCGATTATTTTGCAGCTTGGATGGCTTGCCAAACGCGGTGCGCGCTGGCGGGCATGTCCAAGTCTTTCACGCCCAAGGGGGCCAATGCGTCGAGCACAGCGTTCATCACCGCAGGGGGTGAACCAATGGCGCCAGCTTCTCCACAACCTTTGGTACCCAGAGGGTTGTGCGTGCAAGGTGTGCACACATGGCCAATGTTGAAGTGCGGGAAATCGTCAGCGCGTGGCATGGCGTAGTCCATGAACGAACCCGTCAGCAACTGACCGGTTTCTTTGTCGTACACGCAGTTTTCCATCAAGGCTTGACCAATGCCTTGCACCAAACCGCCGTGCACTTGGCCTTCCACAATCATCGGGTTGATGATGGTGCCAAAGTCGTCCACTGCAGTGAAGCGGTCCACACGGGTTTCACCGGTGTTGGGGTTGATTTCCACTTCAGCAATGTAAGTGCCTGCAGGGAAGGTGAAGTTGGTGGGGTCATAAAACGCGGTTTCGTTCAAGCCGGGTTCCAACTTGTCGAGTGGGTAGTTGTGCGGCACATAAGCCGTCAATGCCACTTGACCAAATGGAATTTTCTTGTCCGTGCCCTTCACCGAAAATTCACCGTTGGCAAACTCGATGTCAGCGTCAGACGCCTCCATCAAATGCGCGGCAATTTTCTTGGCCTTGGCTTCGATTTTGTCGAGTGCACGCATGATCGCGGCACCGCCCACCGATATTGAACGCGAGCCATAGGTGCCCATGCCAAACGGCACACGCCCTGTGTCGCCGTGCACCACATCCACGCTTTCAACCGCAATGCCCAAGCGCGATGCCACCACTTGTGCAAAAGTGGTTTCGTGGCCTTGGCCGTGGCTGTGCGAACCAGTGAACACCGTCACGCTGCCTGTGGGGTGCACACGCACTTCGCCGCATTCAAACAAACCGGCACGCGCACCTAATGCACCTGCAATGTTGGAAGGTGCAATCCCACACGCTTCGATGTAGCTCGAGTAACCGATGCCGCGCAACAAACCTTTGGCTTCGCTCTCAGCTTTGCGTTTGGCAAAGCCTGCTGTGTCGGCCAACTTTTGCGCTTCGTTCATGCAAGCGGGGTAGTCACCAATGTCGTATTGCAAGGCCACCGGTGTTTGGTAGGGGAAGGTGGTGATGAAATTGCGTTTGCGAATTTCATCTTGACCCAAGCCCATTTCCCAACCGGCACGGCTCACGATGCGCTCGAGCAAATAGGTGGCTTCAGGTCGACCCGCACCGCGATAGGCATCCACAGGCGCGGTGTTGGTGAACCATGCATCCACTTCGACATACACCTGTGGTGTCGTGTATTGCCCCGCCAACAAAGTGGCATACAAAATCGTGGGCACAGCGGTGGAGAAGGTGGACAAATATGCGCCCAAGTTGGCGTTGGTGTGCACCTTCAACGCCAAGAACTTGCCGTCCTTGTCCATCGCCAATTCAGCATGGCTGGCGTGGTCGCGGCCATGGGCATCGCTCAAGAAAGCTTCTGAACGGTCGCACACCCATTTGATGTTGCGGTTGAGTTTCTTCGAGGCCCAAGTCAGGCAAACATCTTCGGCATACAAATAAATTTTGGAGCCAAAGCCGCCGCCCACATCGGGCGCGATCACGCGCACTTTGTGCTCGGGCAAGCCCAACACAAATGCGGTCATGAGCAAACGCTCAACGTGTGGGTTTTGGTTGGACACCCACAAGGTGTATTCATCGCTGGCACGGTTGAACGAACCAATTGCGGCGCGTGGCTCCATCGGGTTGGGCACCAAGCGGTTGTTGATCAAATCCAATTTGGTGATGTGCGCTGCATTGGCAAATGCGGCGTCGACTTGTGCTTTGTCACCAATTGCCCATTTGTAGCAATGGTTGTCAGGGGCGACATCGTGCAATGCGGGGCCTTTGGCGGCATCGCGCACATCGACCACCGAGGGCAACACATCGTAGTCCACCTCGATCAATTCAGCGGCGTTTTTGGCTTGCTCAAGCGTTTCGGCCACCACCATCACCACATGGTCGCCCACATAGCGCACTTTGCCCTGCGCCAAGATGGGGTGCGGCGGCTCCTTCATCGGCTGACCACTGGTGTCGGTGATCAACCAACCGCATGGCAGGCCATTCACATTGTCAGCCGCCACATCTTGGCCGTCATAAATGCCCACCACACCTGGCGCGGCCAGTGCGGCTTTTTTGTTGATGCTTTTGATGGTGGCGTGTGCATGCGGTGAACGCACAAACACGCAATGCGTCATGTTGGCAAGATCAATGTCGTCGGTGTACTGGCCTGCGCCGGTGAGAAAACGGTAGTCTTCTTTGCGACGAACCGATTCGCCAATGTGAGGGAGTTTGGAAAAATCTGATGCACCCATGTCGATCTCCTTAAGCCTTCATGGCAGCAGCGCCTTGCTGCACCGCTTTGACAATGTTTTGGTAGCCTGTGCAACGGCACAAATTACCCTCTAAGCCTTCGCGAATTTCGGCTTCGGTGGCATTGGGGTGCTTGGTGCACAAATCGACCGCGCTCATGACCATGCCGGTGGTGCAATAGCCGCATTGCAAACCGTGGCATTCTTTGAATGCGGCTTGCATGGGGTGCAAAGTGCCATCAGGCTTGGCCAAACCTTCGATGGTGGTGACTTGCTTGCCCTCGACTTGGCGCAACAGCACATTGCATGACTTCACGGGGTCGCCGTTGACAATGACGGTGCATGCACCGCACTGCGCGGTGTCACAGCCCACATGGGTGCCCGTGAGTTTGAGGTTTTCTCGAATGGCTTGCACCAACAAAGTGTTGGGTGCGGCCTCGACGGACACGGACTTGCCGTTGATATGAAACGCGACACTCATCTAAGTCTCCTCTGGTATGACTGAAAAATCTTTTCTAGACGCAAGCATAGAGGGGGAAGATGGGTTCAAAATTGGGGTTACCCCGAAGTGCGTCACGCAAAGCTCACATCTAGTCGCGTCAACCCTCGAACATTACAAAAGAATTACAAGCATGAACGATATTTCCAACCTCCGCAAAAGCTACGAACGCGCCGAACTGAACGAGACAGCCTCGGCGTCAGACCCTATGCAACAGTTTGACCAGTGGCTCAAAGAGGCGCTGAGTGCCCAAGTGCCCGAGCCCAATGCCATGACGCTCGCCACTGTGGGCAGCGATTTGCGCCCGAGCACCCGGGTGGTGTTGATCAAAGGCTATGACGCGCGCGGTGTGGTGTGGTTCACCAACTACCAGAGCCGCAAAGGCCTGCAGTTAGCAGGTAACCCATTTGCAGCTTTGCAATTTCATTGGGTCGAGCTCGAGCGTGTGGTGCGCATCGAAGGCCGCGTTGAAAAAATCAGCGAAGCCGAGAGCGACGAATACTTTCACAGCCGCCCGCTCGATTCACGCATTGGTGCTTGGGCCAGCCCCCAAAGCCAAGTGATTGAAGGCCGCAGTGTGTTGGTCACCAACGCAGCCAAATATGGCGCGCAGTTTTTGTTGCAGCCCCCTCGCCCGCCGCATTGGGGCGGCTATCGCCTGGTGCCCGATCAATGGGAGTTTTGGCAAGGGCGCAAAAGCCGTTTGCATGACCGTTTGCGCTATCGCCAAACCAGTGATGGCTGGGTGCGCGACCGACTGGCGCCTTAAACAGCTCCGAGCCGCCTTGGTGCTGTCTTTTTTGAGCCGCTGCGGCAAGGCGCTGGGCTCAACGAGCCAACCAGTTTCTTAGAAGCTCGCTTGCACACCGACCTTCAAACTCCGCCCAGCTAAGGGTGGCGGCTCTTTCCCATCAGCCGGCATGGTTTGACGAAGAATGGACGAGGCAGAGTAAGCCACTTGGTTGGTCAAGTTGTCGAGCTTGGCAAACCACATCCAGTGGGTGCGCCCCTCATGGTGGTGGTAGTTCAAAGCAGCATGCCAGAGGGTGTAGCTGGGGGTGGTGAGGTTGCCATCGGGCACCCTGTTTTGCGCGGAGGCATGAACCGCACCCAACCTAGCGCCCCAAGCATGACGCGCCCACAACACATCCGCCCCCAAACGAGTGGGCGCGATGCGTGGCATGGGGGTTTGATGCGTCAAATCATCGGCACGCACTTGGTCGTAACGCAATTCCAAATCTGTGGCGCCGAAGCTCGCATCTGAACTGAGTAACGCATCGGCACCGCCCACCAAACGCAACTTGGCTTGCGACTCAAACCCGACAAAACGCGCTTTCACGCCTTGGTATCGGTAGTTGGGCAAGCCATTGGTTTGACCACTCGCTGATTGCAAAGACAAAAAGTTGGCGAAGTCAGACACAAAGCCCGTGACAGAAAAACGATGCGCACCTTGCTGCCACTCGCCACCCACATCCCACTGCGTGGCTTTTTCTAGCGCGCTGTTCGGGTCACCCACCTCATATGTGCGAGAGGCGATGTGGGGGCCATCAGCAAACAACTCGTAGTCTTTGGGTGCACGTTCGCTTTGGCTCACATTGGCGGTCAGCTGCCAACCGTTCTTGGTCTCGCTTGAACGCGCATTGCGCATCACACCGATCGATGCACTGAAAGGTTGAAAGCGTTTTTCTGTCGCTGCACTGGCAGCGGGCTGTGTTTTCACCACCACAGACTCGGTGCGTGCGCCCGCGCTCAATTGCCCCCATGATGTTTTAAGAGATTGGTAAGTGAACAAAGCTTGGCTTTGGCTTCGGCTGGGTGGCAGGAAATAACTCAAACCACCTTCGTCAACCGTCAATTGCCGCGTGTCACGCTGCAAACCAACCACACCATCGTGCAACAAGTTGTCTGCCACAGTGCGCGAGGTTTGGTGCGCTTCAATCCTCAAATCATTGCCTTGCGTGTCAAAACGCACACCGGCATTTGCGCCTTCATATTCTGTGTGTGAATATTGGGTTCGGCCCCATTGAAAGTTAATGCGAGACACACCTGCTGATAAGGGTCGATACTCACCGGCCATCACATGGTGACGACGCACCATGCCAATTTGCACATTCTCTTCAGCCACCGTGCCATAACGGCTGCGGTATTCGCTACTCGACAACCCCACAAAGCCTTGGTCGAAATACAGTGTGCCACCTGCACCACCGCCTTGAGCGCGCGCAGCAGAGTTGCACAACAAGGTCGTGCCGCTGCAATTCATGTTTCGTGGCACGCGCATGTCGCGACTGTTGCGGTCAAACGCATCCACATGCAAGGCGTAGCGATCGTTGCCGGCTTCCACCATCGCCGCGCTGCTGCGCTCTTGGGTGGCTCCGCCGGCACGCAGCTCTGCTTTACCAGTCACCCCACCGCTTGCATCAAACACGCGCTCGCGCGCGATGCGGTTATCGATCACATTGACTACCCCACCGATGGCGCTACCGCCATACAGCAAAGTGGCAGGGCCGCGCAACACATCGATGCGTTCTGTGATGAGTGGGTCTATCGGCAACGCATGGTCAAAGCTCAAACCTGACACATCCATGTTGGCGCCACCGTTTTGCAAAATTTGCACGCGATCACCGTCTAAACCGCGAATCACGGGTCGCCCGACATTGGGGCCAAATGAACTGTTGGACACGCCGGGTAAATTGTCGAGCGTCTCACCCAAGGTGCTGCCTTGGCGTTGAAACAATGCGGCACCAGACAAACGCTGTGCCGGCACCAATATGCCAGCATCCAAAGGGCTGGCGGTGATGGTGACTTCCTCTAATGTGTTGTGGTCGAGCTCTGCAGCAACTGCTGCCGCGCAAGCGCTGAAACAGCACAAAGCGGTTGCAGTCAATTTGAATTGATGGATCAAAATTTTCATGACGGTGTGTGATCAATAACAAAGAAACGGCTTTGCCAATCAATCGATTGCTGATGCAAAGCTTCTTGATGAATCAACACACCACAGGCGGACCTCGTGCAGAGAAAAATAGATTGCTTTCAAACCAACTCGCCAGAACGGTTTGGGCCATAAAGTTAGGCAGTTGGACGACAGGTGGTGCAAACCACATCGCCGCAGGAGACGCATCAGCACAGGCTTGATCGAACAACTGGCAATCTGCAGCGCGGGTGTGGTCGCCCCACACACCAGACTTGTGACCTTCACTTGAAGCTAAGCGTTTGTGCGCCTCTACCGCAACAGAGGTGTTGTCTGTCAGTTGTGTAGCACTCAATGGAGCATTCACGCCTTGAACATGCAGCACGCGGTGCATGCCGACCACACTTTGCAAGAGCACCATGCACAAAGCAACAGCCATCAAGCCGCATTGCAACCCAACACGCTGATGCAGTCGGGATCGAAGTTGCTCAACCATGCGCAACCCGATCGGCAAAGGTTTTCAAAAACTTTTGCACTTTGGGCGCCACCACAAACGCGCAATACCCTTGTTCGGGGTGGTTGGCAAAATAATCTTGGTGATAGTCCTCTGCCGCATGGTAGTTGTCCAAGGTCACCAACTCTGTCACCACTTGACCATGGTGATGACGGGACACCTCGTTCATCACCTCTTGCGCCACCGCAACATCCGCCGCATCACTGACATAAATGCCGCTGCGGTATTGCGTTCCCACATCGTTGCCTTGACGGTTCAAGGTGGTGGGGTCATGCACCACAAAGAATATTTCCAACAACGCACGCAAGTCAATCTGCTGCGGGTCATAAGTCACCCGAATCACCTCAACATGTCCGGTCTCGCCCGAGCACACTTTTTGGTAGGTGGGCGCTGGATCGTGGCCATTGCAATAGCCAGACTCCACATCTAACACGCCCTGCACGCGTACAAAGACCGCTTCGGTACACCAAAAGCAACCGCCGCCCAAGGTGATAACCTTGGACGAAGGACGGGTCGATGCATGTGACGCGTTCAGTTCTGACATAAGCGAATGATAAACATGGAAGCGCTTCTTTTCTTAAAACCCATTTTGACAGGCTTGATCATGCCTGCTGCATTGGGACCTTTGTTGGTTGTTGTCTTGTCAGTGTGGGCCTTCAAGCGTTCGCCCAAATACATGGCCTTGCGATTGCCCATTGCCATCAGTGGTTTTGTGGGATTGAGTCTTTGGCTTGTCAGTTGCCCTGCTGTGGCAGTTTGGTTGTCTGTACACCTGCTGCCACAAGTCAAAGCCATACAAGTCAGCGACTTGAAGCAACAACAGGTGCAAGCGATTGTGGTTTTGAGCGGTGGCGCCGAAGCTTTCACCCACGAATACGATGGGCCGAACCTTTCGACGGCCAGCATGTCAAGGCTGCTCTACGGCTTGCACTTGTCACAAAGCGCTCACCTGCCCATGGCCTTCACCGGTGGCAAAGGCTGGGGCGGTCAAGACAAGCAAGCCCCCGAAGCAGAAGTGGCCGACGCCGTGTTGGCGCGTCTGCATGCACCGGCTTTGCGTTGGCAAGAAAACCAGTCGCGCGACACCCGTGAAAATGCGCAGATGACCGCCAACCTCCTGCAAAAAGAGGGCATCACACGCATTGCCCTGGTCACCCATGCTTGGCACATGCCGCGAAGCGTGCGCAACTTCGAAGACGCTGGCTTCAAAGTGCTGCCTGCACCCATGGGCTACATCCAAACCTATGCACAACCCGTGTTGCAGTGGATACCCAGTGGTGAAGGGCTGAGAGACAGCTGCGCCGTCTTAAAAGAATGGTTGGGATGGCGGCTCACATGAGCAAAATTTTGACTTTTGGGTTACATTAATAACCCGCCAGTCATTAACGATTTGTTGTGCCCCCCAACCTCGCCTCCGTCACCACCGATCCACACCAAAAGCGTGAGCGTCGCAAAGAGGCTCGCCCCGGCGAGCTGCTCGACGCTGCCTTGGCCTTGTTTGTCGAAAAAGGATTTGCAGCCACCAAAGCCGAAGAGGTGGCGGCGCGTGCTGGGGTATCCAAGGGCACTTTGTTTTTGTACTTCGAGAGCAAAGAAGATCTCTTCAAAGAGGTCATTCGAAAAAACATCACGCACTTGTTTCCCACCTGGAACGAGGCGTTCACGCAGTTCGCTGGCAGCAGTGCGGACATGTTGCGTTACGCCATGACCACTTGGTGGGAAAACATCGGCAGCACACCTGCCAGCGGTATCCCGAAGTTGGTGATGAGCGAGGCACAAAACTTTCCTGAAATCGCCACTTTCTATCATGAAGAAGTGATCTTGCCTGGCCATGCCTTGATTCGCAAAATTTTGTCGCGTGGCATAAAAAGTGGCGAATTTAGACCGCTCGATCTCGACCATGCAGTACACACGGTAGTTGCACCCATGATTTTTTTGATGATGTGGAAAAACTCGATGGGAACTTGTGCTGCAAACTCGCAATTTCTTGATCCTGAACGGTTCATTCAATTGCAGGTCGATGTGTTGTTACACGGTATCCAAACAAAAGACGCCTTATGAAAATCAAAACCCGTCATATCGTCATTGCAGTCATCTTGCTGGCCTTGTTGGCTGGCATTTGGCGCGCGTTGTCTAATCGCAAAGCACAGCAGCAATCGGCTGCTGCTACTGCCACCACACAAACGCAAATTGAGATTGCACAAAGCGATGTGTTGGTGGTTGAGGAACGCAACCTCACCCAAACGCTGAATATTTCTGGCACCGTGAAGGCTTTGAACTACGCCGTCATCAAGGCGAAAGTAGCAGGCGAGCTGAAAGAAGTGACTGTGCGTGAAGGTGACCATGTGAAGGCTGGTCAAGTGCTGGCCCGCATTGACCCTGTTGAATACCAACAGCGTTGGAACCAACTCAAAGAACAAGCTGACGCAGCGAAATCTCAACTCGAAATTGCACAACGCCAGTGGGAGAGCAATAAAGCTTTGGTCGACCAAGGCTTCATTTCTAAAGTGGCGTTGGACAACTCGCAAGCATCGTTGCAAGGCGCCATCGCCAGCCACCGCGCCGCGATCGCAGGCGCTGATGTGGCACGCAAAGCACTCGACGACTCGGTGCTGGTCGCACCGTTCACGGGCGTGATCGCAGTGCGCGCGACCAATCCCGGTGAACGCGTTGGCATTGACGCGCGTGTGTTGGAGTTGGTTGACCTGTCACACCTCGAAATTGAAACGCCACTCACGCCAAGCGACTCGGTGGATGTGCGCGTGGGACAAACCGCACGCATTCAAATTGAAGATCGCCCACAAATGGTGTCTGCCAAAGTCAAGCGCATCAGCCCCAGCGCACAAGCGGGCAGTCGCAGTGTGATGGTGTACTTGTCCATCGACGCGCCCGAAGGCTTGCGTCATGGCTTGTTTGCCAAAGGACAGATACAACTCAAAACCGTGCAGGCCTTGAGTTTGCCCCTGAGTGCCATTCGCACAGACCGCGCCAAGCCTTATGTGCAAGTGGTTGAGAAAGTGGGCGAGACACAACAGGTGGTGCACAAAACAGTTGAGTTGGGTTTGCGCGGCATCGACTCACAACAACCTGAAAGCGACATCTGGGTGGCCGTCACGGGCGTGAGCCCCAACAGCAAGGTGTTGACTGGACAAGTCGGCAGTTTGCGCGAAGGCTTACTGGTGACATTCACGCAAGCTGCCAAAACCTGATACACACAACAGCGACAACAACATCATGTGGTTCACCAAAGTCAGCTTAAAAAACCCGGTCTTCGCGACCATGTTGATGCTCGCCTTGGTGGTGTTGGGTTTGTTCTCGCTGCAACGTTTGAAGATTGACCAATTTCCAAACATCGACTTTCCCGTGGTGGTCATCACCACCGAGTACCCTGGTGCATCGCCTGAAATTGTGGAGAGCGAAGTCAGCAAAAAAATCGAAGAAGGCGTCAATTCGATTGCGGGCATCAACGCCCTCACCTCACGCAGCTACGAAGGCATGTCGGTGGTGGTCATCGAGTTTCAGTTGCACATCGATGGCCGCAAAGGTGCTGACGATGTGCGTGAGAAAGTTGCCAGCATTCGCCCCACCTTGCGCACCGATGTGAAAGAACCCAAGGTGTTGCGCTTCGACCCAGCGAGCCGCGCCATTTGGTCACTCGCGGTCTTGCCAGACGACAAGCAAACCAAGCTGACTGCTGTTGAGCTGACCAACTGGGCTGATCAGGTTTTAAAGAAGCGCCTTGAAAATGTGCGAGGCGTGGGCTCTGTCAGCATCGTGGGCGGCAACAAACGCGAAATCAACCTCTACCTCAACCCACAAGCACTCGAGTCGCTTGGCGTGACGGCAGAACAAGTGGTCAATGCCGTGCGCACTGAAACACAAGATTTGCCCGTAGGCTCTTTGCGATCGTTGCAACAAGACCGCGTGGTTCAAATCAAGGGGCGCATGGTGCGGCCCGAAGATTTTCAAAACATCATCGTGGCGCGACGCGGCAACACGCCCATTCGCTTGTCTCAAGTTGCCAAGATCAACGATGGCGGCCAAGAAGTTGAAAACTTGGCGCTGTACAACGGCCAACGCACCTTATTGATGACGGTGCAGAAAGCGCAAGACGAAAACACCATCGAAGTGATCGATGGCCTGAACAAAACCGTGGCCGAACTCAAAGCTCAGTTGCCACCAGGTGTCCGCCTAGAACCCGTGCAAGACGGTTCACGCCCCATTCGCGTGGGTGTTGACAATGTGCGGCGCACCTTGATCGAAGGCGCGCTGTTGACGGTGCTGATCGTTTTTCTGTTTTTGAATTCTTGGCGCTCCACCGTCATCACCGGCTTGACCCTGCCGATTGCCATTGTGGGCACTTTTTTGTTCATGTACATGTTTGGCTTCACCATCAACATGATCACGCTCATGGCGCTGTCGCTTTGCGTGGGCTTGCTGATTGACGATGCGATTGTGGTGCGAGAAAACATCGTGCGTCATGTGCAAATGGGCAAGTCGGCCTATGAAGCTTCCATGCAAGGCACACAAGAAATTGGCTTGGCTGTGTTGGCCACCACGCTGTCCATCGTGGCGGTGTTTTTACCCATTGGTTTCATGGGCGGCATCATTGGCAAGTTTTTTCACGAGTTTGGTTTGACCATCGTGGCCGCAGTGCTGATCTCCATGTTTGTCAGCTTCACGCTCGACCCCATGTTGTCCTCGGTGTGGCATGACCCCTCTATCCACCAGCATGGTGAACATGGGCGCAGCAACAGTTTTTACGACCGCTTCATCACCCCCGTGACGATGTGGTTTGAAAAACAAACCGATCGCTTGGGTGCGTTTTACCAACGCATTCTCAGTTGGTCGCTGGTACACAAACGCGCGACTGTGCTCATGGCTATAGGCGTTTTTGTCAGCAGCATTTTCATGGTGCCCTTGCTTGGCACAGAGTTTGTGCCCAAGGCTGATTTTTCTGAAACCTCGGTGAGCTTTTACACACCCGTGGGCTCATCGTTGGAAGTGACGGAGGCCAAGGCCCAACAAGTCGAAGCCATCATTCGCGAATTTCCCGAAGTGCGTTACACGCTATCCACCATCAACACGGGCAACGCCAACGGCAAGATATACGCCAGCATTTATGTGCGCTTGGTCGATCGCAGCCAACGCCAACGCAATGTGGACACCATGTCGGCCGTCTTGCGAGAGCGTCTGAAGCAGGTACCGGGCATCACCGTCACACATGCGGGTTTGTTAGACAGTGTAGGCGGCAACAAACAGGTAGAGTTCTCACTACAAGGCAGCGACTTACGCGAACTCGAGCGTCTGACGCAACAGGTGATGGAGAAAATTCGCCCCATCCCTGGCTTGGTCGATTTAGATTCGAGCATCAAGCCCAATAAACCCACGGTAGAAATCAATTTTCAACGCGAAGCAGCCAGCGATTTAGGTTTGTCCATGGGTGCCATCAGCAACCAGTTGCGCATTTTGGTGGCAGGACAAACGGTTACCAACTGGCGCGCTGAAGATGACCAAACCTACGATGTCAATGTGCGTTTGGCTCCGAGCGCACGCAACGCATTGTCAGACCTAGAACGCTTGCCATTCAATGTCGGCACTACAGCAGATGGCAGCACACGCGTGGCACGGTTGAACCAATTTGCGCAAGTGACCGAAGGTACAGGCCCGAACCAAATCAACCGACGCGACCTCATGCGCGAAGTGGCCATCAATGCCAATGTGTACAACCGCTCTGCTGGTGAAGTGTCAAACGACATTCGCAAAATCATGGACACCGTGCAGTTGCCCCCCGGCTACCGCTATCAATTTGGTGGCTCTACCAAAAACATGCAAGAGTCATTTGGTTACGCTTTGTCGGCACTGGTGTTGGCCATCGTTTTCATCTACATGATCTTGGCCAGTCAGTTCAAAAGCTTTTTGCAACCGCTGGCACTGATGACGGCCTTGCCGCTCACCCTCATTGGGGTGGTCTTGGCGCTCTTGTTGTTTGGCTCGACCTTGTCGATGTTCTCCATCATTGGCATGGTCATGTTGATGGGCTTGGTCACCAAAAATGCGATTTTGTTAGTCGACTTTGCCATCCGAGCCCAAGAAGAAACCACCGCCCCCGACGGCGCCGTCAAACCAGGTTTGCCGCGCAACCAAGCTTTGTTGATGGCTGCTGAAGTGCGTTTGCGCCCCATTTTGATGACCACCTTGGCCATGATTTTTGGCATGGTGCCGCTGGCCTTTGCGTTATCAGAAGGTTCTGAACAACGCGCGCCCATGGGTCAAGCGGTGATAGGCGGGGTGATCACCTCCTCGCTGTTAACTTTGGTAGTCGTTCCTGTGGTGTATTGCTATTTGGACGATTTGGCCAAGTGGATGCGCCGCAAATGGCTGTCAGGCTCTGCCAGCTCACCCCGTTAAAATTTTTGGATTCAAAAAATCAGTCTTCGGAGTTATTGAGATGAACTTAGAAAAAGCCCGCTTCAACATGGTCGAACAACAAATTCGCCCTTGGCAAGTGCTCGACCCCAACGTGCTGAATGTGCTGTCGAATGTACCGCGTGAGTTGTTCGTGCCCACCGCCTACCAAGCTTTGGCCTACACCGACACAGACATTCCGTTGGGCCATGGTCAAGAGATGGTGCCCCCACGCGTGGATGCGCGCTTGATGCACGACTTGCAGCTGACGGGCCACGAAAAAGTGCTCGACATTGGCACGGGCAGTGGCTACTTGGCTGCCTTGTTGGCTGCACGCGCCGAACGCGTGGTCAGCCTCGAAATCAACCCCGAACTGGCCAACACCGCGCGTCAAAATTTGCAGCGCGCTGGCGTGACCAATGTGGATGTGCGTGTGGCCGATGGCAGCGAAGGTGCTGCGTCCGATGGCCCATTTGATGCCATCGTGTTGGGTGGCTCGGTGGCCGAAGTGCCACAGGCTTTGCTCAAACAACTCAAAGTGTCTGGCCGTTTGATCGCCATCGTGGGCAACGAGCCCATCATGACCGCCACTGTGTTCACACGCACTGGCGAAGCCACTTGGGAAACACATGCTCTGTGGGACACACATGCCCCACGCCTGCAAGGCTTTGCTGAGCCTTCACGGTTTCACTTTTGATATTCACTTTTGACAACGCACATGATCGATCAAATTCAACCCGCACAACTGGCCGACTGGATTGAAGCCAAGGCCTTTGCTGGGCAAACACTGGTGCTCGATGTGCGCGAAGCTTGGGAAGTGCAAACCGCAAGCGTCAAAGCCAATGGTTTTCAATTGCAATGCATACCCATGAACACCATTCCTGCACGATTGGATGAACTGTCGCGCGAACAGCCCATTGCTTGCTTGTGTCACCATGGTGCCCGCAGCATGCAGGTGGCAGCATTTTTAGCGCAACAAGGTTTTGCGCATGTGGCTAACATCTCAGGCGGCATCAACGCCTGGTCCTCGCAAGTCGATCACACTGTGCCGACATACTGATTTTTGAAAGAACCGCGTCATGCTCTCTCGTTCACTTTTTAAAGCCTTGCCCTTGGTGGCTTCTGTGGCCATGGCTTTTGCCGCAACTTCGGCACAGGCGCAAAGTTTGCAAGAGTTATACGACGCAGCGCGTGGTTATGACGCAGGTTTCATTTCTGCCAAAGCTCAGTTTGAAGCCAATTTGGCAAAAGCCAATCAGGCGTTGGGAGGCATCTTGCCGAATATTGCACTGACTGGGTCAGTGTCGCGCACAAAGTTGGAAGTCCGTAACGATGGTTCACAAGTGCTCGCGCAAGACCGCTTGTATGGTACCGGTACAGGTGCTGTCACGCTCACGCAACCTCTTTACCGCCCAGCGGCATGGGCTGCATACCGTCAAGGTGGCCAACAGTTGCAACAAGCAGCGGCTCAATACGAAGTTGCCGAGCAAGATTTGTTGGTACGTGTTTCACAAGCTTATTTCGATGTACTCACCAGTGAAGACAGCTTGGCCTTTGTGAAAGCACAAAAGCAAGCCGTGGGTGAGCAGTTGGCTTCAGCCAAACGCAACTTCGAAGTAGGCACCGCCACCATCACAGGTGTGCGCGATGCACAGGCACGCTTTGACCTCACCACGGCCCAAGAAATTGCGGCTGAAAATGATTTGCGCATCAAACGCTTGGCACTTGATTTGGTGGTGGGCTTACAAAATGCACAGCCCAAACGCTTGGCCAACAACTCTAAGCTGGTCGAACCACCCAAAGAGTCTGTGGACGAATGGGTCTCGCAATCAGAAGCTGCTAGTCCCGCAGTGAAGCAAGCCATGCTGGCCTATGAAGTTGCCAAGCTTGAAGTGGACAAAGCCAATGCAGGTCACAAACCCACACTGGATGCACAAGTGTCTTACTCTGGCATTCGAAATGTGGATGGCAGCGCCACCACCGTCACAGGCTCGCACATCTTCAACCCCTCCGCAGCAGTGGTGTTGAATGTGCCCCTCTTTGCAGGCTTTAGCACCATGTACCGCGTGAGAGAAGCCGCAGCACTTGAAAACAAAGCACAGTCTGACTTTGAAGCGGCCAAGCGCAACACCGCGCAAGCTACGCGCACCGCTTACTTTGGTTTGATCGCAGGCTTGAGCCAAGTCAAAGCGTACGAAGCAGCCGAAGCCTCTAGCCAAAGCGCACTCGATGCCAACAAACTGGGTTACTCGGTGGGTGTGAACATCAACATCGATGTGCTCAATTCACAAAGTCAGTTGTACCAAACCAAGCGTGATTTGGCCAAAGCGCGTTACGACGTGTTGGTGGGTAATTTGAAATTGCGTCAAGCCGCAGGCACTTTGACACCACAAGACTTAGAGTCCATCAACAGCTTGTTGGCGCCTTGATGAGGGTACGCATCAGCGCTTAGCGTTCTGATTCAAATAAGGCAACACCGCCTCTACCGTGCGTTGTGCCGCACCGCGGTGGGCTTGCGAAAATGCCAAGCAAGCCGCCACATAGGCATTTTCATCAGCCCCTGAATTCACCAATTGCAATGCAGTGGTCATGCCTTGTGCCATGTTTTGAACGCGAAGAGCAGCACCCGCTTCTTGCGCCAGTTCTGCGGCTTCAGCAAAGTTGAAGGTGTGCGGTCCCATCACGACCGGGCAACCACAAGCCGTAGCCTCGATCAAATTTTGACCACCATATGGCTCGAAGCTACCACCCAACAAAGCGGCATCAGACAGACCGTAATACAAAGCCATTTCACCCAAACTGTCACCCAGCCAAACCACAGGGCTTGAATCAGTAGAGCCTGCATCCAAAGCCGGTGGCCCATCTTGCCATTCACGTCTGCGCGACACCTGCCATCCTCGCGCTGCCAACAATGTTGCCACTTCGTCAAACCGTTGTGGGTGACGCGGCACGATCAGCCATTGCACATCATGCACATGCGCTTGCCCTTGCAGTTGCTGATCTGACAAAGCCTGAAGCGCATCGAGCCACATTTGCTCTTCGCCTTCTCTGGAGCTGCTCAACATCACCACCGGGCGTGTCAAACGCTCTTTCCACAACAAAGCCAGCGCCAAATTGCGCGGGTCAGGTTTGGCGTCAAATTTCAAATTACCCGTCACCCCTTGGACATGGGCACCCAAATCACGCAAACGCGCTGCGTCCGCTTCGGTTTGCGCCCACACTCCCGACAAGCCAAGGTAAGCCGGGCGTGACAACCAGCTTAAACGTTTTGCCTGTTGCTGACTTTTGTCACTCATGCGCGCGTTGACCAGCAACAAGG
This sequence comes from Pseudomonadota bacterium, assembly GCA_041181985.1. Taxonomy (GTDB): domain Bacteria; phylum Pseudomonadota; class Gammaproteobacteria; order Burkholderiales; family Burkholderiaceae_C; genus Limnohabitans. The sequence continues at coordinate 132,669 of JBEGOM010000001.1, read as the reverse complement.
GCACTTGGGCCTGCTGACACGCAGCCACCCAGTTGGGCCACACCTCAGTCTCTAAAACCAAAGCCACTTGTGGTTTGAAGTGATGCAAAAACCGGCGCACGATGACAGGCGTGTCCCACGGCTGCCACACTTGCACATCACCCTCGCGCAACACACTCTTGCCTTGTGCGCGTCCCGTGGCTGTGCCATGCGTTAACAAAATACGCACATTCGGTTGTTGTGTTCGCAAGGCTTCAATCAACACAGCCGCTGCACGCGATTCACCTAAGGACACCGCATGCACCCACACCAAATTTTTCTCTAGCTCTGCAGGTGCGGTGTAATGTCCAAAGCGTTCTTCAATGGCTTCTAAGTAGCCCGCTTCTTTTTGTCCACGCCGTTGCAATTTGCGGCGCAACAAAGGCTGAATGGCCCACACCAACACCGTGTAAAAAAAACGCATCATGGCAACGCATCCAAACAGTCGCACCATGCTTGCCATGCTTGTGCAGCGCTTGGCACATGGTCGCCACCTATCGCACATTGGTGTGCCACACCCACAGGGCCAGCGCGCTGAATGCGCGGTTGACTGAACAACTGCACCACTGGCAAATTCAAGGCCACGGCCAAATGTCCCAAACCTGAGTCAACCGACACCACGCCTTTGCATTGCGCCATGGCGTCACACACCTGCGCCAACGACAAGCGCGGCATCACTTGCGCGCCCTCGCCGAGTTGCGCCACCAATTGCTGCGCGAAGGCCAACTCGCGTTCACCGGCGTGAGGCACATACACCACATCGCCTTGCGCGATGATTTTTTGTCCCAAAGCCAACCAGTGTTCGAGAGGCCATTCGTTGTCCAGCCGCGTGGTGCCATGTGCGAACATCACGCCACGGCGTTGGTCAACAGGTGCCAGAGCAAATGGGTAAGTCGGTAAATCAGCCAACACACCTGCGCTTTCATAGCCCAAGGCACGTGCAGCCAGCGTTCGATAACGGGCCACCGCATGGATGGTTTTTTCCATCGGCACAGTTTGCTTGAGCATCCACTTCACCGGCCACTCATACGCGCACAGATCGCTCGCGTTGCCATAGGTTGCAGAAAAGCCAGAAGCCGTGAGCTTGGCGCCGCGTGCAATATAGGCTGACTTGATCAGCCCTTGAAAATCAATCACCGCGTCGTACGACTGCGCTTGCAAAGTTTGCCAAAACGCACGCCACGCCAGGCGTGTGTCCGCAGCAAAAGGGGTTTTGCGCCAGCGGCGTTGGGCACAGGGAATGACACGGTCCAAACCTTGCACGCGGCTCAACAAATCTGCAAAGCCTTCTTCCACCACCCAGTCAATGCGCACATCGGGCACACAGCGGTGCAAATCGTTCACCACGGGTGTGGTTTGAATCACATCCCCCAAGGATGAAAGCTTGACGATCAAAACCTTCATAGGGCGTTGAAGCCTGACTTCACTCAATGCGCCGACGCTTGAAACGCTGCGTCAGGTTTGACGCAACGCAACAACGCCAACATGTCGTGTTCAATGCGTGCCAAAGCTTGTGGGGTTTGACCTTCAAATCGCAACACCAACACCGGCGTGGTGTTTGACGCACGAATCAAACCAAAACCATCCGACCAGTCGATGCGCAAACCATCGATGGCACACAACTCAGGCTTGAATTCAGGCGATGGCAAACCCTCTGTAGCTGCAAGGTGTTGCAAAGCAGCGCTCACAGTATGCGGCTCGCCCTCTTGGCAAGCCACATTCAACTCAGGGGTGGAATGGCTGGTGGGCAAAGCATTGAGCACATCGCTGGCATTGGCACTGCGGCTGACAATTTCTAACAAACGGCAACCTGCATAGGTGCCATCGTCAAAACCATACCAACGTTCTTTGAAAAAGATGTGACCACTCATCTCACCACCCAAAGGTGAATTGATTTCTTTCATCTTGGCCTTGATGAGCGAGTGTCCGGTTTTGAACATCACCGCTTCACCACCCGCAGCACGAATGGCAGGCGCCAAACGTTGCGAGCACTTCACATCAAACACGATGGCGCCACCGGGCACGCGCGACAACACATCTTGCGCAAACAAAGTCATTTGTCGATCGGGAAAAATGATTTGCCCATCTTTGGTCACGATGCCCAAGCGGTCTCCATCGCCATCAAAAGCCAAACCCAATTCAGCATCTGTTGTTTTGAGTGCGTGAATCACATCGTTCAAATTCTCGAGTTTGCTGGGGTCGGGATGGTGGTTGGGAAAGTGGCCATTCACTTCGCTGAAAAGCTCCAACACCTCGCAGCCCAATGCACGGAAAATCGCAGGCGCCGATGCACCCGCAATGCCGTTGCCCGAATCCACCACAATTTTCATGGGGCGGCTGATGCGAATATCACTCACGATGCGCTGTTGGTAATCGGCTGAAATATCCACTTGCTTGACCGCACCACCGGCTTGCAACACCCAACTCTCCGCTTGCATGATCTCGCGCAGGCCCTGAATTTCATCGCCATAAATAGCGCGTCCACCCAGCACCATTTTGAAACCGTTGTAATCTTTTGGGTTGTGACTGCCCGTCACTTGAATACCGCTTTGACACAAGGTGCTCGCAGCAAAGTACAACATGGGCGTGGTCACCGCACCCACATCAATCACTTGCACACCGGCCTCTACCAATCCACGCACCAGCGCTTCGACCAAAGAAGGCCCGCTGAGACGACCATCGCGGCCCACCGCCACGGTGGTTTCACCCGACTTGCGCGCGTGGGTGCCAAAAGCGCGGCCCAAGGCATGGGCCACATCGGTGTTCAATGTTGAGGGAACGACACCACGGATGTCATAAGCTTTGAAAATAGAAGAATTGACTTGCATAGGCCAATTGTAGAGAGGCTGACACCTGATTTTTCTGGCTGACCTATGATGCCAACACCCCTCAAAACCCACCAACACACCACATATGCCCACCTCTTCAAAGCGCCGCTCACCCGCCAGCCCAGATGTGGCCTATGCACGCCATGCCACCCCTCTGGGCGAAGTGCTTTTTGCTGGCACCGATAAAGGCTTGGTAGGTTGCTGGTTTCACAACCAAGCGCGCTTGCCCAGCGTGCAAACATGGCAGCGCGATCAACAGCATCCTTTGCTGCGCCAAGCACATCAACAGTGGCTTGCGTATTTGAAGGGTGAACTGAAACAGTTTGATCTGCCCTTGCATTTCCTGTGGGGCACACCGTTTCAACAATCGGTGTGGACTGCACTGCAAAACATTCCCTATAACCAAACCACTTCTTATGCTGATATCGCACATGCCGTTGCAAGACCCAGCGCTTTTCGTGCTGTTGGTGCCGCCGTGGGACGCAACCCTTTGAGCGTGATCGTTCCTTGCCACCGTGTGATGGGTACCAATGGCGCACTCACCGGTTACGCAGGTGGTTTACAACGCAAACGACACCTGTTGCAACTGGAAGCACAACACGCATGAACGCTGCATTGCCTTGGCGCCAATGGCTGCCCGAGTTTGTGCTGTTGGCCATGCTGTGGGGCTCGTCGTTTTTGTTCATGCGCGAAGGCGCTTATGCCTTCGGCCCTTTTGCCACCGCTTGGGTTCGTGTCACGCTGGCTGCATGCATGTTGACCCCTGTGTTGATGTGGCGACGCGAATTGCCTGTGTTGGTTAACAACTGGCAACACACTTTGTTTTCAGGTTTGCTGAACGCAGGCATTCCCTTTGCGTGCTATTCCTATGCGCTGCTGCATTTGAGCACTGGCTTGTCGTCCATCCTGAATGCCACCACACCATTGTTTGGCGCATTGGTGGCACACGTTTGGTTGGGTGACCGTCTGAGTTGGTCACGCGCGCTGGGTTTAGGCTTGGGCTTTGGCGGCGTGGCATTGCTCGCCAGCCATGTGTCAGGCGATTTGTCGTTTAACCCCGAAGGCATGGGTCTCGCCATGGCCGCATGCCTCTTGGCCACGCTCTGCTACGGCATTGCAGGCAGCTACACCCAGCGCTTTCTCAAAGGTGTGCCCGCCATGGTCACCAGCACCGGCAGTTTGTGGGGCGCAAGCCTTGGTTTGTTGTTGCCGGGCTTGTATTTTTGGCCAGACCACGCCGTACCTCTGAGGGCTTGGCTGGCCTTAGGCATTGCTGGCTTTTTTTGCACCGCCTTGGCCTATGTGCTTTACTTTCGTTTGATGGCCAAAACCGGCCCTGCGCGCGCCATGACCGTCACCTATTTGATTCCCGTGTTTGCCAACCTCATCGGTGTGGTTTTTTTAGACGAAATCGTCACCACTTGGATGCTCGGCTGCGCCGTGCTCATCGTGCTGGGCACCGCCCTCGCCTCAGGCCTGATCGGCAAACGCTGAGTAGCTTGGCACTCGCGTCAGCCATGTAATGCACATGACAACACCGGCTTGGTAACTTGTAAGCCACGATATAGCATTGCAAGCTCTAAAAAACACTAGGAGCTCTTTGTGCGCATTGCCACCTACCGTTACCAAAACCAGCGTCATGTCGGCCTTGTCTCTGCCGATGGTCAACATGTGACCGCGTTTCAAGTCAGCGCTGAGGTGGCACATCATGGCGCATTGCGCTTGATCGAAACCGTCATCGCAGGCGGCGCCATGCCCGCACTCGCTGGCAACGCCACAGCCATCGCTGATGTGCATCTCGAAGCGCCCATTCCCATCCCACGCCGCAACATTTGGTGCGTCGGTCGCAACTACCACGAGCATGCCAAAGAGCTGTCTGCCACCGTCTTCAAAGACAGCAACACCAACACGCAAGCTTGGCCCATTGTGTTCACCAAAGTGCCCGAGTGCGTAGTCGGCCCCACCGACGATGTGCACTTACCCGGCGAAGCGGTGTCCGCGCAAATCGACTACGAAGCCGAGCTGGCTGTCATCATCGGCAAAGGCGGCAAAAACATTTCTGCTGCCAACGCGATGCAACACATTTATGGCTACACCGTGGTCAACGATGTCACCGCACGCGATGTGCAAATGCGTCACCAACAATGGGACATGGGCAAATCGTTTGACACCTTCTGCCCCATGGGCCCCTGGTTGGTCACAGCCGACGAACTTGATGGCACCCAAACACGCGTGCGCTGCTGGGTCAATGGCGAACAGCGCCAAGAAGGCCCCACACAAAACATGATCTTTGACATTCCTACATTGATCGAAACCATTTCACGCGGCATCACCCTCTACCCAGGCGACATCATTGCCACCGGCACACCCGCAGGTGTGGGCATGGGTTTGAAGCCTCCTCGTTATTTGCAAAAAGGCGATGTGGTGCGTGTTGAGATTGATGGCATTGGACACATTGAAAACAAATTTGTGTAACTGGAGACCTACATGATGCGAGTCACTTTTATACGGCCATGGTTGCTCTTGACCCTGTTGATTGGCATGGCACCACTTGCCCAAGCGCAAGACGATTACCCCAGCAAGCCCATCACCATGCTCGTGCCATTCCCCCCTGGCGGTGTGGCTGATACTGTGGGACGACCAGTTGCAGAGGCCATGGGCCGTTATCTCAAGCAATCGGTGGTGATTGAAAACAAAGGCGGCGCGGGTGGCGGCATTGGCATGGCGCAAGTGGCCAAATCCAAAGCCGATGGTTACACCGTGCTCATGGCTTTGTCCTCTATCGTGGTGCTGCCTGAAGCAGACAAAGTTTTGAAACGCGCGCCCATGTTTCAACTCGACCAACTCAAACCCATTGCACGCTTCACTGCCGACCCCACCGTGTTGGTGGTGCGCGCTGACAGCCCTTGGAAAACCTATGCAGAATTTCAAGCGTATGTGAAAGCCAACCCCGCCAAAATTTCGTTTGGCTCATCTGGTAACTACGGCACCATGCATGTGCCGATGGAGCAGCTCAAAGCTGCCACATCCACCTTCATGTTGCATGTGCCCTACACAGGCGCAGGCCCAGCGGTGATGGGTTTGTTGTCGGGCCAAATCGATGCACTCTCGACAGGACCAGCCAGCGTGGTACAGCAAATCAAAGCTGGCAAACTGCGTGCACTCGCCCATTGGGGCGATGGTCGCTTGAGCAGCTTGCCTGATGTGCCGAGCTTGAAAGAAGTGGGCGTGTCCATTCAGTATGCGCAATGGTCTGGTTTGTTTGTGCCTGCCAACACACCTGCTGCAGTGATTGAGAAATTGCGTCAAGCCGCCAAATTTGCTGCGCAAGATACCCGCGCGCAACAAGCCTTGGCAGCTTCGGGTACTTCATTCATGTTTCAAGACACAAGTGATTTTGAAAAATATGTGTCCACCGAGGCCAAGGACATGTCAGGGTTGGTGCAGCGAATTGGGCGGGTGGATTGAAGCCCAAAACATTTGTGCGGTCATGCATCTGATGGCCCGCAACTGCAGTCAGTGCGCTTGGCGAACTGACTGCTGATTCTTCTCAATCCAACTTAACCCCCAAATCAACCGCCAACTTAATCCAAACAGGCACCTCAGCCTCCCAATCCTTGCGTGTCTCTGCCAAATTCTTGGGCTTGTTGGGAATGGCAAATGTCTCTCGTAACTTGGCAGCTTTTTCTGTGTTTGACCAAGCCACGGCTTCGTCGGCCAAGCGTTTGAGCACCACCTCTGGCGTACCAGTGGGCGCCATCATGGGCAAACCTCCCTCAAGTGTCACCAATTTGGCTGTATCACCCTGCTCCATCAAGGTGGGCACATTGGGCAACTTGGGTGAGCGATATCGTCCAGTAACTCCAATCGGGCGAACACCGCGTGCCGCCACGGCATTGAAAGCGATATAACTGCCAATGGCGATTTGCGCTTGACCTGAAGCCACATCGAGCCACATAGGTGCTTCACCGCGGTAATGCACCGATTGAATTTGTGTACCAAATCGACGATTGGTCTGATCAGCCACCATGTGGGGATACGAACCTGGCGCATAGGTGCCCATCGATGTGGGATTCTTTTTAGCCCACTCCACAAACTCTGCCAAGTTGTTGGCAGGAATTTTGTCGTTGATGCCAACCACCAATGGCCCTGAGGGGAACACCGTGATGGGCGTGAGGTCTTTGTCCAAGTTGTACGGCAGTTTGGAGTAAAGCACACGGTTTTGCTACACCGTGCCAGATGTGCTCATGATGAGTGTGTGACCATCGGGTGGCGATTTGGCCACTGCGTCAATGCCAATGATGGCACCGGCACCAGGTTTGTTATCCACCACAACAGGCACACCCAGTTTGCCAGAGAGGTGTTCGCCATAGCTACGGGCCAACGCATCGGTCAACCCCCCAGGTGGAAAGGCGACCACGATGCGAATGGTTTTTGTCGGCCATTTGGCTGTTTGCGCCCAGGACGATGTCACACAAGTACTGACCATGAGCGCACCCAGCACCAACGCTGCTTGTTGGAAAAAATGGCGACACTTTGATTGCTTATTCATGTTTGCTTGTCTTGTGAGTTAGTCATGCTCACAGTCTAGATAAGATGTACTTATGTTTGGACTAGGGTTTCAACCCATCAGCCGTCAAAAAAAGCTTGTGTGCTGATGCATGGCGAACTTCAGAGCGACGCATAGGCGCAATTAACTCCGCTGAGGGCTCCAACAAAGTGCCAGCAAGAAATCGGCATCGACCTGCCAAACTTGCGTTATCCATTGATCTCTCACCATGACACCCCGCACAGACAAAATCTCTAGTTCGGAAGAAAACACGATGTCGCTCATTGAAACCTTCCCCGCCTGTTGTGATGCTTTCAGGTAAGCCTCTTTGGCGCACCATAACGCCAGTGCTTTGATGGCGATGTTCTCTTGGGAGACATGACGCATCCAGTCGATTTCAAAAGCACTGAGAAACAACGCCCATGTATCTTCCTTCAAGCGTCTCGAAAGGGTTTCAACATCAATACCAATCGCTCCGCGGGTAGTAAAGGCACTTGCCCCCCAACATCGGCTGTGTGAAAGGCTCACATCAAGCCCAAGAGGCCCAGAAACGCACGCCCTACCTCTGTTGGGCTTGGAAATGCACCAACTTTGCGCTTCAAACTCAGGGAATGTGGATTGCAAACCTCGCTTCAAGGCAATCCTAACCTGCTCACTTTGTGTTTTTTTTGAGTCATAAGGTTTTGGAATTTGACCCTCTATCCTTCCAATCACAACTGTCACTTCATATTCATCGATAGCCAAAATCGTCAAGTCAAGCTGAGCTAGAACGTCAATGGTTTGAATCGCGAACGAAGCAAAGTTGTCAGACCCCAGTCGCAAAATTTTTTCAAACATCGTTCAACACCTGATTCTTTAGGAGCCTTCACACCTCATGCAAAACATAGAACAACCCCTGCTTTTCATAGAGGAGACACACATTGGCAATCTTTTTTTGCCGTCACGCACTTGGAACGTGCATGTATTGCGTCGGGCCCTGAATGAACTGCAACCATTGATGGCAGGACATGCGGCAGCGATTGAGCAAGAACAAGTACTCCAAGAATTTTTTCGTGTCCTGCGTCCCGGCGGTGTCTTGCTTTTTGCGGATTCCACCAAACGGTACATCCACTCGTTGTTCAAGCACCCGGCACACCCCGCGAAGAAACGCTGTTCAATGCCATGGCTGTTAAACCTCCGCTTGCTTGAAGACAAGACTGGCATTGGTGCCGCCAAACCCAAAACTATTGGACATGAATGCTTGAATGGTCTGTTTGACAGAAGCTTGTGCAATCGGAAAACCATCGCATGCTTGATCAAGTGTTTGCACATTCGCACAACCCGCCACAAAGCCATCGCGCATCATCAGTAAACCGTAAATGGCTTCGTGAACTGCCGCTGCACCGATGGCGTGACCGCTCAGTCCTTTGGTGGAAGAGATCAGTGGCATGTGTTTTTCAAACACAGTTTTGATCGCCGTCAGTTCGCTGATGTCTCCTGCAACGGTTGAAGTGGCGTGCGTGTTGATGTAATCAATGGCATGACCAGCCTCAGCCAAAGCCATGCGCATGGTTCGCACAGCGCCACTGGGGTCAGGCTGAACCATGTCATAACCATCAGATGCCAGACCCACCCCTGTGAGCTCAGCATAAATGCGCGCTTTGCGTTGGACCGCATGCGCCCAATCCTCTAAAACAATCAGGCCTGCACCACCCGAAATCACAAACCCATCACGCCCCGCATCGTAGGGGCGCGAAGCGGTGTGATCTTGGTATGCGGTGGATAAAACGCCCATGGCGTCAAAAGGAAAAACCGTGGTCCATGCCACTTCCTCTGCACCACCGGCAAACATGATGTCTTGTCGACCACTGCGAATTTGGTCGGCCGCCAAACCTATGCTGTGCCCCGAACTCGCGCATGCGGAAGCAACAGTGAAGCTGAGTCCCTGAATACCAAAAACAGTGGCCAAATTGGCCGATGCCGAGCTACCCATGATGCGGGGGGCGCCATAAGGAGGCACCTTGCTCAAGCCTTTGGCTCGCACCACATCAATGACATGCGACAACTCGAGCGGTGAACCTACCCCAGAGCCAATGATCAAACCAGATCGGGGGGAAGCAACTTGCTGCGTTGTCAGACCAGCGTCTTGCACGGCCTTGTGCATCGCGTGATAGGCAAACAAAGCACCATCCGCCATGAACCGTCGCCACTTGCGGGGCACTGGCGGTTCTTGGCTGATATCTGGAATGCCGGCCACTTGGCATCTGAAACCTCTTTGGGCGTATTCAGGTTGAAACGAGATACCTGAGTGGCCTTGGCGAAGATGCTTGGCAACAGTCTCCAGATCGTTTCCAAGACAAGAAACGATGCCCAACCCTGTGACCGCAACACGCCTCAATGCAAACGATCAGAGTCTTGACAACTCACTTTGAATGCTGTCGCGCAAAGACGCCACCCACTTGTTGTAAGAAGGGTGAATGACCGGGCCAGACTGCATGCTGATGCCTCTGGCTTGGTCTGCATAGTCCATGTTCACGCTACTTTTGTAAATGATGCTGAAGGTCTCTGCATTCCAAGAAATGTCCACCACCACACCATGCTTGCCACGCACATTCACCGTTGCAACCGCCTTGTTCTCGCCATTGGGTGTGGTACTCCATTGGTACAAACTTCCGGCACGGCTGATCGCCTGTTGCATTTGGGTATCGTTTGGTTTTTTGCCGCTTGATGTTTTGTAAGCCACATTTTCGAAATTCATAAGCGCAACGGGCCCTCTCGCGAACGCTATACCCGCTGACACAGCCATGATCAAGCCCAATGCCCAATGCAAAATTTTCATGATTTTTCCCTATAAAGAAACAATAGTGTCAATATTTTAATACATTAGACCAACTTATTCAAACCAAATACTTAAATACGAGCGAGGTGTTGATGCCACCAAAAGCGAAGTTATTGCTCATGATGTGCCTTGCCTGAATTGGGCGCCCTGCAGATGCCAGGTGGTCAAGTTCGGCGCATGCAGGATCTGGATCGGTCAAATTCAGCGTTGGCGCAAACCAAGACTTTTGCAACATCTCGATGCCCCACCAAGCTTCAATCGCACCGCAAGCACCCAGTGTGTGACCCAAGTAACTTTTCATCGAACTGATCGGAATGCGAGAACCAAACACAGCATGGGTGGCTTGTGATTCAGCGATATCGCCAATGTCAGTCGCCGTGCCGTGAGCACTGACATAGTCAATGTCTGCCGCCTCGAGGCCCGCATCCTTCAAGGCCAATGTCATGGCTTGCCCCATGGTTTGCGCTTGTGGCTGAGTGACATGTGTGCCATCTGAGGTGGATGCATACCCAACGAGTTCAGCCAAGGGTATGGCACCTCGTGCAAGCGCATGCTCTAGATCTTCAAGGATCAGTGTTGCGGCGCCTTCGCCAACCACCAAACCGTCTCTCGCAAGATCGAATGGCCGTGGCGTGAGCATCGGAGAATCATTTTGCGTGCTGGTCGCAAACAATGTATCAAACACAGCAGCCCCCGAGACAGATATTTCTTCAGCCCCACCTGCCACCATCAGAGGCAAGCGTCCCCACTTGATCGCTTCATAGGCATACCCAATGCCTTGACTGCCCGATGTGCAAGCACTCGATGTGGGAATGATTCGCCCCTGAAGTCCAAAGAAAAGTCCGATGTTGACCGCCGTGGTGTGGGCCATCATTTGCACATAACTGGTGGATGTCACACCTTGCATGCAACCGGTGTCTAGCATCTTGCCAAACACACGCACGGGCTCAACGCTGCCGGATGACGATCCGTATGCCACCCCCATGCGGCCATCTCGAATGCTGGCATCGTCTAACAAACCAGCATGTGCCAGCGCGACCTCTGTTGCGCGCACGGCCATCAGAGAAACACGCCCCATCGAGCGCACCATTTTTCTGGCGTAATGTGTGGGCGTTTGAAACCCATCCACGGGAGCACCCAAGCGAGTGTTCAAGTCTTTGACGAAGTCCCACTCAGGCATTCTGCGCACAGCATTCCTGCCAGCGCGTAGGTGCGGCTCGATGGTGTCCCATGAGTCGCCCAAGGCCGTGATGCCTGACATGCCCGTGACCACAACGCGACGCATCAGACCACCCCTCCATTGACACCCAAAATTTGTCGGGTGATGTAGGACGCGCCATCCGACATCAAAAAAGACACTGCTGCTGCAACCTCTTTGCCCTGACCGACGCGATTCATCGGAATCATCTTGAGCGCTTCGTCGATGGGCAGTGCATGCGTCATTTCCGTTTCAATCAATCCTGGTGCCACGCAATTGACGGTGATCTGTCGGGTTGCCAACTCAACAGCCAGTGCTTTGGTGGCACCGATGAGTCCGGCTTTGGCGGCGCTGTAATTCACCTGCCCTCGGTTACCCATGACCCCAGACACAGAAGAAACGGTCACAATGCGTCCGCCCTTTTTAGCGCGCACCATCGGCATGGTGAGCGGTTGCACCACATTGAAAAATCCATCCAAATCTGTGTGGATGACCGAATCCCAATCTTGCGCACTCAATGCAGGGAAAGCATTGTCACGGGTGATGCCTGCGTTGCAAACAATGCCGTAATAGGCACCGTGCTTGGCCATGTCATCTTCCAGAACTTCTCGGGTGTAGGCGCGATCGCAAATGTCAAACTGCAATATGTTCGGTGCGACTTCTTGCAGTTGCGCCATGTCAGCTGCCACAGCGCGCGCTTGCACCAAACCATTTCTGCAATGCAGCGTGACTGAAAAACCATCCTGCGCCAACTGTTTGGCAATGGCACTGCCAAGACCTCGGCTCGAGCCTGTCACAAGCACACGTCGTTGATTCATGAAGCCCCCATCGATGCGTTAAAAATTTGTGCATTCAAAAATTGTTCAAAATCTTCTGGTTCAAAGACTTTGAGATTGGCGGTGGCGACCACGGCGCCACCCATGCGAATCGCACAGCGATAGGCCCCCAGACCACTTTCGTCAATGAATGACAAGTTGGCATCAATCTCAAGTTCGCCCTCGAAGAAGTGCATATCACAGTGATACGCACGCGTGCCCAATAAGACACCCCGTTGCGGCAAAAGGCCGCGTTGCGCCTTGCGCCACCCGACATGTGCGGCAATCGCCTGTGCCATCAATTCGATGCCAATCCATGCAGGCATGGTATTGGGCGTGTCTGCGTACCAAGTTTGTCCACCTGCATGTGCCAACACAGTCACGCCCGGCTCGTCAACAACCAAGACACGGTCCAGCAACAACATCTCGCCACGGTGTGGCAACAAGTCAACCACGGCTGGCAGGCTTTCTATGGCATTCATCGTGCATCTCCAATCAAAACGGATGCGTTGTTGCCACCAAAAGCAAATGAATTGCTCATGCAAACCCGTTGGCGCGCGCGTGAAAACTTTTGCCCCATGCCAACCAAGGGCAGTTGGGGCAACCCGACATCTGGCTCTGCGTCCCAAACATGAGGGGGCAATCGACCCGCTTTCAATGCGAGCCAACACAGCGCTACTTCAGATGCACCCGCTGCACCGAGCAGGTGCCCCGTGAGAGGTTTGGTGCTGCTGCACGGCACCCCATTCGAGAAAACGCGCGATACAGCCCATGCCTCCATGGCATCGTTTTTGGGTGTTGCAGTGCCATGCAAATTCAAATAGTCAACCTCATGGGCTGACAATGCCGCACAAGAAAGTGCCGCCTGCATTGCCAATTCAGCGCCCAGGCCTTCGGGGTGTGGCGCTGAAATGTGGTGTGCGTCGCAACTCTCACCCGTGCCTAGCAAAGCGATGTCGGACTCATCACGGCTCAACAGAAATAGCGCGGCCCCTTCACCAATGTTGATGCCCTGCCGATTTCTGCTCATGGGATTGGTCAAGGCGGTGTCGGTGGATTCCAAAGCGGTGAAACCAGAAAGGGTCAACCGCGCCAGTGCATCACTGCCCCCCAGAATCACGGCATCGCACAAACCTGCATTCAACAACCGAGCACCTGCCGCAAACACTTTGGCGCTGGATGTGCAAGCGGTTGAAATGGCATAGACCGGCCCTGTCACACCCAAATGACGCGCCACAAAAAGTGCCGGTGTTCCAAGCTCTTGCTGCTGGTAGTGGTATGAGGCATCGAGCCGGTGCCCCACACCCGCCTGCGTGATGGCCTGTGTTGCCTCTTCCACCCCAGAGTTACTGGTCCCGATGATGACGGCCACCCGGGCGCGACCATATTTACGCAATGCCGCTTCAATCGCTGGCTGCATGTCTGACATGGCCGCCAAAAGCAGTTGACATGTACGGCTCCCCAAACTCTCAAGTTCCTTTGGCACAACAGGCAAAGGTGAATGCACACGCCCCACACGCACGGCATGACCATTGAGCAAGTCATGCGCTAGGCGCATGCCGGATGTATCAGCAGAAAACAAAGCAGTGCTCACCTCCTGGTGGGTGCAGCCCAAGGCATTGATCAAGCCCATGGCATTCAAGTAATGGCGCGACGGTTTCATGGTGGCAGTGTTTGCTGTAGTGTTTGAATGTGCAATTCAATGTGTTGCAAAGGAAGTTGAATCAACAGGGTGTCAGGGACTGGCTGCTGACCATGCATTGCAATGTCAATAAGCGTTTTGCCCTCAGTACGCAACCAACGGTGGTCTTGCGTTGCTGTCCACTCGAACTTGCCACGCAAGCCATTTGTCACGCTTGGGCTTGGCCAGACTGATAACTGCACCAAGGCGGCTAACAGCACCGGATCGAACTTTGTCAGCAGTCCACCCAAAGGGATGATCTCGGATGGCATGTATTTGTATTGCATCAACTTGTGACCCATTGGGGTCAGCACTGCAATGGTGAAGGCTTGCCCTTCCGTTTCAAACTCGACCAATACCGTGTTGCTGTGTTGCGGAAATTTGAAATCCACTTGCTGAAGCGCAGAGACATCACCCATCGCTTCAACCGGTTGCAAACAGTACATCACTTCAGCATGCAATTGGGCACATTGACGCTCAGGCATGGCCGCACAACCCGTCAACCATGCCATCAACCACAAGACGAACACGCGCCTCATGTGGGCGTCCTCACCGTTGGCGCAAGGCTCAGTGTCATGGGTGCCAACAACACCGCAAGGGCGATGCCAAACGCAAGGCTCAAACCAAAACCTGAAAGTGCGGGCATGCTGCTGAATGACAACAGCCCAAATGAGAGCAAGGTGGTGGCTGCCGATAATTGCACGCCCACAAAATTGACAACACTTCTTTCCCCGCCTTCCACCAGGAAAATGGAATAGTTCACGCCAATGCCCAGCACGAGCATCAGCGCCATCATGTTGAACAGCGTCAGCACATGCCCCACCCATCCGTAGGCACCTAACGAAAACACAATGGCCAAGCAAGTGGGCATCAATACAGCGCCCGCTCTTTTGACACCATAGCGCCATGCAAGCAAACAAAAAATAAGACCGCATGTTGCAACCAACCACAGCCCGCTTATGCAACGGTAGTCGCGAAACAAATGGCTGACACTGGTGGCTTTGTCCACCCACCTGACACCAGGCACTTGCGCAGCAAGTTGATCGAAGTTCACGCCAGGCTTCAGTCCCATAGGCAATAGGACGCTGGCATAACCGTGTGCCGTGCTACCCAGCCAAAGATGACGCCACGGTGCTGAAACAGCTTGGTCTAGCCAATGCGCAACATCCAACTGCGTGCGACCTTGTCGCAACCATTCTTCGCGTAGATCAGTGGCCACATGCGCCTCAACACCTGAGCGACTCAAAACAAATTGCAATCGGTTGGCAGGTGAAAAAACAAACTGATCCCAAGCCGATGCGGCGCGGTTTTGCAAAGCATGGGAAGGCACGAACAACGAGACGGCTTGATAACTCTGCAATTCTTCTTGATGTAGTGGAGTTGCCAGAAGATCTCGGAGCGCTTCCTCGCGTGTCAATACCTCGTTTTCGTCAGATCCTTCAATGAGAAAAAACTGACTCGACTGATCTAAGCCTGTGAACGATTTAAGCTGTAACTCTTGCTGCAAGATCGCTGGGTCTGCGGCCATCAACAGACGTACATCGTCTTGGGCCTCTATCTTGAGCCAACCAGGTAGCGATATCACGAGTACCGCCACAACGATGAAAAAACAAGACAGCGGCGACATGCTTGTCTGCCAAAAATGCAACCATTTGCGTTGCATCTCTGCCCGCCCCTCAAATCGATGGCGTGAGGGCCGTCGCATCCACCAAGGCATGAATAAGAAAACACCCAACCACGCTGTTGTCAGACCGACCATCGCGAAAAGCGCCATTTGTGACATGGCCAAAAATGGGGACAACCAAAGCGCCCCATAACCTAACAAACTGGTGGCCAAGGCAACGGACAAACCGGATGCCATGCGCCTGAGTTCTTGCAGTGGGTGCCAACCCAAGTCTGCGTCCACATGTGCCGCGAAATATTGAATCGCATAGTCCACCGCTTCACCGATCAGACTGGCACCAAACACCAATGTGATCAGATGCAATTCGCCATACACAGCAATGCAAACAACACACGCCGCCAGAACACCCCCCAAAGCGGTCACCATGGCACCGACCAATGGTCTGATGGACCTGAAAACCCAGTACAGCAACCCCAACATGCCGAGCAATGAACCTGCCCCTATCAGGTCAACATCATGCTGTGCTTTTTGCCTAGCAGCCTCTGCGTGGAAAATCGGGCCAGCGCGAATGACCTCTACTTCACCGATCGCGCGTTGCGCGTCATCGATGGTTTTGATTGTGGGTTGTGCCAAGTCGTGATCAAAGGCTGAACCTTGCGTAGAAGCCACCACGAACACCCAGGTTTTGCCAGCCTCGTGCACAGTCAAGACACCTTCTTGCGCCACCAACTTCATGGCACGCAGGGGCAAAGTGTTGAACCAACCGTCGGCAAAACCCATCGGGTCATCCACGAAATTCAATGCTTGTGGATTTAAACCAGGCGAAAACAATTTGGTTTGCACCCTTTGCAGCAGGAAATCCTCTGGTGCGGACTCAGCGCTCAAAAGATGACGGTCTGCATCCGACATATAACGGAAACGGTGCTGACCTATCCACTGCTGCAACAGTTGCCACTGTGAACCGTCAAAGGCAACCGTCACCTTTGGAAAAAATCCAGATGTACGCAATAACGCAGCGAACTTGGTTGCGGCCTCAATGGCTTGATCACTTTGAGAGTGGCCGATCAAAAAAAAGGTTTGTTTTTCTGTCACTGAAGACAAGCGCTGAATGGCCATTTCAGCCACAACGCTGTTTTCAGTCGGCGGCAACAAGGTCAGCAAATTGGTTTGCAAAAGCCGACGGCCCTGCGTCACTTGCAAACACCCAGCAATCAGCACAAGCGCCATCAGTACACACCACAGCAATAACAGTTGGTAAAGCGGGGTGCGAAATCGTTTCATCATCGAACTCACGGCGCTTTGGTGAACTGGCCCGTCAACCCGACAGGAAGCTCACGCATCGCCTCAGACGAAAAGAAGCGCGTTTGCGTAGAGTCACCAGAGGGCTCTACCAACACCACCTCTTCGATAAAGCGTCCACCAGACAATTGAATGCGCCGAACATGTTGTAACAGTTGTGCTTGCTTTGGCACCAGCGTTAACACCCACTGAGAGGTTCGACCACTCGCATGCACATCAAAATTCTCAACAAGGGTTGATGCTTGCGCAGCCAGCATCGAGCGCATCACGCGACTGATTTGCGCCAGCGCAGGGTTTGAAGCTGTCGCCTGTTCGCGCCTTTCGCCGTTGGGCAAAATCTCAACCATTTTTGCCTCACCCAACCAGTAACCCATCTTCAGTGGTTCTTCTATCCACCAAAAAAGCCCATCTTGTCGCGAAAAAACCAATCGACCACGACTGATCA
The DNA here is from genome assembly GCA_041181985.1 of Pseudomonadota bacterium. Lineage (GTDB taxonomy): Bacteria > Pseudomonadota > Gammaproteobacteria > Burkholderiales > Burkholderiaceae_C > Limnohabitans. The sequence goes on along the minus strand of JBEGOM010000001.1, from coordinate 115,394 downwards.
AAGGCCGATGCAGTGCGGTCATTTTTTTGGTTTGAACAAATTCAGCTTGCACCACGGGGTGTTGCTCAATTTGTGCCGCTATGGCAGTCAACAATTCGCTTGTCGCAGCCCACACAGGCGCGCAAAACATCCCCAGAGTGCCGAGTAAAAATTGCAGGCGAGTCATGCACACCCCCACAGGCGACTGAGTTCTTGATGCACAACAGGTGGCGACACCAGTTGCAACTCACCCGAGAGGACATCGACAGCGACTTGGGTGGAAACGCCTTTGGTCAAACGCTCACCACTGAGTTTGTCTGTGACTTCGTAGCTGATTTTTAGCCGGTTCTCGAACTCCATCAAGGTGGCTGTGACCAACAACAATTGCCCAAACCGAGCTGGTCGGATGTATTTCAGTTGGCATGCAACCACGGGCCAGGCATAGCCCGACGATCTCATCTCGGGATAGTCGTAATTGAACAAACGCAACAGTGCACATCTGGCAACTTCGAAGTACTTGATGTAGTGTCCGTGCCAAACCACATGCATGACATCGACATCATGAAATGGCACCTCTACCTCGACGGTTGCACTCAAGGGTTTCATGTAACAGACACTTTCTTAGTTGGCGGGGAACATAAGGTTGGATGGGGCTGCCAGAAATCAAAAAAGTTAAACCATTGCAAAGGTGTTGCGGCAGCGTGTTCTTCTAAGCGCTTGGCATACTGTTGAACCCATGCCTGCACCTCTTGCGCTCTGAGGCTTCGTTGCAGTTCGATCTTTTCAGAAAATTTTTCAAACACAATGTTGTATTGGTTATTTTTTTTGATGCAAAAAAAGAGATACACAGGGCACTCCAACAGACTCGCCAAAAGGTAAGGTCCTTGCGCAAAAAATGCGGGCTCCCCAAAAAAATTGGCTGCCACGACACGTCCTTTGTCATCCGCAGGCGTGCGATCACCCACAATGGCGACCCATTCGCCTTGATCGATTTTTTCTTTCAGAACAATGGCTGTGTCAGGGCCAATCGCGTCCACCTCAAATTGGTTTTGCGTGAAATGGCTACCTGTGGATTGCATGATTTCTTGAAACCGCTGCGCGTGCGTGCTGTTTACCATTGCATGGATGGTGAAGTTGTGTATGCGCGATGCCAGTGCGCGCATCATCTCCAAATTGCCCAAATGTGAACCAATCAACAGCGCTCCCCGCTTGCTTGCGATCAGTGCTTCAAGTTCGTTTTGGTTTTCAATTACACACTCACGCCATATGGATTGGGTATGCCAAGCTGAAAACTTGTCAACAGCCGACGCCGCAAATGCATACATATGGCAATAACTGTCATGCCAACTCGGCTGAGCCGTCCCGTTATGCAGCGCAACGCGCTGCAAAAACTGACGCGATGACCATCGAACTTTGGTTGAAGTGAGGAAGTAATAAGCCACCACGACATGCAATACCCAAGCCGTCGCCTGCGGGCCCAACCATTTGAGCGATAACGCTAACACTTGCATGCCCATCACGCTCCCCCGCTCTCGCACTGCAGCCCAATGCATGGCGTGAAACCCAGTCAGCCTTGAGCGACACATCGTGGGTAGGCGGCGCAACAGGCCAAAAAACAAGCGTGTGTGCATGCCTGCAATCGACAAGTTATCTTGGAATAGTCTGAAGTGCGACACCCCATCTTTTGGGTAAACAACAGGCGTCTGTATGTTTTTTATCGCTACGCCTTGCCATGCCAAACGAACCACAATTTCTGTGTCAAACGCCATGCGTTGAGGCACTTGAACTTTTTGCATCAACGACACCGTTGCCTCGAGCGGATAGAGTCTAAATCCACACATCGAGTCTTTGATGTCGAAAGACAAAGTTTCAATCCAGACCCAGAGGTGCGACACATACCGGCCGTACAAACGGCCTTTGGGAACAGACGCGTCATAGATGGGCTGACCACACACCATCGCTTCAGGATGAACCACCCCAATCGACATGAATTTCGGTATGTCTTCGATCGCATGCTGGCCATCGGCATCGATTTGCAGCGCATGTGTGAAACCGTCAGCGTAGGCTTTTTTGAACCCACGCATCACGGCCACCCCTTTGCCTTGATTGACAGGCAAATGTTCAACGCGAATCAATTCATGCCGCAACTTCAAACTGTGCAGCATTCGTTTGGTGAGGTCGTCACTGCCATCGTCCACGATGTATATGGGGTAACCCTGAGCAACCAATTCAGGCGCCATTTTTTCAATGGCGGCACCATGGTTGTAAACGGGAATGACAAGGCAGGGTTTGAAGTTCATGGCACTGACTTCCACAGCAAACGCCCACTTGAATACACTTTGGCTGCATCTTGAAAAACAAATCCCAACTTGCGTAGTTCAGGCTGCCATGCCAAGTTCAGGTCAATTTTTGTGCCGGGCAACACAAGCGCTTGGAATTTGACGTGTTCAAGGCCGGCAAAGCCGAATTTCGGAAGATCAAAAAATTGACGCGACAAGCATTGCGCCCAATGGATTTGAACCACGCCCGGCAACACCCCGAAACCAGGAAAGTGACCTTCAAAATATTTCAAATCCCTGCTGATGTCGAGGTGCAGTTCGACATGGCTTTTTTGCTGGTCTATGGCTTTGAGTTGCCAAACCGGCATCCATTGCTTATCGGTTTTCATGGGCAAACAAACTTTGAATTGCATCAGCGGCTAATTTGCCTCTTTCATTGAAGGGCAACGCTTGCGGGAACCGCCAACGCTTGGGTATCAACACTTGCTCAAAGTGCAATACCAAATGTTTTTTCAACGATTGAATGAAGTCACGCCGTCCCAAACTTTGAAGTTGTTGGCGGCCTTCTTTGTTCAATAGAACAACGGCCCCCAAGGTTTGTCTGGTGCCCGTCAGCAAGACCAGCACGGCATCGTCGACAGCTGGGTGATCGATCAAACGGTTTTCCATGTCCGGTAGAAACAACCGTTTTTCCTCTAATTTGATTGTTCGATCTAAACGGCCTTTTAAAACAAACCGTTGGTCTGGCAGGATCTCCACGACATCCTCCATGCGCAATGTTTGAAGCGACCCCAACAAGGGTGATGACACAAGCAACGCCTGTGATGCATCGGCTTGCACATGGATACCCGCGAACGCTTGCCACAGATGGCTTTGGTCTTGACGGCGCCAAGCAATCACACCTGTTTCACTGCTGCCAAAAATTTCTGTTGGCGCCCTACCCATTTCAAGCTGCCAGGTGCTGGATGTTTTTTCAGTCAGCGGTCCACCTGCCGAAAGAATCATGCGCGGGCGTTGCGTCATACCTCTGAGTGACAACAATTCTGGCCACCGCGACAGTTGCGAAGGGGAAGACACCATCACCCCCTCACCCAATACCGCCAGTCGCGCCTGCATCATGTGTGGCTGTGTGCAGGTTTGGTTGTCCGTAGGGCGTCCAGAACTCAACGGCCAAAAAATTCTGAATGTCAGACCGTACAAATGGTGGTGCGGTGCAGTGCCAAAAAAACCGCAGCCTTCGATCAAGCGTCCAAATTGTTTTTCAAGCACTTGCATCTCAGCTTCAAACTGCGCAAGACTTTTTGTGATGGCCTTGGGCTTACCTGTGCTACCAGATGTGAACAACACCATGCTTTGAAGGGCTGGATCAAGATTGCGGAGTTCTGAAATTTCATCGCCCGGCTCAAAATCGACCACAGCATCAATGTCTGCTTGCAAAAGACGCAGTGTTCCTGGTTGAACATTCGCAGGGATGATGGCCACCTTGTGCGCATGTAGTAACCCCATCAATTGCGCCGCAAATGTCAGCGGTTCTTGCGAGATGAGCAACCATCTTGTCGCCGTGCGTTTTGAGAAACTCGCTGCATAACGCGCCACCCGGTCATGAAATGTTTTCCATGTCACCACTTGCTGATCATCGAAACCCACCGGATGGTCATGCGGCCTACCAGTTGCTAAGAGTTGGTGCAGGGGTATGAAATATGACACACGCGCACCTTATGCCGCTCTGGGGCGCAGGTAAGACCGCACACCCCATTCACCGACAAACAAAAACGCCATCAAAACATAGGTGATCAATCCGTTGTAAAGCGCCCAAACCTCCTGCGTGGCATACATGGCCGTCCACCATGAAACACATGTATTGACGGCTAAAAAGAAGCACCAAACCTGTGTGACGCGCCTGGTGTAAACAACACCAGAGGGCGGCAAGTTGGGTTCTTGCAATCGGGCAAATCTCTCCACCATGCTTTGCGAGGCATACAAAGAACGCGCAAACAAAACCAGGGCCCCAAAGTTCATCAGCACAGGAAATAGACGAATCAGTATTTCGCTGTTGATCACGGTTGCAACGGACGCCAGCAAAAACAAACCCAACACAACGCCTCGGTCCATCCAACTCAACTCGCCCATCAACTTGCGCGCATCTTGCCGGCGCCGCAATGCTAGATTGAGCAACAGCAAAATGCCCACGATGCGAGGAGACCCCCAGCGCAAACCGGCATAGATCGTCATGGGGTACATGGTCCACACAATCATTTGTGACAGTCCTTGCCGCAAGCGTTTTGCATTTGTCATTCAAGCGGCTTGCAGTTGTTGGATCATCTCAATCACATCTTGCACAGTTCGAACATTTTTGAATTCATCAGGCTTGATGCGTTTACCGGTCATCTCTTGCACCTTGATCGCCAAATCAACCGCATCAATGCTGTCCAAATCCAAATCGGTGAACAAATGCGCTTGCATCTGCACTTTCTGTGGATCGATCTCAAATGCGTCGAACAAAATATCTCGCAACTGGGTCAGAATTTCTTGGGTATCCATAGGTGTCCTAAGAGTTACTGGTCATTTGTTTTTGAACCAATTCAGTCAATGAATTGACCGATTGAAAGTACTGTTGGTTTTCAGAGCTGCTGGCTTCTAAATGAATTTGGTATTTTTTTCGCAGCGCAACCCCCAACTCCAACGCATCGATGGAGTCCAACCCCAGCCCATCGTCGCCAAACAGCAAGGCGTCGTCCGCAAGGTCTGCTGGGGTGATGTCTTCTAATTCCAAGGCTGTGATGATCAACACTTTGATCTCATGCTTCAGCGTGTTTGATGTATTCATGGTGTTTCATTTGTTTTGTGAAGTAGTTTTCAAGCGCTGCGGTGAGTCGCCGTGCCTGTAATGGGGCTTGTATCTCGCTCTCTATCCATGCAGATGTAGGCATTGGCTCCAACACTTGAATACGCAAGGTAAATTGAGAACTTGGAATTTGGTACCAAGGCGTCCCCTTTGTCAGAGTGCTGGGTTCGCAATGGATCAGCACCGGCAAAAAGTTTTGCTTGCTTTTCATGGCGATGTACGCCGCACCGCGCTGAAACCGCAGCGCTTGCCCGGGCACCGTTCGCGTGCCCTCAGGAAAAATGATCAAGGGTCGGGGTTGCTTCATGTCTTGCACACACGCGTCAATGACGCCCTCCGGTTGTGCATTGCTGATATAGGCAGCAGCTCTGACCACTCCCGCGAAAAAAACATTTTTCCAAACCGCTTGTTTGACAACGCAGCTTGCATTTGGAATCAAGGCAAGCAACGCCACCACATCGATCAGTGTTGGGTGATTGGCCAGAATCAACTGGCCACCACAGCTTTTCAACCGTTCTCGGCCGATCACTTCAAACTTCATCAAACCAGACGCTTGTGCTGCCCACATAAAAATCGCAAAACTTTTGTGAATGCACCATCTGGCGGTGATGGATCGCGTCTGTTTTGGCAACACATACAGCAGTGGAAATACCAAAAATGACAGCACAAGCGCACCTACGCCAAAGAAGATGAAACCCAGAGCCGTGGCAAATATTCGCCAGGGATAACGGCGCATGCTGAACAGCGTCACCGATAACTCCATGCGAATTCGCGACCCCCGCTTGCCAAACGGCCATGCGAACGGGCCTTCCACGCACGCGCAAATGCAATCGATGCACACGCAAGGTCAATGGTTTGGTCACGGCTTGTCGAGACTGACAGGTTTACTTTGCTTCGGTCCTCCGCTGGGGCGCCATGCAACAACATGGCAACAGCATGCATGGGTGTTGTTTGCCCTTCTTCGGTTGCGCCATAGATGGTTGAGATTGGTTCATCTGCATAAGCAAACAACACGGGTACATTCGACTGCGTAGCTTGCATAGACGCTTCGAGCAAACCCATTTCAAAGGTGTTCACACCCGCAGAAACAGCGCTTGAAGGCGCATGATTGGCCGTCGCGATAGAAAACACGCCCGCTGTTGAGTTGAGAACAGCCAAACTAAAACCCATGGGCGAGACATCGTCACCCACCGCGATTTGGTTGAGCAACTCAGTGGTGCGATCGAGTTCTCCGTGCCTTGAAGCGTAAACAATTTGAAATTTCTGACTGTTTTTGATGCACTCGTACATCACCCCCAAGCTGATCTTTGCCAAGCGGCTCAACCTTCTTCGCTGCATAGCGTCCACATAGGTCATTTGAAAGGGCGTATCTTGCGTATCCGACTCATAGACAACGCATGCACTCACATATACGGACCAATCGAGTAGGCCGTGATGGTTTTCTGAAGAGGTTGAGTCGATCATTGCATTGTTTTGTACTATTTGCGTATTAAACGCATGAAGATTTATTTTAATTAATTATTTAGTATTGTAAACAGTAAATTGGTGCAGGCAAAAGGTGATGCCGAGCGCAGATATTGCTGCGTCTGTTGAACAAACTGAAACTGTGAAAAGTGCCGCTAAGGAATGATGCGGCAGCGAATACGAGAGGGCAAAAAGAAAAATGGGCTACAAACCGAAGTTTGTAACCCATTGATTTCATTCAATATTATGGCGGAGTGGACGGGGCTCGAACCCGCGACCCCCGGCGTGACAGGCCGGTATTCTAACCAACTGAACTACCACTCCGCGTGGTTGCTGCGTTTGCTTTGTGCTTGTGACACAAAGCCAAGTGCAGCAAAACTTGGCGACCCTACGGGGATTCGAACCCCGGTACTCACCGTGAAAGGGTGATGTCCTAGGCCTCTAGACGATAGGGTCAAAACCTGTGGACTAATCCAACTCGACGCCTTGTTTGGTGGAGGTAAGCGGGATCGAACCGCTGACCTCTTGCATGCCATGCAAGCGCTCTCCCAGCTGAGCTATACCCCCATTGGGTGTCGAGACCAAGAGTATAACCAATTTTTCAGCGCTTTGCCAAGCGCTCCAAAACTTTTTGGCGCTGGCAAAGCGACAGCACCGCATCAAGCGAAGGCGTTTGGGGCGTGCCCATCACCAACACACGCACGGGCATGGCAAGCTGGGGCATTTTCAAACCCGTGGCGGCTAACACTTCTTTCAACACAGCTGAAATGGCTTGTTTGTCCCAATCACATGTGCCAAGTTTGTCCGCAAGCAAAGCCAATGCAGGCTCTACCGCTGGCGTGATGTGCTGCGCCATGTCCTCTGCTTTGGGCGACACATCGGCATAAAACGCCATCGCCCAATCGGCCAAAGCCACGGTGGTGTCGCAACGGTCTTTGAACAAACCACAGATGGCCACCAAGCGTTCATCGGTTTGAATGCCGCGTTGTTGCAAGTGCGCTTGCACCAAAGGCGCCAACACATCATCAGCTGTGGCTTTCAAATGTTGTGCATTGACCCAACGCAATTTGGCGTCGTCGAATTGCGCAGCACTGCGGCCCAAATGGTCTAGGTTGAACCATTCCAAAAACTGTGCGCGGCTGAAAATTTCATCGTCACCATGACTCCAACCCAAGCGCGCCAAATAATTGACCATGGCATCGGGCAAATAACCTTCGTCACGGTATTGCGTGACGGGCTTGGCACCATTGCGTTTGCTCATCTTCTCGCCCTGCTCATTCAGCACGGTGGGCAAGTGGGCATACACCGGGGGCTCTTTGCCGAGTGCTTTGAAGATGTTGATTTGACGCGGCGTGTTGTTGACATGGTCGTCACCACGGATGACATGGGTGATGGTCATGTCGATGTCATCGACCACCACGCAAAAGTTGTAGGTGGGCGTGCCCACAGGTTCACCGTTTTGTGCAGGGCGTGCAATGACCAAATCGTCTAACTCTTCATTGCTGATTTCAATGCGGCCTTTCACCTTGTCTTCCCACACCACCGAACCGGTTTGTGGATTTTTGAAACGCAACACAGGCTGCACACCTTCGGGAATGGGGGGCAGTGTTTTGCCAGGCTCGGGGCGCCAGGTGCCGTCGTAACGAGGTTTTTCTTTGGCCGCCATTTGCTTTTCACGCAGGGCATCGAGTTCTGCCATGCTCATGTAGCAAGGGTAGACATGGCCTGCGGCTTGCAACTGCAACAGCACTTCTTTGTAGCGATCCATGCGTTGCATTTGGTAGAACGGGCCTTCGTCATGGTCCAAGCCCAACCACTTCATGCCTTCAATGATGACATCGACTGCAGCTTGGGTGGAGCGCTCCAGATCGGTGTCTTCAATGCGCAAAATGAAATCGCCGCCGTTGGCGCGCGCAAATGCCCAAGGGTACAAGGCCGAACGAATGTTGCCCAAGTGAATGAAGCCGGTGGGCGATGGCGCAAAGCGCGTTCTTATTTTTGTCATGCTGACTGTTTTAAAAATTCTGTCTTAAAAAAATTTACAAGGTCTCGAAGCCACGCGACAAGTCAGCTTTCACATCGTCGATGTGTTCCAAGCCAACCGCCACACGGATCAAACCTTGGCCAATGCCTGCGGCTTTGCGCTGGTCTTCCGACAATTTGCCGTGCGATGTGCTGGCAGGGTGCGTGACCAAGGTTTTGGTGTCGCCCAAGTTGGTGCACAGCGACAAGGTGCGCAAACTGTCGAGCACATGAAAGGCTTTGGTTCTGGCTGTTTGTGGGTCGTTGGCTTTCACATCAAACGACAACACCGCGCCACCCATGCCTGACATTTGCTGCATGGCCAAGTCGTGTTGCGGATGGCTCTTCAAGCCTGGGTAATACACGCGCGCTACGCTGTTGTGTTGTTCCAACCATTGCGCCAATTCGTGCGCACGCGCGCTTTGTGCACGCATGCGAATGTCCAAGGTTTCCAAACCTTTGAGCACCACCCAAGCATTGAAAGGCGACAACACCATGCCGCTGTTTTTCATGACGGGCAAAAACTTTTCTTTCACCATTTGCTCGCTGGCACACAAGGCACCCGCCATGACGCGACCTTGTCCGTCCAAATACTTGGTGCCCGAATGCATGACGATGTCAGCGCCAAATGCAACAGGCCGTTGCAAAATAGGTGTAGCAAAACAATTGTCAACAGCGAGCAATGCGCCCGCGTTGTGCGCCAAGTCTGCCAAAGCTGCGATGTCGCACACCTCGGTCAGCGGGTTGGTTGGCGTTTCGGCAAACAAGATTTTGGTGTTGGGTTGAATGGCTGCTTTCCATGCGGCCAAATCGGTTTGTGACACCATGGTGGAGCTGACACCAAAACGCGCAAACTCTGAACCAATGAGTTTGATGGTCGAGCCAAACATCGATTGAGAATACAACACATGGTCACCCGCTTTGAGCAAGCTGAACAACATCAGCATGACCGACGACATGCCTGACGAAGTGGCCAATGCCGCTTGCGTGCCTTCCAAAGCAGCCAAGCGCATTTCAAAACTGGTGACCGTGGGGTTGCCCGAGCGACCGTAGGTGTAGCCGTCTTCTTCGCCTGCAAAGCGGCGTGCTGAAGCTTCGGCTGTGGGTTGCACATAACCGCTGGTCAGGTACAGGGCTTCTGAATTTTCACCATACTGACTGCGATCGGCGGCAACACGCACAGCCAATGTGTCGAGGTGAAGGTTGTCAGGCAATGGGTGTTGGCTCATAGCAAACTCACTCGGTTGAATTGGGCAAAGCCAAGCGCGAGTTGTCTTGCTCGCCCTCTTCTTGCCCCACACGTTTTTCGTTCAATCGCACGATGTCTTGTGCCGACACATCGCCTGTGACATACACGCCATCAAAGCACGATGCATCAAAGCCGTCGAGCTTCGGGGCGTGTGGTGCTGCGGCGCTTTGCACGGCTTGTTTCATGGCGTCAACATCTTGGTAAATCAAGGCGTCGCAACCGATGAGTTGACGCACTTCTTCAATGCTGCGGTTGTGCGCCACCAACTCTTCGGGTGTGGGCATGTCAATGCCATACACATTGGGAAAACGCACAGGTGGTGCGGCGCTGGCCATGTAAACCTTGCGCGCGCCCGCATCACGTGCCATTTGCACAATTTCTTTGCTGGTGGTGCCACGCACAATCGAATCGTCGACCAACAACACATTGCGACCTTTGAACTCGCTGGCAATGACGTTGAGTTTTTGACGCACTGATTTTTTACGCACACCTTGACCAGGCATGATGAAGGTGCGACCGACATAACGGTTTTTCACAAAACCTTCACGATAAGGCACACCCAACAAATGCGCCAGCTGTGTGGCACTGGGTCGGCTCGATTCGGGAATCGGAATGATCACATCGATCTCGTTGGGAGGCACAGTAGAGATGACGCGCTTGGCCAAGGTCTCGCCCAAATTCAAGCGCGCTTGATAAACAGAAATACCGTCTAGCGTGGAGTCGGGCCGTGCCAAATACACAAATTCAAAAATGCACGGATTCAGCGTTGGCTTTTCAGCACAAGGCTTGGCATGCACTTGACCTTGCAAGTCGATGAACACAGCTTCACCGGGGGCAATGTCGCGTTCAAACACATGACCCGTGCCTTCGAGCGCCACCGATTCGCTGGCGACCATGACGGTACCGTCTTTGCTTCGACCCATGCACAAAGGGCGAATGCCAAAGGGGTCACGAAACGCCACCAAACCATGGCCCGCGATCATCGCAATCACTGCATACGAACCTTTGATGCGCATGTGCACACGTCGCACCGCTTCAAACACATCGGCAGGTGAGAGCGACAAACCACGGGTGGTTTTGTCGAGTTCATGCGCCAACACATTGAGCAAAACTTCTGAATCGCTTTCGGTGTTGATGTGACGGTGGTCTTCGGTGAACAGTTGTTGCTTCAAGGCTTGCGCATTGGTGAGGTTGCCGTTGTGCACCAACACCAAGCCATAGGGTGCGTTCACATAAAACGGTTGCGCTTCTTCTTCACTGAACGCATTGCCCGCAGTGGGGTAGCGCACTTGGCCCAAGCCATGGTTGCCGGGCAAGGCGCGCATGTTGCGGGTGCGAAACACATCGCGCACCATGCCTTTGGCTTTGTGCATGAAAAACTTGCGATCGAGCTGCGTGACGATACCCGCAGCATCTTGGCCTCGGTGCTGCAGCAGCAACAAAGCGTCGTAGATCAATTGATTGACTGGTGCGTGACTGGCAACGCCGACGATTCCACACATTAGGGGAGGTACTTTCCAAAATCAGCCGGTAACACCGGCTTTAATTCATGCAAACTCTGCTGCAACCATTTGGCACCTTGTGCCTGTTGCCACGCTTCCGATTCGCGCATGGGGGTCATGCCCACCAACACAGTGACGGCCAACAACAGCACCACACCGCGCAACAAACCAAACAAACTGCCGAGCAATCTGTCCAATGGCCCCAAACCAACGGCTGACACCATTTTTTTAACAACCCAACTGACCAACACGGTAGCCACCAACACGGCAATGAAGGTGATCACAAAACCTGCGGCGTAGCGCAACATTTGGCTGCTGCCTTCCATAGGCAACCAAGCCGCAGTTGTAGGCGCATACATTTGCGCCAAATAAAACGCGGCGACCCAACCTGCCAGCGACAACAACTCTTGCACCAAGCCGCGCCACAGGCCCAACAGAAATGACAGGCTCAAGACGGCCAGCAGAATCCAGTCCACGGCCGGCAAGTTCACCATACGCTATCAGAGCGTGAGCACTTGCGGTTGCAATTGCAACTGCTTGATTTTGCTGGCCGCTTTGTCTGCCTCGTCACGGCTAGCGAAAGGCCCCACGCGCACGCGTGTGCGTTTACCTTCTTTGGTATCGGCCACATGGGTGTAGGTTTTGAAGCCTGCTTTTTCTAATTTGGCACGCACATCACGCGATTTGGCTTCGTCGGCAAAAGCGCCGACTTGCACCACAAACCGTTGTGCGGCTTCTTTGTTGGTGGCGTCGGTTTTATCTTCTTTGACCTCAGCTTTTGAGTCAGGCTTGGCTTCTGTTTTGACTTCGGTTTTTACTTCCGTTTTGACATCTGGCTTAGCTTCGACTTTTGCTTCTGGCTTTGCTTCTACCTTGGGGGCCACAGCAAGCGCTGCATCAGATTTTGCGTTGACCACTTCTTCTTTGGGTCCCAAACCAGCACCAGCTTCTAAAGGTGCCGATTTGGTGGGCGTTGCTTTCGAGGATTTACCGGTTGCAGCCGCGCGATCTGGAATATCTACAGCGATGTCAGTCGAGACAGGGCGCGGCTGGGTATCAAACAACAATGGGAAACCGACCACGCCTACGACCACCAAGACCGAAGCCCCGATGAGGCGATGGCGCGCGCGGCGACGCAAGGCCTCCACACTTTCGGCGGGGGTGTTGCTGGTGTTGCCAGGCACCTCGCCAGCATTTTGGGTGGGCAATCGAAACTTGAAAAAAGCCATGAATTGGGGTCTCAGGAGCTCAAATGTGGGGCGCCCAAACGGGGAATGCCGTCCTTCAAAACACCCCCGACCGTGAAGAACGATCCGAAGACCACGATTCTATCAGCGGGGTCTGCCGCTGAGACAGCCGCTTGCAGCGCAGCCTGAGGATCGGGGTGAGTGCTGGCTGAGACATCCTTGCGGCTGTTGCCCGTTTGCCAAGCCGCTTTGAGCTGCTCAGCACTGGCCGCTCTGGGTGTGGGCAAATCACAGAAATACCAACGATCGACCAGAGGCCCCACCCGCGCCAGCATAGGCGCGACATCTTTGTCTGCCATGGCACCAAACACCGCGTGGGTGGTGGGGTAAAAGCCCATGGCGTCGAGGTTTTCGCTCAGTGCGGCCACAGCATGGGGGTTGTGAGCCACATCGAGCACCAAACTCGGCTGCCCCGGCACGATTTGAAAACGCCCGGGCAACTCCACCATGGCCAAGCCGTTGCGAACAGCCTGCGCGGTCACCGGTATGCGGTCACGCAAAGCGTCTAAAGCGGCCAACACACCACTGGCATTGACCAGTTGATTGGCGCCACGCAGCGCGGGATAAGCCAAGCCGCTGTAACGGCGCCCTCGCCCCGCCCAGCCCCATTGCAGCTTGTCGCCGCTGAAATTGAAGTCTGTTCCGAATTGCCACAGATCGGCGCCAATGGCGCGGGCGTGGTCAAGGATGCTCTGCGGCGGAACAGGATCGCTCACGACAACTGGTCGTCCAGCCCGCATGATGCCCGCCTTCTCAAAGCCAATGGTTTCGCGATCGTTGCCCAAGAACTCCATGTGGTCGAGGTCGATGCTGGTGATGACCGCGCAATCGGCATCGATGACATTGACTGCATCGAGCCGGCCACCCAAACCGACCTCCAAAATGGTGACATCCAAGGCCGAAGATGCCAGCAGGCTCAAGATGGCCAAGGTGGTGAACTCAAAGTAAGTGAGCGATACCTCACCTGCCTGCAACCGTGCAGCCTCTACGCGCTCAAAGTGTGGCAGCAAATCTTGCGGCTTGACCGTGTCGCCATGCACACGGCAACGCTCTTCAAAATGCACCAAATGCGGCGAGGTGTACACGCCGGTGCGGTAGCCCGCTTGCAGCAAACAGGCCTCGAGCATGGCGCAGGTCGAACCCTTGCCATTGGTGCCAGCCACGGTGATGACGGGTCCCTCAAACTGCAAGGCCAAGCGCTGCGCAACCTTACGAACACGCTCGAGCCCCATGTCGATGTTTTTGGGATGCAAGCGCTCGCAATGCGCCAGCCAATCACCGAGTGAGGTCAAAGTTTCTGTGGGTGATTTCATGGTTGAATTGTCTCCCATGAAGAAAAGCCTTTCTCACCCCACACCCACCGTTTATGGCATTCCCAACTGCGACAGCGTGAAAAAAGCGCGCGTTTGGATGGAGGAACATGCCCCCAGTTATGAGTTTCACGATTTCAAAAAACAAGGCGTGCCTGAAGATGCACTGGATTTTTGGTTGTCCAAAGTGAGCTGGGAGGTGTTGGTCAACCGCAAAGGCACGACTTGGCGAAAGCTTTCGGCAGAGCATCAAGCCAGGGTGAATGACACCAAGAGTGCACGCACCTTGATGCTGGAGAACCCAAGCGTGATCAAGCGCCCCGTGGTAGTGGTGGGCGACTCGGTGACTGTTGGCGTCAACCCAGAAGCTTGGCACAGCGTTATTAACTGATTCAGGCGTCAGTAGGTGTAGACCGGTTTACACTTCGTTTGAGTTTTAGTTAAGTTTCGATCAAAGGTTTTTTCAAATGACATCAGTCAATACCGCCCGTTTGGTTGCTTTTGCAACCCTGGTTACCTTGGGTAGTTTTCCAGCACAAGCCGATGAATTCGGCAGGGTCATCTCCAGCACGCCGATCATTCAACAAGTGGCTGTGCCACGCCAAGTGTGCAACACCGAGCAAGTTGTGACGCCAGGCCAAAAATCTGGTGCCGGTGCAGCCATGGGCGCAATTGCCGGCGGTGCTGTGGGCAACAGCATGGGCCAGGGGTCTGGCCGCGCAGCCGCCACGATGTTGGGCATTTTTGGTGGCGCAATATTGGGCGACAAGATCGAAGGTCCAGGTCAAACAGAAGTGCGCAATGTGCAAAACTGCACGCAGCAAATGTTCTACGAAAACCGCACCATGGCCTACAACGTGGTGTACGAATTTGCCGGCAAACAATACACCGTGCAAATGCCAACCGACCCCGGCCCAACGGTTCGTCTGCAAGTGACACCCGTGGCGCCTCCCCCTACCCCTATGGGTGGCGGTGTGCCGCCCGTCGGTTCTGCACCGCGTTATTGACATCGTTTCCTGCCTGACAAAAGCCGCCAAGCTGCAAAGGTTTGGCGGCTTTTGTTTTGTTGAGCCAAGGGGGAGCGGCGCGTCCTCTAAAATCGGCAGTTTTGCATTCACGACCGAAGCCAACACCATGACCACAGAAAAAATCGACGCGGTGAGCGTCACCACCAAAGCCAATGTGTTTTTTGACGGCAAATGCGTCAGCCACGCCATCACCACCGCCAACGGCACCAAACTGTCAGTGGGCGTGATCTTGCCCGCCACTTTGACCTTCAACACCGGCGCGCCAGAGATCATGGAGTGCGTGGCGGGTTTTTGTGAATACAAATTGGACGGCAGCAACGATTGGGTCAAATCCAGCGCAGGCGAAAAATTCAGCGTGCCTGGCAACTCGAAGTTTGACATTCGCGTGACCGAGCCTTACCACTACATCTGCCACTTTGGTTGATCACCCACGGACCGTATCGACATGAGCACCATTCTTCAAAATTTGCCCAAAGGCCAAAAAGTTGGCATCGCTTTTTCGGGCGGTCTAGACACCAGCGCAGCGTTGTTGTGGATGAAGCAAAAGGGCGCCCTGCCCTATGCTTACACCGCCAACTTGGGCCAACCCGATGAGTCAGATTACAACGAGATTCCACGCAAAGCGATGGAATACGGCGCCGAAAAAGCACGCTTGATCGACTGCCGACAACAACTGGCGCACGAAGGCATTGCAGCCATTCAATGTGGTGCGTTTCACATCAGCACCGGTGGCATCACATACTTCAACACCACGCCATTGGGCCGTGCTGTGACGGGCACCATGTTGGTGGCGGCCATGAAAGAAGACGATGTGCACATTTGGGGCGATGGTTCGACCTACAAAGGCAACGACATTGAGCGCTTTTATCGCTACGGCTTGTTGACCAACCCCAGCCTGCGCATTTACAAGCCTTGGCTTGACCAGTTGTTCATTGACGAGTTGGGTGGTCGCGCCGAGATGAGCGCGTTCATGACCGCTAATGGTTTTGGCTACAAGATGAGTGCAGAAAAAGCGTATTCCACCGACAGCAATATGTTGGGGGCCACGCACGAAGCGAAAGACTTGGAGCACTTGAACAGTGGCATCAAGATCGTCAACCCCATCATGGGCGTGCCGTTTTGGCGTGACGACTGCGTGGTGAAAGCCGAACAGGTGAGCGTGCGTTTTGAAGAAGGCCAACCTGTGGCCTTGAATGGCGAAACATTTGCTTCACCCGTTGCGTTGTTTTTGAAAGCCAATGAAATTGGTGGTCGCCACGGTTTGGGCATGAGTGACCAAATTGAAAACCGCATCATCGAAGCCAAGAGCCGTGGCATTTACGAAGCTCCTGGCATGGCGTTGTTGCACATTGCCTATGAGCGTTTGGTCACTGGCATTCACAACGAAGACACGATTGAGCAATACCGCATCAATGGCTTGCGTTTGGGCCGCTTGTTGTACCAAGGCCGTTGGTTTGACCCTCAAGCCATCATGCTGCGCGAAACCGCACAGCGTTGGGTGGCGCGTGCGGTCACGGGTGAAGTCACACTCGAGTTGCGCCGGGGCAATGACTATTCGTTGCTGAACACCGAAAGCCCCAACCTCACTTACAAACCTGAGCGTTTGTCGATGGAAAAAGTTGAAGGTGCTTTCACACCGCTCGACCGCATTGGCCAATTGACCATGCGCAATTTGGACATTGTGGACACACGTGCCAAATTGGGCATTTACTCGCAAACCGGTTTGTTGGCTTTGGGCCAAGGCGATGACTTTTTGAGCTTGTCCAACGACCAGAAAAAAGACTGATTTCGCGCACGCGAAAGTCTGATGCAGTGGTGCATGCACTCACAACACTGGCGCCGCTTCTTAGCGGCGAGTTGAAAGCGGCGGGTTGTCGCGAGCTGAAAATTTCTTGCGGCTTGACCGAGTTTCCGGGCGAAATTTTTGATTTAGCTGACACCCTTGAAGTGCTTGATCTGTCGGGCAATGCATTGCATGCGTTGCCCGACGATTTGCATCGCTTGCACCGTTTGCAAATTTTGTTTTGCTCGAACAATTTGTTCACAGAACTGCCTGCTGTGTTGGGCCAATGTGCTGACTTGGAGATGGTGGGTTTCAAATCGAACCGCATTGAAACCGTGACTGCTGCATCGCTGCCACCGCGCTTGCGGTGGTTGATATTGAGTGACAACGCATTGCGCGCTTTGCCGCCAGAGATAGGCGGTTGCCACCGTTTGCAAAAGCTGATGTTGGCAGGCAACCAACTGCGTGAGTTGCCTGCAACGCTGGCGAACTGTCATGCGCTGGAGTTGCTGCGCATTGCGGCGAACCAGCTGACGCATTTGCCCGCATGGTTGTTGCAGATGCCGCGTTTGTCTTGGCTTGCCTTTGCTGGCAACCCCTTCACTGCTGTGAGCGAAAGCAGAGCACGCCAAGAGGCGACGCACACCATCAGCGTGCCATGGCAAAGTTTGCAATTGCAACACACCTTGGGTGAAGGGGCTTCAGGGGTGATATATCAAGCCACTGCTTCGCACCCACAGTTGAACGACACCCTGGCTGTGAAGCTGTTCAAAGGTGATGTGACAAGCGATGGTTCGCCTTTGAGCGAAATGTCGGCATGGATGCATGCCAAACAACACCCGCATTTGATTTCTGTTTTGGCACGCGTGACAGACCACCCCGATGGGGCGCAGGGTTTGGTCATGCCGCTGATTGGCAAGCATTTCACAAACCTGGCGCAACCACCGAGTCGCGCCAGTTGCACGCGTGATGTTTATTCGCCAGGCACACAGTTTGAAGTGCGTCAAGCGTTAAGCGTGGCAGTAGGCATAGCATCAGCAGCGGCGCATTTGCATGCACATCAACTCATGCATGGTGATTTGTATGGCCACAACATTTTGGTTGACACGAATGGCCATGCTTTTTTGGGGGACTTTGGCGCCGCTTCGTTTGTGCCAAGTGATGCATCGGCTGACACAGCGCAAGCGATTGAGCGGTTGGAGGTGCGCGCGTTTGGGTGTTTGTTAGAAGAGTTGGTAGCGCACTGCGTTGCTTCGCCAGCGAGTGATGGTGTGTTGCAGGTTTTGCAGCAACTCGCCAACGATTGCATGCAGCACACACCTTTGCTGCGGCCGTTGTTCACACAGATCTTGCAACGGCTGCAAGAAGTAAGCGCCGCTTAAACCACCACAGGTTCAGGCTCTAGCCGAATGCCAAAGCGTTCATACACGCTGGTTTGAATGGCTTTGGCCAAGGTCATGACTTCGCCACCGGTGCAGGGGTTGCTTGCACCCCCTTTGTTGATGAGTACCAAGGCCTGTTTGTCATACACCGCTGCGTTGCCAACGGTTTTGCCTTTCCAGCCGCAGGCATCGATCAACCAACCTGCGGCGAGTTTGATGCGACCGTCGTCCAGCAGGTAGTGCACCACTTTGGGTTCGCGCGCGATGATGTCGGCGCATTGGTCTGGTGTGACGGTTGGGTTCTTGAAAAAACTGCCTGCGTTGCCAATGACAGCGGGGTCTGGCAATTTGGCTTGTCGAATGGCGCACACCCAATCGAAAATTTGTTGTGCGCTGGGTTGGTGTACCCCGGTCTCTTGCATTTTGCGTTCGAGGTCGAGGTAGCCCAATACGGGTTTCCAGTTTTTGGGCAACAAAAACCTCACGCGTGTGATGATGGCTTTGCCTGCCAAACCCATGCTGCTAGATGCACCCTGCGTTTGGTGTGGGCCGTGTTTGAAGATGGAGTCGCGGTAACCAAACGCGCATTGCGCGGCGTTCAAGCTGAAACTTTTGCCGGTGGTGAGGTCGATGGCGTCGAGCGAATCGAAACGGTCTTGCAGCTCCACGCCATAGGCACCGATGTTTTGCACTGGCGAAGCCCCCACAGAGCCCGGTATGAGGGCCATGTTTTCTAGCCCGGGCCAACCTTGCGCCAGTGTCCAGGCCACAAAGCTGTGCCAGTTTTCGCCCGCCTCGGCCTCGACAATCCAGGCTTTGGGGGTCTCTTTGACCAAACGCATGCCTTTCATTTCCATCTTGAGCACCAAAGGCTTCACATCGCCGGTCAAAACGATGTTGCTGCCGCCACCCAAGATGAATTTTGGTGCCGCCCCCAAAGTCGCCTCTGACAACACTTGGTGGATGTCGGCCTCGGATTGCACACGCACCAACTGCAAGGCCTTGGCCGCGATGCCAAAGGTGTTGTAAGGTTGAAGGGAAAGGTTGCGCTCCACTAACATACGACAATTGTCTCATCTTGATTTAGAAAACGAATTGCCATGCCCTCTTTTGACACTGTTTGTGAAGCCAACTTGGTGGAAGTGAAAAACGCGGTTGAAAACGCCGCCAAAGAAATTGCCACCCGTTTTGATTTCAAAGGCACTTCAGCCGCCATTGAGTTGAAGGACAAAGAAATCACCATGTTTGGCGACGCCGAATTTCAACTCACGCAAGTGGAAGACATTTTGCGCAACAAACTGACCAAGCGCGAAGTCGATGTGCGCTTCTTGGACCGGGGAGATGTACAAAAAATTGGCGGCGACAAAGTCAAGCAAGTGATCAAGGTGCGCAACGGCATTGAGAGTGAAGCGGCAAAAAAAATTCAACGCCTCATCAAAGACAGCAAATTGAAAGTGCAAGCTGCGATTCAAGGCGAGTCGATTCGCGTGACGGGTGCGAAACGCGACGACTTGCAAGCCGCGATGGCGCTGATTCGCAAGGACATGACAGACTTGCCGCTGTCGTTCAATAACTTCCGCGATTGATACCTTCCATGCATCAGCATGACGCTGATGCACCCTGATGACAGTTTAAGCAACGTCACCCTCTGCAGGCGGCGTTTCTTTTTTAGCACCAATTTTTGACTCTTGCCCTGCCGCCAACCGCAAGATGTTGTCCTTGTGGCGCAACAGCAAAAGCGCACTCATGGCAGCCACGGCCAACAGTTCGGGGCCACTGGTTTGCCACAACACATGCTCACCCATCTGGCCGCACAACAAATAAATGGCAGGCGACAACACGCTGGCTGACAACGCAGCCAAAGAGGAATAGCGAAACACAAACGCCACCGTCAGCCAAGTGAGCAAAGTGGCCAAGCCGAGCAACGGCTCAACGCCAAACAACACACCCGCCGCAGTGGCCACCCCCTTGCCGCCTTGAAAGCGAAAGAACACGGGCCACACATGGCCGATAAAAGCCGCAAAGGCCACGAGTGCCACAGCTTGGTCATCCAAGCCCCAAGCAGGGCCATACCATTTGGTGAGCAACACCGGAAAGTAACCTTTGAGGGCGTCAAACAACAGGGTCAACGCTGCGGCTTTTTTGTTACCCGAACGCAGCACATTGGTGGCGCCGGGGTTTTGACTGCCGTAGGTGCGCGGATCGTCAAGCCCCATGAAGCGACTGACGATGACGGCAAACGACAACGAGCCAATGAGATAGGCCGCAACGCTCAGCAGCAGCAAGGTGGTATCGATGGACATACAAGAATCTTTCAAAGCGCAGGGTCGCGCAGCTCCCAACGGATGGCGTCAATGGCGGCCAACACCTCGGGCGACAAGGTGGTGCCCCACGCGTTGAGGTCTTCGTCTAACTGCTGACGCGATGTCACACCAATGATGGTGCTTGCGACTTGCCACTTGGTGTAACAAAAGGCCAAGGCCATTTGGGCGGGTGTCATGCCGTTGGCTTTGGCCAAAGCGTTGTAACGGCGCGCAGCATGCAACGCTTCTGGGCGACCCCAGCGTTGTTGGCGCACCGATTCATAGCTTGACAAGCGGCCACCCGCAGGCGCGTTGGGGCCTTCTGTGCCACTCGCATCGTATTTGCCAGTGAGCAAACCAAAGCCCAAAGGCGAATAAGCGAGCAAGGACACATTCAAGCGATGGCAGGTTTCGTCCAAACCGTTTTCGAAGGTGCGGTTGATCAAGCAATATGGGTTTTGCACGCTAGCCACACGGGGCAAGCCGTGGGCATCGGCTAAGCGCAAAAATTCGTGCACACCGTAAGGGGTTTCGTTGGACAAACCAATGTGGCGCACTTTGCCTGCTTTGACCAAGGTGGCCAAGGTTTCGAGTTGCTCTTGAATGGGGGTGCGCGATTTTTCTTTTTGCGGGTCGTAATACACCATGCCGAAAGCTGGCACATGGCGCTCAGGCCAGTGAATTTGGTACAGGTCGATGACATCGGTTTGCAAACGCTTCAAGCTGGCGTCGCACGAAGCCACGATGTCTTTGGCCGTCATGCCATCGCCTTCACGCACCCAAGGCATACCACGCGAAGGGCCTGCGACTTTGGTGGCCAACACGATTTTTTGCCGCGCACCAGGGCGCTTGGCCAACCAGTTGCCAATGATGGTTTCTGTCGCGCCAAACGTTTCTGCTTTGGTGGGCACCGAATAAATTTCGGCGGTGTCGATGAAGTTGACACCGCGTGCCAAAGCATGGTCGAGGATGTCGTGTGCGTCGTTTTCTTTGACTTGTTCACCAAAGGTCATGGTGCCCAAGCAAATGGGCGTGACATGCAAGTCGCTGTGCGCTAAGGTCACCAAAGGCAAAGTCATCTCTGTTTCCTCTTGTTATTTTTTGAAAGCGCTTAGTCTATCTTGTTGTTTTTCACTGAGCCTTCGCCCGCGCTTCTTCTTGCAAACGCAACACGCGGCGCTGCACTTTGCCAGTGGTGGTCATGGGCAACTCGGGGATGAATTCAATTTCTTTGGGGTACTCATAAGGTGCTAATTTGCCACGCACATGGTGTTGGAGTTCTTGCACCAAAGCGTCACTGCCTGCGTAGCCAGTTGCCAACACCACATAGGCTTTGACCAACGCGCCGCGCTCTGGGTCGGGCTTGGGCACCACCGCCGCATTGGCAACGGCAGGATGTTTGACCAAACAGTTTTCAATTTCGCTCGGACCAATGCGATAGCCCGCGGCTTTGAACACATCGTCTGCGCGACCTTGGTACCAGAGGTAGCCGTCAGCATCGCGGGTGGCGAGATCGCCTGTGCGACACCAGTCGCCGGTGAATTTGCCAGCGGTGGCAGCGTCGTTTTTCCAATAGCCCAAAAAGAAAATCGGGTCGGGTTGCCCGTGCAGGTTGTATCGATGAACAGCCACATCGCCGGGCACATCCACAGGGCATTCGTTGCCATCGTCGTCAATCACGGCCACGCGGTGGCCCGGGTAGCCCTTGCCCATGCTGCCGGGTTTGGCAGGCCAACCGATGCCATGTTGCGGTTGGCCATTCATCGCGCAATTGCCGACGATGTAATTGATTTCAGTTTGCCCAAACATTTCATTCACTGTCACGCCCAATTGGTTTTGGCAGTAGGCAAATACCGCATCACCCACCGCTTCACCTGCGCTCATGATGGCTTGCAGTTTCAAATTGAACTTAGGCTCGGGGTAGGCCTTCATCATGGCTTTTAGGGCGGTGGGAAATAAAAAGGTGTGGGTCACGCCGTGTTGTTGCATTAAGTTGAACGCCAGCTCTGGGCTGAAGCGTCCACGCCAGGCCACGATGGGGCGACCGAAATACAAGGTGGGCAACAACGCGTCCATCAAGCCGCCGGTCCAAGCCCAATCGGCGGGGGACCAAAACACAGCATCGCTTTTGGGCGGTGTATGGGTTGAGGTTTTGTTTTTGACATTCGATGTGTCATGCGTTGTCTCAAACCCAAACCAGTTCTGACTGCAAACAAAACCCGTCAAATTTCCAATCAGCGCGCGATGCGGAATGAGCGCACCTTTGGGCGGACCGGTGGTGCCGCTGGTGTAGATCAACACCGCAGGATCGTTCGCATGGGTTTCATGTGCAACAAATTTTTTGCGTTGTGCTTCAACAGCTTTCGCGTAGTCAATATCGGTGTGTTGCGCCGCATTGTCGATGCCCACCAAGTGTTTGAGCGTTGGACATTGCAAGCGAACGGCACACACATTCTCAACCGTAGCTTCGTCTACGATGGCCACCACCGCTTTGCTGTCTTGCAAACGGTAAGCCAATGCCTCTGGCCCAAACAGCATGGACAAAGGCATGGCCACTGCGCCCATTTGCAACACGGCCATGTAGGCAACAGCGGTTTCAAAACGTTGCGGCAACACGATGGCTACACAGTTGCCGGGTTGAACGCCTGAGTTATGCAACACATGGCTCAGCGCATCGGCGGCTTGTTGCAACTGTTGGTAGGTGTAGCTGCGCGGGGTAAGCGTGGCTTGGCTGTTGTCAGCGTGGTGTTCGATGATGGCCAAGGCTTGGCTGGTATGCGCCGATTGCGCCCATCGCTGGCTGCACACTTGAGCGATGTTGAAGGTCTCGGGCACATGCCATGCAAAACCTTGTTGCATGCTGTTGTAAAAGTCTTTCATTTCTGCGGCCTCTTCTAACCTGCTTATCATTGCAGCAATGTACCCAATTCAAAAACACGCGCACAGCGAATTTGTACCGATACGACACCTGCAGTACCACGTGCGACAGTGGGGCATACCTTCAGCAGACAAAACCCCTTGGGTGATGGTGCATGGCTGGATGGATGTGTCAGCGTCATTCCAATTTGTGATCGATTGCTTGCAAAAAGACCACTGGGTGATCGCCCCCGATTGGCGCGGGTTTGGACTCACAGAGACACCTAACACCGACAACTATTGGTTTCCAGATTACTTGGCTGATTTGGATTTTTTGCTCGACCACTATGTGGGCGATCGCCCCGTCAATTTGGTAGGCCACAGCATGGGCGGCCACATCGCCACGATGTACGCAGGTGTCAGGCCTGAGCGCATTCATCGCTTAATCAATTTGGAAGGCTTTGGCATGCCCACTTCACGCCCAGCACAAGCGCCAGGCCGTTATGGCAAATGGATGGATGAATTGAAAACCTTGCACAAAGGCGAGCAAGACCTCAAGCCCTACGCAGATCTGGAAGCCGTGGCCCAACGGCTGATGAAAACAAATCCCCGCCTGAGCCAAGACAAAGCCGATTGGTTAGCGCAACACTGGGCGCGCCCCAATGCGCAAGGCGAATGGCGCATCTTGGGGCACGCGGCGCACAAGGTGATCAACGCGCAACTGTTTCGGGTAGAAGAAATTTTGGCGATTTACGAACGCATCAGTGCGCCCACTCTGTGTGTGGTCGCACAAGAAGACAGTTTGAGTCAGTGGTGGAAGGATAAATACACCTTGGCTGAGTTCAAGGACCGCATTTCGGTGGTTTCTAACTTAGAACATGCCGTCATCAGCGATGCAGGACACATGCTGCACCATGATCAACCTGAGAAATTAGCGCAGCTGATTGAAAATTTTTGCGGCTAACCTCAAGCCAAATCAACTGGATGCTCATGATAATCATGAGATGAAACTTACGACTTACAAATTAGGGCTTTGGCTCAGCCTGAGTTGCCTGCCTTTTTTCTGTTGTGCTGAGGAGAGCCCTGCTTGGAATCCATGCCCATCTGCTTTGTCGGCGGGACATGAGGATGCGGACACCAATGCATTGCAGCGATGGGATCTGACACTTTCTCCCTACACCCACCACTGGCGATACAGCCAAGATCACAAGCCAGTTGTACTGGGGGCTCTAGAGCGTCGTGTGGCGCAGAACAGTTTTTGCGGCGTAGCACTTTTTCGCAATTCTTTTGGACAACCCTCCACCTATGTTTATGTGGGCAAACAGTGGGAGGGCGTGCTTGATAACCCAAAACTGTTTACCAAAGTATCAGCCGGTCTGATTTACGGCTACAAAGGTCAATACCAGCACAAAATTCCATTTAATGATTACGGCATAGCGCCAGCCATCATTCCTTCGCTGGGATGGCACATTTCCCCCACCGAGTCGGCACAAGTCATGGTTTTAGGCACGGCAGGGCTTTTGTTTGCGTATGGGCACCGGTTTTAGAGGGTTCACCCAGCTAGTGGCGAACATGAGAAAATCTCGGGTTTACCTCTACACACAAAAGAAGACCCACCATGGAAGCAGAACGCATCAACCTCATTGGCACCACCCTCGCGGACTTGAGCGTGCGCACGGTCGACTTACGGAGGTATCTTTGACTACGATGCCAAGTCAGAGCGCCTGAGGACCGTCAACGCCTCGCTAGAAGATCCCACGGTCTGGAACGACCCCAAAAAAGCCCAAGAACTGGGCAGAGAAAAAAAATCACTCGACGATGTGGTGGTCACCCTCACCCGTCTCACGCAAGAGTTGGCCGACAACTCTGAGTTGTTTGAGATGAGCAAAGAAGAAGGCGACGAAGCCGGTTTGCTCACCATCGAAGAAGAAACCGCCAAGCTGACCGCCGACATCGAGAAGCTCGAATTCCGCCGGATGTTCAACAATGAAGCTGATTCATGCAACGCGTTCTTAGACATACAAGCAGGTGCCGGTGGTACCGAGGCTTGCGACTGGGCCAGCATGTTGTTGCGCCAGTATTTGAAATACGCCGAGCGCAAAGGTTTCAAAGCCACTGTGGAAGACGAATCTGCCGGTGATGTGGCGGGTATCAAAGGTGCCACCATCAAAGTCGAAGGCGATTACGCATTTGGTTTGTTGCGCACCGAAACCGGTGTGCACCGCTTGGTGCGCAAATCACCTTTCGATTCATCGGGCGGTCGCCACACCAGCTTTGCCAGTATTTTTGTGTATCCCGAAATCGATGATTCGATTGAGATCGACATCAACCCCGCCGATGTGCGCACCGACACATTCCGCGCCAGTGGTGCCGGCGGTCAGCACATCAACAAAACCGATTCTGCCGTGCGCTTGACCCACATTCCCACAGGCATTGTGGTGCAGTGCCAAGACGGTCGCAGCCAGCACAGCAACAAAGATGTCGCGTGGAAACGCTTGCGCTCACGCTTGTACGATTTTGAAATGCGCAAGCGCTTGGAAGCGCAACAAAAATTGGAAGACAGCAAAACCGATGTGGGCTGGGGACACCAAATTCGCAGCTATGTGCTGGACCAAAGCCGCATCAAAGATTTGCGTACCAATGTCGAAATTTCGAACACCCAAAAAGTGTTGGATGGCGATTTGGACATGTTCATCGAAGCATCCCTCAAGCAAGGCGTTTGATCGCCACCCTTGCTTAAGTGTTGTCATTGAAAACTTAGGAAAACCAAATGCTCCGTGAAGGCACAGCCCCTCTGATTCAACGTGCGGACTACACCCCGCCCGCGTTTTGGATTGACAGCGTTGATTTGACATTCGATCTCGACCCCGTCAAAACACGCGTGCTCAACAAAATGCAAGTGCGGCGCAACCCCGATGTGCCTACACAAGCTCTGCGCTTGGATGGCGACGAGTTGAACTTGGCGCGGGTGATGGTGAACAACCAAGGCACCTCGTTCAAGATGGACGGCAGCCAGTTGGTGCTCGAAAACTTACCCGAAGGCAACGATGCTTTTGAGATCGAAATTTTCACCACCTGCAACCCATCGAAGAACACGCAGTTGATGGGCCTGTATGTGAGCAACGATTCGTTCTTCACACAGTGCGAGGCAGAAGGGTTTCGTCGCATTACTTATTTCTTAGACCGACCCGATGTGATGGCCAGCTACAGCGTGACGCTGCGTGCGGACAAACGCGCTTACCCCGTGTTATTGAGCAACGGCAATTTGGTCGAACAGGGTGATTTGGAAGACGGCCGTCATTTCGCACGCTGGGTCGACCCGCACAAAAAACCCAGCTACTTGTTTGCATTAGTAGCGGGTCAATTGGTGTGCCGCGAACAACGCGTGAAGGCGCGCTCTGGCAAAGAGCATCTCTTGCAGGTGTATGTGCGTTCGGGCGACTTGGACAAAACCGAACACGCGATGAACTCACTCATGGCCAGCATTGCGTGGGACGAAGCGCGCTTTGGTTTGAGCCTCGACTTAGAACGCTTCATGATTGTGGCCACCAGCGACTTCAACATGGGCGCGATGGAAAACAAAGGCCTGAACATTTTCAACACCAAATATGTGTTGGCCAATTCAGCCACCGCCACGGACACCGATTTCGCCAACATCGAAAGTGTGGTGGGTCACGAGTATTTCCACAACTGGACGGGCAACCGCATCACCTGCCGTGACTGGTTTCAGTTGTCGCTCAAAGAAGGCCTCACGGTGTTCCGTGACCAAGAGTTCAGCCAAGACTTGGCCGCTCAGGCCTTGCAACACGATGCGGCCGCCGCTGATTCTGCGCGAGCGGTTAAGCGCATTGAAGATGTGCGTTTGTTGCGCACAGTGCAGTTTGCAGAAGACGCTGGCCCGATGGCGCACCCCGTGCGTCCTGACAGCTATGTTGAGATCAACAACTTCTACACCGTCACCATTTACGAAAAAGGCTCGGAAGTGGTGCGCATGATGCAGACTTTGGTGGGCGATGGTTCTTACACCTCGAGCCGCGACGGTTTTGCCAAAGGCATGGCGCTGTATTTCGAACGCCACGATGGTCAAGCCGTGACCTGCGACGATTTCGCGCAAGCCATTGCTGACGCCAACCCCAACTCTGCATTGGCCAAGCACTTGACGCAGTTCAAGCGTTGGTATGCGCAAGCGGGCACACCACGCGTGCAAGCTCAAGGCAGCTATGACGCCAGCACACACACCTACTCGCTCACCTTGACGCAAAGCTGCCCCAACAGCCCCGGCCAAGATCACAAAGAACCTTTTGTGATTCCGGTGCAAATGGGCTTGTTGCAGTCCGATGGCAAAACCTTGTTGCCCACACAACTTTTGGTGTTGACAGAAAACACACAAACCTTCGCATTCAAAGATGTGTCGGTGGCCGAAGGCCAATCGGTGGTGCCTTCGTTGTTGCGTGAGTTCAGTGCGCCGGTCATTTTGCAAACCGACCACAGTGCAGCGCAATGGCTGACCTTGTTGGCCCACGACAGCGACCCCTTCAACCAATGGGAAGCCGCTCAACGTTTGTGTTTGAACGCTGCGTTGTCTGCTCTAGAAAGCCAAGAAGTTTCTGCAAACATCTTGAATGCCGAATTGGTGCAAGCCTTGCGCTCGGTGCTGCGTCACCCCACACTCGATGCGGCCTTCAAAGAGTTGGTGCTGACCTTGCCAGCTGAAACCTACATCGCAGAGCAATGCGATGTGGTGGATCCACAAAAAATACACGCCGTGCGCGAAAGCATGCGCGCCCAACTCGCACGCGATTTGCATGATGACTGGGCTTGGGCCTACGAAACACACAAACACAACGGCCACTATCGCCCCGACCCTGTGTCGAGCGGACGCCGCGCCTTGAGCGGTTTGGCGTTGACCATGCTGTGCTTGGATGCACGCACCACCGCTGACCCCGTGTGGCCCGGTCGCACGCTGCAAGTGGTGAAAGACGCTGACAACATGACCGATCGCTTCAACGCTTTGAGCGCCTTGGTCAGCTCAGGCCATGCGTTAGCCAACGATGCCTTGCAGCGTTTTTACAAGCTGTTCTCGCACGATGCCTTGGTGATGGACAAATGGTTTGCCTTGCAATCCGCTGCCCCCGACCGCGCGGGCCATGTGTTGCCCGTGGTGCGTCAGTTGATGTTGCACCCCGACTTCAATTTGAAAAATCCCAACCGCGCACGCAGCGTGATTTTCAGTTACTGCAATGCCAACCCCGGCGCCTTTCACCGCAGCGATGCGGCAGGTTATGTGTTTTGGAGCGAGCGGGTGTTGGAACTCGACGCCATCAACCCACAAGTGGCCGCGCGTTTGGCTCGCGCACTCGACCGCTGGCGCAACCTGGCAGAACCCTACCGCAGCGCGGCGCACGAAGCCATCAAACGCGTCGCCGCCAAATCCGATTTAAGCAACGATGTGCGTGAGGTGGTGACCCGCGCGCTGTCAAACTAAGGACCCATCATGAGCATTTCACTCACCCGTTATTTGGTTGAACAACAACGCGCGAAAGGCCGCATTCCTTCCGAGCTGCGTTTGTTGTTAGAAGTGGTGGCGCGCGCTTGTAAAAGCATCAGCCATGCCGTCAACAAAGGTGCCTTGGGCGATGTACTGGGCACCGCTGGCAGCGAAAATGTGCAAGGCGAAGTGCAAAAGAAACTCGACATCATTGCCAACGAAGTGTTGATCGAAGCCAACGAATGGGGTGGCCACTTGGCTGCCATGGCTTCTGAAGAAATGGACAGCATCCATGTGGTGCCCAACCGCTACCCACAAGGCGAATACTTGTTGATGTTTGACCCACTCGACGGTTCAAGCAACATCGATGTGAATGTGAGCATTGGCACCATTTTCAGCGTGTTGAAAAAAGCCGATGCTGCCAAAGGCGTGAGCGAAGAAGATTTCTTGCAACCCGGCACACAGCAAGTGGCCGCTGGTTACTGTGTGTATGGCCCGCAAACCACGCTGGTGTTGACCGTGGGCGACGGCGTGGCCATGTTCACCTTGGACCGCGAGCAAGGCTCGTTTGTGTTGACCCAAGAAGATGTGCGCATTCCTGCAGACACCAAAGAGTTCGCCATCAACATGAGCAATATGCGCCATTGGGATGAGCCCGTCAAACGTTACATCGACGAATGTTTGCAAGGCAAAGAAGGCCCACGCGGCAAAGACTTCAACATGCGTTGGATTGCCTCGATGGTGGCCGATGTGCACCGCATCATGACGCGCGGTGGCGTGTTCATGTACCCCTGGGACACGCGCGAACCCAACAAGCCCGGCAAGCTGCGTTTGATGTACGAAGCCAACCCCATGAGCTGGTTGGTCGAACAAGCCGGCGGTGCAGCCACCAACGGGCAACAGCGCATTTTGGAGCTCAAGCCCACGCAACTGCACGAGCGTGTCAGCGTGATCTTGGGCTCCAAAAACGAAGTCGACCGCGTGACCAGCTACCACGCCAAGGGCTGACAGCAACGGCACTCGCGCCGTTTGCCAACCAGTCAAATATGGGGCGATTCAAGAAATTCTGACTTCGGTCGATCCATTCAGGATTTCTTGGATTTTCAATCATGAAAAAAATTGCCGCCGGCGCTGTTTGCATCACTTTGACCTTATGGGGTTGCTCGTCTTTGACCACGGGCAAGCGTCAGCTCGTGCAAATCAGCACCTATTGCGAAGAGCACGCCATCATTTCTGATTGCACCTTGACCAATGAAAACGGCAGCTGGCAAGCCCCCTCTTTCACGAATGTGCAAATCAACAAGGCCTATGGCAACCTGACGGTGCAATGCAAAAGCCCCTTGTACGACGCACAAACACAATTCGCTCGCTCCAGCGCCAACGGCGCAACTTACGCCAACATTTTGTTGGCAGGCGTGGGCGCCATCGTCGATGTGAACTCTGGCGCGGGGTTTGACTACCCGACCGAAATCGCGTTTCACGCCAGCAACTGCAAAGATCCCAAGCCCGCGCCCCCCCCTCCACCACCTCCCCCGAAGCCTGATTACAGCAAGTACAAGTACAAAGACTTTGTGCATTTCCCGCCTCTGGACTTGTCACGCTAACTACCAGTCTCGTCAACTACCGGTTGCGCTTGCAATCGAACGCCCTGACAACCCGTCACCCCATACCATCCTAGGGCTAACACCAATAAAAGTCGCTTTTCTATGGATTGACATCCAGAGCCATTTGTCGGATATTTACTTCAATATTGAAATATTTAATTTCAAAGCAACTGGAGTGAAGCGGCATGAACATTGTTTGCATTGGCGGCGGCCCCGCTGGGTTGTATTTCGGCTTGTTGATGAAGGCCCGCCATCCAGCGCACCACATCACCGTTGTCGAGCGCAATTTGCCCTATGACACCTTTGGTTGGGGCGTGGTGTTTTCAGACGCCACGATGGACAACATGCGGCAGTGGGACCGCGAAACAGCCGATCAAATTCAAGAAGCATTCAACCACTGGGACGACATTGAACTGCTGTTCAAAGGCCGCACCATTCGCTCCGGCGGCCATGGCTTTGTCGGCATCGGCCGAAAGAAGTTGCTCAATATTTTGCAAGCGCGCTGTGAGCAACTTGGCGTTGTGTTGAAGTTTGAAAGTGATGTGAATTCAGACCTCGAGTTTCCAGACGCTGATCTGATCATCGCCAGCGACGGCATCAACTCGAAAATTCGCACGCAATACGAAGATGTGTTCAAACCCGACATCGTCACACGCCCCAACCGCTACATCTGGTTAGGCACCAACCGTTTATACGATGCCTTCACTTTTGATTTTCAAAAAACCGAACACGGTTGGTTTCAAGCGCACATCTACAAGTTTGACGAAAACACCACCACCTTCATCGTGGAGTGCCCCGAGCATGTGTGGTTAGCGCATGGGTTGGACAAAGCCGACCAAGAGGAATCGATCGCCTTTTGCGAAAAGCTGTTTGCCGACAACCTCAATGGCGCGAAACTCATGACCAACTCGCGCCACCTGCGTGGTTCGGCTTGGTTGAATTTTCAACGGGTGGTGTGCGAACAATGGTGGTTGAAAAACAAGAACGGCAGCCATGTGGTGTTGATGGGGGACGCGGTGCACACCGCGCACTTTGCAATTGGCTCAGGCACCAAACTCGCGCTCGAAGATGCGATCGAGTTGACCAAACAATTTGAAATTTTTGGCGATGACCCGTCGAAAGTGGGCGATGTGTTGGTGGCCTACCAAGAAGCGCGTCGCATTGAAACTTTGAAAATTCAAAACGCTGCATGGAATGCGATGGAGTGGTTTGAGGTGTGTGGCGAGCGCTATTGCGATCAACTCGAGCCCGAGCAGTTCATGTATTCCATGCTGACACGCAGCCAGCGTATCAGCCATGAAAACCTGCGTTTACGTGACAAAGCTTGGCTGGAAGGTTATGAAAAATGGTTTGCTCAACACGCTCAGCCAGCGTTTGTGCAAACCTTCGCACCGCCCCCAATGTTCACGCCTTACAGCTTGCGTTCGGTCAGGTTGAAAAACCGCGTGGTGGTCTCGCCCATGGCGCAATACTCAGCCACCGATGGCGTACCGGGCGACTTTCACTTGGTGCACTTGGGCGCACGCGCGATGGGTGGCGCGGGTTTGGTGTTTGCAGAAATGATTTGCGTCAGTGCTGATGCACGCATCACTCCCGGTTGTCCTGGTTTGTGGAACGACGAACAAACCCGTGCATGGCAACACATCGTGCAATGGGCGCATGACAACAGCGACGCGCGCATGGCGGTGCAACTGGGACACGCGGGTGCCAAGGGCTCGACGCGCCGCGCTTGGGATGGCATCGATCTACCCTTGAGTGCAGACGACACCGAGCCCAATTGGCCGCTGATCAGCGCGTCTCCCCAACAGTATTTAGAAGGCACCAGCCAAACCTCAAAAGCCATGACACGCGCCGACATGGACCGCGTGTTGAAAGACTTTGTCAGCGCCACCCAACGCGCTGCGCTTGCAGGCTTTGATTGGTTGGAGTTGCATTGTGCGCACGGCTATTTGTTGTCTTCTTTCATTTCACCGCTGACCAACCACCGTCAAGACGAATACGGTGGTTCGCTCGAGAACCGACTGCGTTACCCCTTAGAAGTGTTCAAAGCCGTGCGCACCGCATGGCCCGACCATTTGCCCATGTCGGTGCGCATTTCTGCGCACGATTGGGTGGAAGGCGGCATCACACCCACTGATGCAGTGCAGATTGCCAAAGCCTTCAAAGCCGCAGGGGCTGATTTGATCGACTGCTCTTCTGGTCAGGTGAGCAAGCAAGAAAAACCGGTGTATGGGCGTATGTTCCAAACACCGTTTGCTGATCGCATTCGACAAGAGGCCGGCATTGCCACCATCGCCGTGGGTGCCATCAGCGAAGCAGACCATGTCAACAGCATCATCGCAGCAGGCCGTGCCGATTTGTGTGCAGTGGCACGCCCGCATCTGGCCAACCCCGCGTGGACTTTGACCGAAGCAGCACGCATTGGCTACACCGCATTGGCTTGGCCCAAGCAATATGTTTCTGCCAAACGACAAATAGAAACCAACTTCGAACGCGCTGCAGCGCAAGCTGCCTTGTTAACAGCCAGCAGCAAATGAACATGAACTCAGCTCTTCACAACCGTCACATCGTGATCACCGGCGCCGCGCGTGGCATCGGTGCCGCCATTGCACACACCTTGGCCAACGCCGGTGCCAAACTCACATTGTTAGGTCGTCATGCCGACACGCTGCAAACACTCGCACAACAACTGGGCACCGAAACACACATTGAAGCGGTGGACATCAGCGTAGAAGCGCAAGTGCAACAAGCAATTACCAACGCAGTCAAACAGTTGGGGCCTGTGCATGTGTTGGTCAACAACGCCGGACAAGCCAGCAGTCAACCGATTGAAAAAACCGATCTTGCACTTTGGCAACACATGCTCAATGTCAACCTCACCGGCACATACCTGTGCAGCCAAGCAGTGTTGCCATCGATGAAAGAAGCAGCCGCGCAAGGTGTTCCTGGGCGCATCATCAATATCGCTAGCACTGCTGGCTTGAAAGGTTATGCCTATGTCAGCGCCTACACCGCTGCCAAACATGGTGTGGTCGGTTTCACGCGTGCTTTGGCACTCGAGCTGGCCAGCAAGAACATCACTGTGAATGCGCTGTGCCCCGGTTACACCGAAACTGACATTGTGAAAGACGCCCTCACTTTCATTGTCAATAAAACAGGCAAAACCGAATCAGAAGCACGCGCACGCATGACCGCGCGCAACCCACAACAACGCATGGTGCAACCCGCTGAAGTGGCCAACGCCGTGTTGTGGTTGTGCAGCCCTGGCAGCGAAGCCATCAACGGACAAGCCATCGCCATCGATGGCGGGGAGTTAGCAGGATGACACCACTCGAAACCCAAGACCACGAACTGCGCGCGCATGAAGATCACCACGCCTCGCTGCGTTTGTGGTTACGCATGTTGTCTTGCACCACGCTGATTGAAGAAACCATCCGCAGCAATTTGCGCGAGCAGTTTGGCATCACCTTGTCACGGTTTGATTTGATGGCACAACTCGAACGCCACGCCGAAGGTTTAACCATGGGCGAGTTGTCGCGTCGCATGATGGTCAGTGGCGGCAACACCACCGTCATCGTCGATCAACTCGAAAGCGAATCGTTGGTGCAACGCAAAACCGCTGCTTCTGACAGACGCTCGTTTCGCGTGTGCCTTACGCCCTTGGGCAGAAAAACGTTTTCGCGCATGGCCACCGCGCACGAGCAATGGGTGGTCGGTCTTTTTGCAGGTCTGAGTGACAAACAACAAGAACAACTCAACACGCTGCTGGGCCACCTCAAGTCAGGCATACACCAACACCAAACAGCATCCAACACGGAGACACCATGAGCCAGAAATACCTGAACGGTCAACCGCATCAATTGCCCCGTCATCACCAGAGCTTTGCCGACTACCAAGGTCAGCACATCTTGTTCACGCTTGAAGGCGGTGTGGCCACCATTTCACTCAACCGCCCCGAACGCAAAAATCCTTTGTCGTTTGACTCCTACGCAGAACTGCGCGATCTGTTTCGCAACCTGAGCTATGCCGACGATGTGCATGCCATTGTCATCACAGGTGCAGGCAACAACTTTTGCTCAGGCGGCGATGTGCATGAAATCATTGGCCCACTGACCCAACTCGACATGCCCGGACTGTTGGCCTTCACACGCATGACAGGCGATGTGGTCAAAGCCATGCGTGCATGCCCACAACCCATCGTGGCCGCCATTGATGGCATTTGTGCAGGCGCAGGTGCCTTGCTCGCGCTGGCGTCTGACTTGCGTTACGGCACTGAGCGCAGCAAAACTTATTTTTTATTCAACAA
The DNA here is from genome assembly GCA_041181985.1 of Pseudomonadota bacterium. Taxonomy (GTDB): domain Bacteria; phylum Pseudomonadota; class Gammaproteobacteria; order Burkholderiales; family Burkholderiaceae_C; genus Limnohabitans. The sequence goes on along the minus strand of JBEGOM010000001.1, from coordinate 80,747 downwards.
AGTAGGCTTGGCAGGTTGCGACATGGGCGCATGCGCTTTGTTACCTCGCGTCATCGGTCAAGGGCGTGCCTCAGAACTTTTGTACACCGGTCGTGGCCTAGGCGGCTTAGAAGCCGAACGCTGGGGCTTTTACAACCGAGTGTGTACACCTGAAGAGTTGCAAAGCGCTGCCCTCGACATGGCACGCAGTTTGGCCTCAGGCCCCACCTTTGCCAACGGCATGACCAAAAAAATGTTGCAACAAGAATGGAACATGGGCGTTGACGAAGCCATCGAAGCCGAAGCGCAAGCGCAAGCCATTTGCATGATGACCAACGATTTCCATCGCGCCTACCACGCGTTTGTGGCCAAGCAAACGCCTGTGTTTGAGGGAGATTGAGCGTGAGCACACCATCACCTACTACTTTGCCCAAAGCACTCGACTGGCCGTTCTTTGACGCACACCATCGTGTGCTGAAAAGCGAATTACAAGCTTGGTCGCACCAACACCTCACCGCACATGCGGAAGACGACATTGACCAAGCCTGCAAAGAATTGGTGCGCGCGTTGGGTGACGGCGGTTGGTTGCAACATGCCATTGCAGGTCAACGGTATGGTGGTTTGCACGATGTGATCGACACGCGCAGCATTTGCCTGCTGCGCGAAGAACTCGCGTGGCACCATGGCTTGGCCGATTTCGCATTTGCCATGCAAGGCTTGGGTTCAGGCGCCATCAGTTTGTTTGGCTCTGATTCGCAAAAGCAACACTATCTTCCGCGGGTAGCCAAAGGCAGCGCGATTGCTGCGTTTGCCTTGAGTGAGCCATTGGCTGGCTCCGATGTTGCTGCCATGCAATGCAGCGCTACTTTGGACGGCGACCACTACATTCTGCGTGGCGAAAAAACATGGATCTCCAACGGCGGCATTGCAGATTTTTATGTGCTGTTTGCACGCACCCACGATGCACCAGGCGCCAAAGGCATTAGCGCTTTCATTGTGGACGCTGACACACCTGGCTTGAAAATCGCAGAGCGCATCGATGTGGTGGCGCCTCATCCACTCGCGTTGCTTAGGTTTGAGAACGCGCGCATTCCTGCATCACAACGCATTGGTGACAGTGGTGGCGGTTTCAAAGTCGCCATGGCCACCTTGGATGTGTTCAGAACCTCAGTGGCCGCAGCCGCTTTAGGCTTTGCTCAACGTGCGCTCGACGAATCGTTGGCATGGGCACAACAGCGCCAAATGTTTGGTCATCCCTTGGCTGACTTTCAAATCACGCAAACCAAATTGGCAGACATGGCCACCGCACTCGACGCCGCGCGTTTGCTCACCTACCGTGCGGCATGGTTGCGCGACCAAGGTCAACGCATCACACAAGAAGCAGCCATGGCCAAAATGACGGCCACCGAAAACGCGCAACGCATCATCGACATGGCGGTTCAGTTGCACGGCGGCATGGGCGTGAAAAAAGGACACATAGTTGAATCGCTCTATCGCGAAATACGCGCATTGCGCATTTACGAAGGCGCAACCGAAGTGCAACAACTCATCATTGGCAGAGAACTTCTCAAAGGCGCTCGCACATGACACACCACGCCACGGCATTGAGCCCGTCATCACACCAAGACACTTTCGCACGCGACCATCTGCCGCCTGCAGATCAATGGCCAGTGTTTTTGTTTGACACCCCCGAGGTGCAATACCCCGAGCAGCTCAACGCCACGCAAGCGTTGGTAGACCAACATATTGCACAAGGCAAGGGCGAGCGCATCGCGCTGCATGGTGAAAACGCCAACGGTTCGTACAGCTGGACCTACCAACAACTGCACGACAAAGTGAACAAAATTGCCAATGTGTTGACGCGCGACATGGGTTTGGTGTCGGGCAACCGCTTGCTGCTCAGAGGTGGTAACAGCCCCATGATGGCAGCTTGCTTTTTGGCAGGCATCAAAGCCGGTTTGGTCATGGTGCCCACCATGCCCTTGTTGCGCGCCGCAGAACTGAAAACCATCGTCGACAAAGCGAAAGTCAAAGCCGCGCTGTGCGCCAACCATTTGATCGACGAATTGGATTACTGTTTAGATGCCACCCACCCGCATCACGCCCCAGAGTTGAAGCAAGTCATAGCCTTCGCCAGTGATGCCAGTGATGGGCTTGAAGCCCACATGGCCAAAAGCAGCACGCAATTCACCGCACACCCCACCAGCCGTGACGATGTGTGTCTGATCGCTTTCACCAGCGGCACCACCGGCAAACCCAAAGGCACGATTCACTTTCACCGCGATGTGCTCGCCATGTGCGATTTGTTTCCTCGCCACATTTTGCAAATGAACGAGACCGATGTGGTGTGCGGCACGCCGCCCATTGCATTCACTTTCGGTTTGGGCGGCTTGTTGGCGTTTCCATTGCGCTACGGTGCGTCGGTGGTATTGATTGAAAAACACACGCCTGAGTCATTGCTCAACACCATCGCACGGTACAAAGCCACGCAATGCTACACAGCGCCTACTTTTTATCGGCAAATGGCGTTGATGGCCGATGGCATTGACCTCTCCAGTTTGCGCCACCCCGTGTCAGCGGGCGAAGCATTGCCCGATGCCACGCGTCAGTTGTGGAAGCAACACACAGGCATAGACATCACCGACGGCATTGGTGGCACAGAAGTCATTCACATCTACATTGCCAGCGCAGGCAAAGAGGTGCGTGCAGGCGCCATTGGCAAAGTTGTGCCCGGCTACATTGCACAAATTGTGGATGACAACATGCAACCCGTGCCCCCCGGCACGCAAGGGCGCTTGGCCGTTCGCGGCCCCACCGGTTGCCGCTACTTAGACGACGCCCGACAAACCGACTATGTGAAAGACGGCTGGAATTTACCGGGCGACACCTTTGTGATGGATGAGCAAGGTTACTTCAGCTACATGGCACGCAACGACGACATGATTGTGTCTGCGGGCTACAACATTGCAGGTCCCGAAGTCGAGAGCGTGTTGTTGCAACACCCAGCCGTCGCAGAATGCGGCGTGGTCGGTGTACCAGACGCCGAGCGCGGGCAAGTTGTGATGGCCTATGTGGCGCTTAAGCCGAACTTTGCAGCAGATGCAGACATGGTCAGCACTTTGCAAAATTTTGTGAAACAAAACATTGCACCCTTCAAATACCCCCGACGCATCGAATTTTTACCGTCGCTGCCACGCACCGAAACTGGCAAGTTGCAACGGTTTCGCTTGCGACAAATGGCCATGGGTCAATGACATCCGCATGTGACGCAGCATTCAACAGCACAACACACTCCCCTACAACTTCATACCAACATCAAGCGAGACAACCATGTGGCATGTTTTACAACCCGAAGGCTGGGCACCCCCAAAAGGCTACGCCAATGGCATTGAAGCCAGAGGTCGACTGATTTTTGTCGCCGGCATGATCGGCTGGAATGGGCAAGCGCAGTTTGAAACCGACGACTTCGTGGGCCAATGCAAGCAGGCACTGCAAAACATTGTGGACACACTCGCCTGCGCCAACGCCGGTCCACAACACATCGTGCGCATGACTTGGTATGTGAAAAACAAAAAAGAATATTTAGCGCGCGGCCGTGAACTCGGCGCCGTTTACAAAGAAGTGATCGGTAAAAACTACCCCGTCATGGCCTTGGTGCAAGTGGCCGATTTGGTCGAAGACCGCGCGTTGGTCGAAATCGAAGCCACTGCCGTGGTACCAGACTGACACTGCTGAAAAAACAGTGCTCAATATTTGCCAGCGTGCTTTTTGAAGTGCTCTACAAACGCTTCAGCGACCTGCATCACTTCAGCCCCTGTTTTGGTCAACGCCACAATTTCACGCTCCACCACAGGTGAGACCAACGCCACGGTGGCCACCGAAGCAAAACCGTTTTCTTGCGCAGCAGCTTGCGCCCGCGTGATCGCATAAGAGGGCAACACCGACACTCCTTCCCCTTCCGCCACCAAACCCAAAGCGGTGGCCACCTGCGACACTTCATACGCAGGCTTCACGCGCTTGCTCCATTTGCTAAATGCTTTGTCTACCAGCGTGCGCAAACCACTTCCATGTCGCATCAAAATCAAAGGCTGATCTAACAAATCTTGCCAAGCCACTTCGCGTGATTGCGCCAAAGGGTGTGAGGTTGGACAAACCAGCATCAGTTTGTCAACATACAAAGGCGTTGCGGTTAAATCTTGTGTCTCTTGGTTAGCAGTGCACACGGCCAAATCAACCTCGCCCTGTCGCACCAAGTCTGGCAACGATTCGACGGGCACATCCAGCAACACCACTTTCACATGCGGGTGTTGCGATCGAAAGCTGGCAATCACTTTGGGAAACAAAGCACTCGCCAACAAGGGCGATGCAGCCACCCGCAGCAAACTCGCTTTCACATGCTGGCTGTTGTGCAACGAGGCAATGCCATCCTCCAATTGCGCAAACACCTGCTGCACCACGGGCAAAAACTGCTGCCCCATGTCGGTCAACACCAAGCGACGGGTGGTGCGCTCAAACAAACGCGTGCCCAAATCGTCTTCCATGCCGCGCACCAACATCGACAAAGCCGAGGGCGTGAGGTGCAGCTTGGCAGCCGCACGCGTCATGCTCGCCTCTTGGGCAACAGCCAAGAAAGCGCGCAGTTGGCGCAAACTCAAATTAGACGCGGCGACTTTGGGGTGCATGTTGTGAGTTTAAGCGCCGCGGCAGCGGTGCGTGGATTTGATAAAGCGCCGCGGCAGCGGTGCGCTGATTTCAACAACCGGCGCGGCGATTCAACAAATCCCCTGCACGATTGTTCAATTTTTATTGTTTGGCTTCCTAAACCGACTTTGGTCAAATACCTGCGTGAACTCTTACGCCCTTTCCACCCCAAGCGCAACGCCAGCAGCCAACAAGCAGGCTTTGCTGAGGCGGGAAGACAACGCCTTGTTGCGGGGCCAGGGCCAGTTCGGGCACGACATCCAATTGCCCCATCTCAAATATGTGGCCTTTGTTCGCAGCACACAAGCGCATGCCACGATCAACGGCATCCACACCACTGACGCGCTGCAAGTGCCTGGCGTGTTGCAAATCTTCACCGCCGCTGACCTTGGGGTCCTTCACCTGCCCCACATCAATCCCCTGTTGCCTCTCATGCATGACACGGCCTTTCCTGTGCTGGCCACACATGAAGTGGCGTATGTCGGCCAACCCATCGCCGTCGTTGTGGCCAACAGCCGCCATGCAGCGCGTTTGGCCGCTGGTTTGGTTGAAGTTGATTTGCAAACTTTGCCCCCGCACAACGATTTTGACAACACCGCCCCCACCGTCACGCAAACGCAGCACCATGTTGGCACCGCACCCAGTGCAGACGCCCTGAGTGTTGAGACCAAAATCATCAGCCCACGCGTGAGCGCTTGCCCCCTAGAGCCACGCGCCTGCACCGCCTCTTGGCATGAAGCTTCACAACAACTCACCGTGTGGCTCGGCACACAAACCCCCTCACGCGCGCAATCAGACATCGCCACGCTCTTAGGCCTGCCTCTGACACAAGTGCACTTGATCAGTCCCGATGTCGGTGGTGCCTTTGGCGCACGCGCATCGGTCGGCAATGAAGACTTGCTGGTGCCATGGGTAGCGCGTCACTTGAAAACCGCTGTGCAATGGGTGGCCACACGCTCAGAAGATTTGTTAGCAGGCATGCAAGGCCGTGGTTCAGAAATGACCGGCCGTTTGACTTTCAACGCCGAAGGAAAAATGCTCGGCTTGCAAGCTGGCTTGCATTTCACACTTGGCGCGTGGTTGCCTTTTTCTGCTGTGGTGCCGCTTCGCAATGCCGCGCGCATATTGCCCGGCCCTTACCAAGTGCCTCATCTTGACATCGATGGCTTGGCCACACGGGCCAACGCAGCGCCAGTCAACATTTACCGTGGCGCCGGTCGCCCTGAAGCTGCTTTGCTGATCGAAACTTTGGTTGAAAAAGCCGCACGCCAATGCCAACTCGACCCCGTAGAGTTTCGTCAACGCAACCTCATTCCCCCAGAGGCCATGCCCTACACCAGCGGCACAGGCGAATGCCTCGACTCAGGCCACTACGCTTTGGCGCTTGCACAAGCCTGCGAACGCTTTCAATACACACAGCAACGCGCACAACAACAATTACGACGCGCGCAAGGCGAATGCGTGGGCATGGGTCTGGCGCTCTACATTGAACCTTGCGGACAAGGCTGGGAATCTGCACGCGTCACATGGCACGATGCACACCATGTCACCGTCGCCAGTGGTTCACCGGCACAAGGCCAAGGCCATGTCACCACCTATGCGCAATTGGTGGCAGACACCTTGGGCGTTGAAGCAGGCCATGTAGAAGTGCTCATGGGAGACACACAAACTTGCCCCCCTGGCACAGGCGCACTCGCGAGTCGCAGCACCGCCATTGGCGGCAGTGCCATTGTGCAAGCTTGTCACAATGTGTTGGCCCAAAAACAAAACGGTGCAGCATTTCCCATCACAGCCGAAGAAAAATTCACCGCCAAAGAAGCCTGGAGTTATGGCTGCGTCATTGTGCGCATGCAGATCGATACCGACACCGGCCAGCCCACGATCGAGCACATCGAGTGGGTCGACGACGCTGGCCATGTCTTGCAGCCCACGCTGGTGCACGGACAACTCATCGGCGGTGCGGCACAAGGCATTGGCCAAGCTTTGTTAGAACGCATGGTGTATGACGCACAAGGCCAACTCATCACCGGCTCGTTGATGGACTACGCACTGCCCCGCGCCGACAACATACCTCCCATTCATATCAGCTCAATGCACACACCCAGCCCGCACAATTTGCTCGGTGCCAAAGGCGTGGGTGAAGCAGGTTGCATCGGTTTGCCCGCAGCCATCATGAATGCCGCACGCGATGCGCTGTCGCATTTGGGTGAAGTAGAGTTGCAATTTCCGCTCACCTCAGAACAACTCTGGCGAGCCATGCACGGTCATTGACTCACAGTTTCATTCACACTTTCATCACACACATCACCTCAAGGAAGCCCCATGAAATACAAAAAATCAGAAGCCAAAGAATACGCCCGCGAAAATTTTGTCGGCGTGTGGGCGGCCAGCCTCACACCGTTCGACGACCAATTGAAACTCGACGAAAAAGCATTGCGCGAAAACCTCAGTCACTGGGTCAACGAACTCGATTTAGGCGGCCTGTTCATTGCTGGCAAACAAGCCGAATTTTTCTCCATGAGCATTGCCGAGCGCAAACGCTTGATGGACCTGTCGGTGGAAGTCGCGCACGAAGCCGGCAACCGTGGCGGCATCGGCCATTGCGGCATCGTGACTTCGTGCTCAGACACCAACTTAGATGTGGTGCTCGACTTGGCCAAACACTCGCAAAACATCGGCGCCGATTATGTGATCGTGCACAGCCCTGTGTTGCACTTTGGTGCAGACACCGACGAGACCATTTACGAGTATTACCGCTACCTGTCTGAAAAAATTGACATCGGTTTGGCCATGTGGAACCACCCCGATTGCGGTTATGTCATGAGCCCCGAACTTTGTGCACGCATTGCCGAGTTACCCAACGTGGTGGCCATCAAGTACAGCACCGACCGTGAAAAATACAAACGCCTGACCGAAATGGTGGGCGACAAAATCCATGTCAGCAACCCTGATGAACCCGACTGGTTAGAAAACATCATCGAGCTCGGCTGGAAACTGTATTTGTGCTCCACCCCACCCTACTTGCTGCAAAGCAAAGTAGACCAACGCATGAACGAATACACCCAGTTGGCTTTTGCTGGCAAATACGACGAAGCCCGCAAAGTACGCGACAGCCTCAACCCAGTGCGCGAAGCCATTCGCAGCACCAAACCCAAAGGCAAACCACAAGCCCATGCCAAATACTGGCAAGACTTGTTGGGCCAACACGGCGGCCCCGTGCGTCGCCCGCTTTTGCAATTGACCGATGCTGAACGCGCAGCTACTAAAAAAGCGTTCGAGCAATGCGGCTTGCGTGTCGCCTAAAGACTTCCCCTTCGTCTAAAGACTTCGCTTTGCCAAACAAGCAACTGAAGCCGCTCAAGTGACCCACGCGCTGCAACTTCACATCAACGGTCAGCCCATGACGCTTGAAGCGTCGCCGGCTGACTTGTTGATCGATGTGCTGCGCGAGCAATGTCACCTCACCGGCACACACCAAGGTTGTGACACTGCACAATGCGGTGCTTGCACCGTGTTGGTCAATGGCGCAGCCATCAAGTCATGCAACCGTTTGGCTTTGCAAACGCAGGGGCAGCACATCACCACCATCGAAGGCGTGGCCCACAGCGAAACAGATTTGCATGTGATGCAACAGTGTTTCAGCAAACACCACGCATTGCAATGTGGCTTTTGCACACCTGGCTTCATCATGCGCGCACTGGCCATGGTGCACGAAAACATACCGCTCACCGAACATGCGGTTCGCCATGCCTTGTCTGGCAACTTATGTCGCTGCACGGGCTACGAAGGCATCGTGCAAGCCGTGCTCGAAGGGCTGCAAGTGTTGCGTGCATCGCCTCAGGAGCGAGTGTGATGTCACACACCTACCTGCGCCCCCAAGAACTCAGCGAAGCGGTCGCGTTACTTTCTAACCATGCCGATGCCAATGCGTTGGCAGGTGGACAAAGTTTGTTGGCCTCCATGAAGCTTGGTCTCATCCAACCGTCACACCTCATCGATTTACAAGACATCCAAGAACTGCATGCCATTGAATTGACAAAGGAAGGCTTGTGGATCGGCGCGATGGTCACTCACGCACAAGTGGCACACAGCGAAGTGGCGCAAAGTTTCAGCCCCATGTTGAGCCAATTGGCAGGTGGTATTGCTGACCCGCAGATACGGCAAGTCGGCACAATCGGTGGCTCATTGGCCAACAACGACCCCGCAGCCTGTTGGCCAGCAGGTGTTCTGTCGCACAACGCCATCGTGGTCACGACACAGCAGCGCATTCCTGCCGACGCGTTTTTCACCGGCATGTTCAGCACAGCCCTGGCACACAACGAACTCATCACCGGCGTGTTGTTTCCACAGGTCGCCCAGGGTTGTTATTTGAAATTTGAACAACCCGCATCTCGCTTCGCCATGGCTGGCGTGGCTGTCACGCGAGCGCACAACAAGCAAGTGCGCGTAGCCATCACCGGTTTGGGCCATGGCGTCATGCGCTGGCAAGCTGCCGAACAAGCATTGCAAAACAATTGGTGCGTGAACGCTGTCGAACAACTCACGCTTGACCCAACATTTGCGCTGTCAGACCTGCATGCCAGCGCTAAATACCGCAGTCACTTGGCAGCCGTATTGTGTCGGCGTGCTGTAGCAGCCATGACGCAAAAACCACAAACCACCCCATCTCGTTCACAACTTGCTTTGCTCAAAACATGGCAAGAAAATCTACTTCGTTTTTTCAGGAGATAGTCACATGTCAGCATCGCACAATGTCCCCTCCCCTACGCACTACAGCGCACCCATCAATTTTCAAAACTGGATCAACGCACACGAACACCAACTCAAGCCTCCCGTTGGCAACCAGCAAATTTGGCAAAACTCCGACCTTATTTGCACCGTGGTGGGTGGCCCCAACCAGCGCACCGATTTCCATGTGGACCCTTACGAAGAGTTCTTTCATCAAATCAAAGGCAATGCGTCGTTGTTGATCGCCGATCGCGGGCAATTTGAGCGCGTGCACTTGAAAGAGGGCGACATCTTTTTGCTCCCCGCTTTTGTGCGCCATTCACCCCAGCGCCCCGAAGCCGGCAGCTTGTGCACCGTCATTGAACGCAGCCGCCCGGTGGGAGACATTGACGCCTTCGAGTGGTATTGCGCCGAATGCGGCCATATGGTGGCGCGACGAGAAACACAATTGCAAAGCATCGTGGACGATTTACCCAAAGCCTTTGCCTCTTTCTACGACACGCCCGATGCAGACCGCGCCTGCCCACACTGCGGCGCCATCCACCCAGGCAGAAATTGGCAAATTTGGCACCAAAGATTAGGGCAAAACTTCGCGAAAACCCTGATGGTATAAATTATTTTAAGATTAAAATTTCTCCACCCAAACACACCTCAACAACCAGACTTTTGAAAGAGACAACCATGAAAACTTACACCAAGTATTTGTCTGTCGCCTGCTTGCTGGCAGCCTCACAAATGGGCAGCGTCTACGCGCAGCAGCCGCTGAAAATTGGTTTCTTGGGCACCCTCTCAGGTCCCGCAGGTGCGTTGGGTCAAGACCAATACGACGCATTTATGTTGGCCATCGATCACTTGGGCGGCAAGTTGGGCAACAGCGCTGTGCAAGTGCTCAAAGAAGACGATCAACTCAAACCAGACTTGGGCGTTGAGTTGGCCAAGAAGCTCATTGAAAAAGAAAAAGTCAACATCATCACCGGCGTGACTTTCTCCAATGTCATGATGGCGGTGCACAAACCCATCACCGACGCAGGTGTGTTTTTGATTGGTTCTAACGCTGGCCCCACACCCATCACGGGCAAAGGTTGCAGCCCCATGTATTTCTCCACCTCTTGGAACAACGACTCGTTGCACGAATCGATGGGTGCCTACGCACGCCAACAAGGCTACAAGCGCGTCTACCTCATGGCCCCCAATTACCAAGCAGGCAAAGACGCTTTGGCTGGTTTCAAAGCCCAATACAAAGCAGCTGGCATTGACGAGGTGTACACACAAATCAACCAACCCGACTACTCTGCTGAAATTGCACAACTGCAAGCAGCACAGCCTGACGCGGTGTATGTGTTCTACCCAGGCGGCATGGGCGTGAACTTCGTCAAACAATATCAGCAAGCTGGCTTGCTCGGAAAAATCCCACTGTTGTCGGCTTCAACTGTAGACGGCACCACCCTGCCCGCCTTGAAAGACATTGCTTTGGGCGTGATCACCAGCTCGCCTTACAGCCCTGACATCGACAACCCACAAAACAAAAAGTTTGTGGAAGACTTCCGCAAAAAGTACAACCGTGTGCCATCTCTGTATGCCGCACAAAGTTACGACGCCGCCATGTTGCTCAACTCTGCTTTGAACAAAACCAAAGGCAAAGTGGATCGTGAACCCTTGCGTGCAGCACTCAAGCAAGCTGACTTCAAATCTGTGGCCGGTCCCTTCAAGTTCAACACCAACCAGTTCCCCATCCGTAACTTCTACCGTGTCGATGTGGCCAAAGACGCCAGTGGTCAAGCTGCTTTCGTCAACAAAGGTGTTGTCTTGAAAGACCATGCTGACGCTTACGCATCACAGTGCGACATCAAGTAAATTCCATCTAAGTTCTAGCGCATGACAGCATCCCTCTTTCTAATTCAGCTCATCAATGGATTACAACTAGGGGTGCTGTTGTTCATGTTGTCAGCGGGGCTCACGCTGGTTTTTGGCATCATGAACTTTGTGAATTTGGCGCATGGTTGCCTCTATATGATGGGCGCCTATTTCGCTGCCACCACATATGCACACACCGATTCCTTTTTAGCAGCAGGTCTCGCCGCCATGGTTGGCGCAGGCGCTGTCGGTTGGCTGATTGAAAAAGTCATTGCCCAACATCTGTACAGCCGAGACCACCTCGATCAAGTGCTGGCCACCTTTGGTCTCATTTTGTTTTTCAATGAAGCCGCTCGCTGGATTTGGGGCGCCTCACCCTATTACATGAATGTGCCACCTGCACTGTCGGGCACCACTGACTTGCTGGGCGTCATGTATCCCACTTACCGCTTCTCCATCATCATCATGGGCTTGTTAGCCGCGTTAGGTTGCTATCTGCTGATTTCCAAAACACGCGTGGGCATGCTCATTCGTGCGGGCTCTGTCAACCCCACCATGGTGGCCGCATTGGGTGTGAATATTCGTTTGTTGAATGCCCTCATCTTTTCGCTCGGTGGTGCTTTGGCAGGTTTGGCTGGCCTCATGAGCAGCCCCATTTTGTCGGTGCAACCGGGCATGGGCGAACCCATTTTGATTTTGGTGATGATCGTTATCGTCATTGGCGGCATTGGTTCTGTGCAGGGTGCGTTTTATGCCGCCCTCATGGTCGGCGTGATCGACACAGCAGGTCGCGCCTTCTTACCCATGTTGCTGCGTGAATTCATTGACCGCAGCACCGCCCAAGCAGCAGGCCCCGCCATTGCGTCTATGCTGACTTGCATCTTCATGGCCACCGTGTTGGCCCTTCGCCCACAAGGCCTGTTCCCGGTGAAAAACGGATGATCTCAAACCGCTTGTCAGCGTGGGTCAGCGCAATCTTGCTGCTTTGTCTCGCGATGGTCCCCTTTTACGCCAATTGGTCAGCAGAACCTTTCTTGCTGACTTTTTTCACACGCGTGCTGATTTTTTCTCTGGCAGCGCTCAGCCTGAATTTGATCTTGGGCTTTGCTGGCTTGGTCAGCTTTGGTCACGCTTTGTATTTGGGCTTAGGTGCCTACAGCGTAGGTCTACTGGCTTTTCACGGAATTGACAACGGCTGGTTGCAGTTGCTCATCACCATCGTTGCATGCGCAGTGGTGGGTGCGGTCACCGGCTTCATTTCATTGCGTACCAGTGGCATTGCCTTCATCATGATCACCTTGGCGTTTGCCCAAATGTTTTTCTATTTGGTCATCAGCATGAAGCAATACGGTGGTGATGATGGGTTGTCCATTGCATCGCGCAGTCAATTTGGTCTGCTCAACCTGAGTTCAGCCACCACGCTCTACTATGTTGCTTTTGCATTTGTCGTGGCTGTGTTGGCATGGTTCAACCGCCTCATCCAATCACCCTTTGGCATGGTCCTGAGTGGATGCCGCATGAACGAGCGTCGCATGAAAGCGTTGGGATTTCAAACCACACGTTACAAACTCACTGCCTACGTCATTGCGTGCGTGTTGGCTGGCGTGGCGGGCTTGCTGTATGCCAACCTCACAGGCTACGCATCGCCAGCCTACATGGCTTGGACGCTTTCAGGTGAGTTGATTGTGATGGTGGTTTTGGGCGGTATGGGCACCGTCATGGGCCCCTTGGTGGGCACTTTAGCCTTGTTGTCATTTGAAGAAGTGCTCAAAGGCATGACCGACCACTGGCCCATTGTGTTGGGCCCACTCATCATCTTGGTGGTGCTCACTGCACGCCGCGGTTTGTATGGTTACTTGCTCAAAGGAGACGCCAAATGAACAGCGTGTCTTTTATGCTCGAAACCCGTGCACTCGTCAAACGCTATGGCGGCTTGTTGGCCACCGACCATGTCAGCCTGAAACTGGCACCTGGCGAGTTACACGCCATCATTGGCCCCAACGGTGCGGGCAAAACCACACTCATTGGACAACTCGGCGGCGAATTGCAACCCGACAGCGGACAAGTGCTGTTAGAAGGTGAAGACATCACCTCGCAAGCAGCGCCCGCGCGTGCACTCAAAGGTTTGGCTCGGTCTTATCAAATCACCTCGGTGTTTCCTGAGTTCACTGTGCTCGAATGTGTCATGCTCTCCTTGCAAGCGCATCAAGGTCACAGCTTTGCCAGTTGGTCGCCGTTGCTAGGCAAACCCACACTGATTGCACAAGCAGAGCACGCGATTGAGCAAGCCGGTTTATCAGACAGACGCCATCACATCGTTGCCAATTTGGCGCACGGCGAACGCCGTCAATTGGAACTGGCCATGGTGTTGGTGTCGCACCCCAAACTCTTGTTGCTAGACGAACCCATGGCAGGCATGAGCCATCAAGAATCGATGAAAGTGGTTGATCTGCTGCTCTCATTGAAAGGCCAATACACCTTGCTCTTGGTGGAACACGACATGCAAGCCGTCTTCACCTTGGCCGATCGCATTTCAGTGTTGGTCAACGGCGCCATCATTGCCAGCGGTTTGCCAGCAGACATTCGAGACAACGCAGATGTTCGCACCGCGTATTTGGGCGACGAGGAGTTACCGGCATGAGTTCGCAGCGTCAGCCTCTCCTGCAAGTGCACGATCTCGAAGCCCGCTATGGCGATGCGCAAGCGCTCTTTGGTGCACAACTCAAAATCGACAGCGGCGAATTTGTCACCCTGCTCGGTCGCAACGGCATGGGCAAAACCACCACCGTGCGCTCGGTCATGGGCATCCTCAATGCGCACCAAGGTCGCATCGAGTTTGATGGCCACGACATCACACATTGGCCATCTCACAAAATCGCACAACTCGGTATTGGTTTGGTGCCTGAACAACGACAAATTTTTGGCAACCTCACCGTTTATGAAAATCTGGTGGCCACCGCACACAACAAGCTCAAACAAAAACAACCCTGGACACTCGAGCGTGTTTATGAACTGTTTCCCCGCTTGAAAGAGCGCCAGCGCAACCTTGGCGCCAATTTGTCTGGCGGCGAACAACAAATGCTGGCTGTCGGTCGTGCACTCATGACCAACCCCAAACTGCTGATCTTGGATGAAGCCACCGAAGGTTTGGCGCCCCTCATTCGCAATGAAATTTGGAACTGCTTGGACACCCTCAAACAATCGGGCTTGTCGGTGTTGGTGATCGACAAAAACATCGTGCCCTTGCTGCGTTTGGCCGACACACACTACATTTTGGAAAAAGGCCAAACCATTTGGCAAGGTAGCTCACAAAGCTTGCTCGACGACCGCGCCTCTCTCAAAGAGAGTCTTGGGGTTTAAATTCAACCGCTTTCGAAAGCAAGGCGTCTAAACCATGAGCTCCACCGCACTCTGGCGTCAATTTTCTCAAGCAGAGCTTGACACGCAATACAACGCTCGCGCAACTGTGTCTGACATTGAGGCTGAGTTAAAAGCTTATCGCGATTTATCCTTGCCTATATATGAGCAGTTGCATTGTTTGCGCGCCATGTCGTATGGCAGCCATCCTGATGAAACGCTCGATCTGTTTCCTGTACCCGGCAAGGCCGATGCGCCATTGTTTGTGTTCATTCACGGTGGTTATTGGCGGGCTTTGACCACGCAAGACTCAGTCTTCATGGCCCAACAATTGGTGTCGCAAGGCATTGCTGTAGCAAGCATCAACTACACCTTGTCACCTGCCGCTAGTCTTTCGCACATCGTGGCCCAATGCGAACAAGCCATCGCATGGTTGCACCACCAAGCACCACAACATGGCGTGCGTGCATCGCTGGCTGTGGTGGCAGGCAGTTCAGCAGGCGGGCACTTGGCTGCCATGCTTATGACGCCTGACTGCCTCAAGCGTCACAACATCCGACCTTCTTGGTTGACGGGCGGTATTTTGGTGAGTGGTTTGTTTGACTTAGCCCCCATTCAACGCACTTTGCCAAACGCATGGTTGCAACTCACCGACAACGAAGTGCAACAACTCAGCCCCATGCAGCATTTGCCAGAGCCGAGCATGGGTGTACACATTGTTTTTGCAGAAAAAGACACGGCGGAGTTCAAGCGCCAATCCACTGACTTTGCTGAAGTTTGCAAACGCAACGGCAATCACGTCAGCGTGTATGAAGTGGCCAACACCAACCACTTCAACATCATCCTCGATTGGATGAAAGCAGACTCCCAACTGAGTTACAGCCTTCTTCAGTTGTTTGGCGCAGCATCCTGAACCCTTGTTGCACGCCACGCAGGGGGACCATGCAACAGAACGCATCACCACCAGCGCGTTCGCGAACCAAGATCAATTGCCTCTATGATTTGAGACCATGAAGTTCAATCTGTGGCCCCTCCCCGCCCTGCTCGCTTGGAGCAGTTCGTGGTTGATTTTTATCGTGCTCATCCGCTTGGGGGCACCCGAAGTGGTGGGTTTGGTCGTTGCCACATTATGGAGCGGTGCACTCACCATGTTGGCCACCACCACCATGCGCCGTGCCTTGGTGGTACTTGGGTTTCCCTTGTCCATGCTCGCAGGCACAGGTGGCTTCAATTTGCCACCTTGGGCTTGGTTGGCCTTGCTGGCGATTATTTTTTTCGTCTATCCCATGAGTGCATGGCGTGACGCCCCTTTGTTTCCTACCCCCAAAAAAGCTTTGCGCTTGTTGCCTGAGACGGTCGACTTAGGCAACAAACCACGCATCCTAGATGCAGGCAGTGGTATGGGGGACGGCCTGATCGCCCTCAAACAAGCCTACCCCCGTGCCGATTTGAATGGCTTGGAAATGAGCTGGCCCTTGCGCCTCTTGAGCGCCCTGCGATGCCCCTGGGCACGCATTCGCCAAGGCGATATTTGGATTGCCGATTGGCGCAGCTACGACATGGTCTACATGTTTCAACGGCCCGAAAGCATGCCACGCGCTGTGGAAAAAGCAGAAGCTGAATTGCGACCTGGCGCTTGGTTGGTGAGCTTAGAGTTCGAAGCCCGCGACATCGTGCCTGTTGCCGTCATTGAAGGCAAAGACAGCCGGCCAGTGTGGATGTACCAACTGCCATTCAAACGACGCACTTGATCGTCTCGCTTTCATTGGCGTACTTTCCAATAGCAATTTTTTTTCGCTACAACTTGTTACCAGCCGCAACAAACCGCGTCACCAAAAGTTTGTCAATGCGTCGACCATCCAAGTCCACCACTTCCAACAGCCATTCACCACATTCCACGCGGTCGCCCACACTGGGTAAATCGCCACTGATCGCCATCACCAAACCAGCCACCGTGTTGTAAATGTCTCGGTCCTCATCGGGCAATTCGCGTATTTGCAAACGCGCTTTGAATTCTGACACCGGCATCAACCCATCGATCAACCAACTGCCATCGTCGCGCTGCATGGCCCACGGCTCATCGGTCACGGTGGCTTGCAACAACTCGCCTGTGATGGCCTCTAACAAATCGCGTGGCGTCATCAACCCTTGCACCACACCGTACTCATCGACCACCAACACCAAGCGTCCATGTGCGGTTGCACGCTCCACAGGCTTTCTGAATTGCTCCAACAAATCCAAACCACTCAGCGTTTCAGGCACAAACGCCACCGGTTGCGCCAGCGCATCCACCGTCAATTCAGAATTAGGCGGCAAACGCAGCAACTGCGAGACACTCACCGCCCCCACCACATCGTCCAATCCATCACGGCAAACGGGATACCAAGAATGCGCGCCTTCAGCACCCACTTGCGCCAAAGCTTGCGGTACTGGTGTGCTCGCTTCTAGCCACTGAATGTCCGAGCGTGGCACCATGATCGAGGTCAATGAACGCTCATCCAAATTGAACACGTTTTGCACCATCTGATGCTCGTGCGCTTCAATCACACCCGCGTCGACACCCTCCACCAATTGCGCCGAAATTTCCTCTTCCGTCACGGTGCGCGCACCGTGCACATCCACACGCATCAACTTCAAAATCGCACTGGTGCTGGCGGATAAAAAATGCACAAAGGGTTTGGCCAATGTCGCCAGCGTCAACATCACAGGTGCAGCCACACGTGCCACGGTTTCAGGAAACAACTGGCCAATGCGTTTGGGTACCAACTCGCCCAACACAATCGTCACAAAGGTGATCAAGGTCACCACCAACGCCGTGGCCAAGCCATCTGAAAAACGCTCGGCCACGCCTTGCGTGACCAACCAAAGCGACAAACCCTCACTGAAAGCCGCCTCGCCCACAATGCCATTGAGCACCCCGATCGAAGTGATGCCGATTTGCACCGTCGACAAAAACTGCGTGGGCTGATCCATCAAACGCAACGCCGCTTGCGCGCCACGGTCGCCTGCTTCGGCCAACGCCGCCAATCGCGCTTTTCGGCTCGAGGCAAGCGCCATCTCTGACATGGCGAACACGCCATTCAGCAAAGTCAAAAACACAATCAGCAAAACATCCATATCGGTCAATCAATTCCAAGATTAGCGACAATCCACAGATGGCACTTTACTTGATCGGCGACCTCCAAGGCTGCGACGACGCATTAGACCGTTTGTTGTCACGCATCGACTTCTCGCCCAGCCGCGACACCGCTTATTTCCTGGGCGATCTCGTCAACCGCGGCCCCGACAATGTAGGCGTCTTGCAGCGTTTGATGCACATGGGCAGCAGCGCGCAATGCTTGCTCGGCAACCACGATCTGCATTTGCTGGCGGTCGCCCACGGCGTGCGCCCTTTGCACCCACAAGACACCACGCAAGATATTTTGAACTCTCCCCATCGGCATGAACTGCTCGATTGGTTGCGTCACCAACACATGGCCATCCACGCACATGGCGTGCTCATGGTGCACGCAGGTGTTTTGCCAAGTTGGAGCGTTCAACAAACCTTGTCACTCGCTAGTGAAGTCGAGCAAGCCTTACGCAGTGACGATTGGGTCGATTTTTTACCCAAGATGTACGGCGGTCCACCGCATCAATGGCATGACGATCTCACACCCCCTCTGCGTTTGCGCGTGATCTTGAACGCGCTCACCCGCATGCGTTTTTGCACGGCAGAGGGCGAGATGGATTTCACCGTCAAAGAAAGCGCCGATCAAGCACCTGAAGGTCTGATGCCTTGGTTTGATGTACCCGAGCGACAAACCGCAGGCCACATGATCGCTTTTGGCCATTGGTCCACGCTCAAAGAGACCAACCGACAAGATGTGATTTGTTTAGACGACGGTTGTGTGTGGGGCGGATGCCTTACCGCCTTGAAGCTCGACAACTTTGAGCGCTTGTCGGTAAAGTGCCCGCAAGCCCTAGACCCGCTGAAGACTTGAAACTCAAGCCTCGCTCTTGAACAAAGCCGCCACTTTGCGCTTAGGCTTGATGTTGGCCGATTTGCGCAATGGCTCGGGTGCAGCCGGTTTGTTGGCCAACACTTCTGCCGACGGTTCTTCGTAAGGTTTGTCAAAAAACGGATCGTGCGCCACGCGCGGTGCAGGTGCGTAGTGGCTGTCGCGTCCTTGGCGGCGGTCACGGCGATCGCCTCCCCGTTCATGGCGCTCGCTGCGGTCACTGCCACCTGCTGGCGGTGCATCCAACACATCACGCGGGTCATCCTCACCCCAAGCACGACGGCCTGTGTTGATACGGCCACGCGGACGGTCTTCGTCAAACTCCACGGGCTCGAGCGTGATCTTGGTTTTGATGAGCTTTTCAATATCACCCACCAAACGCTGGTCGTTGCCCGACACAAAACTGATAGCAATGCCCGTTGCTCCCGCGCGCCCCGTGCGGCCAATGCGGTGCACATAGTCTTCGGCGTTGAAAGGAATGTCAAAGTTAAACACCGCAGGCACATCTTTGATGTCCAAACCACGCGCGGCCACATCGGTGCACACCAGCAAATCCACTTCACCGCGTTTGAAGGCATCGAGTGACTTCAAACGCTCGTCTTGGCTCTTGTCACCATGCAAGGCACTGGTGCGCAAACCATCGCGCTCCAGTGAACGCGCCAAACGCGCGCATCCCAGCTTGCTGTTGCAAAACACAAACGCTTGGGTGATGCCATTGCTTTTGACCAACTGGCGCAATGCGCGACGCTTGTCGTCTTCCAGCACGCTGTAAAAATGTTGCGTCACCGTCGACGCGGTCTCGTTCGGACGCGCCACCTCAATCGTGACTGGGTTTTGCAAATAGCTGCCCGCCAAGCGCTTGATTTCAGGCGAAAAAGTAGCCGAAAACAACAATGTTGTGCGTTGCTTGGGCAGAAAGCTCAAGATGCGCTGCAAATCAGGCAAAAAGCCAATGTCGAGCATGCGGTCGGCTTCATCGAGCACCACATATTCCACTTGGTTCAACACCACATTTTTCGCTTCAATGTGATCCAACAAACGCCCTGGGGTGGCCACCAACACCTCAACACCTTTTTTCAGCTCCAGTGTTTGCGGCTTCATGTCCATGCCACCAAACACCACCGCACTGCGCAAGTTGCTGTACTTGGCATACAACTTGACCTGTTGCGCCACTTGGTCAGCCAACTCACGGGTGGGCAACAACACCAGCGCCCGCACAGGGTGGCGCGCAGGCGAGGTCGATGTGTTCTCGTGCTTCATCAAACGCTGCAACAAAGGCAACGAGAAAGCCGCCGTTTTGCCGGTGCCGGTTTGGGCAGCCCCCATCACATCTTGGCCGGTCAAGACCACGGGAATGGCTTGGGCTTGAATGGGTGTCATCGACTCGTAGCCCATTTCGGCTACGGCACGTGCCAGCACGGGGGCCAGCTGCAAATGAGAAAAGGATGTGGTCATGTCAGAGCGCTATTGTCGCACTCCTAGCGCCCTGCGCCGAGGGGCCACGCTCTAGACGCCAAACCACCCATTTGAGTGTGATTTAGGTCTTAGGCAGGGTGACACCCACCTGCCCTTGGTATTTGCCGCCACGGTCTTTGTAGCTGGTCTCGCACACCTCGTCGCTCTCGAAGAACAACACCTGGGCGCAGCCCTCACCCGCATAAATCTTGGCGGGCAGCGGCGTGGTGTTAGAGAACTCCAGCGTCACATAGCCCTCCCACTCGGGCTCAAATGGCGTCACATTCACAATGATGCCGCAGCGCGCATAGGTGCTTTTGCCCAAGCACACCGTCAGCACATTGCGAGGAATGCGAAAGTATTCCACCGTACGCGCCAGCGCGAAGCTGTTGGGCGGGATGATGCAGACATCGGAATGGATGTCGACAAAACTTCGTTCGTCAAAGTTTTTGGGGTCAACCACCGTGCTGTAAATGTTGGTAAACACCTTGAACTCCGGCGCGCAGCGGATGTCGTAGCCATAGCTGCTGGTGCCATAGCTCACGATTTTTTCGCCCGCGGCGTTTTGGCGAATTTGGCCCGGCTCGAACGGCTCGATCATGCCGTGCTGCTCTGCCATGCGGCGGATCCATTTGTCTGATTTGATGCTCATGACGAGATTTTAGGGCCTTACCAAGGCCAACTTACTCAGCTGACGCAATCGGTCTGTGGCGCAGGCAAATGGCTGCGTGCATTAGGGGCCCACGGTACGCTTCGCCAGTCGTCAGTCGTCATGCTCCACAAATCGCTCAAAACAAAGCTTAAGTTCATGCAACCACACTTGACGCTGCGTTTCAGAAACAAAGCTGGCCTCAAAACTGTTGCGTGCCAGCGCATACGCCTGTTGTGCGCTCAGACCAGTGGCGGCAAAGGTGCCCACGAAGTTGTCGTTTAAATAGCCACCGAAATACGCTGGGTCGTCAGAGTTGATCGTCACACACAAACCCGCATCCAACAATTCGCCAATGTTGTGGTCCACCAAATCAGGAAACACACACAGCTTTTGGTTTGAAAACGGGCACACCGTCAAAGGCACCCGCTCTTTGGCCAAGCGCGCGATCAAGGTAGGGTCTTTGGCAGCTTGTACGCCGTGGTCTATGCGCTCCACCTGCAACACATCGAGCGCACTCCAAATGTAGGCTGGCGGCCCTTCCTCGCCCGCATGCGCCACCAAATGCAAACCCTCAGCCTTGGCTTTGGCAAACACATTCTTAAATTTTTCAGGTGGATGCCCCACCTCACTTGAATCTAAACCCACGCCAATGAACTTGTCTTTGTAAGGCAAAGCCTCGTCAAATGTCTTGAGCGCATCTGCCTCGCTCAGGTGGCGCAAGAAACACAAAATCAACTGCGCATCTACGCCAAGCTTTTGCTTGGCATCGGTGCAAGCTCGGTGCAAACCATTGACCACCACCGACATCGGCACACCGCGCTCGGTGTGTGTTTGTGGGTCAAAGAAAATTTCCGCATGCACCACATGGTCCGCTGCAGCACGCTCGAGGTAAGCCCATGCCATGTCGTAAAAATCTTGCTCATGCAACAACACGCTGGCACCGGCATAGTAAATGTCTAAAAAACTCTGTAAATTGGTGAACGCATAGGCAGCACGCAAAGCCTCGACATTGGCATAGGGCAATTTGACGCCGTTGCGCTGCGCCAGCGCAAAAATCAACTCTGGCTCTAGAGAGCCTTCAATGTGAATGTGCAATTCAGCCTTGGGCATTTCGCGCAAAAGTTGAGGCAAGCGGCGGGGGGCAATGGCGTGAACTTTGAACATAAGGGAATGCCTTTCAATTTATTCTCAATACTACATAAAAGTTGTTGAGTGCGGGCACTTGAAAAAAGGCCACCCGAAGGTGGCCCATCAACTTGGAGACATGAAAAATCAGAAGTGGTACTCGGCGCGCAACATGGGTGTTTTCGCTGTGGCGCCTGGACCGGCTTGGGTTTTTGTCGCAACATCGGTTGTTGGATTGCCAAATTTGTTTTTCCAGTATTGGTACTCCAGCCCCACTTTGAAGGTTTTGTTTCCTGAAATGTCATACATCACTTGCATATCGATCAGGGTTTCAGCCGAAGTGTCACCACCAAACTCATTCTTACCTTTGGCAGCTACGAAGTTGGCATACCCTTCAAAGGACAGAGGAATGCCAACATTGAAAGGGATTCCCCAAGCCAAACCAATCATGGGATGCGCCTTGTAATTGTGGCGGCCGGTGCCAGAATTGTCATAGGTACTGTAGGGTGAATTGCTTTCCCATAACCCCAGCAAGCTCACATTTAAAAACCCCGGCACATCCACCATCAAGGTGGGGCCAACGGCCAGCATGCGCTTCTTCGAGTTATACCCAGCGTCAGCTTTGCTATTGAAGTCAAAACCACCAGTCACACCCAAGCCTCTGATTCCGTTGGTTTTGAATGATGTACCCGATACTTTCTCGAGGTCAACTGTGTTGCGGTACACCACATAAACCTCTTGTGCACCAGTTTTAGATCCAACATATGCAGGATCTTTTTCATCAGACATCAACAAATCGGCATTGAAAAAGTTGGTGCCGTATTTGTAACCACTGACATGTGACAGTCCCAAAATGTTTTTGGTAATGTCGTTGCTACCGAAGGGCTCTGCAAATTTAGTTCCATATCGATATGTAAGCGCTGTGTCACTCCAGTCCGCCGCTTGCGCTCCCAACGAAACAGCAGCCATGATGGCGAAAAGTGCATTTTTAGATGTCATATGAATCTCCTCTTGTGGTGGTTGAAAACAAAAATACGCACACCACAATTAAAAAAGGATCGCCGTCGGCGATCCTTTCTGAATTCATATAGACCTTATTTACTACCAGGCACTTTTCCTTCCACGCCCTTCACATAAAAGTTAATGCCACTCAAGAATTTGTCGTCTGCAACTTCATCCTTCTTCAGCAATTCTTTACCTGTGTTGTCCACCAAAGGCCCCTTCCAAATTGCAAAGGAGCCATCTTTCAAGCCTTTCTTCACTTCATCCACTTTGGCTTTGGTGTCAGCAGGCACATCGTCCGCAATAGACACGATGTCAATGGCCCCATCTTTCACACCCGACCAAGTGTGCGCGCCGCCTGTCCATTTGCCATCTAAAGCATCACGGGTCGCTTTGATGTAGTAAGGGGTCCAGTTGATCACAGCAGAGGCCAAGTGAGCCTTAGGACCATAAGCCGTCATGTCTGAGTCCCAACCAAAAGCACGCTTGCCTTTGTCTTGGGCTGTTTTCAACACTGCAGGTGAGTCTGTGTTTTGGAACAAGATATCTGCACCGCCATTGATCAACGATGTCGCTGCCTCGGTTTCTTTGGGTGGGTTGAACCACTCGTTCACCCAAACCACTTTGGTCTTGACTTTTGGATTGCTAGATTGCGCCCCCAAGGTGAAGCTGTTGATGTTGCGAATCACTTCAGGAATTGGGATAGACGCCACGACTCCCAAGGTGTTGCTCTTGGTCATCTTGCCTGCAATCACACCAGCCATGTACGCACCTTCGTAAGTGCGGCTGTCATAGGTGCGCATGTTGTCAGCTTGTTTGTAGCCAGTAGCGTGTTCAAACTTGACATCTTTGTGATCCGCCGCCACTTTGAGCATGGGCTCCATGTACCCAAAGGTGGTGCCAAACACCAACTTGTTACCTTGGCCGACCATGTCGCGAATCACGCGTTCAGCATCGGCTGATTCAGGCACATTTTCAACAAACGATGTTTGGATTTTGTCGCCAAACTCTTTTTCGAGGGCTTTGCGTGCGTTGTCATGCGCGAAAGTCCAGCCACCATCTCCCACAGGGCCAACATAGGCGAATGCAATTTTGAGTGGCTCAGCCTTGGCTTCTGCCTTAGGGGCCTCTGCCTGTTTGGCCTCTTCTTTTTTGCCACACCCCACCAAAACTGCCGACGCAATGGCGGTCAGTGCTGCGAGGTGAATCCAACGACGTTTTTTGAAATCAATCATTTAAGCTCCTTGAGGGTGGGTGAAATTTAAGAACCAGGAAAAAAAGGTTTACCAATGGACGCCGGCATGTTGACGCGCAACCAATGTGGATTGCGAGAAATCAAAGCCAACACCAAAATGGTGGCGAGGTAGGGAAGCATACTTAAAAATTGGCTAGGAATGTCCACGCCAGCCGTTTGCAAATGGAATTGCAGCATGGTCACCCCGCCAAACAGGTAAGCACCTAGCAATACACGCGCTGGGCGCCATGTGGCAAAGGTCGTCAGTGCCAGTGCAATCCATCCTTTACCAGCAATCATGCCCTCTACCCACAGCGGTGTGTAAATGACAGAAATATAGGCGCCAGACAGACCGCACAAGGCGCCGCCTGTGATCACGGCTATCCACCGAATTTGCCGAACGGGGTACCCCAATGCATGGGCAGACTCCGGAGACTCTCCTACGGCGCGCAACACCAAGCCGGCGCGTGTACGGTACAAAAAGTAGATCAAACCCAAGGTCAACGCGATGGCACCATACACCAGCGGATGATGACGAAACAATGCAGGGCCAACCCAAGGCAAGTCTGACAAATAAGGCACAGCAAACTGCATGCGTTCAGGCAGTTTGGCTTGTACATAATTCACCCCTACGAAGGCTGAAAACCCACCACCGAACAAACTCAAAGCAAGGCCTGTGGCGTACTGATTGGTGTTCATCCAAATCACCAACACACCGAACAGCGCGGCCAGAACTGCCCCTGCACCCATGCCTGCTAGAAAGCCCAGAGCATCACTGCCCGTATTGGCGACGGTTGCGTAACCCGCGATTGCCGCACACAGCATCATGCCCTCTGCACCAAGGTTCACAACGCCAGCCTTTTCATTGATCAATAGACCTAACGAAGCCAGCGCCAAAACGGTGCCGGCGTTCATGGTGGCTGCCCATAACAGTGCATAGGTATCCATCACAGTGCCTCCTTGTTTTGCGCAACCCAACGGATGCGATATTGCATGAGGGTGTCACATGCCAACAGCGTGAACAGCAACAGCCCTTGAAACACCCCCGTCAAAGAGCGCGGCAAGCCAAGGCGAGATTGCGCCAGTTCGCCACCGATGTAAAACATGCTCATCAAGAGCGCAGACAACACCATGCCCACAGGGTGCAAGCGCCCCACAAACGCCACGATGATGGCGGCAAAACCATAGCCAGCGGGCACAAAAGGGGTCAACTGCCGAAGGGGGCCAGCTACTTCAAGTGCGCCTGCCAAACCAGCAGTAGCCCCTGAAGTCAACAACGCCAGCCAAAGCGCACGGCGCGACGAGAAGCCAGCATAACGGGCTGCATGTGGCGCCAATCCACCAACCTGTTGTGCAAAACCGGCATGGGTTCGAAACAAAAACACCCATAGCGCCCCTACACCGAACAAGGCCAACAAAACACCAATGTTGACTCGTGTACCAGTGACCAATTTTGGAATTTGGGTGACTGCCTCAAATGTTTTGGTTTGCGGAAAGTTATAGCCCAACGGATCTTTCCATGGACCGTACACCAAAAAATTCAAGACCATGACGGCCACATACACCAGCATCAAGCTGACCAAAATTTCGTTGGCATTGAACTTATCGCGCAATAGCGCCGTGACACCTGCCCACAACATACCGCCGACCATTCCCCCAACAAGAACCAAAACCCAGTAAGCAGGCGAATCATTCGAATCGGCCATCAACGCGATACCAGCCGCAAATACCGCCCCCATGACAAACTGACCCTCGGCACCAATGTTCCAGATGTTGGATCGAAAACAGACCGCGAGGCCAAGTGCGATCAGCAAAAGCGGCGTGGCCTTGACCAACAACTCAGACAACGCGTAAACGCTTTTGATGGGCTCCCAAAAGAAAACGCCCAATCCTTTGACGGGGTCTTTGCCTAACACCACAAACAAAATCACGCCGATCAGCACAGTGATACCCAAAGCCAGAACGGGGGAGGCGTATCGCCATACAACAGAGGGTTGGGCGCGAGGTTCAAGACGCAACATGGCTCACCTCCTGTGCATCTTGGTGCCACAAACCACTCATCCATGCACCAATGCGTGATACCTCTGCTTCCTCACGTTTGAGCGGGGGCGACAGCTTGCCGTTAGCGATCACATACAGAACATCCGACAGTTCTAACAACTCTTCTAACTCCTCGCTGACAACCAACACCGCACAACCTGCATCACGCAAGGCCAGCAAGGCGGCGCGAATTTGCGCAGAAGCACCCACATCCACACCCCAGGTTGGCTGCGATACGATCAACAACTTGGGAGTTGCTTCAATTTCACGCCCCACAATGAATTTTTGCAAATTGCCTCCCGAGAGCGATCGGGCAACCGCATCTGCGCCCCCAGCTTTGACTTGGTAACGTTCGATGATGTGTTTGGCCTGTTGCTGTAATTGATGAAGATTTAACCAACCCAAGTGACGCAACCAACCTTCTTTGGCCACCGCTTCATCGCGCGTCAACAACAAGTTTTGCGCCAGCGACAAACTGGGCACAGCTCCGCGACCCAAGCGTTCCTCAGGCACAAAGTGCAAGCCGTGGCTGCGCCTTTTCTCAGCACCCCAATGTCCTGCTGCTTCATCATTCAAAAGAATACTGCTGCTGGATGCGCGTGTGTCTTCCCCTGACAAAGCAAACAACAACTCGCGCTGGCCATTGCCGGACACGCCGGCAATACCGACCACCTCACCGGCTCGCACCTGAAAGTTGACACCATTGAGGTCAACGCCAAAAGGTTCGTCACTCGACAGGTGCAAATCTTTGACCGCCAAAACAGCGTGCCCCGGCTGATGTTCGCGAACCTTCAATTCGGGGGGCAAGCTACCTATCATCATTTGGCTGAGGGATGCATTTGTTTCTTCACGCGGATCGCATTCACCGGTGACTCTTCCCGCACGCATGACGGTACAAGCCGTGCACAAAGAGCGTATCTCGTGCAATTTGTGACTGATATACAAAATACTGCGCCCTTCGGACGCCAACTGGCGAAGCACCACGAATAGCCGCTCAACCGCTTGGGGGGTGAGCACAGAAGTCGGCTCATCCAGAATCAACAATTGAGGATTGGTCAGCAGCGCGCGGATGATTTCGACGCGCTGCATTTCACCCACCGCCAAGGTGTGAACTGGACGCAGAGGGTCGATGTCCAAACCATACAACGAAGCCGTTTCATGAATATGCTGGGTGACTTGCGCCAATGACAAAGACTTATCGAGGCCCAACCAAACATTTTCAGCCACACTCAAGGTGTCAAACAAACTGAAGTGCTGAAACACCATGCTGATGCCTAAGCGGCGGGCTTCTTGGGGGTTCGCAATTTGTTCAGTTTGGCCGTTGAACCGTAAAGTGCCGCCATCTGGCTTGACGGCGCCATAAATGATTTTCATGAGGGTCGATTTGCCAGCGCCGTTTTCACCCAGTACAGCATGAATTTCGCCCGGCTTGACGCGCAATGACACATGGTCGTTTGCAACCACAGCGGGGTAGCGTTTGCAAATACCATCCAATTGAAGTCTAAAAACGGTCATATTGTGTGTTTGTTTTAGTGTGGCAATGTGAGTGGCTTGTCTGTGTATCGCAGTCCGTCAGCAACCGATTTCACCAATTTCCTCAGCCATACCAAGGATGCCGACATATGGCTTCGGTCATGCCAAAGTTGGTAGTAAGACATTTTCGGGAAATCGATGGGACAGTCAACGATCGTCAGAGGCAGTTGCCCGCCAAAGCCTTTAATATAGCGCTCACAATAGTGGCGCCCCGTGGTCAGTACCAGCAAAGTAGAAGCCACCATGCCCGGCATCAAACCAAAGTTTTGCGATCGGGCCACGATGTTGCGCTTTAAGCCCAAACTGTGCAAATGCTCATCGATCACGCCACGCCCACCCAAGTGTGTGGAGGTAGGCGCCAAGTGTTCAGCCTCGAGCCACGCTTTTTGGTCCCACCCTCGCCGAACCGCTGGGTTGGTCTGGCTGACCATCGAGACCACATCGTCTTCAAACAAAGGAACGCGGTGTAACTCTTCGCTCGGTTGCGCCCAGTTACCAATGACCAAATCTAAGTCGCCTCCAGACAGTTGCTGCGAATACTCCATGTATTCAGACAAGGAACGGATTTCAATTCGGCAAAGCGGTGCCTGCAATTTCATTTGGGTAACCAATTGCGGTAAGAAAAAGGGATCTAAAAAATCACTGGCGCCAATTTTGAAGGTGATTTTTTCGGTCCTAGGATCGAACTCGCGAGACCCCATAAACAGCGCCTCAGCCGCTTCGAGCACTCGCGCACTAGGTTCAATCATATGAAGTCCCAGTTCGGTCGGGACCATGTGAGCGCCCGATCGAACCAGCAAAGCATCGCCCATGATGCTGCGCAACTGACGCAGTGCGGCAGAAACAGCGGGCTGATACATACCCATTTTCAAGGCAGTTCTGGAAACGCTTCGCTCGGTTAGCACGGTATGTAAGACCCTAATAAGATGAATGTCTATCTTGTCGAAAAGATGAGTTGGCTTCATATTAATTCCCATATGTTGTTTATGAAATGGAGGCGATTTGAAATCTAAGACTACGCACTAATCTCCATGCATCTTCTCACTCTTCATGCCCGAAAGGGTGTGCTGGAACTCTCAAGGTATTGAAATTTATGCCGTCATCTGACATTCAATTTATCTATAAAAAGCAGCTCGTCCGACTTCAAAATTTACCTATAGAAAAAACCCTACTTGAGGTACTCAGGGACGATTTACAAACCTGTGACACCAAAGAAGGTTGCGCTGAGGGGGACTGCGGTGCTTGTACGGTCGTGATTGGAAAACCCCTTTCAAACACCATCAGTTACGAGTCGATTAACAGTTGTATTCGCTTGGCCCATTCAATTCATGGCATGGCACTTTGGACTGCAAAAGATTTAAGCCAGGCATCTGGGGCATCTCATCCAGTGCAACTGGCACTCAAAGAGCATCACGCCACCCAATGCGGTTTTTGCACGCCAGGCTTTGCCATGAGTTTATTTGGCCTGTATCAAAACACGCTACACAAAGGAATGCCGATTCATAAGCACGAAGTAAGAGAACATCTTTCCGGGAATTTATGTCGTTGCACGGGGTACCGACCGATCATGGATGCAGCCATGAGCTTGAACCAAAGGCCATTGGCTCTGACGGCGGACGAAACAGAGTTGTTGAAACAACTCAAATCCATTCCTGCGCGGTCTATCGCCGAACAAGAAACATACCTACAACCGCGCACACTCGCCGAATTGCTCCAACTTCGAAATTCGCACCCAAAAGCTCAAATTGTGGCCGGTTGCACAGATGTTGGCTTGTGGGTCACCAAACACCACCAGCAGTTTGAAACCATCATTGATGTGACCACGGTAGAGGCTCTGCAGCAAATTGATGTTCACCCTTCACATGTCATGATTGGAGCGGCTGTATCTTTGGAAAAAGCTTGGTCAGCCCTTGCATCGGAGCGTCCGCAGTTGAAACAGTTTTGGCATCGATTTGCTGGTATGCCGGTGCGTAACTCGGGCACATTGGGTGGCAATATTGCCAACGGCTCACCGATTGGCGACAGCATGCCCCTCTTGATCGCCTTGCATGCACATGTGGTCTTGGCGCACGAAAACAACGGACGCATTGTTGAGCGTGAAATACCTCTTGAAGACCTGTATACCGGATATCGAAAGAACTGCATGGCAGCCAACGAGGTATTGACTTGGATACGTGTTCCAAGACCCCAGCCTAACCAGTGGATGCGGGTGTACAAAA
Organism: Pseudomonadota bacterium; assembly: GCA_041181985.1. Classification (GTDB taxonomy): domain Bacteria; phylum Pseudomonadota; class Gammaproteobacteria; order Burkholderiales; family Burkholderiaceae_C; genus Limnohabitans. The sequence continues at coordinate 50,870 of JBEGOM010000001.1, read as the reverse complement.
TTTCCAAACGCCAAGAAGACGATATATCTGCCGTTTGCCTGGCCATTCAAATTGAGAGAGATGCCAACGGCTTGGTCACCGATGCATCCATTGGTGTAGGAGGCGTTGCAGCCACACCCGTTCGAGCTATCAAAACGCAAGCATGCTTTCTGCAAAAACCATTTGATGAAGCCACCACACAACAAGCGCAAGCGCAATTGCAACAAGAGTTCACGCCAATTTCTGACATGCGTGCCAGCGCAAGCTATCGATCAGAAGTCTTGGTCAATCTCCTTCAACGCGCTTGGTTTGAGAGCACTGGGCTTAACACCATCACCTTGGAAAATCTGTCATGAGCAAAGCAACTCACCATGAAAGCGCAACGACACAGATCGAAGGTACTGCGCGTTATGTAGACGACATCCCCGAAGTGGCTGGCACTTTGCATGCTGCGCCTATTTTGTCGCCGGTTGCACACGGTAAAGTGATTCACATCAACGAAGTTGAGACGCTTGCTTCACCAGGCGTAGTAGGCACGGTTTATTCGCCAGATATTTGGGGACACAAGTTGCTGGCAAGCTTCGCGCACGATGAAGCTATTTTTGCTGATGACACGGTCCATCATGTGGGACAGGTGATGGGTCTGGTGGTGGCTCAATCTCACAAACAGGCTTTGGTAGGCGCGAAAAAAATAGCCGCTGAGATCAACCCTTTGACCGCCATTTTGGATGTGCGAGAGGCTTACGAAAAACAGCACTGGGTTTTACCGCCAGTAGAAGTATCTCGCGGGCATGCGCTCGAATCGATTGCCAATGCACCCAGACACTTGAGTGGCTCGCTCGATGTTGGCGGGCAAGAACACTTTTATCTTGAAGGCCAAATTGCTTATGCGCTGCCCCAAGAAAACGGGCAATGGCTGATTCACAGCAGCACGCAACACCCAGGTGAGGTTCAACACTGGGTGGCGCACGCATTGAATGTGCCTTTGCATGCGGTGCGTGTGGTCTGCCGCCGCATGGGCGGTGGTTTTGGCGGCAAGGAAACGCAAGCGGGTCATTTGGCTGTTTGGGCGGCACTGGCAGCGCACAAATTTCAGCGTCCCGTCAAAATGCGCTTGGACCGTGATGATGACTTCATGATCACCGGTAAACGCCACCCTTTCAGCTATGACTACAGCGTAGGTTTTGATGACACCGGTCGCATGATGGGCTTGCATGTGGTGCAACTGGCCGACTGCGGTCACAGTGCTGACTTGAGTGGTCCGGTCGCCGATCGCGCGATTTTTCATACCGACAACGCTTACTTCTTAGAGCATGTCAAGATTGAGTCGTACCGATGCAAAACGCACAAGCAAAGCCATACTGCGTTTCGTGGGTTTGGCGGGCCTCAAGGCATGATCGTGATTGAAGTCATCATGGGCGAAATTGCAAGACAGCTCAAGCTAGACCCATTGCAAGTGCGGCAACGCAACTTGTATGACGACAATGGGCGCAATGTCACGCACTACGGCACCACGGTAGAGGACAACATCTTGGCGCCATTGATGACGACATTGGTGGATCAATGCGATTACACCCAACGACAAAAAGACATTCACACTTGGAACGCTCAACAACCCACATTGCGTCGGGGCATGGCTTTGACGCCAGTCAAGTTTGGCATCAGTTTTACCGCCACACAATTTAACCAAGCGGGAGCCTTGGTCCATGTTTATACCGATGGCAGCGTGATCGTGAACCATGGTGGTACTGAAATGGGGCAAGGCCTGTTCACCAAAGTTGCTTTGATCGTTGCCAGCACCTTGGGGCTGACACCTGACAAGGTGACCGTGAGCGCCAGTGATACCAGCAAAATTCCCAACGCCAGTGCGACGGCCGCTTCGAGTGGGACCGATTTGAATGGGCGCGCCGCACAGTTTGCGGCACAGCAAATCAAAGACAACTTGGCACAGTTTGCGGCGCAAATGGTGGGTTGCAGCTTGGCAGAAGTGAAGTTTGAAAACAACACCATCGTCACGCCCAAGCAAACTTATCTGTTTGACGATGTGGTGTCGCAAGCTTATGCAGCCCGAGTACAACTTTGGAGCGATGGGTTTTATCGCACACCCAAAATTCACTATGACAAAACCACATTGAGCGGCAGACCGTTTTATTATTTTGCTTATGGCGCTGCTTGTACCGAAGTGGCGATTGACACCTTGACGGGCGAATACAAAATCTTGCGCGTGGATATCTTGCATGATGTGGGTACATCGATTCATCCAAGCATTGACATCGGCCAAATCGAAGGTGGTTTTATCCAAGGCATGGGCTGGTTGACCACCGAAGAATTGGTATGGGACGACAAAGGGAACTTGCGCACACACGCACCGAGCACTTACAAAATTCCCACCATCGGAGACACACCAGAACAATTCAATGTCGAACTTTGGCAAGAACCCAACCGTGAAGAGAATGTGATGGGTAGCAAAGCCGTTGGTGAGCCACCCTTTATGTTGGCCATCAGTGTTTTTGAAGCATTGAGAGACGCCGTGGCACGCGCACGCAACGATGGTGAGCCCGTGCACTTGAATGCGCCAGCCACGCCTGAGCGGGTACTGAAAGCTCTGCGATGAACGAACATCTACAGGCCTGGCGCGCCGCGTTGTTGTGGTTTGATGCGGATGACAGGGCTTTGTATGAAGAAGATGGCTTGCTGATCACGCAACAAGAACCCGATGGCGTTCATCGGGTTCATACGATTGGTAACTACCAGACTTTGAAAAGTCAATTTCAGCAACTCAAGCCCACGCATTGGCCGGATCGTTTGATCGCACCCGGTTTTGTGGATATGCACATTCACTACCCACAATTGGATGTGATTGGCTCGCCAGCCGAGGGCTTGTTGCCTTGGCTGACGCAATACACCTTTGTGCAAGAGGCCAAATTTTCTGACCCTGTGCACGCAAATGATGTCGCAGAGTTATTCTTAGATGAGTTGCTGCGGCATGGTGTGACCACCGCGCTGGCTTTTTCAACTTCGCACACACCCTCTGTGCACGCTTTGTTCACCGCCGCGCAAAATCGAAACTTGCGCTTGATGACGGGCAAGGTGCTGCAAGATCAACACAGCCCCGATGGTGTGCGTGACCAAACCGAACAAAGTTTGCGCGACACCGAGTCCCTCATCAATCGCTGGCACGGTGTTGACCGTTTGGGATACGCCATCACACCGCGTTTTGTGCCCACTTGCAGCGAAGCGCAGTTGCGTGGCGCAGGTGAGATTGCCTCTACACACCCTAGCACTTGGATTCAGTCGCATGTGGCAGAGAACTTGGATGAAATCAAGTGGGTGCATCAGCTCTACCCCAAAGCGAGCAGTTATTTGTCGGTGTATGACGATTTTGGTTTATTGCGCGAGCGCGCGGTGTATGCGCATTGCATTTACTTTGACGAAGCGGATCGTCGCTTGATGCACGAGCGAAAAGCCAGTGCAGCGGTCAGCCCAACTAGCAATATGTTTTTAGGCAGTGGATTTTTTGACTATGCGCAAGCACAAGAAACCAAGATGTTGCACGGACTCGCGAGTGATGTAGGTGGCGGCACGAGCTTCAGCCCTTTTCACACCATGCTCGAAGCTTATAAAGTGGGACGCGAAGGTCAGAGCAAAACTGGTCTGAGTTTGTCACCTGAAAACTTGTGGTGGCAACACACCGCAGGTGCAGCTGAGGCTTTGGGCTTGCAAGGCAAGATTGGCAACTTAGAAGTGGGTTGTGAAGCTGACTTTGTGGTGCTCAACCCCAAAGCCACACCCTTGTTGGCCAGACGCACTTCGCAAGCGAACAACTTATCAGAGTTGTTATTTGCGTTGATTGTATTGGGCGATGACCGTGTGGTTGAGCACACGGTCATTCAAGGTGATATCACAGCACCAAGATCGCTCGAAAGTCATTGACATTGGTATGGGTGGGGCCGGTGATGACCAAGTCACCCAAAGCGTCAAAGAAACCATAGGCGTCGTTGCGATCGAGGTATTCGGTGGGCTTGATGCCTTTGTCGATGGCGCGCTGCAAAGTGTTGGGCGTGACCAGCGCACCTGCGTTGTCTTCAATGCCATCGATGCCATCGGTATCAGCTGCTAGGGCCCACACATTTGGTTGCGCTTGCAAAGCCACGGCCAGACCCAAACAAAATTCACCCGCGCGGCCACCTCGGCCTTTGGGTGTGCCTTCTGGTTGTTGGCGAATGGTGACGGTGGTTTCACCACCACTCAAAATCACGCACGGTGTTTGAAACGGACTTTTGCCGTGCGCTGCAGCGCGCGCCAAAGCCGCATGGACTTTGCCGACTTCGCGTGACTCACCCTCTATTTCGTCTGACAACACATAGGCTTTTAGGCCTGCGGCTTGCGCCACATCAGCAGCAGCTTGCAGAGACTGTTGCGGTGTGGCAATCATGTGCACTTGGTGTGCCTGCCATTGCGGGCCGGGTTTAGGCGTTTCAAGTGCGCCTGCTTCCAATGCGGCTTGCACTGCCGGTGGCAAGCTGATGCGATAGCGTTTCAAAATGGCGAGTGCATCTGCGCAGGTGGTGACATCGGGCACGGTGGGGCCGCTGGCGATGACAGAGGGGTCGTCGCCCGGCACATCGCTGATGGTGAGGGTGACCACTTGCGCCGGTGCGCAAGCAGCTGCCAAACGACCGCCTTTGATGCGCGACAAATGTTTGCGCACGCAATTCATTTCACCGATGTTGGCACCGCTGTTGAGCAAATCGCGGTTGATGCGCTGCTTGTCTTCTAGGGTCAGGCCCTCGGCAGGCAGCGTGAGCAAGGCCGAACCACCACCCGAGATGAGGCACAACACCAAATCGTCAGCGGTGAGGTTTTGCAGCAACGACAAAATGCGTTCAGAGGCATGCAGGCCTGCCGCATCGGGCACAGGGTGAGATGCTTCGATCACTTCAATGCGAGAGGCCAGACCTGCGGGCCGTTCAGGAATGTGGTGATAGCGCGTGACGACCAAACCAGACAGCGGTTTGTCTGCAGGCCACAAGGCTTCAACGGCTTGAGCCATCGCCCCACCCGCTTTGCCTGCACCAATGACGATGGTGCGTCCCTTGGGCGGTGGTGGCAAATACGCTGCGGTGTTGTGAAGGGGCAGCGCACGCTTGACGGCTGCGTTGTAGAGCTGGCGTAAAAAAACCTGAGGCTGTGTTGCCACATCCTCAGGACGGTTGAAAGAAATACTGGCAGTTGTATTCAGGGGGTGCTCACTTTTTTCCGAGACCCAATCGCGCAGCACCTTCGGTGTAGATTTGGGTGCGTTCTTTCATGAAGGCATCCATTTGGTCCACACCCACATTGACCAATTCAAAGCCATTTTTGGCTGCGAGATCTTTCATTTCGGGGTCGTTGTTGAGATTCGCCCACAACTCAGACAAGCGTTTGCGTTGTTCAGGCGGTGTTGATTTTGGCACGCCTATGCCGCGATAGGCGCCGTCAACCCAATTAATTCCCAACTCTTTGAAGGTAGGAACTTCTGGCATGAGCGGGTGGCGTTTTTCCATAGCTACAGCCAAGGGACGCACCCGTGTTTTGTTGTTGATGGCAAACGGCGTGTAAGTCATGGCACCGTCCACTTGGCTGCCCAATACCGCAGTGGTCATGTCGCCCGTGCCTTTGAAAGGCACATAAATGGTTTTGACATTGAAAGCCGCATTCAAACGCTCATGAGCCGCGTGATTGGCAGAGTTCAAACCGGAGCCACCGAGCGAGAGTTTGCCGGGTTCTTTTTTGGCAGCTTCGATGAATTCGGCAAATGTTTTGATGGGACTGGCCACGGGCACCACCAAAATGTCGGGGGTGTAGTGGAACCAATACACAGGCGTGACATCGGCTGTTTTGTATTGCACTTGCCCTTCAATGGGCTGAAAGACGATGTGCGGCAAGTTGATGCCAACCACATTGGCCCCGTCACCAGGCAAGGTGTTCATTTGTGTCCACATGAGGGCACCACCTGCACCGGCTTTGTATTGCACGATGGTTTCAATGGCAGCACATTTTTTCTTGAGCACCAACTGTTGATGGCGCGCTGACAAATCGGATTCACCGCCGGGTGGGAAAGCTTGCCAGTACTGCACATTTTTGTCAGGACAGGGTTGCGCCATGGCAACGCTCATCAAAAACAACGCTGACAATGAAAGTACATTTTTGAACTGATTGAACATAGTGTTGTCTCCTAAGAAATAGATTGGCAGACCGCTTGTGTGACTTGCTCTGTGGTGGCCGGCCCACCGAGGTCACGCGTGTGCAAGGCAGGGTTGGCGGTGACTTGTTCGATGGCTTGCATGAGCGATTGTGCAGCTTTGGTTTCACCCAAATGCTCGAGCAACATGACACAACTCCAGAAGGTGCCCACGGGGTTGGCCAAGCCTTTGCCCATGATGTCAAACGCCGAGCCGTGGATGGGCTCAAACATGCTGGGGTAACGACGCTCGGGGTCAATGTTGCCGGTGGGGGCAATGCCCAAACTGCCTGCCAATGCGGCTGCTAAGTCGCTCAAGATGTCGGCATGCAAATTGGTGGCCACGATGGTGTCTAAGCTGGCAGGACGGTTGACCATGCGCGCGGTGGCGGCGTCAACCAATTCTTTGTCCCAAGTGACATCGGGGAATTCACGGCTGATTTGCACCGCGATTTCGTCCCACATGACCATGGCGTGTCGCTGTGCATTTGATTTGGTGACCACCGTGAGCAGTTTGCGTGGACGCGATTGCGCGAGCTTGAAGGCATAACGCATGATGCGCTCGACACCCGCTCGGGTCATCATGGACACATCGGTGGCCACTTCGATGGGGTGCCCTTGGTGTGCGCGACCGCCCACGCCCGAATACTCACCTTCTGAGTTTTCACGCACGATAACCCAGTCGAGGTCTTTGGGAGCGCAACGCTTGAGCGGTGCATCGATGCCGGGCAAGATGCGAGTGGGTCGCACATTGGCGTATTGGTCAAAGCCTTGGCAAATTTTGAGGCGCAAGCCCCACAGGGTGATGTGGTCTGGAATGTTGGCGTCACCTGCCGAGCCAAACAAAATGGCATGCATGGGGCGCAAGGCGTCGAGCCCATCGGCGGGCATCATTTCTCCATGTTGGCGATACCAGTCGCCACCCCAACCGAAGTGGCTGAATGCGAAGCTGAAGGTTTTGTGTTTGGCGGCCAGGGCCTCCAAGACTTGTTGACCGGCAGGCACAACTTCTTTGCCAATGCCATCACCGGGGATGCATGCGATTTTGTAGTGGTTCATAGGGGCTGAATGAATGAAGTTTGGTTATTGTTTTGTTGCTAACTGTAGGCCTTGATCAAGCTGCAAAAATACGCTCATAATTAAATCATTCTTAAATTTAGTTAAATAATGAACCCACTTGCTGGCCCGCCTTCAGAAATGGTTTTTTTCACGCAGCTGGTGCGTTTTGGCAGCTTATCAGCCACTGCACGTGAGCTCAACCTGAGCACAGCTGCGGTGAGCGTGCGGCTGTCACAGATGGAAGCACGGCTAGGTGTGCAACTGGTGCACCGAACCACACGGCGCATGAGTTTGACGCACGAGGGTGAAATTTATTTGGCGCACGCGCGGCGCATTCTGGCTGACATTGACGACATGGAGCGTGAACTCAGCCACGCTCAGTTGAAGCCCAAGGGCTTGTTGCGGGTGAATGCCACGCTTGGGTTTGGTCGTATTCATGTGGCCCCTTTGATATCGCAGTTTGCCAAGCGCTTTCCAGAGGTGCAGGTGCAATTGCAGTTGACGGTGAATCCACCGCCCTTGCATGAAGATGCGTTTGATGTGTGCATTCGTTTTGGCGAACCACCCGATGCGCGCGTGATTGCCAAACGCTTGGCCTCGAACCGGCGATTGATGTGTGCCGCACCTGCTTATTTAAGCCGCCATGGTGAGCCCAAAACACCGGCCGACTTAGCGCGTCACAACTGCATTGGCATTCGCCAAGGCGATGAGGCTTATGGGGTGTGGCATTTGACGCTGGGCAAGAAAAAAGAAACTGTGAAAGTGCGTGGCAACTTGAGCACCAACGATGGTGAAATTGCTGTGGCCTGGGCTTTGGCAGGACACGGTGTTTTGATGCGCGCCGAGTGGGACATTGCGAAATATTTGCGCAGTGGCCGTTTGCAGCAAGTGCTTGAGCATTACCAAACACCACCGGCTGATATTTATGCGGTTTACCCTACGCGGCACCAAACGGCGGCGCGGGTGCAAACATTTGTCAGCTTTGTGCATGACGCGTTAAAGTCTGCCCCATGAGTTCACTTTTCATTCACCGTGCTGCTTGCATTGCCACGCAAGACGATGCAAGCACAGAACTGTTCAACGCGTCGCTGTTGCTGCGCGACGGCCGCGTGGCGCGCATCTTCACTGAAAACGAATCGGTCGAGGCGTATTTGCAACCCGGCGCCGTGGACGAGGTGATCGACGCACGACACCATGTGGTCACACCTGGTTTGGTGAACACGCACCATCACATGGTGCAAAGCTTGACGCGCGCAGTGCCTCAGGTGCAAAACGCAGAATTGTTTTCGTGGTTGAAAGGTTTGTATCCGATTTGGGCAGGACTCACGCCTGAGATGGTGCGCGTGTCCACGCAAATCGCCATGGCCGAGTTGTTGTTGTCGGGTTGCACCACCAGCAGCGACCATTTGTACATCTACCCCAATGGTGTGCGCTTGGACGACAGCATTGAAGCCGCGCATTTGATTGGCATGCGATTTACGGCCACGCGCGGCAGCATGAGTGTGGGCGAATCGCAAGGGGGCTTGCCACCCGACAGAGTGGTGGAGGACGAAACTTTCATTCTGAAAGAAAGCCAGCGCTTGATTGAAACATGGCACGGCGCATCGCATGGTGCCATGACGCAAGTGGCATTGGCCCCCTGCTCGCCTTTCAGTGTGAGCCAAGACTTGATGCGCGAGGCCGCCAAGTTGGCACGCGCACACAAAGTGCGTTTGCACACCCACTTGGCAGAGAACGACCACGACATTGCCTACACGCGCGAAAAATTCAACTGCACACCTGCGCAATACGCGCAAGATTTGGGTTGGGTGGGCGACGATGTGTGGCATGCCCACTGTGTGAAGTTGGACGACGAAGGTACTTACCTGTTTGCCAAAACACGCACTGGCATTGCGCATTGCCCTTGCAGCAACATGCGTTTGTCGAGCGGCATCTTGCCGCTGCGAAAAATGCTCGATGCCGGTGTGCCCATTGGTTTGGGTGTGGACGGCAGCGCCAGCAACGATGCGGCGCATTTGTTGAACGAAGCGCGTCAAGCCATGTTGCTGGCACGGGTGGGGCGCGCGCTCGAACCCTTTGGTTGCGACAGTGGGCCTTCTGACATGACACCGCGTGATGCGTTGAAATTGGCCACGCGCGGCGGCGCACAAGTGTTGGGCCGTGCGCACGATATTGGGCAAATTGCCGTGGGCTATTGCGCAGACTTGGCGATGTTCAGAACCGACACCGTGGCCATGGCGGGTGGTGCGGTGCATGACCCTGTGGGTGCTTTGCTGTTGTGCAGCAGTGCCAACGCCGATTACACGGTTGTGAATGGTCGTGTGGTGGTGCGAGAAGGTCGCATTGCCACGGTGGACATGGGGCCGTTGATTGAGCGCCACAACATATTGGCTCGGCAATTGGCACTTGGAGCAAGCAGCGCATGATTCCAGGCTTGGTACAACTCTTTGTTTTTCAGGCATTGGGCGAATTGCTGTCGAAGTTTGCTTTGCCTTTCATACCTGGGCCTGTGTTAGGTCTGGTGTTGCTGCTGCTTTATTTCAGTGTGCGCCAGCATGTGCCCACATCGATTGATGCGGTGGGAAGCGGTGTGTTGCAACACTTGGGATTGCTGTTCATTCCTGCCTCAGTTGGGGTGGTGTTGTATTTGCCTTTGTTGCAAGCCAACGCCTGGGCACTGAGCACAGCGTTGGTGATCAGCGTGGTGGCCACGGTAGCGGTGACTGCGTTGTGGTTGAAAACATTTGCAACGGACGGCACCGATGCAACCAATCGTTCCGAATTGCCTGCCAAGACAAACTCGGTGAAACAGGACGATTGATATGCAGCAAGACTTACCGCCGATTTCCGATATTTGGGTTTATCTGTCGGGCAGCCCTTTGTTGGCGTTGGTGTTGACACTCAGCGCTTACTGGTTGGGGCTGACTTTGTATGAACGCAGCCAACGCAACCCATTGGCCAACCCCGTGTTGATTGCGGTGTTGGTGGTCACATTAGCCATTGATGTGCTGGATATGCCTTATGCCAAATATTTTGAAGGCGCACAGTTTGTGCATTTCTTATTGGGCACGGCCACTGTGTCGTTGGCGATTCCGATTTACAAAGGCTTTGCTTCGCTGAAGGGGCGCATGGGCGTGTTGCTGTTGGCGTTGCTCGCTGGGGGCATCACATCGGTGCTGACGGCGGTGGGCGTGGCCCGTTTGCTGGGTGTGGACAGTGCCTTGGTGAAAGGCTTGGTGGCCAAATCTGTGACAGCGCCCATTGCAATGGGCATTGCAGAGCGCGTGGGCGCTTCGCCCACATTGACTGCTATTTTCGCGGTGAGCACCGGCATATTGGGTGCAATTTTGGGCCGCTTTGTGTTGGACGCTTTGCGCATTCGGCCATGGTGGCAACGCGGCTTTGCATTAGGCGTGGCCGCACACGGCATTGGCACCTCGCGCGCTTTCAGTGTGCATCCACAAGCCGGTGCTTATGCGAGTTTGGGAATGGGCTTGCACGGCATTGTTGGGGCCGTGCTGATTCCCTATGCAGTGGCTTGGTGCTATTGACCCAAGGCCTTGATGCACATCACTGAACGCTAGCACCTGCTTCGTACCAACGCTTGATCAATTGACGCTCGTCTTCGCTGATGCCGGTAGCGTTGTTCATTGGCATTTGTCGCGTGACCACCGATTGTTGGTAGATGTTGAGCGCGTGTTGCTTCACACCTTCTGCGCTGTCGATGCGCACATTTTTCATTTGCACCTGCGCGCCGTGGCACATGTAGCAGCGTGCTTCGAACACTTGTTTGACTTCTGCATAAGCCACAGGAGCTGTACTTGCCATAGGCGTGTTAGCAGATGGTGCAGGACGCAACCAAACGATGACACCAAGCAACACCACCACACCGGCAATGGCGAAAGGCAATGGATTTTTGGCACGACCCAAGTGATAACCGTGGCGTTGCACAAAGAACTGACGAATCAAAGCGCCCGCCAACATCATGAGCACCAAGATGACCCAGTGGTTTTCGTGCGTGTACAAAAAACTGTAGTGGTTGCTCAGCATCGCAAAGATGACCGGCAAGGTGAAGTAGGTGTTGTGCACGCTGCGTTGTTTGCCGCGTTTGCCGTGCATGGCCAGTTCTTTGGGGTCTAAGGCGACGCCCGAGGTCATGGCGGCTACGACTTTGCGTTGGCCCGGAATGATCCAGAAAAACACATTGGCACTCATGGCGGTGGCGATCATGGCACCCACCAACAAAAAGGCTGCACGCCCCGCAAACAAATGGCAGGCCAACCACGATGCAAACGCGATGGTGGCAAACATGGTGATGCCCACAATGAGCTCGCCGTTTTCACGGAAGCCAAACACACGGCTGACCGCGTCGTAAATGAGCCAAAACACCACCAAGAAACTGAGCGCGGCGGCAATGGCTTGCGCGGGTGTCCAGTCCATCAAGGATTTGTCGATCAAGAAGGTGCTGGCGTTCCACAAATACAGCACGGTGAACAACGCAAAACCTGTCAGCCAGGTGGAGTAGCTTTCCCAATAAAACCAATGCAGCTTGGTGTGGATTTTTTTAGGCGCCACCATGTATTTTTGTGGGTTGTAAAAACCACCACCGTGCACCGCCCACATGGCACCGTCGACGCCCTTTTCGAGCAAGTCGGGTGAGTTGGGTTTGATCAGGTTGTTGTCGAGAAAAACAAAGTAGAACGAAGAGCCAATCCAAGCGATGGCGGTGATGACATGCACCCAACGCAACAACAGGTTGGCCCAGTCTAGTAAATATGCATCCATGTCGAAACCTCAAAGACCGAAGAAGTTGCCATTCACCACTGCGGGCGCTGTGAAAGGCATGAGGGTCGCGAACAAGAGGGTTGTGAGAACCCACTGCTCCGCTGCGACAGGTGAGCAAAGTGTATACAGTTTCAGTCGCCGAGGCAACAGCGCGACTCACTTTAGGGGTAGATGCAAACCCTAGGTTGGCGGTTGTAACAACTGCGCGGCCACGGCCACGGCAATGACTTCCGGTTCTTTGCCAGTGATGCCAGGCACACCGATAGGGCATGTGACAAATGCGAGTTCTTGCTCGGTGAAACCGCGCGCCTCTAAACGGTGTCTGAAGGTGGCCCATTTGGTTTTGCTGCCGATGAGACCGATGTAGCGCACATCGTTGTGTTCGCGTTGGCGTTTCAAACAAGCGGCCACAACATCCAAATCTTCGGCATGGCTGAAGCTCATGATCAGCACGGCGGATTGCGGTGGCAAATCGGCCACGGCCGCTTGCACGGGGTCGGAGTGCTCACACACCACATTGATGGGCAGTTGACTGGGAAATATTTCGTCGCGGCTGTCCACCCAATGCACATTGAACGGCAAGTTGCCGAGCACTTGAATGAGGGCTTTGCCCACATGGCCACCCCCAAACAAGGTCAAGGGCTGCGCACTGGAGAGCAACTGTTGTTTCAAACCAGACGCATCCGCAGAGGTGATGCGCGTGTAACGCAAATGCACCACACCGCCACAGCATTGCCCCAAGGCAGGGCCTAATGCATAACGCAAAGCGTAAGACGCATGTGCGTGCGTGAGTGGCTGGGTAGAAGCGGACGCGGTCGATGTGTTTTGCTTCACTACATCAGTCTTTTGCAGCAATAAGGCACGCGCTTCATCGATGGCTTGGAACTCGAGGTGACCACCACCGATGGTGTTGACCAGGGTGTTGGGAAACACAGCCATCCAAGCGCCTTTGTCGCGCGGGCCTGATCCCTCCACAGACTCAACCGTGACCAACACACCATCGGTGTGTTGGAGGTGCTGCAAAACTTCAACAGTGTGACGAGGCACGGGGTCCTTGATGGAGAACTGTGGAAGTTTGTCGGTGAACAGTGGCTGTGCGGCTGATCAAGCTTTGGCGACTTGCGCTTTTGCCGCTTCGCACGCCAACAAAATGCGCTCAGGCGTGGCCGGTGCGTGCATGTGGACCACGGTTTTGTGGTCGGCACTGGCGCTGACGGCGTCGCGCAAAGCGAAGAAGCTGGACAAGCCCAACATCAGGGGTGGCTCCCCCACCGCTTTGCTGTTGAAGGGCGTGGGCTTGATGTTGTGGTTCTCAAACAAACTGATGTGGAGGTGTTCGGGCACATCGCCAGCCACAGGAATTTTGTAGGTGCTGGGGCCGTGCGTGAGCAACTTGCCTTTTTTGTCCCAAATGCATTCTTCCATGGTGAGCCAACCCATGCCTTGCACATACGCACCTTCGATTTGGCCTTTGTCGATGGCGGGGTTGATGCTCTTGCCGGCATCGTGCACGATGTCAACGGCTTTGAGCCACCACTCACCTGTGCGGGTGTCGATTTCGACTTCGCTCACGGCTGCGCCGTAGCAGTAGTAATAGAAAGCGCGACCATTCAACGTGGTGAAGTCGTATTTGATTTCGGGCGTCATGTAAAAACCAGTCACGCTCAAACCGACGCGGTCTAACCAAGCTTGTTTGGCGAGGTCGGGCCAGTTGACAGACTTGCCCCCACCGTGTGCTTGGTTGTTGGCAAAGGTGACTTCTTTTTCATCGCAACCCAACATGCGCGCAGCAACAGGTGCCAAACGCGCACGCATTTGCAAGGTGGCGTTCATGATGGCCGCACCGTTGATGTCCGCACCGCTGGAAGCCGAGGTGGCCGATGCGTTGGGCACTTTTTGGGTGTCGGTGCCAGTCACGCGCACGAATGATGTAGAAATGCCCAAACCATCGGCACACACCTGTGCCATTTTGGTGTTGAGGCCTTGGCCCATTTCAGTACCGCCATGGTTGACGCTGACCGAACCGTCCATGTAAATGTTGAGCAAGGCGCCACCTTGGTTGAGCATGGTGGCGGTGAAGCTGATGCCAAACTTCAAGGGCACCAAAGCCAATCCGCGTTTGCGTTTTTTGTTGGCCGCATTGAATGCGTTGACCGCTGCACGGCGCTCTGCGTATTTGGATTGCGCTTCAAGTTGCGCAATGACTTTGTCACCCACCCAGTCTTCGATGGTCTGGTTGTATTGGGTGGTCATGCTGCCGGCTTGGCCCGATTTGGCAGGGTCGCTGTAGAGGTTGAGCTTGCGCACCTCGAGGGGGTCTTTGCCCAAGGTGTTGGCAATTTCTTCGATCACGGTTTCAATGCCGAACATGCCTTGTGGGCCACCGAAACCACGGAACGCAGTAGCGCTTTGGGTGTTGGTTTTGCAACGGTGGCTGATGAGTTGCAGGTTAGGAATGAAATAACAGTTGTCGATGTGCAAACACGCGCGGTCGTTCACAGGGCCTGAATAATCGGTGCTGTAACCGCAACGAGACATCAAAGCAATGTCAGCACCCAAGATGCGACCATCGTTGTCAAAGCCCACTTGGTAGTCAATGCGGAAGTCGTGACGCTTGCCGGTGATGGTCATGTCGTCGTCGCGGTTGACGCGCAACTTGACGGGCTTTTGCAATTTGAAGGCGGCCAGTGCAGCGCTTTGGCTGAAGATGCTGGCGTTGCCTTCTTTGCCCCCAAAGCCGCCGCCCATGCGACGGCAAATCACTTCCACATCGTTGGTGGAGAGGTTCAAGGCAGCAGCCGCTTCGCGTTGGTTGCCATCGGGGTGTTGTGTTGACGAGTAAAGGGTGAGTTGACCATCTTCACGCGGCACCGCGTAAGTGATTTGGCCTTCCAAGTAAAACTGTTCTTGTTGACCGGTGGATGTGCTGCCCTTGATCGTGTGGGGTGCTTTCGCAATCGCTTCAGCTGCGTTGCCGCGCGTGATGCCTTTGGCAGGCATGACAAAGCTTTGTGCGGCCATGGCTTCTTCGATGGTCAAAATCGGTTTGAGTTCTTTGACCAACACCTTGGCTTTTTTAGCTGCTTCGCGTGCGTAATTCATTTCACGCGCGACCACCACGGCCACGGCTTGCCCGATGAATTCCACTTTGCCATCGGCCAAGAACGGATCGTCGTGAATGATGGGGCCGCAGTTGTTTTCACCGGGAATGTCTTTGGCGGTGTAGACCGCGACCACGCCGTGCTCTTTCAACACCGCATCGCGGTCAATGCCGTCGCCGATCAATTCACCGTGGGCCACGGGCGACAAGATGAGCGCGGCATACAAGGTGCCGGCGTGTTCAGGAATGTCGTCGGTGTATGTGGCTGAACCTGTGACATGCAAGTGCGCTGACTCGTGAACGATGTCGGTGCCTTGTTGCACACCGTTGGCGGGCAATAAATTTTTGAGGTTGATAGGAGCATTCATCACGCCACCTCCGCGGTTTGGTTTTCAATGAATTCAAGCACCAAGTTACGTGCCACCAATGAACGATATGCCCATGTGGCGCGCAAACCATCGCGTGCCACAAAGCTGTCTGCAATGGCTTTGTCCAATGCGGCTTCGCTGACATCGCTGGGCACTTTGCCTTCGAGCACGGCTTCGAGTTTGGGCGCGCGGCAAGGCGATGGGGCCACACCGTTGTACGCCAACTTCACGCCGGTCAACTTGCCATCTTTCAAGCTGTAACTGATGGCGGCGCATGTGGCAGAAATGTCTTGCTCAAAACGCTTGCTGACTTTGTGTGCGCGAAACACTTGGCCCGCGACGGGTTTGGGCAACTCGATGGCTTCGATGAACTCACCGGCTTGCAACACATTTTGTTTTTGGCCGGTGTAGAACTGATCGAGCGCCACGGTGCGTGTTTTGTCGCCTTTGCGCAGCACCAAGGTGGCACCCAAAGCCATCAGGCAAGGCATGCTGTCGCCAATGGGAGAGCCGTTGGCGATGTTGCCCGCCAAGGTGGCGGTGGAGCGAATGGGGGGCGAACCAAAACGGCGCAGCACTTCAGCGAAATCGGGGTACGCATCAGCGATCAATGTTTCGATGTGTGCCAACGACACCGCCGCGCCAATGCGCCACGCTTTGGGCGTGTCTTGCACTTGGCGCAATTCTTTGACATTGCCCAAGTACATGATGTGGTCGGGACGCGAGAACTGCTTGTTGACTTGCAAACCAATTTCGGTGCTGCCAGCCAACAAGGTGGTGGTGGGGTGTTTGACCAAATAGTCAGCCACTTCAGTCAACGTGCTGGGCGACACAAACTCGTTGCCTTTGCGGGTGCGCACCACAGGCTGCACGATGATCTCGCCCTCTAAGCTCATGGTGGGTGTGCTGGCACGCTTGATCTCTTTGAGCAGGGGCAGATCGGCGCTGTCGTCGATTTTCAAGGCTGCTTTGTGTTCGCAGGCTTTCAATGCAGCATCGACGATGGGGGTGTAACCCGTGCAACGGCACAAGTTGCCGCTCAGCGCATCGTTGATTTCTTGGCGCTTCGGTGCGGTGTTGATTTGCACCAAGTTGACCAAGCTCATGACGATGCCAGGGGTGCAAAAACCGCACTGTGAACCGTGGC
Source organism: Pseudomonadota bacterium (assembly GCA_041181985.1). Lineage (GTDB taxonomy): Bacteria > Pseudomonadota > Gammaproteobacteria > Burkholderiales > Burkholderiaceae_C > Limnohabitans. The sequence goes on along the minus strand of JBEGOM010000001.1, from coordinate 34,209 downwards.
AGTTGATCATTTCTTGTTGCACGGGGTGCAAGCTGCCGTCGGCTTTTTTCAGGCTCTCCACAGTTTTCACCGATTTGCCATCCAAGGAGGGCAACAGCTGTATGCAGCTGTTGACGGGCACATAGTCCACACCTGTGCCAGCCGCGTTGAGTTCGCCCACCATGACCACGCACGCGCCGCAATCGCCTTCGGCGCAGCCTTCTTTGGTGCCGGTGCGGTGCAATTGCTCACGCAAATAATCGAGAACGGTGGTGGTTCGGCGCTCTCCTTGGGCTTCGACGATTTTGCCGTCGAGCACAAAGCGCACGGTGTTGGTGACTTGGGTCATATTGGGGAAAAAAATAAGGTAGCGGGATAGGCTTTGTATTTTAGGGAGATGCCCATCGGTTTGGGTGGCAAAACCGCCGCACGGGGTGGTGAAAAAAAACTTTTTAAGAACCTCGGTAGGTCGAGTAACTCCAAGGACTTACTAAGAGGGGCACGTGGTAATGCTGATCGGTATGCGCCACGCCAAAGTCGAGGCTGACTTGGTCGAGAAAGTTGGGTTCGGGCAGGGCCACATTTTTGGAGGCGAAGTAACCTTTGACATCAAAAACGAGGCGATAAGTTCCCTTCTTGAGGCTGTCGTTGTCGTACAGCGGGCCATCGGGGTTGCGACCGTCGTGGTTGAGGTTAAACGATTTGACCAAGGTGGCCTGACCGTTGTGGGTGGTGTACAGCGACACCTTCATGCCTGCGGCGGGCCCACCGTGCATGGTGTCTAAAACGTGCGTGCTCAATCCCATGTGAAGCTCCCGAAAAAATTTAGCAACCAAATTGGTCGACCGAAAGTGTATACACTTTTTGAATTTAGGTCTATCATTGACCCAAAACCTTTTGTTGAGTTCATTGCTGGAGATTTTCATGGACAGCTCAACCGCCACCAAAACCATTGTGGACGCGATGACCAAAGCCATCGTCGAGCATCGCTTGCATCCTGGCACCAAATTGGCCGAACAAAAACTGGCCGATCACTTTGGCGTGTCGCGCACCTTGATTCGCCAAGCACTGTTTCAGTTGGCGCAAAAACGCTTGATTCGCATGGAGCCAGCGCGTGGGGCATTTGTGGCCACGCCTTCTTCCGACGAAGCGCGCCAAGTGTTTGCGGTGCGTCGCATGATTGAAGTGGAAATGACGCGCCACATGGTGCGTCACGCCACACCGGCGCAAATCAAAGCGCTCAAAGAACACGTGGCGCAAGAAAAAGCAGCGGTCACACGGGGTGATGTAGCGGGGCGCACCGATTTGCTGGGCGACTTTCATGTGCGGATGGCCGAGTTGATGGGCAACCAAGTGTTGGCACAAATGCTGAGCGAATTGATTTCGCGTTGTGCGCTGATCACCTTGATGTACCAGACCACGCACGCAGCTGAACATTCTGCGGATGAGCATGCAGACATCATCAAAGCGATTGTGGCCAAGGACGAAAAGTTGGCAGTGAAGTTGATGGACGAGCACTTGCGCCATGTCGAAGAAAGTTTGACGCTGGACCGCAAAGTGCCCAGCAATGACATAGCAATGGCGTTGGCTTGAAAAGCTTGCAAGCACCCTGACGCATTGCACAGAAAGAAACACCATGACCGTTTATGACAGCACCCTGCCCTACCCACGCGACTTGGTGGGCTATGGCAAAAACCCACCGCATGCGCAGTGGCCTGGCAACGCCCGCGTGGCGGTGCAGTTTGTGTTGAACTACGAAGAAGGCGGCGAGAACGCGACCTTGCATGGCGACGCAGGGAGCGAACAGTTTTTGAGCGAAATGTTCAACCCTGCGAGCTACCCTGACCGCCATCTGAGCATGGAAGGTATTTATGAGTATGGCTCGCGTGTGGGGGTGTGGCGCATCTTGCGTGAGTTCGAGAAACGCGGTTTGCCTTTGACGGTGTTTGGCGTCAGCATGGCGCTGGAGCGTCACCCCGAATTGACGGCGGCCTTTGTGGAATTGGGCCATGAAATTGCTTGCCACGGTTGGCGTTGGATCCATTACCAAAACATGGATGAAGCCCTTGAACGCGAACACTTGAACAAAGGCATTGAGATCATTGCGCGACTGACCGGTGAGGCGCATGGCAACTCGATTCATGGTGCCGGTTGGTACACCGGACGCGACAGCCCTAACACGCGCCGCTTGGTGGTGGACAACGGGCATTTCGAATACGACAGCGACTATTACGGTGAAGATTTGCCGTTTTGGATGAAGGTTAAAAAAACCAACGGCGAGGTGGCACCACACTTGGTAGTGCCCTACACCTTGGACTGCAACGATATGCGTTTTTCGCTGCCGCAAGGGTTCAGCCAAGCCGAAGATTTCTTCATTTATTTGCGCGACAGCTTTGATGCTTTGTATGCCGAAGGGGCCGATTCGCCCAAGATGATGAGCGTGGGCATGCATTGCCGTTTGCTGGGCAAGCCCGGGCGCATCGTGGCACTGCAAAAGTTTTTGGACCACATTGCCAAACACGACCGTGTGTGGGTGTGCCGTCGCATTGACATTGCACGGCACTGGAAAAAAGTGCACCCCTACACAGGCAGTTGATACCTGCTGCTTTCACACCTTTTGCGACAAAACACCGACGATTGGCGTCACACTTTTTGAAAGTCATTCATGGCCCAACACATCACGCTGAACCAGATCAACACCTTGCCGCACGCTGATGCTGCAGCGTTGTTGCAAGGTTTGTATGAACATTCCGATTGGATTGCTGAGCAAGCCCTAGACGCCCGCCCTTTCACATCAGCCGCGGCTTTGAAGCACGCGATGGTGCAAGTGCTCAACCGTGCAGGACGCGACGCACAAGTGGCTTTGGTGCGCGCCCACCCTGAGTTGGCAGGCAAAGCGATGGTGACCAAAAGTTTGACGGCGGAATCGACCAACGAGCAAAGCAAAGCAGGCTTAACCGATTGCACACCTGAAGAATTCGCACACATTCAACAGCTCAATGCCGACTACAACGCGAAGTTTGGTTTTCCTTTTGTCTTGGCGGTGCGTGGGCCACGCGGTGCGGGCTTGAACCGTCAACAAATCATTGCAACCTTTGAGCGCCGTTTGCACAACCACCCTGACTATGAATTGGCAGAGTGTTTGCGCAACATCCATCGCATTGTTGAAATTCGCTTGAACGACAAGCTGGGCTACGAGCCCACCCTGGGCAATGAAGTGTGGGATTGGCACGAGTGGTTGGCGCAGTTCAGTGACGCTGGCACCGTGAACCCAAAAGCACCCCATGCAGCGCGAGAAGAATTGACGGTGACTTACCTCACCGACGCGCATCAAAAATGTGCGCGCACGATTGAACTTGGCATGAAAGCCTGTGGCTTTGATGAAGTGCACATCGACGCGGTGGGCAATGTGGTGGGGGTGTACAAAGCGCATGCAAAACACGCCAAAACATTGATGACCGGTTCACACTACGACACGGTGCGCAACGGCGGCAAGTACGACGGGCGCTTGGGCATTTTTGTGCCCATGGCGTGTGTGCGTGAACTCGCACGCGCAGGCCAACGCTTGCCGTTCAACTTAGAAGTGGTGGCCTTTGCAGAAGAAGAAGGTCAGCGCTACAAAGCCACTTTCTTGGGCTCAGGCGCATTGGTGGGCGACTTCAAAAACGAATGGTTGGACCAGCAAGATGCAGATGGCATCACGATGCGTCAAGCGATGAAAAAATCGGGTTTGAAGATCGAAGACATTCCCAAACTGACTCGCAAGGTGTCTGACTATTTGGGCTTCATTGAGGTGCACATCGAACAAGGTCCGGTGCTCAATGAACACGACATTCCTTTGGGGGTGGTGACCTCGATCAACGGCAGTGTGCGTTTTGTGGGCGAGGTGATGGGCATGGCCAGCCACGCAGGCACCACGCCGATGGACCGACGCCGCGATGCGGCGGTTGCGGTGGCTGAAATCATGTTGTTTGCCGAGCAACGCGCGGCCAAAGACAAAACCTCGGTGGCCACTGTAGGCATGCTGCATGTGCCCAATGGCTCGATCAATGTGGTGCCTGGCAAATGCCAATTCAGTTTGGATTTGCGCGCACCCACCAATGCACAACGCGATGCGTTGATGAAAGACATGTTGCGTGCGATTCACTTGATTTGCGAACGACGCGGCGTGCGATACACCCTAGAAGAAACCATGCGCGCCAGCGCCGCCCCAAGCGCCAGCGAGTGGCAAAGCAAATGGGAAGCAGCTGTTCAGGCCTTGGGCGTGCCTTTGTTTCATTTGCCCAGTGGTGCAGGACACGATGCGATGAAATTGCACGAAGTGATGCCCCAAGCCATGCTGTTTGTGCGCGGACAAAACGCAGGCATCAGCCACAACCCCTTGGAGAGCACCACCAGCGATGACATGCAATTGGCGGTGGATGCATTCATGCATGTGTTGCATAACACGCAGGGTTGAATTTAATCAACGAACAATTCACCTGACGCTGACCCCAAACACATCACGACATCATTTACATATTTATTGACCTAATTCAAGAGACACCGCATGACACAGCCTACACACTACGCCCAACTCGACGCATGGATTGACGCGCACTTCGACGAACAAGTGACATTCTTACAAGAACTCATTCGTGTGCCCACCGACACGCCACCCGGCAACAACGCGCCACACGCTGAGCGCACGGCCACACTGCTCAAAGACTTTGGCTTTGAAGCTGAAAAACACGCGGTGCCCGAAGCTGAGGTGAAAGCCTATGGCCTAGAGACCATCACCAACTTGATCGTGCGCCGCCCCTACGGCGAAGGCCAAACGGTGGCCCTCAATGCACACGGCGATGTGGTGCCCCCTGGTGAAGGTTGGACCCACAAACCCTACGGCGGCGACATTGTGGACGGCAAAATTTATGGTCGCGCAGCTGCGGTGAGCAAGTGTGATTTTTCAACCTTCACCTTTGCCACCCGCGCCTTAGAAGCCGTGAGCGCCGCCACACAACACAAACTCAAAGGCCAACTCGAACTGCACTTCACCTATGACGAAGAGTTCGGTGGTTTGTTGGGCCCCGGTTGGTTGTTAGAGAAAGGTTTGACCAAACCCGACTTGATGATTGCCGCAGGCTTTAGCTACCAAGTGGTGACCGCGCACAACGGTTGCTTGCAAATGGAAGTGACCGTGCACGGCAAGATGGCGCATGCTGCCATTCCTGAGACCGGCGTAGACGCACTGCAAGGTGCGGTGGCGATTTTGAATGCGCTGTACCACCAGAACACGCTGTACAAAGCCGTTACTTCAAAAGTGGAAGGCATCAACCACCCCTACATCAATGTGGGGCTGATTGAAGGCGGCACCAACACCAATGTGATTCCAGGCAAGGTGATGTTGAAGCTGGACCGTCGCATGATTCCAGAAGAAAACCCAGAGCAAGTAGAGGCCAGCATTCGCCAAGTGATTGCCGATGCAGTGACAAGCTTTAACCAAGGCCGTGCCAGCGACATGCAAATCAGCGCCAACATTCACCGCATGTTGATGGCACACAGCATGCAACCGCTGGCAGGCAACAAGCCTTTGGTGGACGCGATTCAAAAGCATGGCGAACAGTTGTTTGGCGAACCGATTCCTGCGATGGGCACACCGCTTTACACCGATGTGCGTTTGTATGGTGAGCGTGGTATTCCTGGTGTGATTTACGGTGCTGGGCCGCGCACTGTTTTGGAATCGCATGCCAAGCGTGCAGATGAGCGATTGAACTTGGAAGATTTGCGTCGGGCTACCAAGGTTGTGGCGCGGACTTTGTTTGATTTGCTTTCTTGACGCCTTTTATTTTTTTGGTTGGCTGGAGATTTTTCTTCGGCCATAGGTTTGGGGCATGGGGTGGGGCGGCTGCCTCATACCTATCAGAAATCGTTAGCCGCCCCACCCCATGCCCCAAACCAGTTGTTTGAAATAGTTCGTTCGAGCATGTGTTGAATTGCGCGATCGATAACTAACGCGCAAGAAACTTCCCCTCAAACCCTCCCGCTCGCCGCAGCTGCTTGCTAAGGGGGTGGGCAGGTGACGATTTCTGATAGGCATGAGGAACCTGCCCACCCCCTTAGCAAGCAGCGAGCTCAGCAAACACAAGAGGCTCAATAGGGACGAATGCGAAACAAACTCGTCAAAAGTAATCAATCAGGACAAACAACCCAAAACAAGGGTTTTCTCCAATAAGCCTAGCCAATAAACTGTATACAGTTTTGTATGCGACTTTTACGCAAAGGAGATGATATGACCCAAACCACTCACCCCGTTGACGAGCGCCTGCCCACCGGCAAGCTTGCGGCGCTGGGCTTGCAACATGTGCTGGTGATGTACGCCGGTGCTGTGGCTGTGCCACTCATTGTGGGACGCGCTTTGAAACTCAGCCCCGAACAGGTGGCCATGCTGATCTCTGCCGACTTGTTTGTCTGCGGCTTGGTCACTTTGATTCAATCATGGGGCGCGACCCAATGGTTTGGCATTCGCTTGCCCGTGATGATGGGCGTGACCTTTGCCGCCGTGGCGCCGATGGTGGCCATGGCAGGCGCCAACCCTGGTGAAGCTGGGGCACAACTGATTTTTGGCGCCATCATTGGTGCGGGTGTGATCTCAATTTTGATTGCGCCCATCGTCAGTCGCATGTTGCGGTTTTTCCCGCCTGTCGTGACGGGCACCATCATTGCTGTGATTGGCATCAGCTTGATGCGCATTGGCATCAACTGGATTTTTGGCAACCCGTTTGGCCCCACCGCGCCATCGATCGTGAGTCCTGAGCACAAGCAATGGTTGGACGCTGCTGCAGCCGCTGCCTCGGCGCCCGGTTCGGTGTTGCCTGCCATTCCAAAAGATTTGGCCTTGCTGCCCAAAATGCCCAACCCCAAATACGCTGACCTCACAGGCGTGGGCATTGCTGCGATTGTGTTGGCTTCTATTTTGTTGATCTCGAAATACGCCAAAGGTTTTGTGGCCAACATTTCGGTGTTGCTTGGCATCGTCATTGGTGGCGTGGTTGCCACGGCGATGGGCTTGATGAACTTTGACAAAGTAGCCAAAGCCGAATGGTTTGGCGTGGTCATGCCTTTCCAATTTGGCATGCCGGTGTTTGATCCCGTGTTGATTTTGACGATGACGCTGGTGATGATTGTGGTGATGATCGAATCGACCGGCATGTTCTTGGCATTGGGTGAAATGACCGACCGTCATGTGGACCAACCAGCGTTGAGCCGTGGTTTGCGCACCGATGGTTTGGGCACTTTGATCGGCGGCATTTTCAATACCTTCCCCTACACCAGCTTTTCGCAAAACGTGGGCTTGGTGGCGGTAACGGGAGTGAAGAGTCGCTTTGTGTGCGTGGCCGGCGGCATCATCTTGATCGTCTTGGGTGTGATTCCCAAAATGGCTGCCTTGGTAGAGTCATTGCCCACCGTTGTGTTGGGTGGTGCGGGCCTGGTGATGTTCGGCATGGTGGCTGCCACCGGCATTCGCATCTTGGGTGGCGTGGACTTCAAGAACAACCGCTACAACAGTTTGGTGGTAGCGATCTCGATTGGTATAGGCATGATTCCTTTGATCGCGCCCAACTTCAAACAATGGATGCCACATGGTTTGCATCCGCTGATTGAGTCGGGCATTTTGTTGTCATCGATTGCTGCTGTGTTGTTGAACTTGTTCTTCAACGGTGCGGCTGAAGATGACACAGCGGCGATCAACGCGGCGCGTCAGGCCGATAGCCACTGAACGACAAAAAGCACTTAGAGTGTTTTGCCCGATTTGAGGGCAAACCCCAGAACCAGCCTTCGGGCTGGTTTTTGCTTTAAGAATACTTATGAGCTCATTTTTGAATTTGTGCACCATTTTGTGTTCCGACCATTTTGAATACACACCAAACTCGCGCACAATCTGCGCCGAAATGGTTCGTAAATGCTGCTTTTCTCAGGCACCTTTATTGCAAGCCTCCCATCTATTCATCGTTTTAGTTTTAGGAGTCCCTCACTATGTCCAAACGCACTTTTTTGAAAACCACCCTGGGTCTTGCATTGGCGGCCAGTTTCTGCGCTGCGCAAGCACAGACCACGCCCTTGAAGTTTCAACTCGACTGGCGTTTTGAAGGTCCTGCAGCTTTCTTCTTGGTGCCCGCCGCCAAAGGGTATTTCAAAGACGCGAAATTGGATGTGACCGTGGACGCTGGCAACGGCTCTGGTGGCGCAGTCAACCGCGTGGCCTCAGGCACCTATGACTTGGGCTTTGCTGACTTGGCTGCCTTGATGGAATTCCACGCCAACAACCCTGACGCACCCAACAAGCCCGTGGCCATCATGATGGTCTACAACAACACGCCTGCTTCTGTGATGGCGTTGAAAAAATCAGGCATCAAAACCACAGCCGACTTGGCTGGTAAAAAATTAGGCGCTCCTGTGTTTGATGCGGGTCGCCGTGCGTTCCCTATTTTTGCCAAGGCCAACAACGTGGGCGCGGTGAACTGGGTATCGATGGACCCCCCACTGCGTGAAACCATGTTGGTGCGTGGTGATGTGGATGCGATCACAGGTTTTACCTTCACTTCTTTGCTCAACATCGAAGCGCGCGGCGTGAAAGCCGACGATGTGGTGGTGATGCAATACCCCGACTACGGCGTGAAGTTGTATGGCAACGCGATCATTGCATCGCCCAAGTTGATCAAAGAAAACCCTGCTGCCATCAAAGCGTTTTTGAGTGCCTTCACCAAAGGGGCCAAAGACGTGATTGCCGATCCTGCCAAAGCCATCGAAGCGGTGAAAGCGCGTGATGGCATCATCAACACCGAACTCGAAACACGTCGCTTGAAATTGGCGATTGACACCGTGATCAACAGCCCTGATGCACATGCAGAAGGCTTTGGTCAAATCAAAGGCCCACGCTTGTCTTTGATGGCGTCGCAAGTGTCTGATGCGTTCAACACCAAGACACGTGTGAAGGCGGATGACATTTGGAACGGTTCTTTCTTGCCTACCGCCAAAGAGCTCGACATCTTGCCTAAGAAAAAGTAAAGCGACGTTAGTTTCATGACTGCTGTTTCCGAAAATTTTGTTGATTTCCAAAATGTCTGGTTGGCCTACAACGATGAGTTGTTGGCGCAAAACCATTTCGCGGTAGAAGACATCAATCTGCAAGTGCGTCAAGGCGAGTTCATCGCCATCGTGGGGCCTTCGGGTTGCGGTAAATCAACCTTCATGAAACTCACCACGGGTTTGCGCAAACCCAGCAAAGGAACCATTCATGTAGATGGTCAACCGGTGAATGGGCCTTTGAAGATCAGTGGCATGGCGTTTCAAGCGCCGTCGTTGTTGCCATGGCGTACCACCTTAGACAATGTGTTGTTGCCATTGGAAATTGTGGAACCTTATCGCTCCAACTTCAAACAAAAGAAAGCCGAGTACGAAGCGCGCGCGATCAAGCTGTTGCAAACCGTTGGTTTGGGGGGCTATGAGCGCAAGTTTCCTTGGCAACTGTCAGGCGGCATGCAACAACGCGCGAGCATTTGCCGTGCGTTGATTCATGAGCCCAAGATGTTGTTGCTCGACGAGCCGTTCGGCGCACTGGACGCATTCACCCGTGAAGAACTTTGGTGCACATTGCGTGATTTGTGGACCGAGCAAAAATTCAATGTGATTTTGGTGACGCACGATTTGCGTGAGTCGGTGTTTTTGGCCGACACGGTTTATGTGATGAGCAAGAGCCCCGGCCGTTTTGTGGTCAAGCGCCACATCGACTTGCCGCGTCCTCGCGATTTGGAAGTGACTTACACGCCTGAGTTCACCGATATCGTGCATGAGTTGCGCGGTCATATTGGTGCGATTCGCAAAACGGGTGCGGTGATTGGTCAGTGAAAAAGGCGCAATACAAATGAATCAAAAACAAATCGAACGTTGGTCGCCTTGGGTGCTGTTGGTGGTGATCATTGCTGTGTGGCAAGTGCTGTGCACGGTGTTCAGTGTGTCTGAGTTTGTGTTTCCCAGCCCGCTGCGCATTTGGGAGCAAATGGTGGAGTTCCGTGATGTGATTGCCGGACACGCTTGGCGCACCTATTGGGTGACGATGGCCGGCTTTGGCATTGCGATTGTGGTAGGCGTGTTGCTCGGCTTTGTGATTGGCAGCTCACGCTTGGCCTACGCCGCGGTGTATCCGCTGATGACAGGCTTCAATGCTTTGCCCAAAGCGGCCTTCGTGCCGATTTTGGTGGTGTGGTTCGGCATTGGTGTGGGCCCTGCTGTGCTGACCGCTTTTCTGATCAGTTTTTTTCCGATCATGGTGAACATCGCTACAGGTTTGGCCACGCTCGAGCCTGAGTTGGAAGATGTGTTGCGCGTGTTAGGTGCCAAACGCTGGGATGTGTTGGTGAAGGTGGGCTTGCCTCGCTCGATGCCTTACTTTTATGGCTCGCTCAAAGTGGCCATCACCTTGGCCTTTGTGGGCACAACGGTGTCTGAAATGACTGCAGCCAATGAAGGCATTGGTTACTTGCTGATCTCTGCGGGTTCAGCCATGCAAATGGGTTTGGCGTTTGCAGGTTTGGTCGTTGTGGGTGCGATGGCGATGATCATGTATGAACTCTTCAGCTATGTTGAAAAGCACACCACGGCCTGGGCACATCGCGGTTCGCAAGGCGAGTAAATCGCTACACGGGGAGGCCGTTGCGGTCACCCAAAACAGATGCTAATACTTTAGCGCTCATCAGGAATTCACTGACTTCTTTACGCCTCAATTCACCACGAATTGGGGGGATTTACGAATATCATTCGCAACCACTCTGCCGACGCAGCCTCTGACGGCTTTCGGAAACTTCAACTCATTGGCAAACCCTATGGAACAACACCAAGATCAAAGCACACCAGCCAACCTTGGCCCAACATTTACGGACTATTTATTTCTGTTGTTGCTGGCCGTCATCATTGTTTTGGTGACATGGCTTGGCATCATCAACTACCAAGAAGCAGTGAAAACGGAAGAGTCCAAAAGCAACGGCGAGGCTTGGGTGACCTGGTTGACCGAAGAAGGCACCAAGCGCTTTGAAGCTGATTACAAGATCAAGGAATGCATGGGCAATGTCAAACCCGCCGCTGATGCCAAAAAAGATGCGCCTGTGTTGGGCACTTGGGGCGCGTGTTTCGCCTACATCATGGAAAAGACAGAGTTGAAAGACCAGATCAACCCTTACTTCAATGAGACGCCTAAATTCTTGGCCAAATGTGACCCCGCAGACCGCACCGTGATGGGTGGTTTTGTGTTGGAAGATTTGATGCCAACGCCTCCTGGCTCTGCCACACCTTTTGTGGCCTCACAGTTGGTGGACACCGATGCCATTGACTACAAGATGCAACTGCGCCTTTCCGTTTGCGACAAGGGTGGCTATGCCATCAAAGTTGCTGAATTTGAATTTTGAGGTCTGACATGAATACCAAACGCGACGCTTTTCTGAAAGACCTCAATGTTGAAGCCCTGTTAGGGCAAGAGCAAGAGGCCGACATTCCACGCGACTTGCCATTTCGCAAGTGGCTCTACTCTTGGTTGCTGGACCCACACATTCCAGGCAACTTCCAAAAAGACATTGACAAATGGATCAGCTACCTGATCGTTGCCAACTTGTTCACTCTGATGTTCGAACATGTGCCTGCGGTGTTCGAACCCAACAAACATTGGTTTGAATGGTTTGATATTTTCTCAGTAGCCGTGTTCACCATTGAATATCTGCTGCGCTTGTATTTGGCACCGGAAGACGAAGAGTTTAAAAACCGCAAGAATGCGCGCCTTGGTTTTGTGACCAGCCCATTTGCGATCATCGACTTCTTGGCGGTGGCGCCGTTCTATCTGAAGTCGTTCATTCCTATCGACTTGCGCGTGTTGCGACTGCTGCGACTGTTGCGAATTTTGAAGTTGTTCCGCGTGTTGATTCCTGCCATTGCAGAGTTCAAAGAGCTGAACAAAAACCGCACCTTCCGTCAAAAGATTCACGCCCTGGTGTTCCCCAGCCAATATGGCGGCACCATGCAACACATTTTTGAAGTGTTCATTGCGATTTGGGTGTTGCTGTCTGTGATGGCGGTGATTCTGGAATCGGTCAAGAGCATTCATTACATCTTGCATTTGCAGTTTGTGGTGCTCGATGCCGTTGCTGTGGCCATCTTCACGGTGGAGTACGCGATGCGCATTTACTCTTGCGTTGAAGAGCCAGGCTACAAAGGCGCCTTCTTGGGCCGACTCAAACAAGCCAAGTCGCCCTCCACTTTCATTGATTTCTTGGCAGTGCTGCCCTTCTTCTTAGAAGTGTTCTTGCATCACTTGTTTGATTTGCGTTTCTTGCGAGTGTTCCGTTTGGCACGGTTGCTCAAACTCACGCGCGGCAGCGATGCCACAGCGGTGTTGGTCAAAGTGGTGGTGCGCGAGTGGCCTGTCATGAGCGCTGCAACCTTCATCATGATGTTGTTGTTGGTGTTGACTGCCAGCTTGGGTTATTTGTTTGAATACGACGCCCAGCCTGAGAAGTTTGAAAACATCCCAACCTCGATTTACTGGGCGGTGATCACACTGGCTTCGGTGGGTTATGGCGACATTTCACCGGTCACGCCAATCGGCCGTGCACTGACCAGCGTGTTGGCGCTGCTAGGCATTGGTATTTTTGCGATTCCAGCTGCGTTGTTGGCTTCTGCTTTCTCAGACGAGTTGGTGAAAGAACGCGACGCTTTGAAAGCGAACTTGTTCTCTATCTTGAAGGATGGTCACATCACGGACGAAGAAGCTGTTTTCATCCGCGCTGAAGCTAAGCGCCTTCACTTGACGACTGCTGAGATCAATGCATTGATTGATGTGGTGATCAAAGAGCACGAACTCGAAGAGCGCAACCCCTTGCCGATCCACAAGATTGCAGAAAACCCTGCGTTGGCCGTGGAGCACTACAAAGTATTGCTGGGTCAAATTCGTCAGTTGGGCGTGCAAGTCAATGCCAACGAATTTGACGCTGCGGCTCAACAAGGTGAGCGTTTGTCTGCCACCGAGTTTGCGATTTGGCAAAAAATTCAAGGCAAAGCGTAAGCGCTTTTTAGCACTGCCTTTCATTTTTTGGCTTGAATGAATACTTTGGCGCTATAGGCGCCAAAGTTCATTTAACTGTCAGCGAATTCATATATTCTTTTCTTGTATTTGTTTTAAAAGAACCCAACGATGAGCCAAGGTATTCAACAAACAGTCATGGAGATCATGGATGGGTCACCCAACCATGCCATCAGCCGCTATGTGGAATGGCTGATCACTATCGTGGTGCTGATCAATTGCACTGCCGTGATTTTGGATTCGGTGCCTGAGATTCATGCTCTCTACAAAGACTTCTTTCACGAGTTGGAGTTTTGGAGCGTGATGTTTTTCACAACGGAGTATGTGGTTCGCGTGTGGGCACTTGGTGCGCATGCCGAGGGTGCATGGAAAGGCCGCCGTGGTTACATCTTTAGCCCGTTTGGTTTGATTGACTTTTTTGCGACCATGCCGCATTACTTGCACATGTTCTTCCCTGCGCTGGACTTGCGTATTTTGCGGGTGCTGCGATTGCTGCGAATTTTGAAGCTCTCCAAGTACAACACGGCATTGCAAGATTTGTTTCATGCGGTGTATTCAGAGCGCCAAGCGTTTGGCTCGGCTGTGTTCTTGTTGACGATTGCCACCATTGTGTCGGCCTCGTTGATGCACTTCGCAGAAGGCCACGAGCAACCTGATGCGTTTGGCACCATTCCACATTCGATTTATTGGGCGATCGTGACCATCACTTCTGGTTACGGCAACATCGAACCGGTGACCAAAGCGGGCGAAGCGATTGCATTGATCACCGGCTTTTTGGGTGTGTGTATGGCCGCGATCATGACGGGTATTGTGGCGTCAGCCTTCTCAAACCAAGTGGCGCGCAAGAAAGCAGCGTTTGAAGCGCAGCTGCGTGAAATTTTCAAAGATGGCAATATGTCTGAGGAAGAAGAAGCCAGCCTCAAGCGTTTGCAAGCCCACTATCGCTTGACCGATGAGCAAGTGGATGCCATGTTGCAACGCGCACAAAGCAAGACCATCAAAGCGAGCTGAGAGAGAACATGACGACAGCAACTCAAACCGGCATCATCCAACGTTTCAAGCGCCGCACTTACGAAATCTTAGAAGGTGCAGTGCCTGACAAGGCCAGCACTGCCTGTGAAATTTTCATTGCCTTATTGGTGGTGGCCAATGTGGTGGGCATCATTTTGGAATCGGTACCAGAAATTCACGAATCTTTTGAACATGTCTTTCATTGGTTTGACCTGTTCAGTGTGGCTGTGTTCTCGGTGGAGTATGTGATGCGCGTGTGGTCTTACAGCGAAAAATACACGCCCGAAGAAGGCACGGCTTGGCAGGGTCGTAAAGAGTACATGTTCAGTTTTTATGGGTTGGTTGATTTTTTCAGCACCGTGCCGTTTTATTTGCAACTGCTGTTCCCCGGTGCCGATTTGCGCGTGTTGCGAATGTTCCGATTGATGCGGATTTTCAAACTCTCGCGCTACAACAGTGCGTTTGAGGACATGGTGGCCGCTGTGAAAGCTGAGAAAGATTCTTTTTCTTCGGCGGTGTTTCTGCTGTTCATCAGTTGCTTGTTGTTTTCGTCGCTGATTTACATCATTGAAGGTCACGATCAGCCCGATGTGTTCCCCTCCATTCCTGCGGCAATGCATTGGTTTGTGATCACCATCATCTCGGGTTGGGGCAATGTGGACCCCGTGACATTTGTGGGCACCGTGTTGGTGATCTTGACGCAAATCTTGTCGATTGCTTTGGCTGCGATTTTGACGGGTGTGGTCGCGACCGCTTACACCGCCCAAGTGGAGCGCCGTGAAGCCATGTACGAAATGGAAGTGCGTTCTGTGCTGGCGGATGGCATCGTGACAGAAGAAGAACAACATCGCTTGAAACTCATGCAGGCCAAATTTGGCATGACCGATGAGCAGGTGGAAGCCATCGTGCATCAGATGGACGAAGAACGCCGCTTGGCAGAAACGCACAAGCACGAATAGTCGACTGCTGGCGAGGGGATGGCGCAGGCTTTATATTGAGGGCTATGTTTCATTTCTACGAACCCAAGCTAGGTCATGGCTTACCGCATGACCCCTTCAATGCCATCGTAGGTCCGCGCCCCATCGGTTGGGTGTCGACCACCAGCGCGCAAGGCGTTCACAACTTGGCGCCTTATAGTTTTTTCAACGCTTTCAACTATGTGCCGCCCATTGTGGGTTTTGCCAGCATTGGCGCCAAGGACTCATTGCGCAATGTGCAAGAGACCGGCGAGTTTGTTTGGAACTTGGTGACGCGGCCTTTGGCTGAGGCGATGAACCAAACTTGCGCCCCATTGCCGCCTGACCAAAGTGAATTTGAATTTGCTGGCTTAGAAGCCGCACCATCTCGCTTGGTGCAACCACCTCGTGTGGCACAAAGCCCTGTGGCGTTTGAATGCCGTTGCACACAAATTGTGCAGTTGCAAGGTCATGACAAGCAAGCGGTCGACACCTGGTTGGTGCTGGGCGAAGTGGTTGGCATACACATTGACAAAAGCTTGCTCAAGGACGGTGTGTATGACACAGCCAACGCACAACACATCTTGCGCGGTGGTGGTCCATCGGATTATTTCCAGATCGGGCCCGAGCAGTTGTTTCACATGTGGCGCCCCAAGGGCGGTGGACTTTTTGTGCCAACCAAATAGCACCTAATGGACTGCAGGCGCCAGATTGCACCTAATCGATTGCGTTTGATCGATTGCACATGATGTTGCGCGTTCTCTTAACAGGCTCGCTCTATGAGCCTTGGTATCCGTTATGCTCATCGAAGATGACGCTTCAAAGTAGCTTTCTCGTATGACCACACACTCTTCCACCGGCTTCATGGTGCTTCATAGTAACCAGCTTGAAGGCTTGCGCGATGTGATGGTGGCCTTCATGCAAAAGCACCCGCTGTCGCCCTTGTCACCGGAAGTGGTGTTGGTGCAAAGCAATGGCATGAAGCATTGGCTGGAGTTGGCGCTGGCCAAAGAGTTGGGCATTTGCGCTGCCACGCAAATTGAATTGCCCTCCACACAGTTGTGGCAAATTTACCGAACCGTGTTGGGTGCTGACGCTGTGCCCGAGCACATGCCGTTGGACAAATCTCCTTTGGTGTGGCGCATCATGCGACGCTTACCTTCTCTGCTGAAGCTAGAAGGCTTTGAACCATTGGCTCGGTATTTAAGCAACGACGAAGTGGATGCAGGCAGTGGTCAACAACACCGCATGTATCAATTGGCCATGCAACTGGCTGATGTGTTGGATGGTTACCAAAACTACCGCGCTGATTGGCTGGAAGATTGGGCGCAAGGCCAAAATGTGTTGCGGCCTTATGCAAATGCCACCCACCATGTGCCACTACCTGAACAACACGCATGGCAAGCTGATCTGTGGCGTGATGTACTAGATGACTTGAAGCATGACCTTTCAGCAGAGACAGACCGCGCGCATTGGTCACGCGCACAAGTGCATGCGGCGTTTTTACAAGCTTTGCAGAATGTGCCAACGGGCACACGCATTCACGGATTGCCTGAACGCTTGATGGTGTTTGGCGTGACATCGCTGCCCATGCAAACCGTGCAAGCGTTGGCGGCGTTGGGACGTGTGTGCCAAGTGTTGATGTTGGTGCAAAACCCCTGTCAGTACCACTGGGGCCATGTGGTGGAAAGCCGCCAACCTTTGCGTGCTTTGCAAAAACAAAGGCAACGCAACAAGCCGGGTTTGCCTGTGCCAAATGCTGAGGGTCATTTCGATGCACTGACCCAATACGAGTTGCACACACAAAGCAATCCGCTGCTGGCAGCATGGGGCAAACATGGGCGCGACTATTTGCATTTGCTCGATGGGTTTGATGCGGTTGAGCAATACCAGCATGTCTTCTCGCGCATCGATGTGTTTGTCGACCCTGTAGATGCTGCAACAGCCAAGCAACGCCCCGCGACACAACTGGAGCGTTTGCAATCGGACATCTTGAACTTGTCGCCGGCGCCTGCTGAACCTGAAAGCTGGTTAAGCACAGACGACAGCATTGAAATGCTGCAGACCCACGGCGCGCAGCGCGAGGTTGAGGTGTTGCACGACAAACTGCTGGCTTGGTTCGATGCCAACCCCGAACTCAAACCCTCAGACATCATGGTGATGGTGCCTGACATGGCAGCGTTTGCGCCGCACATTCATGCGGTGTTCAGTCGTTATGCCAACACCGATGCGCGTCACATTCCCTACTCGGTGGCGGACACCACGCCACACACCGAACCGCTGGTGCAAGCGCTGGACAAACTGATGCAGTTGCCGCAGTTGCACATCACACAACTGGAATGGCAAAGTTGGTTTGAAGTGGATGCGGTGCGTGCGCGTTTTGGGTTGGACACACAAGATGTGGCGCAACTGAGCACTTGGTTGCAAGACGCAGGTGTGCGCTGGGGGCTCGATGCCAAACATCGCGCACCCTGGGGCATTCAAACCGACACCTTGCATGGCGAACAAAACAGCTGGTTGTTTGGCATGCAACGCTTGTTGTTAGGCTATGCCACAGGTGCTGTGCAAAACGATGCCGCGCCATGGCACAACACACTACCTCTGCAAGGTGTGGGCGGCTTAGATGCCCATGTGATGGATGGCCTGTTGCAATGGTTGCGTCACATCGAATGGGCGCTGTTGCAACTCAGACAAGAACACACACCCGCTGAATGGGTGGACGTATGTCGCCAACTCATCGATAAATTTTTCAAAGCCAGCAACGATGCCGATGAGCGTTTGCTAGAGCGCGCGATAGCGCCCTTAGAGACTTGGCTGAACGAATGCACCTTGGCGCGGTTTGACCAATCTGTGGCGTTGCAGGTGTTGCGTGAGCATTGGATGAACCAATTGCAACAACCTGCCATGCACCAACGCTTTTTTGGCGGTGGCGTGCAATTTGCCACGCTGATGCCCATGCGTTCTATTCCGTTTGAAGTGGTGTGCTTGTTGGGCATGAACGACGCTGACTACCCGCGCCGTCAGACGCCGCGCGATTTTGATTTGATGCGTCATGCCACCGCAGAAGATAACGCAGGCGTGATGTGGCGCGCAGGGGATCGCTCGCGCCGTGAAGATGATCGCTATTTGTTTTTAGAAGCACTGTTGTCAGCGCGTGCGAAGCTCTACATCAGTTGGCAAGGTAGACGTGCCACCGACCATGAGGTGATGCCGCCTTCGGTATTGGTGTCGCAATTGATGGATCACCTCAATGCGTGTTGGTCGCCTGCGTGCGATGTGCCCTTGCAACCCCTGCAAGCGTTTTCGTCGCAGTATTTTGAGGCGGGCAGCAAGTTCAGTACCTTTGCAAGCGATTGGCAACCTAAAGTTGTTGCCGATGCAGATGTCGATGACGGTATAGATAGTTCTGCCGATAAAAAATTCGTAGCGTCTGAGACTACAACAAGTCATCCCAATTCTGCTGCACCCACTCAGTTGACCGCGCAAGACTTGCGCCGCTTGCTCAGACAACCCGTCGATGTTTTTTTTCACGACCGCTTACGCACCCGCTTGGACACACCCAACCCAGACATGGCGCAAGAAGAGCCTTTTGCACTCGACAAGTTGCAAACCTACAAACTGGTGTCGCAGATGGCGTTTGCACGGCTCAAAGGTGCTTCGTCGGCGGAAGTGTTGACGCCCCTGCGCTTGCAAGGCCAGTTGGCTTTGGCGGGTTTTGGAGAAGTGCAAGAAAAACAATTGCAAACACAATGCCAAACTTTGACTAAGCGACTGAGCCCGCTGATGGAAGCTTGGCCAAACGATCTGTCAGTGCAATCAGCGAACTTCACACTTGGTCAGACTGAGATGCAAGCGCAATGGGCTGATGGTGATGCCGTGTGGAAACAAAACGACGAACGCACAGCGTGCTTACAAGTTGATGTGCGCGCAGGCTCGGTGGTAGAGGGCAAAACCAAGCATCGCGTGCCGCGTGTGCACACATTGACCGATGTGTGGGTGTCACACCTTTTAGCGTGTGCCAGTGGTCTTCACACCACCAGCATACAAGTAGGCTTGAATGGTGCGGTACAACTTGATGCCATTGATGCTGCAACAGCTTTGGCGCATTTGCAAGCATTGGTAGATGCTTACCAAGCGGCTTGGCAACAACCCTTGCCGGTTGCAAGGCACGCCGCTTGCGCGTATTTGATGGCAAAGCAAAACACCGAACTCAACCCATCAGAAGCAGCCGAGCAAGCGTTTGTGGGTAATGCGCGTCAACCGGGTGAACTAGCACGTTCAGAGCATTTGAAACGCGCATTCGATGGCTTTGAGGCCATCGCTTCAGACTTGCCCATATGGGCGCAGCGTTTGTATGGCCCGATGGTTGCGGCCGCGCATTTGTTGGTGAACGAAGACGAAGCAGAGGGAGAAGCGGCATGATGAACGCCCCCGAACTCAACCCCCTGCACTTGCCATTGCATGGCCGACAAGTGATTGAAGCCAGTGCAGGCACTGGCAAAACTTGGACGCTTGCGGCGTTGTATTTGCGCTTGGTGCTCGGTCACCAACTCGAAGTGCCCCTCTTGCCTCCTCAAATTTTGGTGATGACCTTCACCGAAGCAGCCACTGCTGAATTGCGTGATCGCATTCGCCAGCGCCTCAGTGAAGCGGCGCGGTATTTTGAACACAGCGCGCAAAAGCGTGCCATGCCCAACGGCTGGCAACCCGATGATTTTTTGCAAAAGCTACGCGACAGTTATGCAAGCACCGACTGGCCCATTTGCGCCCTGCAACTCAATGCAGCAGCCGAGTGGATGGACGAAGCTGCGATTTACACCATTCACGCTTGGTCACGGCGCATGTTGTCGCAACACGCGCTCGACAGCCGCAACCTGTTTGACCAAACCCGTTTAGAAGACGCCCCTGCCCTGCAACTCGCGCTGACGCAAGACTATTGGCGTCAGTGGTTTTACCCGTTACCAGCAGACACACTCGCCATTGTTCAACCTTTGGTGGGCGATGACCCCAGCGTGCTGTTGGAAACATTGCAAAGCATTTGGCAACAACAAGATCGCAAGCCCTTTGTTGCTGCTGCGCCTGCGCAAACACCAACCGAAACCATTGACACGCATTTGCAATGGCAACAAAAAGCACAAGCCACCGCAGAACAAGCGCGACAACTTTGGAGCAACGAAGTGCTGCAAGCCATGTTGGATGCACGCGCACAGGGGCACATCAGCGGTACCGGTGTGTCAGCACCCAACTTTGCCAAGTGGTTGGTGGCATTACAGCAATGGGTGGCGCAAGACAACACCGTCAAGATCGGTGTATTGGAACGATTCACCACCTCTTATTTGAAAAGCAAAAACTGGCCGCAAGCAGAAGCATGGCCTTTCTTTGCTGCCATGCAAACGCATGTGGAAGTGTTGCAGCAAGAGCCAGACACAGCCTCTGCAATTGCACGCCATGCTGCACACGAGATTGGGTTGAATTACCAGCAAGCCAAAACACAACGCGCTGCTTTTGATTTTTCTGACTTGCTGCAAAACCTTTACCGCGCCACCACCGCCACCGACGGTCGCTTGGCTGCTGCGATTCGCGCGCAATACCCAGTGGCATTGGTAGATGAGTTTCAAGACACCGACCCTTGGCAATACGAAACGCTCGACTGCATTTACGCCACGCAACATGTGAATGCACACAACGCGTGGGTGATGATTGGTGACCCCAAGCAGGCCATTTACAGTTTCCGTGGTGCTGATTTGGGTACTTATTTGAAAGCGCGTGATGATGCGTTAGCCATCAACCCCAAAGCCATGCACACCTTGCGCGGTAACCGTCGTTCGCACCACCGTTTGGTCAATGCGGTCAACCATGTGTTCACCAGCATTGAGCAACCCTTTGCTTGCACACAAGGCACGATTGACTATGTGCAAGTCAAGGCTGAAGGCGATGTGGACGCATGGGCAGGTTCGAGTGAAAAAGGTGCTGCGTTTCATGTGTGGCATTTGCCCAGTGGTGAGAAGCCCAATTCGGCGGCAGTGCATTTGCGTTTCATGTCGCATGCGTTTGCCGATCACATGGCGCAGCTGCTCAATGCGGGCTTGGCCACGCCCGGTGAGATGGCGGTCTTGGTGCGCGGTCAAACGCAAGCGGATGCCATGCGTGCCGCCTTGCGTGAACGACAAATTGCCAGTGTGTATTTGTCTGACCATGCCAGCGTTTACCAAACCGATGAGGCGCTCGATCTTTGGCGTGTGCTGCGGGCCATTGCTTCGCCGCGTCAAACCCAATGGGTGCGCGCTGCTTTGAGCAGCAAACTTTGGGGCTTGCCGCTGACACAAGTCATAGAACTGGTGGACGACGAATCGCAATGGGAAGCGTTGCTAGAACAATGCCATCGCTGGCATGAGGTGTGGCAGCAACAAGGTCTACTGCCCATGTTGCATCAATGGCTGCATTCACAACACATTGCCCACCGTTTGTTACAGCACAACGATGGTGAACGACGCTTGAGCAATGTGCTGCATTTGGGTGAACTACTGCAACACGCTGCACAAAGTTTGCAAGGCATACCGGCCTTGGTGCGTTATTTCGAAGAACAAATTCATCAGCCCAACCATTCCGCAGACGCACAAAAAATGCGCTTAGAAACCGATGCGCAATGCGTGCAAGTGATCACTTATCACAAGAGCAAGGGCTTGCAGTTTCCCTTGGTATTCATTCCGTTTGCGGGCAGCTTTCGCACCGAGACTTCTGGCAAAAATGCGTTTGCCACCGATGACGATGATGGTGCCGATGCACAAGCCACTTCGTCAGTCGATGAGGACATGCGCTTGCTGTATGTCGCATTGACACGCGCCCAAAAAGCCTTGTGGCTTGGCGTGAGCGAAACGCACAATGACATCAGCGGCGTCGCTGCCAAAGGCAGCCTCAAGCGCAGCGCCTTGTCGCGCTTGCTCAACCGACAACAACGCGGCGATTTGTCAACGCAATTAGATGCGCTTTGGGGTAAGTGTTCAGACATTCAAATACGCACCGCACCCGACATCACGCACACGGTGCATGTGCCTCGTGTGCCACAAGTGCTGACCAAAAATGCGCTGGTGCCACAACGCCGACACCACAGCCTTTGGTGGACAGCGAGCTTCAGCGCTTTGACGCGCGGCTTGTCGTCTGAGTCGTTGCATGAAGAGGCTTTTGTGGATTCACAAACCGATGCGTTGACAAGCGATTGGGAAGATACAACTGCTGATCACAGCTCAAGTAACGCCAATACAAACGCAAGCGGTGCCATCGATACAACTGCTGACACCGACAACCCTTGGCAAGCATTCCCAGCAGGTGCACGCTACGGCACCCTGCTGCATGACTTGCTCGAATGGCAAGCGCTGCACGACTGGCCGCTCGCATCAAACAATGGCACTGCACAACACGCATGGCAAGGTTTGCTAGAGCGCAAAGCCCAATGGTTGCAACTCAAACCGCAAGACACGCAACAACTGACGCCTTGGGTGCAACGCTTGATCACCACACCCATGCCGCTTCAAGGCTTGGGCAGCGATTTGGTACTCAGCCAATTGCAACGCGCTGATATGTGGGCCGAAATGTCATTCAGCTTTGAAGCCCATCAACTGAATGCCGACACACTCGATGCGCTGATTCAACAACACCTGTTTGCAGACACGACTCGCCCTGCCCTGCAAGCGCGCACCTTGAATGGGATGTTGACTGGCTTCATGGATTTGGTGTTGCAGCACGATGGCAAGTATTGGGTGCTGGACTACAAATCGAACCGACTCAACAACTATGCCTCTCCCACTTTGCAAAATGCGATTCTTGAAAAACGCTACGAGGTGCAATATGTGCTCTACACCTTGGCTTTGCATCGCCTGTTGACATCGCGCTTGCCTGATTACGATTACGACCAACACATAGGTGGTTGCATTTATGTGTTTTTGCGCGGCATTGAAGATGCAGGTGCCGGTGTACATGTGCAACGCCCCAGCAAAGCGCTGATCGAAGCGCTTGACCGTGCGTTTGCGAACACTGAGAACACACCATTGGGGAGCAAGAGCGCATGACACTGCACAGCTTGCTCAAGTTGCCCTTCGCATCAGCGCCACAAACGCCGCTGACAGGTTTGGATGTGGCGTTTGCCAATTACTTGCAACAGCAGCAACCAAGCGATGACGCACATCACTTGTGGTTGGCCGCGCTGACCAGCCATCAATGGGGCCGCGGTCATGCGTGTCTCGATTTACAAGCGCTGAGCACGCAAGCTGCTGAACTGCTCGGTTGGTCTGCACACGATGTGTTGCATCTGCCTGACGGGTTGACACAAGCTGCCGCGTCCATGCCTTGGACGCAGGGCGAGAACAGTCCCTTGGTGTACAACGAAAAAACGCAACAGTTGTATTTGCGCCGCGCTTGGCATGCCGAAACACTGATTCGTCATAACTTGCAACAACGCTTGGCGCAAGCGCAAACGGTGCCCAATGATTTGCAAACACGGTTGGACCATTTGTTTCCCAACGCCCACGCACACGACAAGCAACGGCAAGCGTGTGAAGTGGCGGCACGCCATGCCATCACCCTCATCACCGGTGGGCCAGGCACGGGCAAAACCACCACCGTGGTGCGTTTGTTGGCGCTGTTGGTGGGCACGCACGAGGCACCCTCGCGCATGCCACCCTTGCGCATTCATTTAGCCGCACCGACAGGCAAAGCTGCTGCGCGTTTGACAGAGTCGATCGCGCAAGCCATGGGGCAATTGCCTGCCGATGTAAAAGCGCGCATTCCCACGCAAGCGCAAACCTTGCATCGGTTGTTGCAAACACAGTCGCACACATCACGCGTCGCACCATTGGCTACCGATGTGGTGGTGGTCGACGAAGCCTCGATGGTCGATTTGGAAATGATGGCCCGCTTGCTACAAGCCGTGCCTTTGACGGCGCGCTTGATTTTGCTGGGCGACAAAGACCAACTCGCGTCGGTAGAAGCTGGTGCTGTGATGTCGCAACTGTGCACGGGACCTTTGTTGCGCGCGCAAACGGTCACGCTCACACACAGCCATCGCTTTGATGCGCAAAGTGGTATTGGCCAATGGGCGCAAGCCGTCAACCAAGACAACAACCGAGACGCACTGCAAACACTCTGGCACAACACACCAGACTGGTTAGCACACACAACGCTGAGCGACGCACCCCATGTGACGCGCATGGATTTGAAGTCAGCACAAGCCTCGCCGTGGGAGAGAAATTTACGCCACGCTTGGCGCGACTACTTGCACCACTTGCAAGGCATTCGCACCGCGCAACATTGCGATGACATGCAAGCCAACGAATTGCTGCAGGCCTTTTCACAATTTTCTGTGCTGTGTGCTGTACGCGAAGGGCCTTGGGGTGTGACACAACTCAACCGACACATCGCATCGGCTTTGCAATTGAAACCTGCTAACAGCACACACGATTGGTATGTCGGTCGCCCCGTGATGGTCACGCGCAACGACTATGCGCTCGATTTGATGAATGGCGACATTGGCATTTGCTTGCCACACACCGATGGCACATTGCGCGTGGCCTTTGCGCGCCATCACCCCCACGGTGCAGGTGTGCGCTGGGTGGCAACCTCGCGGTTGGACCATGTCGACACGGTGTTTGCCATGACGGTGCACAAATCGCAAGGCTCTGAATTTGCGCATGTGCTGTTGGTGCTACCCGCAATCGCCTCGCCTGTTCTCACCCGCGAATTGGTTTACACCGGCATCACCCGTGCAAGGCAACGGCTCACGCTGTGGGCGCCGCAGTTTGATGTGTTGTTAACCGCGTGTGGCCAACGCGTTTGGCGCAGTGGGGGGTTGGGCCAAAATTGAGTGCATCACACCGCAGCCACAATGTCACGCGCCATTTGATGCAGCAACTTGCTCAAGGGCGATTCTGAACGCGACTTCAAAATGACCCAACCAAAACGCGCCGTGGCGTTCAACGGGGGCGACATGGGCAGCGCCACCAAATCGGGCGCCAAGGCTCTGACCGCCACCACCACCGCATCGGTTGAACGCGCCACATCGAGCAAGCTTGAAATTTCTTCGCAACGCAAATTGACCATGTGGTCAGGATGTGCATCGGCACCATAGCGTTCGATCAACACACGTGCCACCTCATCGCTCAACGGTGTAGAAGCCACCGGGTATTGCTGCACTTGCGCCAAGCTGACTTTTTTGAGCTGGGCCAATGGATGGGTGGGGCGGCACATGAATGCGCCCGGCATTTCACACAAAGGCTCAACCAACAAATCGTTGGCAGGACTGAGCGAACGGATGTCGAGGATCAACGCATCCAACACGCGTTCGCGCAGTTGTTGCACCAACAGGGGCGTGGCGCCGCGCGCGATCTCCAAACGCGCTTGTGGGTATTCGGTGGCCATGCACATGAGCAAAGGCGTCATCCAAATCGCGCCGGGGCCCGAGCCCAAACCCAAGCGCATTTGCCCCATCTGGCCGAGCAAGTCTTGCGAACCGCTGTGCTTCAAATTGTTAGCAGCCTCCAGCAAATCACGCGCTTGCCACAGAATGTGGCGCCCAAACGCGGTGAGCTCGTTGTTGCGCCCCACCCGATCAAACAGCGGTTGGCCCAATTCATCTTCCAACGACTTGATGCTGCGACTCAAGGCGGGCTGGGTGATGTGCAGCCGATCCGCCGACTTGCTGAACGAACCGTTGCTGGCCAGCTCGAGGAAATGCTTCAGTTGAACCAAGGTCATGGCCGCCTCATGTATGCATTGAAGTTATGGAATATTAAATTATTATGCATTGGACATTGCCGTGGCAAGTTTTTACGATGACCCCATACCGACACACAACAGGAGACAAACCATGCGCCTTTTATCCCCCAACTGGTTCACCCGCGCCACGGCTGCCGCAAGCGGCGTGATCGCCACCACAGCCATCAGCGCGCTGATGAGCAGCGCTGTCATGACTACCTCTGCCTTGGCACAAACCTACCCCAGCAAACCCATCACCCTGATGGTGCCTTACCCTGCCGGCGGTTTGTCTGATGTGATTGCACGCACCGTCAACAACACCTTGTCGAAAAACATGGGGCAACCCGTGATCGTCGAAAACTTGGGTGGCGCCAGCGGTTCGATTGCGGCGCAAAAAGTGTTGAACGCACCCGCGGATGGCCAAATCATTTTTCAAGGTTCGCCCAACGAATTGATCTTGGCACCCTTGGCCATTTCTGCCGTGAAATTAAAGAGCGAAGATTTTCGTTTGGTTCAAATGATTGCCACTGCACAAATTGGTTTCTTGGCACGCAAAGATTTGCCAGTCAACAATGTGGACGAGTTTTTAGACTACGCCCGCAAAGAAGCACAAGCGGGCCGCCCCATCACCTACGCGAGCGTGGGACCTGGATCGTTCTATCACTTGTTGGGTGAACACCTCTCGAAGGTGACCAACATTCCTATGACGCATGTGCCCTACAAAGGATCGGCACCTGCCAATCAAGATTTGTTGGGCGGTCAAGTCGATATTTTCTTGGCTCCGTTTGGCAAGGCCTATGACGAAATGCACAAGCAAGGCAAGCTCAAAGTGTTGGCCATGCTCAACAGCGAACGCTTGGAATCGGTGAAAGACTATCCCGCCATCACCGAAAGCAAATCGTTGAAAACATTCACCTTCAACATTTGGACTGGTTACTTTGTAAAAAAAGAAACGCCTGAGCCCATCGTGCAAGTGATTCACAAAGCCATCACCGACTCGCTCACCGATCCTGCTGTGCGTGGTGGCTTAGAAGCCAACAGCCAGTTGGTAGCCAAGCCCTTGTCATTGCAAGCAGTGGCCAAAGCGTACGCTGATGGCACGGCACAATTTCGCGACATCGCCAAGTCGATCAACTTGCAACCGCAGTAACACATGACTTACTTGCGTGATGCACTCACCGCGCGTGTGGGCGAATTCATCCAACTGCGCCGTGACATTCACCGTCACCCCGAGTTGGCCTTTGAAGAACACCGCACTGCTGAATTGGTAGCCACCCGACTAGAAGCCTGGGGCTACAGCGTGCATCGCGGCTTGGGTGGCACAGGTGTGGTGGGCACCTTGAAGCGCGGTAACAGCCAACGCCGTTTGGGTTTGCGTGCCGACATGGACGCACTGCCCATTCAAGAAACCACCGGCGTTGAATGGGCCAGCAGCAAACCAGGTTTGATGCATGCGTGCGGACACGACGGTCACACCGCCATGTTGTTGGCCGCTGCACAAACTTTGGCGCACGACACCACATGGGATGGCACGCTAAATGTGATTTTTCAGCCCGCCGAAGAAGGCGGTGGTGGCGCATTGCGCATGATGCAAGACGGCTTGTTCGATCTGTTTCCATGCGGTGCCGTGTTTGCCATGCACAACATGCCCGGCGTACCTGCAGGCCACTTTGTGTTTCGCGATGGTGCGGCCATGGCCTCGAGCGACTATGTGACCATCCAAGTGCATGGCACAGGTGGCCACGGCGCCATGCCGCATCGCTCGGCTGACCCACTGGTGGCAGCAGCGTCAATCGTGATGGCATTGCAAACCGTGGTGTCGCGCAATGTTGATCCATTGCACACTGCAGTGGTCACCGTTGGGGCAATGCATTCGGGACAAGCCAACAATGTCATTCCTGCATTGGCCACCTTAGAGTTGAGTGTGCGCGCACTCGATGCTGATGTGCGCCAATTGTTAGAACACCGCATCAAAGCCTTGGTGGCCGCACAAGCCGAAAGTTTCGGCGTACGCGCTGAGGTGACATGGAAGTCCGGTTATTGCGTGTTGGTGAATGCGTTGAACGAAACCAACTTCGCACGCCAAGTCGCAGTGAACATGGTGGGCCCTGAGC
The DNA here is from genome assembly GCA_041181985.1 of Pseudomonadota bacterium. Lineage (GTDB taxonomy): Bacteria > Pseudomonadota > Gammaproteobacteria > Burkholderiales > Burkholderiaceae_C > Limnohabitans. The sequence goes on along the minus strand of JBEGOM010000001.1, from coordinate 6,301 downwards.
GCGTGACTTTGCAAGGCCCAGCGATCACTGGCAGCGAAGACTTCGCCTTCATGCTCGAGAAAATTCCTGGCAGCTATTTGCTGATTGGCAATGGCGATGGTGACTCAGCAGGCGCGTGCATGGTGCACAACCCAGGTTATGACTTCAACGATGACAACATTGAAATTGGTGCCCGTTATTGGGTGAATTTAACGAAGGCTTTTTTCGCACACTGAAATTTTTAACCACGTGACATCGGGAGAGATTGCTTGAAACATAGCAACGCCGAAGGAGCAACCGCCCCGGAAACTCTCAGGCAAAAGGACCGATGCCACTTCACATTCTGAAGAGCGGTGGACGCTTTCGTCCGTCCACCCACCGCAGGAGCAAGCAACCTTGTCAGGTTGTGAATCTCTCAGGTCCAAAACAGAAGGGGCGCTGACATCGCAAGGTGCACTGTCGGCTCAACCCTTGACGTTTTAGAAAGACCTGCATCATGACCTCTATAGCCATCATCGGCGGCGGCATCACCGGCGTCACCACTGCATACGCTTTGGCAAAACGCGGTTTTGCCGTCACTTTGTTTGAACGCCACCGCTACGCCGCCATGGAAACTTCGTTTGCCAACGGCGGGCAACTCTCTGCGTCAAATGCCGAAGTGTGGACGCATTGGTCCACCATTTTGAAAGGCATCAAGTGGATGCTCAAAAGCGATGCGCCACTCTTGGTCAACCCCAAACCCAGTCGGCACAAGCTGTCGTGGTTTGCCGAATTCATGGCTGCCATGCCGGCGTATGAACGCAACACCATCGAAACCGCGCGCTTGGCCGTTGCTGCACGCGCGCATTTGTTTGCATGGGCGCAAGAAGAAGGCATTGACTTCGATGCCAAGAAACAAGGCATCTTGCACATCTACCGTGACAAAAAAAGTTTTGACCATGCGGGCTATGTCTCTACCCTGTTGGCCAAAGGCGGATTGCCTCGCCACGCGGTCACGCCCGAAGAAATGAAAAGCATCGAGCCCACTTTGGCGGGTAAGTATTACGGTGGCTATTTCACAGAGAGTGATGCCACCGGTGACATTCACAAATTCACCCACGGCTTGGCAAATGCCGCGCAACGTTTGGGCGTGCGCATTTTGTACGACCAAGATGTCACCCATGTGCAAAGCAACAACGCACAAGCGGTGGTGACCGTGGCACAAAGCGACGCACAACCGAGCGTGCACACCTTCGACGCCGTGGTGGTGTGTGCTGGTGTGGCCAGCCGAGATTTCGCAGCGCAGTTGGGTGACCGAGTCAACATTTACCCTGTGAAGGGCTACTCCATCACCGTCAACCTCAACGATGCGCAAAGCCAAGCCGGTGCACCCAATGTCAGCTTGCTTGACGACGAAACCAAATTGGTTACCAGCCGATTGGGCGTAGACCGTTTCCGCGTGGCGGGCACCGCAGAATTCAACGGCTACAACCGTGACATCCGCGCTGATCGCATCAAGCCTCTGGTGGATTGGGTGCAGCAATGCTTCCCCAACATCAACACCCGCTCGGTCGTGCCTTGGGCAGGACTGCGACCGATGATGCCCAACATGATGCCGCGCGTCGGCCGCGGCCGCGCCAGCAATGTGTTTTACAACACGGGGCACGGCCACTTGGGCTGGACCTTGTCCGCCATCACCGCTGACATGGTGGTCGATGTGGTGAGAGAAGCCACCGCACCCACCTCGCATTTGGTGCTAGCGCCCAATTAATTGTTCACAATAGAGGGATGCAGCTCCATCCCTACCTCGCACAGCTACAAGAGCTGGCCGTCCCGCTTGCGATTGCAACGCTGATTGTTTTGTTTTCTGTCATCAGCTTCACGGTGTGGGCCTCACGCATTCGGCGTGTGCGCTCCGCGGTGAACCAACTCGATGCATCGCTTGCTGACAACACACTCTCCAGCCGCAGTGCTTTAGACAGCGCAGAAAAAAAGACACAAGACCCCGAGCTGAAATTTTTGTTGCGAGAAACCTTGGCCGGTTTGATCGACCTGCCCAGCAACAAAGGCTCGCTGCATCCATCTGAAGCCACCCAAGCCAGCGAGGGTTTGAGCAGCTACAGCTTTCGCAGCCATGCCGACACATGGACGGTGCGCAGCGTGTTGGGTGGCCGCTTGAATTTGGCCTTGTTTGAAACCATGCCCAATTTACTGATTGGTTTTGGTTTGATGTGCACCTTCATCTTTTTAGCAGTGGCTTTGCAGCAAGCTGGCTTGGCATTGAACGCCCTCGATGTGTCCGCCCGACAACAAGACCAAGCGCTGCAATCGTTGATCGCCACAGCAGGCGGCAAGTTCATCACATCCATCGCTGGTTTATTGTGTTCATTGGTGTGGAACTGGCGCGCCAAAGTTGCGTTAGAAAATTTACAAGCCAGCATTGACACGCTGTGTCACACCCTCAGAAGCAAAGTGCCCGACAACGCCGCCGAAGCCAGCGTGCGCATGCAACTGGCGTTGTTCCAAGACATCTTGCAAGAAAACCGTTCGCAGGTGAACCAACTGCAACGCTTCGAAACCGATTTTGCTAATTCGATTGGCGACGCCCTGTCGCGCCACATGCAACCCGCGTTTGACAAACTCGCCACACTCACCGATACCATCCAAACCTCAAGTCAAAGTTTTGGCAACGCCGGTTCGCAAGCCGCCGGTGAACTCAAACACGCTGGCGAAGTGCTCACACAAGGCATTGAAAAAGGTTTGGGTTCGTTTCAAGACACCGTGGCCAGCTTGTCGCAAACCATTCAGACCACCCGCAACACCGTGGCCGAACTCGACGCCGCCTTGGCACGCGCCACCACGGCTGGCAACCAAGGCTCGCAGCAACTCACCACCTTGTTGGGTAACTTTGGTCAAGCCATTGCATCGGTGCAAAGCGTCATGGGTGAACTGCAAAACACCGCAGGCCTGATTCACCAAACCGCTGACAGCTTCAAAGACAGTGCCAACAGCATTGAAAACTCGGTGGCCATGCAACACACCACCGCACAAGAGTTCAAAGACACGGCACAAGCCAGCTCGCAATCGCTCGAGACCGTGCGCACGCATTTGCAAGAAGCCCAAAAAGCACTCAATGGCACGGTCGACGCCATCACCAAAGGCGTGAGCGGTTACAGCGGACAAATTGCCGAGTTGCACACCAAGATGGACCAGCACTTGGCCACCGCCGTCAACCAACTCAGCGGCAGCATCACCAACCTAGAAGAAGTGCTTGATGAATTCATCGAAGCCTTGCCCACCAAGCGTTGACACCTGAACACTTCACATGCTGATCCAACGCCGTCGTCCCAGCGCCAACAACGAACAAGTTGAAGAATCAGGTTACATGGCTTCGGCCAGTGACTTGATGATTGGTTTGTTGTTCATCTTCATCGTGATGGTGATGGTCTTGCTCTCGCGCAAACCAGAACTGCCGCAAGAGCCACCCCCCGACCCCTTGGCCGCTGTGGTGCAAGCCATTGGCAGTCGCTTGCAAAGCGCAGGCGTGCCTGTGACCATCAACCAAGCCTCAGGCGTGATCACTTTGCCCACCGACACTTTGTTTGCATTGGGTCGTCCCGATCTCGAACCCGACGGTGTGCGCACCTTGCGTCAGTCAGCACAACAGTTGCAAGACATCTTGCCCTGCTACATCTATTCACAGCGCCGTCAATTGCCCGCCGACTGTCCACCCAACCCACAGCAAGTTGAGATTGAAACCATTCTGATCGAAGGCCACACCGATGCATCGCCGCTGCACCGAGGCGACTACACCAACTGGCATTTGGGCCTCGACCGCGCGCGTGCGGTTTACAAAGTGCTCAACGCCGGCAGCATGCAAGACTTTCGCAACGAGCGTGAGCAACCGGTGTTTGGCATCAGCTCATACGCCGATGAACGCCCGAGCGACAAATCACAAGCCGCTAAAAACAGACGGGTTGAATTGCGTTTTGTCTTGGCCTTCCAGCCCAACGACAACAGCACCAAAGGCCCATCGAGCACGCTCAAAAAAATGCAAGAAAGCGTGCGCTGAACCATCACCATGAACAGCTTGTTCGTTTCACCCCCGCAAGACTTTGACCAGTTGGCCCACGCCGTTCGCACCAAGCGGCGTGGTGGCTTTGGCAAGGAGCCCGATTTGCGCACCGTGGGCGAACGCACCTACAGCGCATTCGAAGCTGTGCAATTCGCACCCCTTCAAAAAAGCAACGCACTAGACACCAGCAACGCCCCACGCCAGCGCGATTGGCGACACATCCCCTACGCGCTGTGGCTTGGCGAAGAACGCGGCTTGCATGCGCACCCAACGCTGACGCAACATTATTTTGAAGTCGCTGTGCCCGATGCGCTCAACAGCCGTCGCCCTTTGAAATGGGGTCGTGGTTTGTTGCACACCTATTTGCAAAACTTCAATCCCAACAACGCGGTGTTTATGCAATTGGCAAATGCTGCACGACAATTTTTTGCCGATGCACGCGTACAACAGTCTTTGTCAGAAACAGAGGCCTTCGGTCTTGAGCGTTTGCTGACCAAGCTGCAATTGCTCGACCCCGAACAAGGCCCTTGGCAAGTGGCCAACGACATCTTGGGCATGCCCGCCGACAAAAGCTTGACGCAATGGCAAGAACGCCACGCACTCACCTCGAGTTTTTGGCTCAATCCGTTTTGCCGGCAAGCCTTCATGGAAGCTTTGCAAGCGCCTGAAGAAGTGCGCATCACCTTGCCCTACATCCAACGCATGTGTGCATGGGCGGTGCACGATGCGGGCACACCGATGCAGCGCTTCAGGTATCCGATTTGTCGAGATGAATTTGCCTACAGCTTGCTCTCACCGTGGTTCGACAAACCCGCGCCGCGTGAGGTGCAAAACTTTTTGCTCTCCGAGTTGTTGCGCACCTTGGGCGACCCGCGTCACAACCATGCCGGTTGGTTGGGTGTGCGACAAGAAGCGATTGACCTGGCCAGCCGTTGGTTGACCAGCCGCACGCTCGACGCGTTCTTTGAAATTTTGCGTCACACCGATGACGAGATCGGCCCTTACCGTCGGCGCTTTTGGGAAGCGTATTTCCATGCCGGCCACATTTTGGAAGCGTGGATTGCTTTGGGTGAAGACGCTGTCACACAACTGCAAAAAATTGACCCGGCCGGTGAATTGCACTACGCCAAAATTTTGGGCAAGGTCTCACCCAACCAATGCGTGCTCATGCTGCGCATGGGCAACGTGTTGTTTTGCGACTGGAGCCACCAAGGGCGTTTGCGTGCCATTCCCCTGAACAACAAACAAGCGCCCAAGCTCTACCAGAGTGAGTACGAATTGTTTCAATTGCGCTTTCCTACGCCGCTCGATTTCAACCAAGGCCGCTTCGACGACCCAGGCTTGTTGCATGTCGACTCCAAACTCGGCGCTTGGCAAGACGTGGCGCGCGAATTCATTGCGCAACATGTCGGGTTTTCCATGGCTTTGTCCGACTTGATGCCCAGCGACAACATCTAAAATCCGCACCACGCAAAATCTTTGTTTTGCACACACGGTTCACATCGATTTCAAGGAGATAAAAACATGAGCGAAATGCCAGAAACCGAATTGCCCGAACACGGCAACGACCCCTTCCGCACCCGTTGCGCCATGCTGGTGTCTATTCTTGCCATGGTACTGGCCATCGCCAGCTTAGGTGGTAACAACGCCTCCAAAGAAAGCACCATGCACAATATTTTGGCGTCCAATGCTTTTGCGTTTTACCAAGCCAAAAACATTCGCCAGACCGACTACAAAATTGCCGCTGACGACATTCAAGTGCAATTGGCACAGGACAAGCTCAGCCCAGCTGCCAAAGCCATCTTAGAAAAAAAGTTAGAAGATTACAAAAAAACCATCGCCCGCTACGAATCTGAACCAGAAACCGGCGACGGCAAAAAAGAACTCATGGCCAAAGCCAAAGAACACGAACACGAGCGTGACCACGCCTTGCAACAAGACCCTTGGTTTGACTATGCCGAGGCCCTGCTGCAAATCGCCATCGTGCTGACCTCGGTGGCCATTCTGACCGGCGCCCATGTGCTGTTCTGGGTACCCGCAGGTTTGGGCATTTTGGGCATCCTGTCCACGGTCAACGGATTTTTGCTATTGGTTTGATCCGCCTCAAAACCTAGGGTTTGTCAGTTCCGTCTAAGTCAGAACCCTGTAAGAGCACCCCGCCACAGTTGCGGGGTTTTTAGCTTATAGCCGCCCAAAATTCAGGAGACAGTTTCCATGAGCGACCTCACCATCCACCAACCCAGCGCCGAATTCGTCAAACAAGCCCAT